>JBBQZS010000010.1:0-114294 GCA_038207495.1 Chloroflexia bacterium
GAAGGTTTTAGCCCGGTTGAGCTGGCTGGGCTAGAGTTAAATGGCCTACCCTGGTTGCAATTCGTGATGATTAACTTGTCTAAGTGCCGCTGGTTAAAGCCTCACTCACGGCTTTTACCACACAATTGAGGGACTGTCTGAAGCCCATAACAATTACTGCCAGCCCGCCCAGTAACAGGAGTAATTTCCTGCTCAATTCCTTAAATCTATCGGGTAATTGAGTAGCTTTGACTAACCTGGGAAACCAGCCTGCCAGTATTACGGCGGGTAACATCAGACAGGGTTCAAATAAACGATAGGCCGCGCTATAGTTGCCTACCTCGGCTTCGTTTCGGAATATTCCCATTATCATCATATCTACCCTGAAGGCCAACAGCGAAAGTATCAATCCCAGGCCAAACGGAAATGCCTTTTTCCAGGTTTTCCAGAGTAACTCACTAGAGCTGGACGGTGCGCTTGACCAGAGTGGCCTGGTGAAATAAAGGGTTTGCCCTGCCACCGAAAAATTTACCGCTAGCTGCACCAGAGCCACCCAACCCAACCCGCTGAACCCAATCCAGCTGCCGCCCAGGGCACTCACTAATAGTAATACCCTGCCGATAAGGGCAATAGCCGCTTCCTGTGCCAGTTGCCCCTGCGCTCGTAATAAACTAAAACCATATTCGGCGAAAGAATAAATAACAAAACTATAGGCCACTGCCCAAATAGCCAGGACTTCTAAGGGATGGGTTGTTACAACGAAACTAACCAACCCCAGAGCCGGAGCTAATATCAAGGCTAAACGAATTTTTACCAGAAGTGCGCTCTTAGCCAGATAGCCCTTTGTTTTGACTTCTTCCCGATTAATCAGCAGATGTAAGCCGCCATCGGCAAGCTGCCCCGCCAGAAAACCCCAAAATATCGCCAGACTATAGAGACCGAATAACCCCGGCCCAAGCGAACGGGCTACCAGTACAATAAACCCTAACTGGCATAAACGTCCGGCAATTTCCGAACCCAACTTCAGGTAAATACCCATATAAAACTGCTGGTCGGAAGGCCAGAGGCGCAAAGTTCTATTCATAACAGGCTCTTTGTTTAGTGATAGTTGCTAAATAGAAGCTGGGACGTTTCCGTATACTAACTTTAGATACGAGGTTTAGAAGTTATAGGAACAATTGATTTTACCAGTTTAAGCAATAGCAGTGGGGTTTGGCTCTAGTTATTAGAAATAGGATTGGTGAAAAGGCCGAAAGACAGATATGAGACGAACAATAGCCAGCTACTAAAGACGCGAGCCAGGGCAATCCCATTTAGCCCTAGTTGTAAGTAACCAGCCAGGAATAGGCCAAGCCCAAGACCAACTAAATCTGACACCACCAACGCCAGCAAGATATTATATTGGCGATTGGTTACTGTCAACCAGGTCACCGGCCCTGCACAGGCAAAAATGCCCGCTCCCGCCCAACCTAATATTTGCAATACCGGGATTATTTGGCTATATTTTTGTCCAAACATTAGCTCAATAATTGGTGCGGTCAGCCACAGGCCGGCAAGTGCCAGCAAAATTCCGAGAGCGGTTAAACCAATTGACCAGTTTTTAAGCTCACGTTTGCGTTGAAAGGGTGAGGGCGCGTAACGAGGCATCGCGGCAATACCCCAAACTGTCGGTAATATGATTAACAGGTTCAGCAACCGCGTAGCCGCGCCATATTCCGCCACCGCGTTTCCGCCAATCAGAGCTGAAACCAGATAAATGTCGGCATATTGGAAAAAAATAGAGGCTAGGCCAATCAGGAGAAACCCCCACCCGGCCTTAAGTAGTGCAATTGTGGGGTAGGCGGCACTTGCCACCTTCCAGTTATCGAGGCGCAAATTAACCTGAGTAGACACTAACACGGCGGATGCTATACTTATAACCAGGTTAGCCAGTAATAAGGTTAGGGCTAATGGCTGCCATAGCAGGATTGCCAGGGTCAAGCAAAAATTCAAGGTCGTAGTGAGACAGCTCAAAATTGCACTTAAATTGATTTTCCCCTGACCATTAATCAGGGAAAAGGTCAAGGAGGAAACACCCAGGGGAAACAAAGCGAGGCTTGCAATTGCCGCCAACCCCGGTTGGCCCAGCGAAGGCACCAGCCAGACTAGACCAAAAGTGAGTAACCCAACCAGCAGCACTATTTTTAATCGGACTTGTAAAGCCGCTTGCCAGATAAGGCGAGTTTTTCCTTCAGAGTTTCGCGCCGCTTCCCGGTTCAGGTGGGCGGCTAGTCCTGAATCTGCCAGGATTGCGCCTATATTTAGCCCTGCCACTGCCAGGGTATACTGGCTATATTCTGAGGGGCTGAGGATACGTATTATTAGTAATCCGGCTATACCTAAAAGAAGTTGGTTATAAATTTGGGCAAGCAACAAAAGGCCGAAGTGAAAAGGGAGGCGCGAACGCTTGGTTAGCACTAAACGGCTCGCTTGTTAGGCCGAAACTGGTAAATTAGCAGCCATTCCGCCCAGTAACGGCGTTTGGCTACCAGTTTCCAGGCAAGCCTTGCATGTTCAGCCTCTTGCAAGCATGGGGTAAGGGCAATGGTAGAACTGACCACCATCAAAGCACAGCCTTCCTCTTTGAGATAGGCGGCTGACCCGCTTATCATTCCCCGCAAAACCTCTAGCCCCGGCCCTGCCATAAATGCCTGCTCCAGTGGGCTTCGGGGTTGGTGAGGATAATATGGGGGATTCATCACAATCAGGTCGAACTTTTCCGAACCTTCGGCTACCGTTTCGTATAGCGAACCATTTCTGGCCTGATAATGAGTTTCACAACCGTTTAGGTGGGCGTTGACTTCGGCAAGCCAGACCGCCTCCGGGTTAATATCAGAACCAATTACTTCAGCTTTCCGGCAGGCCAGGGCGATACCCAATATACCGCTTCCGCAGCCCATATCTAACACTCGGTAACCTTCTCTGACAGAAAATTTACCTAAATATTCTAGCAGGAAGCGACTACTGCCAAACAGGTTGGGGTTAAAAACCTGAGGTGTTATTACAAATTTTAACTCCCCGATTTTTTCAAGGCACAATTGGGCGTGTCGTCTTCGGAAGTTTAACAGGAATAGCAAGCGAAGGATGCTACGAAGTAATATTCTTTCCAACCCGGTTATTGGCCTGGGAGTCAGTTCAATCATCTTATCTACTACGCCTCAGTCAATTTGCAGTTCCTTTACCAGGTGCTTTAGTAAATCTTGATCCTCCACCAGGTCGGCGTAATCAGTAAAATCAATACAATTAACAATTCCTCCATAGCGTTTGCGCATCTTTTCGACTACATTATCATAGGTTGCTACCACTGCAAACTCTTCGACCATTTCCTCAGTAATCAACTTAGGCATCTCGTTCCATTTGCCTTTTACGCTTAGGTCGTGTAGTTTTTCGCCAATCTCTTGCCAGCCGTGATGCTCAAGAACATTATGATAGGTGCGAGTTGAACCATAGAACGAAATCATGCGTTTAACCTCTTCAAGGTTGCGCTCTACTGTCGCTGAGTCTTTGCCAGTTGCCAGAAAACCACCGCCCCAGATTTCAAATTGGCTACGGCTACGACCACTGCGCTGTAACCCCTCTTCGATTTCAGGTAATAATACTTCTCTGGCATAACTCATAGTGTTAAAACCGTGTAGCCGGATACCATCAGCCACCTCACCCGCAGTCCGAGCGTTACCAACGTTCACAGCCGCCAGATGAACCGGAATGTTAGGATGATCGATTGGGCCTGGGTTAAAGGTTGGGTTAATCAGAGAAAATTGATAATGTTGACCGTTATAAGCTGGTTTAGTATTATTCTGGAAAGAGTCCCAAATCGCTCGCAAGGTTTCTATATACTCTTTGATGCGCGGGGCCGGTGCAGTCCAGGGCACACTAAATCTGCGCTCATTATGCCCCTTAACCTGTGTTCCCAATCCCAATATAAAACGCCCTTTGGAATAGTGCTGTAAATCCCAACTCATCATAGCGGTAATCATTGGGCTTCGAGGAAATGCGATAGCGACTGCGGTTCCAAGTCTAATGCGGTTAGTATGTTCGGCGGCTAGCACCAGGGGTAAGAAGGGGTCATGGGCAGTTTCGGAAGTATGGAATCCATCATAACCAATTTCCTCTGCATACTTGGCAGCTTTGGTTATTTCATCCAACTTTGGCGAATAAAGGCCGGTTTCAACTTTGAAGGCCATTACTTGAGTCCTTTCTGATTTGGTTTTTTGTAAATAGCAATAGGAAACTCACTTCGCCAGCGAGTGTTGCTTTTAATTTTTGGTAGAAAAGAGCGTGGCTAAATATTAGCAAAGCAAATGGTGGTTGGCAATTCATTTAGCTGTGTGATGACTGCTACTAAATTAACGGTGTTTGTTGGCGGTGATTTTTCTAAAGGCCAGAAAAAATTTTGGACTCTTCAATCGCTCTTAATTAAACTGAAAACTAACTACAGGCAGCCTGGTAATAATCAATAGGTTTGGGAGGATTTAAATATAGGGGCAGATTGCCGTATCTGCCCTCTTTCACCAGGTTAAGGTCTCCCCTGAGTTTGGATTTACCAGTCCCCCATCCCCTATCCCCAGGCCCCAGCTCATTATTTCCCCTTGAAATTAGGGCTGCGTTTATCCAAAAAGGCCTTTAAGCCCTCTTTGTAGTCGGCGGAACGGGCTGCTTCCTCCAACAATTGCGATTCTAACTCCAGGGCTTTTTCCAGGTTAAGGCTCTGCGAATTGTACATCATGGCTTTGGTCAGGCCGATAGCGCGGGTAGGGCCTTTTGCGAGTCGCGCCGCCAGTTTTCGGGTTTCATCCAGCAAACCTTCGCCCAATACCACCTTGCTAATTAATCCCAAACGTTCGGCTTCAGTAGCGGTCATTTCGTCCCCGGCGAAAGCCAGTTCCAGGGCTTTGCTAAGGCCGATATATTGCGGCAGGAAATAACCATTGCCCCCACTCGGCATTAAGCCTACACGGGTGGAAACCTCGATAAATCGGGCCTTCTCGCTGGCATAGCGAATATCGCAGGCTAGGGCTAAACCTAAACCTGTTCCCGCGGCGACCCCGTTTATGGCCGCAATCACTGGCTTTTCCAGTCGCCGAATCTGGCGAATAAGCGGATTATAAGCCCGTAAATTTTGCTCGGTAATCGCCGGAGTCTTTGGCAAAGAAATCGGTCCGGAGGAGGAGGTTGGCGCATAAGGCTCTGGGCTAATCGGGGCTGGAGTTGGATTATAAATTGGAGCCGGAGTTGGATTTGAGTTGGAATTAGGGTTGGAATACATCGGCGGTGGGCCGGGATTCAGGGGCGAATAGCTGGGAGAAGCCAGCGGCGAAGGCGGAGCAATTGGATTAGGGTTATAACTATAGGGGTTGGGTGGGGTGGTTGGCTCGGACTGAACCTCAGCCTCGGCCCGGCTTTTGAAATCCTCGCCCCCGCAGAAAGCCTTGCCCGCCCCGGTAAGAATAATTACCCGCACCTCCGGGTCTCGCTCCATGCCCTTGAAAACGCTAGTAAGCTCATCCAGCATTTGGGGAATAAAAGCATTAAGCTGGGTAGGGCGGTTTAAGGTTACAGTACCAATGCCCTCGTTACGATCAAACAAAATATACTGGTAAGCCATTCCTTGATTCTCTCCTGGATAGTTTTGTGTGACTATTTAACTAGCTATAGTGTTCCAATCGGCATAAAGCTGCTCAAGTTTCGCGCTGGTTTCCTGATATTCCTGGCCTAACCGGGTAATTGCCGCTACATCCTGGCTGGCACTGGCTTGATTCATTTGCTCGGTAAGCTCATTCAAACGTTGCTCAAGCTGGCTTATTTCACCTTCAAGTTGGGATACTTTTTTAAGACGGGCTTTGTCCTCTTTGCCCGCAACTTTGGTACTGCCATTAGAGTTAGCCACGCCATTAGTAATTGGAGGATTGCTATGCCCGTTTTTAGTTGCCGAACCCCCACCCGGAATAATTTTAGCAGACTCACGGCGGGCTTCTTCCTCGCGTTGTTTGGCGCGACTCAACCAACTCAGGTAATCGGTATAATTACCCAAATGGGAAGTTAAAGAGCCTTCGTTATTAATCGCCCAGACCTGTGAGGCCAGCGCGTCAATAAAGTAACGGTCGTGCGAGACAAACAAAATCGTGCCGTTGTACTCGCTCAGGAGTTCTTCCAGAGCCTCGCGGGCGTTAATATCAAGGTGATTAGTCGGTTCGTCCAAAATCAGGAAATTAGCTTTGGTCAAGGTCAGTTTTGCCAGGGCAACCCGGCTGCGTTCCCCGCCCGAAAGTTCGCCCACCTGTTTGTAGACATCATCTCCACTAAATAAGAACCGTCCCAGGAAGTTACGAGCGGCAGCCTCACTCATCGGGGCGGCCCACAAAATTTCCTCCAGCACCGAGTTCTTGAAATTCAGCCCTTCGTGGGACTGGGCGTAGTAACCCACCCGCACGTTCGTGCCAGTCTCAACCAGACCACCCAAAGGAGTCATCTCGCCCATAATAGTCTTGAGGAAGGTGGATTTGCCGCTCCCGTTTGGCCCGATAATGGCGACCCGCTCCCCCCGCTCGATTTCCAGGTCGGGGGATTTGAACAGAGTCTTAGTAGTACCTTTGGCTCGATAGCCCACCACTAAATCCTCGGTGGCAAACACCAAACGCCCACTCCGCAAATCGCCTTCGAGAGCCAGATGTAATTTGTCGCGTTCTTTGGGGCGGGCCACCCGTTGCAGGCGGTCTAGCTGTTTCTGGCGACCCCGCGCTTGGCGATAGCGTTGACCATTTTTGTAACGCCGGATAAAATCTTCGGTTTTGGCGATATGTTCGCGTTGAGCCTCATACTCCGCCAAACGTCGTTCCAGGCGTTCCGACCTTAACAGCAAATATTTGGTGTAGTTGCCGGGATAGTCGTCCACAATCCCAAAACTTAAATCCAGCACCCGCGTTACTACTTTATCCAGAAAGAAACGGTCGTGACTGATAACAATCAGCGTGCCGGGCCAACTACTCAGGAAATCTTCCAGCCATTCCAGAGTTTTGAGGTCAAGGTGGTTGGTTGGTTCGTCCAACATAAGCAGGTCGGGGCCGGTTAGCAGTGTTCGAGCAAGAGCGGCGCGGGTTTTCTGTCCGCCGCTAAACTGGCTGACGGGTTTATCCCAGAACTCCGACGGGAAATTTAACCCGGTTAGTACCTGCCCTACCCTGACCTCGTAGTCATAGCCACCCGCCATCTCAAAACGATGGGTTAAATCACCGTATTGCTCCATCAGGGCATCCCAATCCGGCCCGTTATGGTTGGCATTAGAAGCCATCAATTCTTCCAGGCGGGTTATTTCGGCCTGCACCGCCCGTACCTCATCAAAGGCACTTAACATCTCGGCATAAAGGGTTCTATCGGTGTCGAAGGTGGCTTCCTGGGCTAGGTAGGCCACTTTCATGCCCCGCCGTACCGCAATTTCGCCCCCGTCGTGGCTTTCTTCCCCGCCAATTATCCGTAATAGGGTGCTTTTTCCCGCGCCGTTCACCCCCACCAGGGCAACTTTTTCGCCCTCGTTTATCTGGAAGGTGACATCCTTAAAAACCGGGTAAATATTATATGATTTTGAGAGTTTATATACGTTTAATACCGACATTAATCTAAATCCACCACTTTCATGCTGTTAACCAATAGCCCTAAGTATATCACAACCTGACAGTAAGGATGAAGGATGAAATGGGGCAGATGCGATAATTCGTAGGGGCGATTCGCGCACCGCCCTGCCACCGAAACCGTAGGGGCAGGGTTGCCCCGCCCGAATTTTTATTAACAAGGATGAACAGGATGTTGGGGAATTCGTAGGCAACCTCCTTTTGAGATGACTTGGGATAATCAGATTTGGCATTTGGGCTGCCACCCGTTACAATGGGATAAAAATCACGGTGTACATAATTGCAATTCTTTCTAACCTTCGCCCTGGATTAATAGATTTTTGGAGTATTCCCGAAATGAGTAGCACGCTTCTAACCAAACGCGAAATACCACGCGCAAAAAACTTGCCAGCCTATAAAACTTATCTGATTTACCGCAAAGACCCTCTAAAATTTTTTAGTAAATTGACCCAGGAGTACGGCGAAATCGTGAGGTTTCGGATGGGGCCTTTTCCAATAGTATTAATAAACTCGCCAGAATTGGTTAACAACTTATTGGTCGATCATCCCAACGATTTCGATAAATCCGGCTTGCAACGGGGACTTTTCCGCCCGCTTGTAGGTAACGGCTTGCTCAATAGCGAGGGTAAATTACATCATCAGCAGCGCAAGTTGATGGCTCCCCATTTTCAACCCCGCCATATCTGTGGTTATGCTGATACGATGGTTTCCTATGCTGACGAGGCCCAGGACGAATGGGAGGAGGGCGAAATCATCGAACTTGGCAAGGAAATGATGGAAATCACCCTGAATATTGTCAGTAAAATTATGCTTGATACCGAAATATCGGGCGAGGCCGACCAGCTAGGGCAGGCGATTGAGTTAGGCTTGCAATGGAGTAAATATTCTACCACCAGCCTTTTCCCGCTACCGCTTTTTGTGCCTACCCCCCGCAGCCTTCGCACCCGCAAGGCGATAGCCTATATCAAACAAAAAATTCAGACTATTATTGACGAACGGCGCGAGGCCGAGGAAGATAGAGGCGATCTCCTTTCGGTTTTTCTAGGGACCCGCGATGAAGATGGCAATGAAATGAGCGATAGCCAGATTCATGATGAAACTGCCACCATCTTTCTGGCGGGACACGAAACTACCGCTCGCGCTCTTTCCTGGGCTTTTTATTTGCTGGCTACCCACCCGGAGATTTACGCCAAAGTTCAAAACGAGGTGGACAATGTGCTAAAAGGGAAGCCTGCCACCTATGCTACCGTTCCCCATTTGCCCTATACTTTACAGGTTTTGAAGGAGGCCTTACGTCTTTATCCGCCCTCTTCGATTATTTTCCGGGGAGCGTTACGGAATACCGAGTTAGGGAGTTACCCCATCCCAAAAGGCACTATCGTGATGTTCTCCCAATATTTGATGCACCACCGCCCCGACAATTTCCCGCACCCGGAGCGTTTCGAGCCGGAGCGGTTTACCCCTGAGAATGAACAGAAACTCCCGCGCCATGCCTATATTCCGTTTGGAGCGGGCCATCGGGTTTGTATCGGAAATCATTTCGCTTTGATGGAAGGGCAATTGGTTCTGGCAACTATCATCCAGAAAGTTCATTTTCAACTGCTGCATCCCCAGCCAATTCAGCCGGAATTGGTGGTTACATTGCGCCCCAAAGGTGGAATAAAGATGCGGGTGGCCCGACGAGACTAACCTGGGCGGAGCAAGTGCAATGAAAATTGAACCGCCAAGTTCGCCAGAATAAATAATTGAAGGCTAGACATAAACAAATCCCGGACAGGCAGAAGGCCTGTCCCTACGAATTCCCCATCCCCCATTCGGGTACCTACGAATTATGTCCAGCCTTCAAATAATTAAACCTTTGCGCCTTCGTGATGAATAATTTTAGCTCAACCCAGCCGAAACCATTTAACTAGCTCCTCGCCCTCCAAAAACCAAAATGCGGCACCCTGTAAAACAGGATACCGCAATCAGCGATGAAACAGAAGGGTTGGCAGGTTAGTAATTCCAAAAACTAGCGAATGCTAGGGGCTTGCCAGATGGTTTTGTACAGAGGGTTGTGGCCCTTAATCAGGTCAATCCACTGAGCTTGCTCAACCTCAACCAACTTGCGGAAGGCATCGGCGCAAATCTGATTAGCCTCGGAAGTGGGCAGCCCGGCCATCACCAGGCGTTGTACAAGGCGTTCAATAATTTCGTTGTCGCGCAGGGTACGGATGGATTTGGTCCAGGGAATACCGGCAATGCTGCGTACCCGCCCCAGACTTGGGCGCATCTTTTCTAGGCTGCCCATGCGTTCTTCCATCGAATTAACCTGATTCATCACACGTATCAGAGGTTTGTCTTCCATACCAGCGCGGGTGTCTACCACCAATGCCTTAGCCAGGTTTGGGAAGAAAATCGTCATTACCTCAGCCTCGTCTATGGTTGATAAGACCTGCATTATAAACTCGTCTCGTTCCACGCTCGTACCCTCCGTAAAACAATTTATGTATAAGAAAAAATCAGTCCAGTTTTGTTAGAGATTGTCCAATCTTCACATTATAATGATAGCATAAAAAAATCTCTGCTCAATTTCAGAACAGAGAATAAATTGAGACTATTTCATATTGATAGAAAACATCAATTTCTGAAAAGAGCGTCTAACTGTGGGGGTTCTTTGACCTATCCGAGTGGGTTGACCTGTTCCTCATATGCTCAGGGGGAAAACCCGCCCCAACATTTCCAACCTTTTTAATTTGAACTTGGTTTAGCTCTCAAACAGCGTATAACTTCTTCACCATAGGGTAAAACAACAAAACCAAATATCGAAAGAAGAATTGATAGCAAATAGCCTTTTGAAAGTCGCGGTTTTTTCCAGCGTAGCGACCAGTCAGGTTTTTCCTTGCCCCGGCCAAAAAGTGCCTGCACTTGATTCCAATGTAAAATAGCCGTAATAGAAAGCCCCATAATGGGCATTACTTCCAGGAAACTATGGATGTGCTGCTCAGTGGGAGTTACTTCTCGCCCTCCATCTACGGCTGCTCGTACATCCCAGATAGCAGTGATTTCATGGGCCAGTGTTGCCCCACTCATCAGGGTTAGCATTAGAGGGTTAACTTTTAGCAGCATTGTCATTACTGATGGAATGCCCACTTCCGTCATCATCAAGCAGTGAATTAGTGACTCACCAAGCCCACTGGTTTTCTCGATTTTTGTACGGCGGTGCATAATATAATCAAGTATACCCGGCGCAAACCAGGCTGGCAGCATTATATAGAGTAAATAACGTTTCGCGGCTGTTTCAACATCAGTTGCTTTTTCTGAAATATGTAGTTCCGGCTGGCGTTCCCAATCCCGGTAGGTAGAATAGACTAAATCTGGTAATTTCTGTTCGAGTTTATTTATACCGAACCCGTTTTTAACTATACTTTTTTCACTCAATGCTTTACTCCTTTTTTAGCTGACAGTCCAAACGTTATTCATATTATTGCAAAAACTATGCCATTCCGAGCCTAAATTGGCCTATCTTTGGAGTTAAATTAACACCATAGTAGGCAAGGCAAATTGAAGAAAAGTTCCTTGTTATACTAAGGACGGCTGACTACAATGCGAAAAAATGTGTAGGGGTGGGTTTGTGACCTATACGGGCGGGTTGAGCGGCTACGGCTCGGCGGATAATTCATTATTACGCCTTCTGGGGCGGGCTGACAAACCGGGCAGAAGTAAGTCCCGCGCTGCCCCACATTATTCTTTACAATCGGAGTGCCGCACCTGTAACAGGGCTGCCCCTCGCGCTCGTGCACCTTTAGAAGCTCCTGATTGCGCCCTTTTTGGTCCTCGCCATCCAGCTAATCGCTCAGGGTAGTTCCTCGTTTCTCAACGGCACTGTTCAGGACTTGCCGAATCGCCAGATAAAGTTCGTGGCGTTCTTCGGCTGACGATGGGGATGGAGCTTGCTAACCCACAGGGCTTCGTTCACGTAGATATTGCTCAGGCCCACCAGCAAATTCTGGTTTAGCAAAAGCGGTTTTAACGCTCCCTTACGGCCTTTTAGCTGGTTGGTGAAAACTTCCTCGGTGAACTCATCCAGCAGGGCGAATCGCAGAAACCTCAGCTATATGGACGCATAGGGGTAAAAGAATATTTTGCCTATGATCCCTTCAAGGAGCGGCTATGACAGGGGGAGCAGCGCAGGTTATTAGGCTGGCGGTATGACGAAAACAGGCAGCCGATTGCCCTAATCCAGGATGAACCGGGCTGGTTAAGGAGTAATGAGCTAAATAGTTGGCTAGTGGAGGACGGGAAGTATTTGTGGATTTATGACCAGGATGGGCAGCCGCGATTGACTGAGGCCGAAGCTGCAACCCAGGCTCATCAAGCTGCTCAAGTGTGGATAGCCGAGTTAGAAGAACTGCTACGCCAGCAAAAGGGCGAAAACTAACATTTACCAATTTCAGAAATCCGATTTCAGATTTTGGATAATTTAGACTGGGAAGGCCCAAATCAAAAATTCGGGCAAAACCTCGGCCCAGGTCGCCTGATTATGCTTGCCGCCTTCTATTTCACGGTAGACCATTTCAAGCCCATCCTGATAGCCCTTGAGTCGGAGCTCGTCCATTAGCTCGGTGGTATCCTGAATAGCATCAATAACGCCGTTACCATCCCGGTCATTGGTTTCGTCCTCGGTTCCGGCCTGAAACCACATTTTCAACCCTTCACGCCTGCTGCTTTCCCGCACCACGTTATGTATAATCCGCGACTTTTGTTTGGCGGCTGCGCTACTATCATCCGAACGCCACCAGAACGAGCCGGAGAACACTCCCACCTTGCCAAACAGGTCCGAATGTTGCCAGGTCAGGTCAAAAGCCGCTAACCCACCCAGCGATGCCCCCATAATGGCGGTATTAGCCGCTCCCTCCAACACCGGGTAATTGCGCTGAATATAGGGCATTACCTCTTCCAGGAGAAATTGCCCATAAGCTTTGGCTTTATTTCCCTGCCCGTGACTGTTAGGAATCCCCTCTACCCCATATTCCTTGACCCGCTCGTGAGTCGCAAAAATTGCCACTACAATAATCTTTTCGATTTTTTCTTCAGAGTAAAGCTGCTCCAGACTCGTTTTTAGCTCCAGGGCACTCATATCCTGCCCATCGTTAGCGTATAACACTTTATAATGGCGAGTTGTATCGGCGGCATAACCCGGCGGCAAAAAAACCTCTACCGTGCGATGATTGCGCAAAGCAGTGGAAGGAAAATGTTTAATAATATCAACCGTAACAGTTGTTTCGGGGTCAATTGCCGGAAGGGGCGGGCTCGAAGTAACCGTCTGGTTTTGACGGGTTGCATCTAATAAGTCGAGGATATATAAACGAGATTGTCCCCAACTCTTATGTAACCAATTATAAACTCTAATCATTTACCATAATTCGCGTAAGGCCCCGCTCTTTAGGGCTGGGGAGTAATCACCTCTGAATCGGTTTGTATTCAACCGGAATCTGAAACTGTTCAATTTTTTGGATAATGATTTCGTCCAGACCGTCGGGGATTTTAAGCTGGACTCGCGCAACAGTATCGGCGTAAGCAAAAGTAATATTGCTTTCCGGGGTAACTTTATAGGTGTGATACTGACCGTCCGCCATAATATCAAAACCCACACTTGCGCGAGCGGCATTGCCGGGGTTAGCCCCACCTGCCGTCCAAACCACCTCACCGCGATAGGCTCTTCCTTTGGGGTCAGCCTTCATAGTAATTTCCAGACTGCCAAGCTGAACGGCGGGCAAGGTAATTTCGGGACTTTGCAGCTCGGCACTCCGAAAGGCTTGCACCACCAGCCCGATATTTTCGCGGTTCTGTAACGTGCCGGTGCTGCCCGGCTCAAACCAGGTGCCCGAAACGGCACTGGGAACCTGTTTGGTAAAGTCCCACATCATAAAGCTTTTTTCCTGCTTGCGTAGCTCGTTACGTTGGGTCAGGGTGGCCTGTACTTCCTGATGATTAATCAGCCGCTCCCCCCGATATTCCAAAAAAATTGTGTTACGCAAGCGGTCGGCGGTTATGGGCAGACGCTCAACCTTCTCGGCATCCAGACTACTATTTTTATAGAGCCATTGAATTGCGTCCCGATAGCCCGTGCGGAAAATCAGGGCTTCGTTATTGCTGTCCGGCACACCTTCGCTAATAAAACGGTCAAAATTCCGCACGCTTGGAATGACCGCTTTGGTCAGATCTAAAACGTGGCGGGCACTATCCCCCGCGTTTAGCCAGCTTTGCACCCGATTGGTTCCGCTAATGGTATAAACTGTCAGCACCACTACAATCGCGCTAACCCTGAGCCACAATCCCAGGTCAAACAAATAATCAAACCGTTTGCGCCAGCCGCTACGGGTATCCCCCAGATGAGTATCGTGACTAAAGGTAGCCAGAGCCGCGCTCAAAAATAGGGCAAAGCCCACGCTTGGTAAGTAGGTGAAACGCTCGGCTGGCAGACTTAGCACCGTTGGCAGCAGAAAAATCATTACCCACAGAAACCCAAACCCCGCCATCCGTAGGCTGTAATAAGGCACGGGCGGGCCATCTTCGTAGATGACGGGCGACTCAACCAGCCCATTATTGGTGGCGGGACGGGCGGCGGCGTAGGGGTCGTCCAGTTCCTCGTCGGGTTGGGCCGGATGGGGAGGGGGTAAAGCATTTTCCTCCAGCGATAAACCGTGCCGCAAGCGATGCCGTTCGCGCTCCTGCACTCCCGTCAGGGCCAGAAAGGACAGTACTAACCCGATAGTTATCAGGCCGGAAGTGCCACCTAACTTAAAAGGTTGGGCCAGCCAGCTAAGGTTACTTTTAAGGAAAAGAGCCAGGTCTATTTTTTGGCCGGGGTCGGGGGTATAGCCGCCCAACCCCTGGAATAGCACAAAACGCAGGATAAAATAAAGCACCAAAATTATCCAGAAAGGGCTGTGCAACCTGACCATCCGCCCAATCAGGCCGGGTTGGTCGTCATCGTGCTGGCGGATGCGGTCTATCCCGCCCGTCACAAAGTCGTAGGCCAGTACCGCCACAGGCAGGGCTATTACCACCTCTTTGCACAAGAGGCCGAGCCCGAACAGCCCGATTGACCACCAATACCAAGCTCGCCCCTGGCTTCCGTTTTGCCGAAAGCTTATCCAACAATAGGCACTTGCCAGCACAAACAAAGTAGCCCACAGGTCGGTTTGCCCGCTAATCCAGGAGATGGGCTCGGTATGAATCGGTTGCAGGGCGAAAACCAGACCCGCTACTACTCCGGCGGCTTTGCGGCGACTAACTTTCCAGGCGATGGCAAAGACCAACCAGCTATTCACAATATGTAAAAATACCGAAAAGAGATGCCAGCCATAGGGAGTGTCGCCAAAGACTAAAAACTGGAAATAATATGAAAGGCGAATCCAGGGGCGGTAAAATTGTACCCCCACCCCCCAATCACGCCAGAACCAGACCAGATTATCAAAAAAAGAAGTATTAGTAAAGGTTAGCTGGTTGATGACAATATAATCGTCAGCCAGAAAGGCCCCCCGCCGATTAATCGCGTACACCAGCATGGCCGCTGCCATTATCAGGAACAGCCAGACAGCCGTGAAAAGCGGGGCCGCTTGGCGACTATCGGATTTTTTCAAGGCGTCAATTTGTTTTTGTGGCAGGTTGCCAGGATTTCCCCCTGGCAACCGCGATTGGGAAATTTGAGACAAGAACCCTCCAACTGATTTAAACCTCTCCCCTATGAAGGTGTAAGGGGTGAGACCATTCTGTAAAGTTAAACCACTCGGCGATAAATCACCGAGCTACTTTAACCAAGCCAGCTCAAGCCGGCTAAATGCTTCAAATTACCCTTCAAATAAGCTTTGTTAGACCTTTTACGAACTTTAACTATAAAAGTTTTGTTCCCCCTTACGTAGCAGGGAAGGAGGCTAGGGGGTTAGGTTTGACAACCACTCAGGCCAGAGCCTTCAATAAATTTTTGGCAATAACCAGCCGTTGAATCTGGCTGGTACCCTCGTAAATCTCAGTCACCTTAGCGTCCCGAAAATAGCGTTCCACTGGGAACTCTTTGATGTAGCCATAGCCCCCGAAGATTTGCACCGCATCGGTTGCGACTTTCATGGCTGTTTCGCTGGCGAACAGTTTAGCCATACTGGCTTCGAGGCCGATTTTATAGCCCTGGTCGCGGCGACTGGCGGCTTTATGCACAAGCAGACGAGAAGCTTCGATACGGGTTGCCATATCGGCAATCATAAACTGTATCGCCTGGAAGTCATAGATTTTCCGCCCGAATTGCTGGCGTTCAGTGGCATACTGACGGGCGAATTCATAGGAAGCCTGAGCAATCCCCAACGCCTGGGCCGCAATCCCGACCCGTCCGCCGTCCAGCAACTCCATCGCTAGCTTGAAGCCCGCCCCTTCTTCGCCCAGCCGATAGTTCTCCGGCACTTCACACTCGTCAAAAATTATTTCGGTGGTATCGCTGGCTCGCATCCCCAGTTTATCGAACTTCTTACCCACCTTGAACCCCGGCAAGCCCTTCTCAACGATAAAACAGGTGATGCCGTTTGAGCCTTTGGTTTTGTCGGTAACGGCAAAGGTCAGGTAAATATGACCCGACAGACCGTTGGTGATAAATAATTTCGTGCCGTTCATAATATATTTATCGCCCTTTTTAACCGCCACCGTTTGCATTTTAACCGCGTCACTGCCACTATTGGCCTCGGTCAGGCAATAACCGCCCAACTTCTCACCCTGAGTCAGGGGTACTAAAAAGCGGCGTTTTTGTTCTTCGCTGCCAAACCGCCAAATGCCATAGGCTGTTAGCGAATTTGTAACTGACATGGCGGTGCTAAGGGCCGGGTTGCCCCGCGCAATTTCCTCCAAAGCCAGCACATAACTGACCGTATCCGCGCCCGCCCCGCCCCATTCTTCGGGGATTAACAATCCCATCAGGCCGAGTGTGCCCATCTTTTTCCAGAGTTCGGTGGGGAATTCCTGACGTTCGTCGTAATAGGCTGCGGTGGGCAATAGCTCTTTATCGGCGAACTCTCGCGTCATCTGCTTTATCATTTCCTGTTCGGGCGTTAAGCGCAAATCCATAATTTCCTCATTTGTTCCACAGCGAACATATTTTCTTTCAGGCTAAAATGCCCGATAATTATAGCACGTTTTGATTCTGACCCGTTATGTTATTCTTTGAGTTATGGCTCCAGGCAACCAGAGCCGTATAAAGCGCGCTTAAGGCCAGTACCGCCGCAAAAACCTCGTTGCCCTGCACCTTCAGATAAATCACCGATGCGGCGTACAAAATTAAAACTCCCAGACCAAGCCCAAGGTTGCGCCAGGGCTGCTTCCAATGAGAAGCTACATATCCCCAACTAAAAGTTAACGGCAGATAGCAGGCGATATGGTCATAACTTCCGGTGCGGGGCAGCAAAAATAACGAGCTCATTATCCCAACCGCCAAAGCCAGTCCCAGTTGAAAGGTACGCTCAGGGTCGCTCTCCGAGGTGTGGGCCGCTCTCCACCAGACCCAACCGTTCAGCCCTACCACCAAGCCTGCTACCAGCCAACCCAGCCAGCCCAGCGCGGCAATATACTCAATATGGGTGGTCTCATCGTTAGCGGTGAGCCAGCCCAGCACTTTCAGCCATTCCAGGGGCCAGGTCGGGACAAAAATGAAGGCCAACGCGCTTAAAGGTAGGGTTGCCGCCAGAAAGCCCTTGAACATTCGCCAGCGAGCTATGGGGTTTACTAGCGCAAAAAATACCACTCCCAGAAACAGCACTGCGGTGAGTTGGGGCTTGTAGAGCATGATACAGGCCATTGCCCCGGCCCATTCGTAACGGCCCCTGATAAAAAAGAAGGTGAATAGCCCCAGGTAGAGCATACTTATTCCGGCAGGTTGGACAATCGGCCAAAGGGTGCGTAAGGTAGCCCCTCCCGCTACCGCTGTTAGGACTATCACCAGGCTCAGGCCGGGTAAATTCTTGCGTTCGGGGTAGCTTTGAAGGCTATTGAAGGTCATACAGAACAATAACACTCCGCCAAAATAACCCGCCAGGGTCGCAAAGCGCATCAGAGCTACCGAAACCGCTTCGGGAAACGGTACCGCCAGGGGAACCCATAACAAAGCCTGGGGCAAGGGATAGTTAAAAGGCTGGCGAAATAGTTTTTCTACCGCCTGTAGCTCGGCCTCGGTTATGCCGGGAGTATCTTCCATCACCAGCCGTTGGATATAGCTGGTCAGCTCGCGAGTGTAGGGGTTGTGGCGTTGCACCACCTCCCGCAAGCCGACGACGGTGGGGGTAATGTCGGTCTGTTTCCAATTGACGGGCGCGGCGATTTCGATAAAAATAGTCAGGAATGCTGCTAACCCAATTAGCAGCATTGCCAGCAACCCAAAGAAACGGCCTTCGGTTTTGGTGGCCTTGAGATTGGCGGTTGGTTCGGCGACTTTGACGTGCATGTTATGCTTGTATTATTAAAAAGAATAAAGGAGTCAGAATAAAGGAGCAAGAATAAATCAAAATCCCGCAACTTGCCCCAGACCATTTGCTGACCACTGATAACCGACGACTATTCATAAAGACTGGACGGATTATAAGAGATGACTACCTCAGAATCAATAGATAAACAAAAAGAAGCTGATAAAGTCCGATTGGCCCGTTATGTGCGCCAGACGCTATATCCCGGCATTGGCCTGGAAGGTCAGAAAAAGCTGGAGGTGGCGCGAGTTTTGATAGTTGGTTGTGGGGCGTTGGGGACGGGCCTTGCTAACCACCTGGGGCGGGCGGGGGTGGGCCATATCACGATTATAGACCGCGACTTTATAGAACTGAACAATTTGCAACGCCAGACCCTTTTTGACGAGGAAGATTTGCGCCGCAACCTCCCCAAAGCGGTAGCCGCCGCCAACAAATTGCGCCTGATAAACAGCCAGATTACGGTTGAGGCGGTGGTGGAGGATTTGAGCTATGAGAATGTGGTGGATCTGGTCAGCAAAGCCGATATAGTATTGGATGGCACCGATAATTTCGAGACGCGCTACCTGCTCAATGATGTTTGCGTGAAGCTGGGCAAGCCCTGGGTATATAGCGGGGTAATTGCGGCCTATGGGGTCAGCAGCACGATTGTGCCGGGTCAGACCCCCTGTCTGCGTTGCCTCTTTCCCGACCCCCCCCCGCCCGGTTCGACCCCCACCTGTGACACCGCCGGGATTATCGGCAGTATCGTGGGGGTGATTTCGTCCATCGCGGCGGGCGAGGCTCTCAAGCTTATCACCGGGAACGGCAAACTTAACCGGGGCTTGCTTTCAATAGACCTCTGGCAGAACAGTTTTGACCGTTTGCCAATCGAGTCACCCTCGCCCGATTGCCCGTGCTGTGGGAAGCGCAATTTTGAGTTCCTGAATGCTCAGGACGAGCGGGGTAGCCACGCTGCCAGCCTGTGCGGACGAAATGCGGTTCAGGTTTCGGTGCGGCCTACTCCGGAGCTAAATCTGGAGGAATTGGCGGAACGGCTGCAAGGGGCGGGCGCAACCGCTCTTAACCATAACGAATATTTACTGAAATTCGCTCTGGATGGCTACGATTTTACGGTTTTCCCGGATGCCCGCGCCATTATCAAAGGCACCGAAGACCAGAACCTAGCCAAAACTCTGTACGCCCGCTATATTGGGGTGTAAGGAGAAACCATGAATATCTCAAATAAGGCTTCGGGCTGTTTGTTTGGACTGGCTTTTGGCGACGCGCTGGGGGCTGACACTGAATTTATGAAGGTGGCGGAAATCCTCCAGCGTTACCCACCCAACGGCCCCCAGGAACTGCAAGGCTCTCCCGCGCTGGTGACGGACGATACCCAGATGGCGTTGGCGGTGGGCGAAGCTCTGCTGGAAGCCGAAAAGCCCCTGACCGCCGCTACGCTGGAAGGGCCACTGCGTCAAGCTTTTGTGGAATGGATGCGAAGCCCCGACAACACCCGCGCCCCCGGCAATACCTGTATGGTAGCCTGTGCTTATCTGGCGAAGGGCGAAAATTGGTATAAAGCGACTGTGCCAGGTTCCAAAGGCTGTGGGGCTAATATGCGGGTGGCCCCCGTCGCCCTGTTAAAAGATGTTGATGAAAGGACGATGGCGGCAATAGCCCAGTTTCAAGCCGCCCTGACGCATGGGCATCCCACCGCTTTAGCCGCCTCGGATTTAACCGCCAAAACCATCAGCCTTTTGCTTTCTGGCACAAACCCCGTTGAGCTTCCGGCTTTGTTACGGGTCTATGCTCATAGCCAACGGATGGTTTATTATGCCGATTGGCTTGGCCCACTGTGGGAACGTCCCGGCATGACCACCCCGGAGGATTATATCGCGCGGGGTTGGGATGATTGTCTGGCTGTGCTTGACCGTCTGGACAAAGCCCTTCTCAATCTAGACCGTGACTCCGACCCCTGTCTGGCGACGGGCGATGGTTGGGTGGCAGAGGAAGCCTTTGCCACTGGGCTGCTGTGCTTCTTAATGTTCCCGAACGACCCGGTAGCGGCAATCCGGCGGGCGGCTGTCACTAAAGGGGATTCTGATTCGATTGCTTGTCTCGCGGGGGCTTTTGGCGGGGCGTATCACGGGCTGTCGGTCTGGCCCGAAGTGTGGGTTCAACAAATAGAGTACAAAGACCGCCTGACCCGGCTTGGCGCAGAGTGGGATTAGCCTGATTATTTGGACGAATAAACTATGAACAAAAAAATCTCAATAGAAGAAAAACGCGCAACGCAGTTTCAAAAACTTCAAGTTTTCACTGAAATATATGGGGAAGACATCTATCAGGATATTATTAAAATCCTGTGGGATCATGACCCAATTAGACTTCATTCCAGTCCACGCAAACACGAATATGAACCCGAAGCCAGGACTATTACACCTCGATTGCTAGAGGCAAGTTATGAGCAAGAACTTCACAAAATCATTTATGAGGAATTTGTACGTTGGTTCGGTTCATCTGTTCAGTCAGAAGATGACTATATCAAAATTGCTCATGATATTTGGCAAACTTGGCAGTTCCGAAAATCTCAACGGTCACTTTGAAAAAGCAGCATATTGATTTAGTAACATCTCACCTCCTGTCATCCTAAACGAAGTGAAGGATCTTGCCAGGTATAAGAAGATTCTTCGCGTTCGCTCAGAATGACTGGTCTGGGTATAGGGCTTTCAGTAGCCTAATTGAAAATGTTGCGTCCACTAATCAGAAGGACAATCCTCATAAATGTTAGTGAGAGCTGCTATAATAGTTAATAAGGTACTGCTTCCGCTCGAATTTCACAAGTGAAAGAAAAAAAAGAATGATACTTGAATCCCTGGAAATCACCCACAGTGAGCTAAAAAACCGAACAGGCTGGGATATAAAACCTCAAGGGGCCTGCAAAGGTGAGGTTTGTATTCCGTTGCCTTCCTCGGTCACAACTGCCGATGGCTTAATTGACTTGCCAAAGCTGGCGGAAAAACTTAATATGCCCCTAATTCAGGATGAGGCTGCTGGATTGTGGTGCCTCGGCCCTGAAAGTGGCGGCAAAGCTCTCACCACCGCCGTCGCCCCTGACTTTGAATTACCCGACTGGCAGGGCAAAACTTTTCGCCTCAGCTCATTGTTAGGTAAAAAGGTGCTGCTGGTAGTCTGGGCATCGTGGTGAGGATGCCGCTTTAGCCTGCCCGGGTGGCAGGATTTGCGTGAGGAACTTTACCCACAAGGGCTGGAAGTTGTAACGGTGGCTCTGGATACTTTGGGCTTGAAGGCTACCCTGCCATTTATCGAAGCCGCCAACCCTACCCATCCTTCCCTGATTGATGAGGGACATTTGCTGGACGAGCTTTTTGGCTTTGTCAATGTACCGAGTGGGGTTTGGCTTGATGAGCAGGGCATGATTGTGCGCCCCCCCGAACCCGCTCCTACCCCTAGAGACGCAAGAAGGTCAAAAGTTGAGGTGCCGAGACTTATACCGGAAGAAGCGAAGACTTATATTGAGGAAATGACGGTTGAAGTTAAGAAAATGGTTGAGGTTGGTAAAATCCGCAATGATTCAGAGAAATATTTCCGGGCAGTGCGCGATTGGGTATCAAATGGCTCGAATAGCCGCTTTGCCTTATCGCCGGAGGAAGTGTTAAACCGCAGCCGCCCGCGCCCGGTAGAGGAAGCAGTGGGTGCGGCTCATTTTGAATTAGGACAGTATTTGTATCGGCAGGGCAAAACCGACCTGGCAGTGGCCCATTTCAGGGAAGCTCATCGCCTGCAACCCGACAACTGGACTTATCGGCGGCAAGCCTGGAGTATGGCAAATGTGATACAGGGGCCAACTGATTTGTACGAGAGTGATTGGTTAAAGGATATCCGAAAAAGCGGAGCCGAAAATTACTACCCCGCTCTGGATATGGACTAAAACTTAGCGCGGCACGCTGATAAGGGCCGCGTCGGTTTTGCGGATAAAGCCGGGGCGGTCAAGGACGGGCAGCAACACCCCGTAGGCGTTGGGGTTGTTGGCGAAGTCGGTAAAGACCTGCTGGCGACTGAGGTAGGCCACGATGTTTGAGCCATCGGGTGAGTCATAGACGGGCGTGCGGTCAAGACGGGTTTCTATCGCCTGAGAAAGCGAAATCGGCAACTCGCGCTGTTCCAGGGGGGGACGCTGGTTCAGAAAAATAATAATACCGTTAGCCACTCCCCGCGCCGCATCATCCGGGCGATTGACCAGAAATGCGCGGTCGTTGGCATTGGTTAGATAGCCCAGCTCGATAATCGCGCCGGGCGTGATTTTGCTGATGGCGTAGTTACGATACGGCCCGTTGAACGAATAATAACCCGTCATATTCGAGGTAATATTGCCATCACGCGGCAGCCCGGTAGCCTGGGCATACTGGTCGTAAAGGGTGGCCACCAGATTATCATCAGTGCGGGGAATAGCGGTTTCCTCACTACGGGCCAACTTGAAGCCACTTGGCCCACCACCACTCACGGCATCACAGTGAATCGCCACAAATACATCGGCGGTATAACCAGGTGGCACGGTTGCCGGAATTAAATCCACCGTCACCCCCCGCGAGATTAATAGAGCCGCTACCCGCCGGGCAATATCATAATTAATTTGCACCTCAGTATTGCCGCCACCGCTCCCCCCGGTTTGACCCCGGAGGGCGGCCCATTCCTCCGGCAGTTTATCAATCTCAAGGTGGCCTACCTGCAAACCCACCCGCGGTCTGCCATTAGTACCATAATTCGCCAGCCGTTGGGTAATGACCAGTTGCTTTTGCTGAGGTGGCGGCAGGTAAGGAATGATTGGCACGCCGTTAAGCTGGGCCAAATTTTCCGGCTTCAGGTTTGAAACCGAAATGCGCCCTCGTTCGCCGTAGTTACGGGCGGCCTCAAAAGTTGCCAGGGGCGGGGGAGTGATAAAAATATTAAATTTCGGCAGGGAATTGCTACCTACCGGGTCGGCAGGGGTCGGGGGCGGCCCAACCACCGGGTTATTATTGGTAACGGGTGGTGGCAGGGTATCTATCAAAGGGGCGAAGGTAGGTGCTACCATCGAAAGTTGGGGTTGGCGGGTGGGGCGACCCTCGTCATCACAGGCCGCGACTAGCCCCAATAGCAACATTGAGCATACCAGAACAGCAAAAAATTTGGAGTTGCAACGAAGTTTAAACTGCATCAGGCTTTTGTGGCGTAACCAAGATAATTTACTGATAAATCCGGCCCTAATTTGAACCTGCCGGGCGAGCCCTTATGGGTCAAAATGTTCAGGATAGCCAGAGGTTTGGCCTTGATGGGCATCAGACCCATAAACTGGCGATGGGTTAAGCCCCGCCCGCCAATCCCCAAATCTAGCACTTGAAGACCATCTATTTTATTTTTCAAATTTTGCTCGATAAATTGCAAGCGTAAGGGGGCATCTTCCAGAATAGCTTTTGGGGCGGCATTAATCCAGGTTTCACCCAGTCGGTCATACCAGGTTTCATAACCCTTCCCGCTACTGGTGGGGTGTTGTTCTGCTTTTACCGAAGCATCAGCGGTAACGCTCATTGATTACCTGTGATTTATCTATTAGGTGGTAAAATTATCACGCTGCGGGTATCCAGCGAGCCGTCCGCATTATCCTTGTCGGCCACAAACACCACATTATCACCAGTCTTTAACTCGCCGGGCTGGCTGTTAACACTTTTCCAGATTAGCGAATTAGCTCCCAGAGTCAAAATCAGGGTACTACCGGTAGGCGCACCACTGGGGCTGACCAGTTGCAAAGTCAGTTTGTTGCCCTCAATTTTATCCACACGGGCTATACTGCTGGTAGTGGTCGAATTAGGGCGGGCGGTAGAACTGGTAGCGGGCGTACCATTAGGGCCAGGAGTGGGCGAAGTGACTAATTGGGCAATTCGAGCCTGATAAAAAGAATCGCGCTCGGTGTTAGCATCGCTACGTCCCTTATCCACACCCAGGTTGTAGAAAATATAGAGCACAGCTACCAGAATAATCAAACCGATGACAATGGGTAATAAATAAGGTCGGAGTCTGTTTTGCAGCGGCGCACCGCCGGGCAAAGTTTTCATCTAGCGTTTCCTTTAGCTTATCCTTCTGCCCTCAATTTTTAGGGGCGGGGCTAACCTCCGGCGTAACAGTGGGGCGTACTTGCAATGCATCCTTAATCCCCCGTGAGGAGTCCAGCGCGATACCTATTACTAACTGGTCGTTGGGGCGGAGCAGACTGGGTTCGATAATCTCGGTTTCCTTTTCCCCGCTTACGCCCGTAGTCACCGGAACCACAAAAAGCTGACCGTTTTTGTCCAGCACTTCCACAATCGTATCCGTACCCAGCTTTTTCAGGGCTTTGTTATCCACCAGCAAAATATCGTTGCGGCGGTCTACCACTAGCTTGACGCTGCCACTCATCCCCGGCTTGACGCCCACTTTGGTGGGGACGGGGCTGGATGAACCGGGAGTATAATCCAGCTTTACCGTAACCTGATAGCCGTTAATATTTGAAGTCAGGGGGCTGGGCTTGGGCGAAATAAAGCTGACCTTGCCCAAAAATAGCTGCTCTTTGCCTACTGCGTCCAGAATTATGCGGGCATCCTGGTCAAGTTTCAGGCGGGTTATATCGCTTTCGTTGACCGTCAGGTTTAGCGAGAGATTGGACATATCCACCATCCCGATTGTCCCGGCCATCGAGGTCGCTGCTCCCGCCGCCACAAAACCGACGCTTTGCCCCGGCATCAAATTCACACTGCTGATAACCCCATCAAAAGGTGCGCGCAAAGTAGCCTGATCCAGCTTGAGTTGGGCCTGTTTCTGGGCAATATCCGCCGCATCTACTCCGGCTTGTGCCTGGGAGAGTTCCGCCGCCTTTGGCCCTTTGTTCAGGTCGTCCAGCACCGCCTGGGCTTTGTCTACCTCGGCCTGGGCAATCGTTAAATCCTTGTCAGTGCCGCCCCCGTTCAATTTATCCAGGTTGGCTTTGGCTTTGTTCAGGTCGGCCTGGGCGGCGGCAATCTGGTCTCTGGTAGGCCCTTGTTTGGCTTTGTTCAGGAAAGCCTGAGCCTTGTCTACTTCTGCTTCGCCAATAATAATGGCCTGTACTCCCGCCCCGGCCTTGAGTTTATCCAGGTCAGCCTGGGCCTGGTCAATCAAAGACTGAGCTTCGTTTACCGCCAGGGTTTCCTGGTTAACAGCATTATCATAATCCGATTTAGCCTTGTCAGAATCGGCTTTGGCTTTATCGAGGTCGGCTTTGGCTTTAGTTTCAGCATCCTGGGCGGTCTGGGCCAGGTTGGCCTTGAAAGTGCCATCGGGGTTATGGTTCTGGTCGAAGATTTTTTTGTAGGCGGACTCGGCAGCTTCAAAAGTCTTCTGGGTCAGGTCGCGGTTAATGCGGGCCTGTTCCTTAGCATTGGCTTTGTCGCTTTTCACCCGCCCAATATTCTGGGTGGCTCCATCCAATACAGCGTTGGCCTTTTTCAGAGCCTGACCGTCCGGCCCCGCTCTCAGGATTTCGAGGTTGGCTTTGGCCTGTTTCAAAGTAGCATCGGCGGCGGCAATATCGTTGGCATTTGGCACGCCCACCAGCTTGTCATAATCGGCTTGCGCCCGGTCAAGTTCAGCTTTGGCGATGTTTATCTGGGGATTGGTGGAGTTTCCGGTTCGTACCTGCTCTAAACGGGCTTTAGATTGTCGGAGGTTGGCCTGGGCGGTAATCAAATCTTTGGCACTGGTGGTTTTGACTACCTCTAGTTTGGATTGGGCTTCTTTCAGGCGGGCCTGAGTCAGGTTTAGCTCTAGTTCCAACCCGCGGGCATCAAGCAGGGCCAGGGGATCGTCTTTTTTGACGATTTGCCCGACATTTACACTGACTTTGTTAACTACCCCATTAACCTGAAAGGTCAGGTTAACATCCTTGTTGGCTGTTACCACCCCCGGAGCGTTAATGGTCGCTTCAAGTGCGCCCCGCCGGGAAAAAATGGTCTGGTAAGAGGCACTGGCTTTAGCGGTTTGTTGACCGATGTTGTTGCCAACCGTCACCGAAATGCCAAGTACAATAAGGCTGATACCTAATCCGGCGATCATTGCCGTTAAACGTAAAGAAGGCCCTCGTAGTCGCATAAATTACCTGAAATTGAATTGATTTTAGTTATGAGCTATCAGCAATTGGGTAATGCTTCGTGAGCCATTATACCTGTTTATAAATATTTGTCCAATCCTAAAGTCTTGAGTTTCTCGACTATTTTTCGGACATCCTGATTTTTCTGGCGATGGCAGACCAGTAGCACATCCGGCGTGTCTACTATAAGAATATCTTCCAGGCCGATAGTTGCAATTAGTTTTTGCTGGTTGGCGGTATAAATTAGCGAATTGGTGGTTTCGAGGCCCAAATGCTGACCGACAATTGCATTACCCTCTTCGTTGGAGTTTTGGGCGGCAATCAACTCGGCTACCACCGACCAATCCCCCACATCGCTCCAGCCAATGTCCGCCGGTAAAACCGCCATTTGTTGGGATTTCTCGGCAATACCCACATCTATGGTTTCGGATTTTATCTCGGCCCAGGTACTATCTAATACTTTGGCATAATTCGTTTCACCAGAAGCCGCAGCTATAGTGTCCAGTTGTTGGCTGAGTTGGGGCTGATAACGGCGATATTCGGCCTGAATAGTCGAAAGCTTCCAGATATACATCCCGCTATTCCAGCTATAAAGGCCGGTTGCCAGATATTCCTCGGCAACTGACAACGGGGGTTTTTCGACAAAACGGGCTACCTTGTAGGCTTCATTCCCCACATTTTTTCCCAGCAACTCGCCCCGTTGAATATAGCCGTAACCCGTATGGGGTTGGTCGGGCTTGATACCCAGTGTTACGATATAACCTTCCTCGGCAATTTTGGCGGCAGCCTTGACCACTTCCTGAAATTCCTTAACTTTGCTGATAACGTGGTCAGCATGGAAAGAGCCGATAATAGGGTCGGACTCTCCGGCGGTTTTGGCGAGACGGGCAATTCGCTGCAAACCAAGCCCGATAGCCGGGGCAGTACCCCGCCCGCTCGGCTCGGTAATAACATTTTCAGGATTAAGTTCGGGAAGTTGTTCCTGGATTAGCTGGGCGTGAGTATCGCCCGTAACTACCACAATATTGTCAATTGGCATTAATCCGGTTAATCGGTAAATCGTTTCCTGCAACATTGAGTGGTCAGAAACCAGATCGAGAAGCTGTTTGGGGGTAGCTGCCCGGCTGCGAGGCCACAAACGCGAGCCTACTCCTCCGGCCAACACAATTGCATACATTAAGCAAGCCTCCTGAGTATCCAAAATCTAAAATCTAAAATCCAAAATCCAAGATTTAAAGACTTTAGACTTTAGACTTTTAACTTACGGTAAATAGTCCATACTAAGGCTGCATTATACACTATCTGCAAGGAGTAAAGAGTTGGAGGCTGGTATTTATTTGTTTTTGAGAACCACCACATCGAATTGATTCAGGCGCGTTTGGTCGGCAATTAGCTCGATTCCGACAATCTTGCCGTGCTTAATTGTGAAGCTAAATACCACTTGCGGTTGTCTATGCTGCATCCACACCGCCCCGATAGCTCCACTGATGAGGGCTGGTTGGGCGGCTCTGGCACGTCCCGAAAAGAAATTAGCCACGGCGGCTGCACCTCGAACCTCACCTGGCCCCCCCATAGTTACGGCGGCGGGGTCGGCTCGTACTATCACCTCTGGGTCTAGCAAAGCCAGAAGCGCGTCGAAGTTACCCGAACGGGACGCAGCCAGGAAGGCGGTTACAACTTCTCGCTGGCGGGTGAGGTCGGTGTTAGAGTCGTCAGTTGCTGCCCCGCGCACTCGGCGGCGGGCGCGGCTGGCAAGCTGTCTGGTGGCTTCTGGCGTGCGTCCCACGATTGGGGCAATCTCCCCGAAAGATACGCCGAATATGTCATGCAGCACGAAGGCTAGACGCTCGGCGGGATTCAAAGTATCGAGTACCACCAGCAGCGCGAGACCCACCGAGTCAGCCAGCACTGTTTCATGCTCGGGGTCGCTCTCGTTTGCCTCGCTCCCATGCTGGTCGGGCGCATAGTCATCCAGCGGTTCTTCGCGTCGCGACTCACGCGAGCGCAGCATATCAAGGCACACCCGCGCAACCACGGTGGTCAACCAGCCTCTCAGGTTTTTGACTTCGCTGGTATCGGCCCGACTGAAGTGCAGCCAGGCTTCCTGCACCGCATCCTCCGCTTCGCTTGTCGCGCCAAGCATTCGGTAAGCCACCCCTCGCAGGTGGGTTCGGTTGGTTTCGAAACGGTCTGCCAAAAATTCATATTCGTTCATTGGCCACACTCCTGTGTTATATTCCGTCATGTAAGTGACGACCAAAACCTATTATATGTGACAGCCCACCCTTCCTTTGCCGTTGTAGGTCACATTCCCTGGTCGAGTTCCGTCATATAAATAACGAGGGAGCCGCTCCCCTGAAGGCAAGTAGCTAGCTTGCCAAGATCGAAATCAGGGTGCGTAATAGCTTGATAATTTTAACCTAAAAATTTACACTAAGGAGTTTATCATGTCTCAAGATATCAGTTTAATCGTTTACCCTGTCAAAGATTTAGCGCAAGCCACGAAGCTTTACGGTACCTTTTTGGGGGTAGAGCCTTATGTAGATTCGGCTTATTATGTTGGTTTTAAGGCTGGAAGCCTGGAAGTTGGTTTAGACCCCTATGGTCATAGCAAAGGAGTGACCGGGCCTATCAGTTACATACAGGTTAGCAACATTCAGGAAAGTCTGCAACAACTTCTGGAGGCGGGCGCACAGGCGCAGCAAGAGGTGCAGGATGTCGGCGGCGGTTTGTTGATTGCAACTGTAAAAGACGCCGACGGCAACATCCTCGGATTGCGGCAGTCAGCTTAGTTGCCCCTTGAGCAAAAAACGCGGGACTAATACTCCTTTGGGGCACAGACACCACGCGCTCAGAGAGCCTATATTTTTTACAGGGGGGCTTAATTTTAGTAAACGAGTCCAAATGGTTGGATTGTAGGCTCTTTTAGCCCGGTGATTTATTACCGGGCTTCATTTCGTTCAGGATGACAAGTTTAGGTGAATATTACAAGCTGCATCATATCTGGCGATTAACTCAGTCCTCAGTCCTCAGTTCTTTTTTCTTGCGACTAAGCAACAGAATGGCGAAAATGATGCAAAGACCGCCCGAAAGTTTGGCGGCGGTCATCGGCTCACTTAGCAGCAAAGCCCCAAACAGCACCGACCCGGCGGGCTCGCTGGTGGCGATAATCGAAGCTTTGCTGGCCCCAATAATCGAAATGCCCGCCAGATAAAGTATCATCGAGATGGCGGTTAGTGCGCCGATGCTGAGGCAAGCAATCCAGGCGGCAGGGGTCATGTTAAAGTTAAAACTACCAGTAAGGGCGGTATAGAGGATAAAAGCAACAGCAGTAACAGGCAGACCATAGGCCGCAACAATCAGCCCCGATGTGCCCTTGCCAATAACCCCGGCTAATACGGCGTACCATGAGTTACTCAAAGCCGAACCCAGCACCCAGAATGCCCCTATAAAGCTAAAAGTCGCTCCGGCGGCGAAAGCTACTACCGGGTCAACCGTCAGGAAGCAGCCAAAGAGGGCCAGTATCAACGCCCCACCCTTAAGCCAGGACATTTTCTCATTGAAAAAAAGTACCGACCAGGTGACCACAAAAGCCGGATATACATAAACCAACAATGCGGCGGTGCTGGCGGGCAATAATTCCAGCCCTTTGAAGTAAAAAAGCGAGTTGCTAATCCAGAGCAGTCCCAGGAAGCCAAAGCCAAGCGTTTTGGCGAGGCTCTGTTTCAGGGATATTTGGCGACCACTCTTCACCATCACCAATATCAGACCCCACACCGCGATAAAAGCCACAATAAAACGGATAGTCAGCAGGGTTTCAACGTTGGCATTTCCGGCGTAGGCGTACTTTCCAAGAATGCCCTGTATCCCGTAACCTATCCCGGCAATCGCCACTACTCCGATACCCAGCCAGGGGCTAACAGCTTTTTTGGTTTGTTCCGGGGTTGCGACGGTTTCAGCGTAGTTCAACTCTAGTTCAGCTTGTGTCATTTCTTTAAGAAAGCCCCTTTTTTGTATAAATTCAGCAATAACACCTTAGTTTCCCCTTTTCTACCCTTTCGCGTCAATAGGCCAAATGGCGGTAAATTGAAAATCTAAAATCTAAAATCAAAGTCGAAAGCCAAAAGTCAGAAATCTAAAGCCAACAACTAACTACTAATAATCAACTACTGTTCAGGCCTTTATCAACATTTTGTGGAATTGTGGGGATAAATCCACAAACCTATACCATATATTGTGGTAAGGTTACAATCCCCCTTTTCTACCGATAACCGACAACCGACGACTGACAGCCTTTGACCTTGCGAGGCAACTTTACAAGCAAATAGACAGTGGTATAATTGTGTTCGGCAATTTAGAGGCCGCTCGCTTTTATCAAAGGCAAGCGGTTTTATTTGATTAGATATATATTTTTTGTAACAGCGACGGTCTCGACCACCGTCTCCCAGCTAAGGCTGGAACCAGTCAGGTCGCTTTGGAGTTTGTTGGAATGTCATTCGCTAATATACAACTTGAGAAATTTGAGGTTAAACGCAACACTACCCAGTTTTTAGAGCCGGGTGAGGAATACCTGAAATCTTTTGAGGATAGCCGGGTAGTAATTATCCCGGCAGGGTTGGAGCAGACTACCAGTTATATGCAGGGAACCGCTAACGGCCCCTCGGCCATTCTGGAGGCCAGTACCCAGGTTGAACTTTATGACGAAGAACTAAAAGATGAGCCAGTCGAGTTAGGGATTTTTACCCTGGAAGAGCTGGATTTTAGCGGCAAGAGCCAGGAAGAATCGCTGGCCTTAATCGAGTCCGCCTTTAAAACCTGTATGGATGCGGGTAAATTTACCGTGACATTGGGTGGCGAACATTCGGTCACTATTCCGATTATCGCCGACCTCAAGGAGCGTTATCCCGATTTGGTAGTGCTGAGTTTTGACGCGCACGGCGACCTGCGGATTACCTATCACGGCGAGTTAAGCCACGCCTGTGTGATGCGCCGGATTGCTGATATGGCGGTCCCGGTTTATGTTATCGGGGTACGGAGCATGAGCCGGGAAGAAGACGAGTTCGTGGCGAGTAACCCTAAAGTTGAGGTGTTGTTCGACTACGAGCGGGCCGAACGCAAGTTTGAGGCGGCGGAACTGCTCAAGTGGGGCAAGCATGTTTATGTGACGGTTGACCTGGATGCCTTTGACCCGGCAGAGATGCCTTCGGTAGGCACGCCGGAGCCGGGCGGGTTGCGCTGGCGTGAGTTTTTCAGCATCTTCAGGGATGTTTGCGACCAAACTAATATTGTCGGGTTTGACATTATGGAATTGATGCCCCGGCCCGGTCAGGAACGTGCTGACTTTTATAGTGCCAAGCTGATTTACAAGATGCTGGGCTATATGCGGCGGGCGGGTCAGTTCCAGCCATAGTTCAAGAGGGGTAAGGAGGTAGGGTAGAAGTATGCCCACACCTGTACATATGACGGCGGAGGGCAAAAAGGCTCTCGACGCTGAGTTAAAAGAGTTACTGGAAGTAATCGAGCCAGACCTGGTAGCGCGGGTTGGGGATGCGGCGGCGCAGGGGGATTTGCGCGAGAATTTTGCCTATCACGAGTTGCGGCGCGAGCTTGGGATGAAGCGCGGGCGCATCCAGGAGTTGCGGGCTATTCTTTCATCAGTAATAGTGGTGGAATCTACCGCCAGTGTGGATGGGGTGGTGCGACTTGGCGCGACGGTGGTGGTGCGCGAGGATGGCTATGACGATGAGGAAGTTTACGGTATCGTCACCGAAGCCGAGTCCAGCAATCCCAACGGCGGGGGCGGCAAATCCCGTCTCTCGATGACCTCCCCGCTCGGTCAGGCATTATTAGGCCATCGAGTCGGTGATAAAATTGCCTTCCGCACGCCCACCGGAGCTACCCTCCACTTCATCATCGTCCGCGTAGAATAATTTACCTACACCTATCCCCCTTCCTAGTCTTTGGGAAGGGGGGAACAAACAAATCAGCCGTTACGAGACTAGCCACCTCGCTCTAAAATGAATAATCCTTCTGTTCCTTCGGATGTTACTACGCTGATTTCAACTGCTCGTGAAAATAAATGGCAGAAACGTTGGGAGGCTATCCATCAGCTTGTTAAAATCGGTAAACCCGCTGTTCTGCCCTTAATTGATTTGCTTCATGATGAAGATATGGAGGCAAAATCATTTGGAGTTGATTGTCTTGGTCGTTTAAAAGACCAGAGGGCAATTGACCCTTTACTGAAACTTTTAGATGAGGAAAATGACCTGTTACGATTCGATGTTATCCTGGCACTAGGAAATTTGGGTTATACAGAGATTTTTGATCAAGTCTCTGAATTTCTCACCAACAAGGGAAATCCAGCCCAATTACGGATAGATGCTGCTGAAGCACTTGGTAATATGCGAGACGAACGCGCTATTGAGCCAATGACCAAAGTTTTTCTGGATTCTACCGATAACGCCTCGACATTAGATGACGAAATTGTTCGGCAATGTGTTACAACCGCTTTAAGCCAATTTGGTAAGAGAATGTTACCTTTGTTTTTAGAAGCCTTAAACAATCCTGATTGGCGAACACGCTGGTTTGCGGCTGATGGTTTACGGGATTTAGGAGACACCAGCGCAGTTGAACCGTTAATTGCAGCAACAAAAGACCCGAATAATAGTGTAAGGCGGCAAATCATTTACGCTTTACGAAGTTTTAATGACCCAAGGGCTTACGATGTTTACTTAGCTGCATTAAAAGACGATGACCATCTAGTGTGTAGTGTTGCAAGTCTAAGTTTAGCTAAACTTGGTGATAAAAGGGCCTTTGAACCTTTGTTAGAGAAGCTGAATGATAAATCAAGGCTAACTCGCAGTGCCGTAGTTGAGGCGTTGGGTATTCTTGGCGACAGGCGAGCGGTTGAAGTATTAATTCCAATTTTGAAAGATGCTCATTATAAAATAAGACGTGAGGCAGCAAAGGCTTTAGGTTCAATTGGAGATGTTCAGGTTATACCTTACCTGGAAGACTTGATAGCAAGTGAAACAAGTACAAATTGGTATTCAGACTGGATTAGGTCAGCCGCAGAGTGGGCGATTAAACGCATTCAAAGAAGGGAAGAGAATTAGCTGGGCAGAAGCTCTTAAACAATAATAGGAATCATTCATTTGAAGACTCTAACATTTAACATTTATTTTGAGGATAGAAAATGAAGATTAAGGTAGTTGGTTTAGTGCTAATAGCGGTTGCAACTTTAATAGGGAGTATCTCAGTTTCCGCTATCACCATTAACCAGAATCCTTCACTCCGCAATGCTTCTCCGACCCAAATAGAGCAAGCAGCGATAAAACACATTAATACTCATCTTAGGGTTTTTAGTGGTACTCCTACCGTCGTTGTTAATCGTTCAATAACAACCGCAGAATTATTAGCTGTAGATATACCAGCCCCGACCTCTGCCATTCCTGAGCCGCCCAGAAGACTTTTGGTATTAAAGGGCGATTTTGACCTAAGTAATATGAGTCCTAGCTGGGTGGCTGATTCAACTAATCCAAAACATTTTAGTTATTTATTATTTGTATATGACCTAACAGATGAAGCCCATGGCGCACCTACAATGATTTTAGGTTCCTCAAAGGGTGGAATATTTAGAAAAGTGCTGAACAACCCCACCCTTCCAGATGATGGGCCGATGAATGTTGAACAATCATCAAATCAGGATAATGCTGCAAAGATAACACCTACAGTATTAATCATCAATCCAGTACCTTATGGTTCAGTGGCTCCACCAGTTTCAACCCCTACCCGTTAACAACTTTGCGGTTTGGGTAACGGAATGTCAGAAGGAATCTTGTTTTGGATTTCGAGGTACACAGCGAAGAAAGCATTTTAGAGGCCAATTTTGAACGGCCTCATATAATTATCTCGGTAGCGGATGTGGCGACATATCCCGCCGAAATCCCCCCTAACTCACTCTGCCTGGGCATTTTCAGGTTGGCTTTCTACGATGTATTGCCCGGTCAGGCTACCTCAAATTTAATGACCCAGGAGCAAGCCCAGCAAATCTGGCAGTTTGTCCGGGAATATCTGGCTAAAATCGAGCTGATTGTAACCCAATGTGTCTACGGACAGGGGCGTTCGGCGGCAATCGCGGCTGGCCTGTCTATAGTGCTGAACGGTCACACCGGGGATTATTTCACCAACGACCACTACTTCCCCAATCGCCACGTTTATAATCTAGTGCTGGCGGCAGGGCTAGAGTGATTTTGCCCTAGCCCCTTTCCTCAACTCAAGAAAAGCAAAGGTATTGCCAGACCTCTTTAAGCAAGGGCGTACCATCCTTGGCTTTGGGAGTGTTGCGGTCAACCACCACGCTACCGTGAAACTCGCCGGGTTGTGCCGGGGTAATGTTGGTAGTTAGTTGGTGGGAATTATTGTAGGGGGCAGTTTTGCCTTCAACATTAACCACCGGGCCAAAAGCATTTAAGCCAATTACGCCCCAGGCCGCTTGCTGCCCTTTGTAGCCGGGGTCTTTGCTATGGCTAAACCCGTAGTAATTGGCGGCAGGAGTGGCGTTTTTACTAGAAATCCAGGGAGCGAGATCTCTTTCTCCCCTGAAACTATCATTGGGCGCACCCATCATTACCACCCTTGAAACCTGATGAACATGCCCAATCATAACAGCATGTCCACCCCCTTGAGAATGACCAGCCACCACTATTAAATCCCACCGAATATTTTCCCCATCTAAAAACTTCGACCAGCCCTGTTCAGGGTGCTGGGCATTAAGATAAACCAACAACTTTTGCAAACGGTTTTCGATAGAGTTAGCGCGGCTAATGGTAACTTTGTCGCTGCGGTCTTGTCCATCCAGAATCTCCAATCTCACTTTATCATAACAGGCTTTATCACTATCACGGTCGCAAAGGTCGTTAACTGTCCAGGCGTTGGGATAGCGCAGGTTAATAGCGTTGAAACCCTCGTTTGCGGCTTGTTGGCTGATTAATTGCACGTTATTTGGCTTGCCGAAAGACCCTACCAGAAACAAAAATAGTTTGTTTTTAGCTGGGACAGCCGGATTAAAGGTTACGTAATGAGGTTCCAGCCAGTTATCTATGGCACTATCGGTAACTTTGGGCAGAACATCATATTCCAACATACTTTTGTCGGAATTAACAGCAAGTGTAGTGGGTTTGGGAGCCGCAGTAGTAGCTGCGATTGGGTTATTGGTAGTTTTGGGTGTAGTAACGGTTATAGAAGTAGTTGCCACTGAGGTGAGAGAAGATACACTTGTTGTTGAAGCCGGGGTAATGGTTGAAGTTGGGTTAAAAGTAACTCCAGGGTTTAAGTTTTCGGTTGGGTCGCCACAGGCCACCAGCAAAGCCGCCAAAATAATTCCAAATAATAATATTCCGCTAAAACGTTTCATTTTTTCTTACCTTTCAGGTTAATTAACAATTCCTCACATCTCCTATGATAAGAGTAGTTTGTAAAGGAATCGCAAGCTGAGGTAAGAGGCGGGTAAAATATAGAATTATTTGGGGGGAATCACTTCGACCTTTATATCCTGAATGGCGAAACTAATACAACGGCGGTCAGGGCTGTTGGGGATATAATCGCCCGCAATCAGGCAACCTTGCGTCGAGATAAGCTCAACCAGATTCTGCCCCTTTTTAAGTTGTAGTTCATAACTGGCGGGGTTACTGACCCACTCCTTTTTCCCCTCCATAGTGCCACTGTCTTTCCCATTCAGCATTATATTGAAGGTTTGAGGACGAATAACGGGCGTAAAACGCAAACTGAGCCGCACGGTAATATCCTGGACCACTTCAAGCCGCAATCCGGCGTTCTGTTGCGTCAGGCGTTGAAGCTTACCATCATCGCCCTTGCCCAACCCGGCGTTCCAACCATCACCCAGCCGAATCCGCACCTGACCGGGGGCAACCGCCGCTACTTTTGGCCCTGGCTCAACCTTCCAGACCAGCAACGTATCCAAGCCAAGGGCATCGTTCTCTTTATAACTGGCGGGGCCAAGGTGTTTTTCCAGAAAAGGGCGCATCCAGGCAAAAAATCGGCGTCCAGTTTGGAAATTACGCAAAATCACGTAACGAATATTACTGTCTTGCAGGGTTTCTTTGAAGCCTACATCCAAGGCGAAAATATCAGGGTTGGGCAACTGCGCCGCCGAACCGTCCATAACCGCGCTGCTCTCCGCCGGGTTGAACATCCCCAGGTAGGGCGACTGGTCAAAGGAAAGGGTCATGCGGTTGGAGATACGAGAAGGATAGCCCCCCACCAACGCTTTTTGGTGGATGGTCTGGTAATAAAGGGGCAAACTGTAAGGGCCAAGCGGCAACTCCATCACCAGAAAATCGCCCGGTTCGGCGGCAATCTGGCGGTAAATTTCGGGAATACGAACCTCGTCCATTTGCAAAGGCCAGGGCTGCACAAAACTCTCGATAAACCCTAACACCATCACTACCGCCGCCACTCCGCCCACTTTGAGCGAACCGACAAGACCCGGCGCAGAGGTTAATTTCTGGAAAAGCCAACTCAGGGTCAGGGCCGTTAATACCGCCAGAGCCAGCGTCACTACAATCCCAAAACGGTCAGGGGCGCGGTAGGTCTTTAGAAAGGGCAAATAGGTGTAAAGGGTATAGGGCAAGGGGAAATCAAACTCTTTGCCGGCAATATGCAAGCGCGGCCCCAGAGCCATAACAAAAGCAGCAAAGGCCAGAAACAGCCAGAATAAAGTCTCGCGGCGGGGCCACCACTTGAAGAAAGGGGCAACCAACCCGGCGATTAACAAAATATAACCGGGATACACTGCCTGTTCAATCGGGAAAATCCCTTTGAACTGGCTATAAAGGGGGGAAGTAAGACTACCAAAAAGCGGATTTTGGGAGTTTGGTACAAAAAAGGCCAACAGGTCAGCCGAAAGTTCGCGGGTTTCGCGGGCTAAGGTTGTAACTGAAGCGGTAACATCCCCTTCCAGCCGAAAAAAGACATTGTAAAATGGCAAAAGAGCTACTGTTCCTAACCCCAAAACCAGTCCATAATAGCTCAGATTTCGCCTTTTCCAGAAACCATTTTTACGTTCAAACCAGCCAAACCACAGGAAAAATAACAGGGTAAAGGGCAGCACAAAATAGCCCAGATAATAAAGGTCTGAGAGGGATGCCAGCACAAAGCCCAGCCCGGCCCACAGTGCGTTTGTCAGGTTGGGGGTGCGGCGTAAAGCAAACAATCGCCAGGAATAAAACGGCAACCATTGAATGGTCAGTAGCCCCAGGTGGCCTTCTGCCCGGAAAAGATGGTAGCAGCAAAAGGCAAACAGAAAACCCGCCACAAAACGAGCGGCCCGGTGTCTGGTGAAATCCCCGGTTAATTGAAAGACAAACAGCCCCGCCAGTGGAAAGGAGCTAAAAACCGCAAAATTATAGGCGAAAATTGGCCCAAAAAGAGCTCGAAGCGGCCACATCAATAGCCCGTTGACCACGCTACTGAGTAATACCTGCACTGAGGGTAAGAGGCCGTACATCAGGTGGGTCTGACTGGGGTCTTGCCCAAGTTCAAGGGCGCGCCCGTACCACCACATATACCAAAGATTTTGGTAGGCATCCCCGGTCATACTGTTGGCATCGCCGTTGAGGTGGCTACCAAGCTTAATTAGCATGGGCCAGGTCAGAATAGCCGTCAATAAAGAATAGGCCGCCAGCACTATCAACCAATCCGGCAGATAACGGCGACGTTTATGTTCGAAGGCTTTCGGCTGTTGCAAGACTTTTAGCAAGGACGCTGCAATTTCCCAACGAAATTTTTATATAAAAAAGGGACGGCAACTCTGCCGCCCCAGATTTTTTCTGTGGTTTACTTCTTGACGGCACCTATTTTATAAGTGTAAGTATCGGGCGCGGTGGCGTCGGGGCGGAAGGCACTGTTACCCTGGGTTAGCAAGGATACCAGATAAGCCCGACTGAAAGGCCGCTCGATATTAACTAACGGATAGAGGTCGTCCAGGGTAGCCCTGAGCAAATCCCCCACTTTAGTGCCTACTAACTCGAAGGCGTTAGCCACCAAAAGGTCGGTCTTGCGGCGGTCGCTTTCTTCCAGTCGTTTCTGGTTATCGAGCTTACCAAAACGTTCGGGAGTCAAAATCTGATTATCGTCCACCTTACAAGCAAAGGCAATTGTGCGATAAACGAACTTCTGACGGCGTTCATCGTAGAACAACAGGCGGCGTTCCTGCTCGTTATCAACCTCGTATTCAATCAAAAAGTGATTGCTTTTGTTACCCTGAGTCAGCAACAATTTCGCCCCTGGTATCAGGTTGTCAGCGAAGAACTGTTCCAGACCGGCAATCCAGCCACCCCGCGCCCCGGTTGAGTAACGCAACTCGGCGGTATAGGTGAGGTAAAGCTGGGGAGCTTCAAAGCGTAAAATCAAAGCTTTCTGGTCGTCCATCAAAGGTGCGGGGAACAGCTCTTTGGCACTATTATCAAAAGGCAATACCCCGTTTTCGTACTCGTAGAAGGTGATAATATGATCCCACTGTTTGCGACCCTTCTCGATTTGAACCTCGCTGGGGTCAGCCAGATGGGCATCTTCCAGGAACTTGTAATCCACCCCTACCTCGGAAGCCTTGCGATGACCCTGCCCAATGGCGGGTAAGCCAGGAGCACTCCACACTCGGTCATCTTCAGACCCAACAAACTCAAAGTCTTTCTTTTCCTTGAGTAGTCGGAAATTCAGGGCAAAGCGGGTAGCTTCGTAATCGTGTTCGGATTTGCGCTTGTTGAAAACATCGCTCAGGATGGCTTCATCGCTGACTGGACCTTGCACCTCGTTCATGTAATCCCGGATGCGGCGAAACTCGCCTTTGCTAAAGCGTCCAGTAGACTCGTCCAGATACCAATCGTTGACAAAGTTAACGAAGCGGAAATCTTCCTCCACGATGGTTTGCAAGGCTGAGGCAAAATAATCTCCGTGGCTTGCCAGAATGTCAGCGGAGGGCTGACTCAGGTCTACCGTTACACCCTCGGCTACTTCTATAAAGACCGGGACGCTCGGCACCACCGGGGTCGGTGGCTTGACCACTGGTGGTTTAACTTCGACCACCGGGGCTTGCACTGGTTCGGGTTTGGCTTCGACCACCGGAGGTTTAGCTTCAATAACGGGCGGTTTAGATTCGACCACGGGCTGTACCACAGGTTCGGGTTTAACTACTGGTGCCATAGGCGCAAGTTTAAGCGTCGCGGCTTCCAGTGGGGCTTTAGCCACAGGCTGGGTTGGAACTGTTATTACAGGTTGGGTAACAACTGGCGGAATCATCGGGGTAGCCTGTTTGTTTTCGTTTACGGCAAAAGGTAAAGGAATCGGCATGGCCTGGGCATGAGCCTCTGCCGCTTTTGCCGCCAATTCTTCCTCAGTCAGTTGCTCAACCGGGCGGGCCCCTTCAAAGAGGCGCGATTTATAGCTGTGGTGGTCATAAACCACCGGGTCGGGCGAAGGTGCAACCCCTGCTTTGGTAGTTTTGAAGGTTACTTCGCCGTTTTCTTCCTGGCGCAGAAAAATAGTGGAATTAGCCGAGAGAGCTTTATCCACCAACGAAGCAACAGCTTCGGCACTTTCCAATCCCTTGTATTTCTGTTCAGCCAGATATTGAGCTATATTTTGCAAGCTCTGGCGAATGGCACTGCGGGATGCCAGGTTGTAGCCTTGCGTGCCCATCAGCATAAAAATGCGCTGGGCCAGTTCTTGCTCATCGGCACTACCAGCGTATTGTAGTTTAGGTACTTGATTTAGCTGTACCATTGAATAAGTTTCCCTCTCCTAAACAGTGGGCGAAAATGCCCCTCTTACAATAATGTCGGGAGCGTTGGCTCCCTCTTGGCTAGAAATTTATACAAACCTCGACTGGCTTACCTGGTACCAGCACCTTCTTTGAGGATTTCAATGTAACGTTTGGTTAAAGCTTTCAGGTTTTGGGGGCGACCACTACGCCGAACCCATTCCACTAATTTTTCCACCTGCGCGGCTTCAACCTTCACTTTTGTATCGATTTTCTTGATTTGCCCGTCCATTTTCTTGATTTTCCCTTTTTACTTTGAGCAAGGCTAAAATATCTCCACGGAATGGAGTTTATCGGCTCTATAATACACTATATTGAGCTAACTTTCAATCTGAAAAACCTTTACCCTGTTCGCGCAAACTTAGGAAACGCTGATGACCGATTATCAGGTGGTCAAGCAGGTCAATATCCATTAGTTTTCCGGCTTTAACCACCTCGGCGGTGATGCGGATGTCATCAGGGCTGGGGGTCGGGTCGCCACTGGGGTGATTATGCACCATTATAATACTTGTAGCGTTCTGGCGGATGGGCTCACGAAAAAGTTCAGCGATGCGCACAGTGCTACTCAGGAGCGTTCCCTGATAGACGGTCTGAATCCGAATAATCTGGTTTTTAGTGTTGAGTAGCACCACTTTCAGAACTTCCTGCTCAAGTTGGCTCATCTCAAGCTGTAGCATCCTGGCAACATCGTGGGGAGTGCGAATGGTTGGGCGCGATTCCGGCCCGGCGGTAAGCAAGCGGCGACCCATTTCCAGAGCGGCTTTTAGCTGGCTGGCTTTAGCCTCACCCATTCCATGCTCTCGGCAAAGTTCGTCAAAGGGAACGCGACTAAGGCCAGTCAATCCGCCATAGTCGCGCAACAGGCGGCGGCTGAGTTCCAGCACATTCTCGCCCGTTACACCCACTCGTAATAGTATCGCAATTAATTCGGAGTCGCTCAGGCTGGTTGGGCCAAGTTGTTGAAGTTTTTCGCGGGGTGGGAGTTGGTCAGAGTCAACCAGCGCGGAACGTTTATCCCGTTTTGCTTCGGGCGGCTTTTTCTCGTTTTCGGCTGGGTCAGGACTACGACGTGGCATATTTTTTATTTGCTGGTAGTTAAGCCACGGATATCAATGCGGCTTGCCATATCCCAGGCTTCGTTAAAAGTTTTGTATGAACCTACGAAACGGGAAGCCTCGCCGGAGTCGAAAATAATTTTAATCCAGAAGCGGCTGTACTTATCACAAACAATCCAGATGGAAACCAACTCATTCTTGTCTACCATCTTAACGGGTAGCGAGTTATTTTTCCGGGCGTTATTGGTCGAGATGTAAACAATCGCCAATACCAACAAAAACAAACTGGCGGCTGCCGCAGAGTAGAGGTAAATCATCAAACCCACCTGACTGATTAAATTTTTAATTTCCTAAAACTAATTTTCACATATTTTCAGGATTGCGTCAATGATAGATTGGGGGTCGGGGGGCGAACCCGCGATATAAGCGGCAATTCTTTTGCCGGGAGGAAGTGTCAGCTCGCTTTTGCTATTTGAATCAGCATTAACCACCGGGCCAACTACCCCATAGTTTTTGGCATAGGCCCCACCACTTATCGCCTCCGAGCCAAGCATCACCAGCTTTACTTCGTCCGGCAAACTTACCAGAAGCCGCAGGGCATGTTCGGCAAGTTTAGCGGTGCCACTACCCATCAGCAGCACAATATCGGCCTGGGCGGGGCTGCTGGTCAGGCTGAAACCGTAGCGGGCGGCGTTATAAGGCGGGGTAAAAATCGCCTCCAACTCCAAACGGGCGGCGTTAGAGCCACCTAAATTTAGGGGAAATAGGGCTACCGATAGTTTTTTCATCCTAGAAATCACCTTTGAGGGCCCCGCCGATTAAATCCAGCAGGGGGGTAGGCCACAGCCCCACCAGAATTATTATAACCACCAGCGTCAGGATAACCCCAATTGCGCCGATAGGTTCAGGTCGGGTCTTGAGGCCGGGAACATCGCGCCCCATAAACAGCCCGTGAAAATAGCGTAGATAAGCCAGTAGCCAGAAACAAATCGCCAGACCGCCCAGCAAGGCCCAGATTAATCCCTCCTGGGCCGCACTTTGCAGGATTAGATATTTCCCGGCGAACCCACTCAGGATTGGCGCACCTACCAGCCCCAGCACCCCAAAACTAAGCCCTACCGCCGCGACGGGCATCCGCCGCCCCAACCCGGTTAGTCCGGCTAAAGCGCGGCCCTGATTGCAATAATTGACCAGAGCCAGACTGCTGAAAATCAAAGCTTGCATTAGGGCAAAATTCAGGGCATCGAACAACGCGCCACGTAAACCCGTTTCGTGGGGAGTCGCCAGCCCGAACAAAATCAGACTTAGATTGCCACTGGCGACATACGAAATCATTTTACCAAAGCCATTTTGAGCAAGGGCCAGCACCCCCGCCAATATCGCCCCGCTCATCGCAAAGGCCATAACCACCTGCGCCTCGCCGTAGTTGTTGAGCAACAGAGTCGGGTTTTGCTGCAAAAAGTCTATCAGAAAGACCACCGCCGCGATATTAATCAGGCCCAAAACCAACCAACTTGCCAGAGCTGGAGCATCCTCAATCACCTGTGGCACCCATAAGTTAAAGGGGAAAACCCCCAACCGGAGGGCAAAACCCACGATAGCCAGAGCCACAATAACCTTGATTAGCCCGGTTTGTTGGGGGTCAAGGCGTAAGCGTTCCAAAAAGACCTGAGCAATAAACAGCATAAGGCCGAACAGCACCGTCGCGATAAGATAACGCACCGCCCCCTTGATGGCCCGTACAAAACGTTCCTCTTCCTGGGTATCAAGGTCTACCACCGCGATAATGCTAACAAACTCAGCAGCCACAAAACACAAAGTGACGATAAAAACATTGTTAATATAAAGCGCGGCGTTAATCGTGCCACACACTGCCAGGGCTACCGGGCTGTAACGTCCGCTCCGCAGGTTGTCGGTGAAATAGGCCGTAATCAGGCAGAGGGAGGTCAGGGTGAAAAGCACGGTCAGGAAAAGCTTGCCCACCCCCGTAAAACTAAAAGCCCCATCATCACTGACTACCCCCGGCAACCAGGCCACCACCGCGCTCCCCGCTAACCCTGCCACTGGCAAAATCAGCGAAAAAAGCGTAATCCAGCGATATTTTTGGGCGGGCAGGACTGTTTCCACCAGCACCAGCGCAAAGGCTATGATAAAGGGTAGGGCGATTACAAAAAGTTGCATGCTGGGCCTTTCACTCTATCTTCTTTCGCCGGGCCTTGAAAGCCTCGTTCAGGTTCAAGGTGTTGAGCTTGGTATAGAAGATAATCGCCAGATAGGAGGTGAGCAAAGCCAGCAAAATCGTAATTGCCGCGCTAAAGCCCAACACCAACGGGCTATCCCCGCTTCGCAGCAGCGAATAAAGTAAATCTGCCCCGTTGAGAGCCGTCAGCAAACCCATCCCCAATTTGAGAATATCCTGCCCCACCACCATTACGGCAATTCCCATCGAAAAGAGCCAGAAAAAGGCAAAATCACCTAAAAAGTTGCCGGAAAAGGGTAATAATGTGGCGGAAGCGTAGGTAGCGGCGGCGGCAATCATGCTGGTGCCAATCGGTAACAAGTAATCTATATAACGAAAGCGGAACAGAATCGCCATTTCCTGCCGATAGAAAAAGCGGCGTAACCCACCCACCCCGGCGGCTTCAGCCTCGGCTTCAACCTTTTTCACCCGGCGACGCTCGAAAATAATAGCGTAGCCCGTCAGGAAGATTATCAGCGCGGCAATTACTCCCGACATCGTTTTGAGAAAAATCGCCAGGGGCACAGAACCTAACATCACCCGCTCGGCAGTGCCGTTCTGGCTGTTGGCGATAACCGATAGCACAAAAAACTGTATCACCAGGGCCGGGGTGAGCAACAGCCAATCCTTATAGACCGCCAATACCACCGTTGCCCCTACCAGCAGCCCGATGTAAATGGCGTAATTACTTTGGTTTAAGGTTAAAAAATCCATTTATCTCGTCAATAAAATAATGAATAGTAACACGATTAAAGCCGCCAGAGCCGCATAGAACTTTTCGGTCATCCACTCCAGCAACCAGACCACAAAACGCAACACCCGTAAGGCCATCCCGCCTAAAAAACTGCCCGAAAACGAGGTGTCCAGGGCGCGATAAAAATTCTGTAACATTGCCGTTAGTGGGCCAAAATAATCGGAAGGGGGCAGGTGGGGTTCCGGGCCACTCCGTGCATAACTGCTGGTGGACTGACTTACCGCCTCCGTGCCAATTTTGAAGAAATCATCGTCAAAGCCGCTTGGCATCTTATCTTCGATTCGCAGCAAAGATTTTCTCTGACTCTCTCGGCGTTTGCGGGCTTCCTCCATATCCGGCCCATAAAGTGCGCCACCATTGTAAACTGCTACCATTTTAAGGGTTGGTCGCAACAGGAACAATCCAAATAAAACCAGCAAACCAAGCCCGGCTAATAGTCCAAACCAACCTCCCGCACTCAGAGCCCCTGTCGCTAACTTTTGTGGGCCAGTGGGGTCAATCGCGGCGGGAAGTTGCGCCAGCCAATCGTTTGCCAGTGCTGGATAAAAACCAAGCAAAACCGTTCCTAAACCGAGCAACATAGGAATGGACAAAGCTACCCAGGCTTGACGGTTGCGCCCGTCTACCGTCAGACGAGGGCTATCCAGATAGCGAACCAGGCCATGCGCCAGAGCCACCAACGTGGTTATCAGACCAATCATTGCCAGTCCCAGGTAAAAACGATAATTCCCCGCCAGCAAGCCTTCAAAAACCTGCCAGCGTGCGGCATAAATCGGACTAAGGGGCAGACCAAGCATTCCCAGCGTGCCGATTAAATACAGCAGCACCAGTAGGGCGCGATAACGGGGAGGTCGGGTAATCGGAATAGCGGGTGAGCGGTCAGCGGGTTTGCGCGGTGGTAAGCTCTCGATTTGCATCAGGTCGGCGCACAGCCACATAAGCGGGGCGGTCAGGGTCAGGCTGAAAATCTGCCAGGAGGCCGACGCAAACTCTCCCAGCCCCAGCGCGATTAACACAAAACCGAACTGTCCGGCAGCTACAAAGGCTACCTTGCGACTCAGGTTCTGTTCGCGAATTGCCAGCCAGCCACACACCACAATTGTCACCGCGCCTACCGGGAGCAGGGCGGGGGCCAGTTCTTTGTAAAAATTAAAGCGGTCACCCACGATATATTGCAGCCGGGCCGGGATATAAACTGCCAACGGGAAAATGGCCCCGGCGGTAATAAAGGCGTAGGCGGCAGCGGGCAGCCCATGCAAAGCCCCCAACCAGCTTTGGAAGGGGAATTGAGCAGTTTTCAGAGCGACCCCCGCCAGAACCAGCGCGAAAAATAAAACCTCAAAAGACGAGGGCGAAACATCCGTATAGAGCGAAACGCCCCCATTGCGTGAAACCGCCACCAACAACGGGGCGAAAATCAGAAAGCCACCAAAAACGCTGACCACATAAGCCTGAAAGCTGCTCCGTTCGCTGCTGGCCCCACGTAGTCCCGGCCCCGCCAGCAAATAAAGGCACAAGCCTACTACCTCGCCCCAGCCGTAGAGCCAGATGAGGTCGGCGGAATAAAAAGTTCCCAGAGCCGCCCCTTCGGTCAGTAGCAGCAAGCCGTAGAGCCGCCCGCCGATAATATCATCGCCCTCTTCGCTGGCGGGTTGACGCGATACCAGATATACCGCCACCAAAAAGACCAGAATTGCCAGAGGTAGGGCAAAAAAGAGCGACAAAGTATCGGCCCGGAAGGCCACCTGAACCTGCGAATTGGGTAGTGGCGACCAGGCGAACAGTTTGACGAAGGGCGGCTTTTCACCGATAGCCAAATCCACTGCCAGGGCTACCTGTCCCGCCAGAGTCACCAGCGACACCAGCACTACCAGCGAGGCCAACGCCGCTCTTTCCGACTCGAATAACCAGCCAAAGAAAAAGAAAGCACTTCCGGCAATAAGAGGCAAAATTATTCCAATTGGTAAAAGTATGTCAAATGGGTTCAATTATTATCTTTCACCGCAAGCGAAACAGTAATCAAACGAAACCAGCAGGGCGGCGGCGTCGTCCACCTCCTGCCCAATCAGGCCTAAAGCCAGGGCTGGTAGATTGACCAGCGTGGGCGGGCGTAATTTCAGGCGGGCCAGTTTACCCTTGTCGTCGGTAGCGGCATAGCAGAACAAAGCCCCGCGCGGCGATTCTACCAATGAACTGGCCTCGGTGTTGGGTGGGAAAAGCGGTGGCAAAAGCTGGTCGTTCAAACCGCCTTCGGGCATGGTCAGCAAGGCCTGCGTCACGATGTTCAGACTTTCCAGTGATTCTAATAACCGCACCGCAATCCGGGCAAACAGGCTGCCACTTCGCTGAGTAATAACCCGAAATTCAAGTTCACCATAGGCTCCATACGGCTCGGAGCGGCGCAAGTCGTCCGGCAAGTCGCAAGCCCGCGCAATTGGCCCCACCAGATTATACTCATCAGCCGCTACCGGGCTAATCAACCCGATATTGGTGGTGCGCCGCTCAAGCTGGCGATTATCTATAATTTGATTGACCGATTCGTAGATATTTTTACGCAGCCGCTCCACTGCTGATTGAAATTCCAGAGGAAGTTGCAAAGCCCGCATAGTACCACCCAACAGGTTAAAAGTATCGTAAACCCGGTTGCCGGTAGCGGCTAAAAGCTGGCGCACGCCCTCGGCCTCCTCCTCCAACCTCCCCGCTAAAAGGTTTAAACCAAGCATTCGCAAGACTTTGGCGCAATTGGTAAGGTGGCTCACGGCTCGCTCCAGTTCGGCAGTAACGGTACGCAGGTAACAGACGCGGGGGGGCGGGGTTAACCCGGCGATTTTTTCCAGGGCCATTGCGCCCGCCAGAGTATTAGCATAGGAGCATTTGCCGCAAAGTTGGGCTAGTGGGGTTAACATTTGGTGGGGCAAAAGGTGGGGCAACCATCCCTCTACGCCGCGATGGTTAAAACCCAGTTCAATTTCAACCTTTTCTATCCGGCTTCCGGCTACTTCCAGTTTGAAAATTACTGGCTCATCGAGCGCAGGATGCCAGGGGCCAATTGGCAAAAGGTAGGGCATTTAATTCAATCACCTGTTGGCAATCCGGCTTTAACCGACAGCCCAATAAGAGATTTTAATAGCAGTTCAGGCCGTCATAGTAACAGTTTGAGGAGCTTGCGTCAAATCGTATAAATTCGATTGAATAAATATAGATATTATATAGTTAATATTATAAAATAAAAGACCCGCCTTATCGGGCGGGCCTTAGTTTGTATCAGCAAAGAAAGGAACCTCGTGCATGTAATCCACAGATATGTTCGTAAACGGGCTAACGGTTTCAGGGTTACTGTTCGATTGGTATCGTAACCTGCTCCTCTTACCTTTTAATTAGGGAGAAACCGGGCCATTCCGATGAGTTCGGCAAAATGCTCAAAAATGAAAAATAATTAGAGCTGGTTATTTAGAGCTTTTTAAGAGAAATCCCTCTACGTATAGATTTGAGCAATCAACTTTGTGCTTTTCGTCTTTATTTGGAGAGATTACTGGATACTAGAGCAGTTCTTTGGATATTTTCTACAAAAGCAATCATAGAATCAATACCTTTGTAAGTATAGGTGCATCAAAAACGAATAATAGGGGGCTATTTTGGGCATTTCGCACAAAGATTGTACGTTTAGCACAAACTAGTTCTTAATTTCAGCATGAATTTTCACTGCCACGCTCTACCCTTCCCCGTTCCAATTGCCATATGAAGAATAATATTTAGCTGGAATTTTTAACCTGGATTAGCTATAATATTTTTGGGCAATCTGGCTCTAGCCTGCCATAATCGGAAAGTTGTACAATATGTGAAACCCTTTGAAATAATGGCTTTTAATAATGGTTGTGAAGATGGCTATGAAAAGTCGCATTTTTTTTGTTAACCTATTAAACCTGTTTATGGCATTATCAGTAGTGAGTAGCGGGGTAAACAAGGAAACCAACTTTTGCCGCCAGTTTGTTAAACCTTTTATCACCAGAGTTTGCCCTAGCAGCACCGAAAACTTTCCTCTTCCTATTCCAAAGCCAACCACTCAAACCCTTATTTTCGATAAATACAGAGCCGACCTTCATGAGCTTGTCAAAAAATATCTGGAACAGGGTTTGCTAAATGTGGCTATCCTTATTGTAGACCAGGATAGTAAAGAGGCGATTGAGATAAACCCTGACCAGATTTTCGAGACCGCCAGCCTTTATAAACTTTTTGTTTTGTGGAAACTTCAGCTTGAAATTAATGCTGGCACCCTTACCGATGCTACCGAAATCCCGGTGGTTGAATATATAGACGAGACTGATTTATCATCGCCTTTTTATTCGGCTAGTTTTACTACGGTTGGGGATGCTCGCACCGCAATGATAACTTATAGCGATAATACCGCCGCCTGGTCACTCGCCAATATTTTGGGCTGGAAACATATTGACGATATGTTAATTGCCTATACTTTTGCTAATAGCCATATCAACGAGTTTGAGCCTACCACTAACGCCAGGGACATAACCCGCTTTTTTCAGGGTATCTATAACCAAAACCTGGATGCCAACTTAACAAAAGCGGATTATATGCTAATGCTGGATTTGTTGAAAAAGCAAATGGTCAATATTTATCTTCCGCAGGGTTTGCCTGAAAATGTCGTTTTCGCTCATAAAACCGGCACTCTGAACGGTTATAATCATGATGCTGGGATTCTATATGGCCCTAAAGGCAATGTTTTTTTCATTGCGGTTTTGACCGAAGGCGATAGTTCTGCCTTTATGAAAGAGGTAGGGCAACTAACCTGGCAAGCCATGCTGAAAATGCCGTTGGCTATTAATCCACACAATTTGTTTAGATATTAACTGAAACCTGCAACATACTTTTGGTATCACCTGAAATAAAACTCCGCCCCTATGCAAGGCGGAGTTTAGTGTGATTGTAGAGTAATGAGGTGCTTTTTGAACAGAACAGTTTGGGGGCTATTTGTTCAAAAGCTTGATTTTGTCCAGAGCCATTTGCTGCATATTCCTGGCAGCCTCTTCGGGCTTGATAGTGTTGGCTACTACTCCTTCGAGGTTAGGCCGGATTGCCGCCCAGATTGCGACCATTTCGGGGGCGTTGGGCTGGGGTTTCGATAGTTCCAGAGCAGCATACAAGCCACTCCAAACGCTATCTTTTTGTACCGCGTCACTGGCTAAGAAGGCTTTAGTAGCTGGTAACAGAAAGGCTTTGTTCAGGATTTCAGCCTGTTGCTCCGGTTTTGCCAGATATTCGACCAATAACTTGCTGGCTTTTAGCTGGTCGCCAGTAGATTTTGTGCCAAAGAAGAAGGCTCGACCATTGTTAAAAGGAACTGGTGATTTGCCCGTGCTGTCAATCTTTGGCAGGGGTGCTACCCCTAAATCCAGCTTATCATCGCCTGCCTTAGCCGCTTTGCCCGTAGTGGACGGGGTGGAATAGTCCGGCACAGCCCAGTCGCCCGTCACAATCATCGCTAATCGCCCATCCCGGAATGCATATTCGGTTTGGTTCATAGACGGTTCGTAGCCGGGATTGGCCAGTTTATCTTTAACTACCAGGTCGTTGATAAACTTCAGGGTACTAACCACCTGGGGGCTGTTCAGGGTTGGCTGGTTATTACTGTCCATTAGTGAGCCGCCAAAGCCGCCCACCCAGGCCGCAAACCAGAAAGGTTCGTTGACATCAATCGAGATACCCTGCATTTTTTCCTGGCGGTTATTAAATTCTTTAGCCTTTGTAACCATTTCGCTCATGGTTGCGGGCGGGGTGTCCATCAACTTTTTGTTATAGAGCAAAACGGCTGTACCGCCATAGTTATAAGGAATGCCCCATTGGGTACCGCCAAAGTTGCTGACACCCATTGCGTTATTGTTAAAGCTATCCAGGAAGGATTTATCAAAAACCTTGTCGGCTGGTTGCAAGGCCTTTTCAGTAACGAATTCGGTCACATAATCGGAAGGAGCTACCACCAAATCAGGGGTTTTGCCGGATTGGGCCGCCAGTTCCATCTGGTAACTGAGTTCTTCGGGCGAATAGGCGGTTGAATTCACTTTCGCGTTCGGGTACATCTGACCAAAGCGTTTGAGTTGGTCACGGAATAGCGTATCCGCTCCTTTGGGCAGGGCAAACCAGACTGTCAGGCTAGTTTTCAGGTTAGCATCTACCACCGCCACCGGACTTGCCGTTACGGTTGCGGCTGGCGTTACCGCCGTTGTAGGGGCACTGGTTGCCGCAGCCGTTGTGGCCGCGCTGATAGTAGGGGCGACGCTTGTTGCGCTCGTTGTGGTTGCAACGGTGTTGGTAGGGGCAGTAGTTGCCGTGCCCTCGCCACCACAGGCCGCCAGAACCAACGTTAAAAGTAACATCGCGGCGGTCAACCCATATATTTTCAGAAATTTCCTGGTGTTTCTCATTTTTACGTGCTCCATCCTTTACTTCACGAAATCCAGAATAGGGAAATCGCCGCCAACAATTGAGGTCGGGTCGGTGCCAACCCAATTTTTCATCAGGGTAGCATAGACCGAACGGAAATCGGTGCTGGAGCGCATATTGCCGTTATCCAGGTCGGTCAGGCTGGGTTGCTGCCCGTACAGCCCGCCCTTGATAGCGTTTTTGCCACCAATTACAAACATTGGCTCGGCACTACCGTGGTCAGTTCCTTTGCTGCCGTTCTCGTTGACCCGGCGACCAAACTCGCTGAAAGTCATAGTCATCACGCTATCGGCCAACCCATGTTCGGCTAAATCTTTGTAAAAGGCTGACAGTCCATCACTTACCTGCCCTAACAAACGCCCATGATTGGCAATCTGATTAAAGTGGGTATCAAAACCGCCATCGGTAGGCACAAAGAAGACCCGTGCCCCAAAATCGCTGTTTAACAGGCTGGCAACCGTTTTCAGGCGGTCGGCGAACTTGTTTTGCTGGGGATATTGAGCGGTAGTTTTGTAACCTTTGGCAATTTTATCCAGGGAGTCACTGGCGTTCAGGGCATCCAGGGCGGCGGTGCGGACATAATCCGCCACGCTGTTGCTATTGGTCAAATTATAGATTCGTTTGGCGGCGGCTAACTGGGCCTCTTTGTCGCTGGGCACTTGCGGGTCGCCCTTAAACTGGAAATGGTCGCCCCCGTTATAACTCAATACCATCGTTTTGGAAGTCCAGAAGGCCATCGGGCCCCCGCCACCCTGCCCACCATCACCTACCGCCATGCCGATTTTGCTGGCAAGGTCAGTTTTGCCCTGGTCATAGAGGTTTTCGAGATAGCGACCGAGCCAGCCATTTTTGATGGTATTTTCGGGTTCGCCTGACTGCCAGATTTCCATCGAGCGAAAGTGGGAATAGCTTGGGTTTGGATAGCCCACCCCGCGTATCAGGGCTAGTTGCCCATTATCGTAGAGCTCCTTAAAGCCTTTCATAGAGGGATTCAGGCCAAGCTGGTCGTCCAGCTTCAACACTTCCTCGGCTTTGATAGCAATCGTAGGTCGGGCCTTGTAGTAAGCACTATCGCCAAAGGGCACAACCGTATTCAGGCCATCATTACCCCCGCCCATTTGAACTACAACCAGGGCTCTGGGCTTGTCGGCTAATGCCATACTATTCTGGGCGTTAACCACACTCAGGGTCTGGGCGATAAAGTTGGGAGCCATTGTCCCCGCCAGAGTCATAACCCCACCCGTTTTTACAAAATTTCTGCGATTCATCATATATTTAAACACCTCTTGTTTGGTGGAAACTAATCTACTTCAAAAAATAGTCGGGTGAGGACATAATCAGGTGTATCACTCCCCGTAACTTGGCATCGGCTGCCAGAGCCTTGTTGCGGTCACTGCCCGCCAGTTTCAGGTCACTCAGGTTTAGAGCTCCCCCGGCGTTGGTATAATCCAGCAAAGCCCCTTTTATGTCAGGGTTGTACTGCCCGTCCAGCAAAGTATTCAGGTAATAGTCCACATACTTATCGCCGGAGTCCAGTTGTTTATCCTGAATTGTGCCAACCAAATCGAATTTGTACTGGTTGCCACGTGAGGCAGCCAGGGAGTTAGCAATGTTAATACGCTCGAAAAAGAGCGAGGTGTTAATCCAGGCCAGTTGCCCATCCCAGCCCTTAACGGTTGGCGGATTGAATAAAGTCTGTCCTTGTACCGATAAGGCCCGCGCCACATTCTCGTCCAGGCCGCTATTGCCAAGCTGCCGAATCATCCCTACCACATATTCGGTGGGGCTCTTCACTAACGCTCGGTAAGCCTTTTCAGAAAGAAACTCCGGGGCCAGGAAAATGTTGCTCATCAGCTCTTTGACATCGTACTTGCTATTGAAGAAAATATCACCCAACCGATTTACCAGAGCTGGTTCGGGGTTGGGATAAGCAAAGAAAGTCCAGAGCTGAGTGGCAATGTGTTGGGCGGTGGCTTTTTTGCTCAGAATAATATCAATAATATCGTCGCCATCGAAATTCCCGGTCTGGCCCATAAAGGTTTTCGACCCACTATCATGTTGGTTTTTATCAAACATGAAGGCCCGACCCCGATAGCTCCAGCCCGTAAAGGCGCGGGCGGCTTCCCGCACATCCTGCTCGGTGTAATTCCCGATGCCGATAGTGAAAAGTTCCATCAGCTCGCGGGCATAATTTTCGTTAGGTTTGCCCTTTTTGTTGGATTGTCCATCCAGGTATTCAATCATAGCCGAGTCGCGCGAGACTTTTTTGACCAGTTCGCCAAAATTGCCCAGGGCATATTCCCGGTATAGCTGATTTTGGGTCAGGAGTGGGACAGGTTTGTTAACTTTGCTATAGCCTGTCGTAAAATGGCCGTGCCAGAAAAGGGTCATTTTTTCCTGCAAAGGCTGGTGGCTGCGCATCATAGTTAGCACCCACCAATAGCCCATTTCCGCTACGCTGGCGGTATAATTGGTTTCCTGCAACTTGCGCTCAAGGTTAAAGGTCAGGTTGCCATCATATTTAAAGGTCAGCAGCTTTTCGACTGCCGCTTTGTAGTCCAGCGCGGCGTAGGCTTCGATTTCGGTGGGAGTGCCACCAAACCCGGCCCGGCGCAACAGGTGAGCGGCTCGTATTTGCGGATTATCTAAAGGATTACCCATTCTATTCACCCCATTAAAGTCAATTGGTTTACGGTTATCTATCCTGGTTAAGCTATACTTATCATAGTCAGGGGGAGTGCTGTACACAATCCCACAGTAGTAGTGTATATGTCCTAGATTATGGTTGTGTAATGGCAACGTAAAATCCTTGTTAAAACTTAGACTTGCTTTGTTGGTTATATTATAATATAATCAGCTAAGCATGATATAGATTTGATGACTTATTAAGTAACGGAGGTTTTATGTCTAATATTACCCTGTATAAAGCGCGAGGTTATACTGGCGAAAGCGATTTGCAACCCATCTGCGATTTTCTAAATTTATGTGGTCAGGCTTATGCGGCCCCCGAAGACATTTTTACTGTGGATTCTCTTAAAGTAGAATTTGACCATTCCAAGTTCGATAAATTTTCGGATATTCGTATCTGGGAGGATACCACTGGTCGGATAATTGGTTATGCTGATATATATTTAGAGGATAGTTCTGGAGAAAAGCAAGAGGCTTACTTTTTTATTAGAGTACACCCCGATTTCCATATTAGTGACCTTCCAGACCAGATTATGAAGTGGGGTGAAGAACGCCTGAAATCCGTTGCTGCCAGCAAAAACCTACCTGCAGAGTTTAACAGTTTTGCTCGTGAGGATGATACTTTCACCCGTGCCGTACTGGAACGCAATGAACTCAAAACTGTCCGTTACTTCTTCCGCATGGCCCGCGACCTCAGCCAGCCAATCCCTGAATTAGAGTTCCCCGCTGGGTATACCGCCCGCCCGGTTGCTGGTGACGAAGAACATGAAAAATGGGTAGAAATGTTTAACCAATCCTTTATTGACCATTGGAATCATCATCCGACCACCGTTGAGGAACATACGCACCATTTAAAAGAACAGGATTATCGCTCGGACATTAACCTGGTGGCAGTAGCCGAAGATGGCACTTTTGCGGCCTTCTGTTTTTGTAAGATTGAGACAACCGCCAACGAAACCAGAGGAGTCAAAGAAGGTTGGATTGGGGCACTTGGCTCACGGCGGGGCTATCGCAAACTTGGTTTGGGTAAAGGGATGTTATTGGCCGGAATGCGAAAACTCAAGGAAGTCGGTATGGAAACGGTGATTCTGGGAGTGGATGCTGAAAATCCTTCCGGCGCACTTGGTTTGTACGAATCAGTCGGTTTCTACAAACGCTCCTCCAGTGTGGCCTATCGCCGCACTTTGTAAATCGTAGAGGTTTCGATGTAGGGGCGACTTGCTGGTCGCCATGGGGTTATAAAAAGTTTTTTGTTGGGTATCAGGTTGGGGTAAAACCCTGGCCTGATATTTTTTATAACCTTAAATTCGTAATATTTCCTGTTAAATGTTGTACAATTCTTTAGCCATGTGTAAAAAGCAATTAGAGCGGAAATTACCAATAATTGACCAATATTATTACTACCCGTTTTTATAGCTGAAGGAAAATATTTTTGGCAATGAACTTATTACGGTTACATGCTATATTTATAACATTATTCCTGGATGCCGACTCGCTGGCTATTTTCGAGTCACTTGAGGCTTCAGCCGAGTCCTCCGTAAGTAGTGTCCAAAGTGCCGAGTCCTCCGCTACTCGCACTTCCACTCAGCCACCCCCGGCCCAACGTCCACCAGAGGATTTTACCGATATACCTCGGCCTAAATAGTTGGAGGTCAATTAAGGAGAAATTTTGAAAAGGAATTTTTTACGACTACAAGCTCTTTTTATTTCAATGTTATTGGGTGCCGACTCGCTGGCTGAATCCAGTTCGGAAGTTTCGGGTGAGGTTTGTGGTGAGTTTAGTTCCGGTTCATCGTCCAACCAGAATAATTCCCGCCAACAGAATTCAGCTCAAAATCTATCTAACCAACCTCCACTACCGCCCCAGGATTATCGGGATATTCCAGGGCCAAAATAGTATAGAATCCAATTATGCCTCCTACTAAATCCAAATCTGCCTATTATTTTCCCGCTTCCAAATTCTGGCGAGTTTGGTTTTGGCTGAACCTGATATTTGAGACTGTTACTTTTCGGCGGCTATCACGCCTGGTAAAACTGTGGTTGGAAGGCTATGTTTCGTTTGATGTCAAAGGGTTGGAAAACATTCCACAAACTGGAAATTTTGTGTTGGCCTTGAACCATTATCAGGCGCGGGCAACCCTGGATTTAATCGTGGTGACAGTGGCGGCTATATCCCAGGTTCGGCCCGACCTTTATCAGAATTTGCTGCTGATTACCGGGCGGCGAGTGCGTCATTCAACCAAACCAATGGCTGTTCCGGCAAGGGTAGTTAGTTGGGTGGTGGGGTTAGTTTTTGGTCGCTGGCAAAATCATTTGTTGCGGATTCCCTGGTCGAACCAACGGGCTTCGGTTAGAGCTTTGCGGGAATGGCGGGAGCGGTCACAATATCAGACCTCGGTGGTCTTTCCAGAGGGCAAGGCTAATCTGGAATTTATGCCCGTGCGGAAGGGCGCAGGACGCTGGTTGGCTGGGATGCCTGAACCAATCGTGCCAGTGGCGGTTTGGCGGGAGACGGGTCGCTGGCAGGTGCGTTTTGGACCGCCGATTGTCTGGTCGCACCGCCCGGAACTGCACGACCTACAACTTGGCCTCAATATCGCTAACCTGTTACCCGCCGACCTCGCCCCAGATTGGCAGGAGAATCTGGCTCTTTGGCATTCTGCCCATTTGCAACGGGTGGATTAGTTTCTGCTGACCCCTATCCCTCAACCCCCCTTATTGATTTATCCTCTTGACGAACTGCCAATATTATGTAAAACTCTGAATAGAGCGGTTTAGCCCTTACTTGAATTCTGAGGCGGGGTGGTTATATCCCACCTAACCTAAGCCCGACCTGTAATTTAGCCCATTGCTGAAAGCCGATAGCCCTTTATGCCTCGCCAAAAAGAAAAAAGTATTGTGCTGGTGACGGAACTGGAGGATTTTGAGAAAACTCCGGGTTGGTTGCGCACTCATTGGCTGCGTTTGGTGCTGGCGGCGGTGGTGTTGGCAGCGGTTACGGTTTTGTTGGTGCTGCTGCTGCGCCCACTGCTAACCCAAACTGAGTCACCAATTGATAAAAACCGATTGCTCTACAACGACGGACACTATACCGAGCTGGTCAATAATCTACGGCAATATGTGGTGGATAATCCTCTGTCCAGCCCGACCCGCCCCGGTGAGCAGGGCTACGATATACGGCTGTTACTGGCCCAAAGTCTGGTAAATCTACAACAGACCCAACCCGCCGCCGCCTACCTGCGCGAACTGCTAACCCGCCAACCGAATGACCTCACAGTAAATTTCTGGCTAGGCCGTGCCCTGTTTATTGACCAAAAATATGATGAGGCCGAGGTAATCTGGAAAAAACTGATAGATACAGCCAACCCCGAATTTTCTTCGCGTTCGCTATTGGGCCTGAGCGAAATTCGGTTTTCCAAAAACAGAATAGACGAGGCCAAACGTTATATTGAAGATGCCCTGAAACTTAACGGGCCTCTCGATCCGTCGGAAGCCAATCGCGCCAACTATCTTGAGGGACTCTTTTTGCTGCGGGATACCCGTTTTGTGGAGGCTAATGCACAATTTGAGAAAGCCCTGCAAGTCAAAGCCACCGGGAAATGGCAGAATAATGGGCCAACAATCTGGGCAATTTCTCGCGCCAACGAACGTATCCGCCAGATTATCCGGGTTTTACCCGACAATAGCGATGAAAGCGAAGTAGTGCTGCGCACCAAAGCTGGCTATGCCCTGTTGAGTGGCGAGGAATACGGTTTGTCGGAGGAACAGTTTGTGCGGGTGTTGCAACTGACCCCGAATTTTATTGATGCCCAAAGCTATCTGGCTTCGATTTACTGGCGCACCGGGCGCGTATTGCAGTCCCAGAGTTTGCTCTACACTGTTTTGAAAACTGACCCGAATAATCGCTTTGCCCGTCAGGTTTTTATCCAGCTCTTGACCGACCAGCTCCAAAAGGCCCAACCTGTGGTTAATTCTTCCGACCAAATCCGACAAGCCCGTGAGTTTGTGGACAAATTATTACAGGGCTTGATTCGGGAACGCCCCGACGATGCCCTACTGCAAACCGACCTGGCGCGTTTCCAGATAACTCTGGGAAAATATCAGGATGCGGAAGCGGCTTACATCAAAGCTTTGGAGTTAAACGACAAGAAGCCAGTACCCGGCCTGAATGTGCCTTTGTTGTTGTTGCAACTTTATACCGATATTGGGGTTGACCCCTGTCGGCGGGGCGCACTTTTTGCGGAGCGGGTATTGCGAGATTTCCCCAACGACCCTGATAGCTGGTATTGGGCCGGAATGTCCAGCCTGTTGTGCGGCAAGGCTAATCTGGCTACAACCCAGTTCCAAAAAGCTTTGGAATTACGCCCATTCTGGCCTCTGGCGGTTTATCGGTTAGGGATAGCCCACCACGAGCGCGGCGACCTCGATGCCGCCAACCGCGCTTTTGACCTGGCAACTGACCTTGAACCTACCACCAAATGGCTACGAAAAGATTAAACTTGCCAAGGCCAGCACCCCAAAACCGAAAATTATTACCCCGGATAGCTGGTTGAGGCGGTCAAGAAAGCCCGGTTTGAGCCTGTTCCGTATTAGTTCAATCCCCCCCGTCAGAAACAGCCACCACATAGCCGAGCCACAGAAGACCCCCAGCACCAGCAAAGAGGCTGAACCGTAGTTATTATCCGCCGCCCCTAACCCTAACCCGGCAAAAACCGCCACAAACGATAAAATTGTGGTGGGGTTGGTCAGGGTCAGGAACACGGTCGTAGCATAGGCTAAAAGCAGGTTGCTGCCGTTTCCATCGGCGGCTTTTTGGGCGGCGTGGGATAAAAAGGTTTTGATGCCCAGATAGCACAGGAAAAGACCGCCTATTACCTTTAACCAGGATTGCTGATTAACCAGGAAGCTCGAAATAAAGGTGAGGCCAAAAGCGGCAATGCAGCCATAAAGCCCATCGGCGGTGGCGGCACCCATCCCGGTAGCCAGCCCGTAAATTCGGCCTTTGGTCAGGGTGCGCTGGATAGTAAGCATTCCGATTGGCCCCACCGGAGCGGCTATCGAAAGCCCTATCAGCAACCCTTTGACCAGAAATAGAAAATCCACCTTATGCCTCCTGAAGTAATCAGTTTTCAGTAATCAGTAAAAAGTAACGGTTTTGAGTTAGAAGTTTATCCCCTTTTCTTGCTCTTTATGATATAAAGTAATCGGGCAAAAGCAAATAAGCATTTGAAACAAATTGAGGCTTCAAACTTTAGATAATTAGCGAGAATAAGGCGATGGCTTTAGAAAATGAGAAACTGTTGGACGAGATAGGCTGGCAAATATTAGCGGCTTTACAGGAGAATGCGCGACTATCGTATGCTGAGTTAGGGCGGCAGGTGGGGTTATCTACTCCGGCAGTGGCGGAGAGAGTGCGACGATTGGAAGAGGCCGGGGTGATTAAGGGTTATTATACCGAGATTGGGGCGGAAAAAGCCGGGATAGCACTGATGGCTTTCGTCCAACTAAATACGCCCGCCGACAAATATCCGTTTGTGTTACCCTTGTTCAAAAGCATGCCGGAGGTATTGGAGTGCCACCACGTTACGGGCGGCACTTCCTTTATTATCAAAATCGTGGCGGTTTCGATACCACATCTTGAGGCTTTAATCGAGCGGTTGAGCAGCTATGGCACGACTTCAACCTCAATCGTGCTGTCGAGCATTCCGACCAAGCCCCTACCACTGAACCTGAAATACGAAGCCTAGTGGATGGCTTTTTCGCCTGAAATCAGGGGCATGCCATCGTGGAAACCGGGGGCATCCTGGCTGAGTTCGATTAAAACCCCACCACTGGCTTTGGGGTGGACAAAGGCAATTTCTTTGTGATGCGCACCTGGTCGGGGCTGTTGGTCAATCAGTTGCAAGCCGCGCCCCTTCATGTCGTCCAGAGTTTCATTGACATTTTCCACATCCAGGCAGATGTGGTGAATTCCTTCGCCGCGTTTGGCAATAAACTTGGCAACCGGCGAATCCTCGTTCAACGGTTCCAGCAATTCAAAGCGGCTTTCGCCTACTGGTAAAAAAGCGACCCGCACCCCCTGAGATTCGACTACCTCAAAGCCGATATTTTCCAGGCCGAGAGCTTCGCCATAAAATTTCAGGGCGGAGTTAATATCCTTAACCGCAATTCCGATATGGTCAATCTTATTAATCGCCATTGATTTTCTTCCTTCCAGGGTATACACAGAGGTCTACCCCTACTTTTAGCTCCGGCTTAAAGAGGCTTTGGTCAGAGCCAAATCGGCGTCTACCATCATTTCGACTAATCCCTGGAAACTGACGCTGGGCTTCCAGCCTAACTTTTCTTGGGCCTTGGTAGGGTCTCCCACCAATAAATCCACCTCAGCCGGGCGGAAGAATTTGGGGTCAACTACTACATGATCCTCCCAGTTTACTATTCCTGCCCGATTGAAGGCAATCTCGACAAATTCGCGCACCGCGTGGGTCTCGCCCGTCGCTACCAGATAATCGTCCGGGGTGTCCTGTTGCAACATCAACCACATCGCCTGCACATAATCCCCGGCAAACCCCCAATCCCGACGAGCTTCCAAGTTACCTAGATGCAATTTATCCTGCAAGCCAAATTTTATCCGAGCGACGGCGTTGGTTATCTTGCGAGTTACAAACTCCAGGCCGCGTCGGGGGCTTTCGTGATTGAACAGAATCCCGCTGACGGCGTACATATCGTAACTCTCGCGGTAGTTAACAGTAATCCAGTGACCATAGACCTTGCTCACGCCGTAGGGCGAGCGGGGGTAGAAGGGGGTAGTTTCTTTTTGGGGGACTTCCACCACTTTGCCAAACATTTCGCTGCTGCTGGCCTGATAGAAGCGGATGGGTTTATCCACCAACCGGATGGCTTCCAGCACTTTGGTAACACCAATGGCAGTATATTCCCCGGTCAGTACCGGTTGCTGCCAACTGGTTGGTACAAAAGACTGAGCCGCCAGATTAAAAAGCTCGTCTGGTTTTGAATTTTGAACCGCTTTAATCAGCGAAAGCTGGTCTAGCAGGTCGCCATCCAGCAATTCTACCTCGTTCAACAAATGTTCGATCCGGTCATCAATGATAATACTGGTGCGGCGCAACAGACCGTAGACTTTGTAACCTTTTTCCAGCAAAAACTCGGCCAGATAACTTCCGTCCTGCCCGGTGATGCCAGTTATTAACGCACTTTTCGTCAAACTAATTTCCTCCGTAATAATCTAATGCCTCGAAATCCTGCTCATTTTAGCAGCATCCAGCGATTATTGCCAATCGGCTTTCAGGGATTGTTCACTAGATTAAAAACGGATATTAGCCGGGAATTGTTGCAGAACGTACCGAAAAATCGCTAAGTCTCTCTTTTGTTAATAATAGATGGTTATGGCCTGATTCATATATTTTAGAGTTCAAAAGATATAATTTAAGAAGTGGCCTAACAGGAAGTGGCTGAGGCAAGGTTTCTTACCACTTCCCAGGAAATTCACCAAACGTATACCTTAATTCATCAAAATATTGACTAGCAGGTTTCAAAATAGAAGATGGGGTCAGGTAACTCTAAACAGCATCAACCACCTGGCTGTTTTGAACTTACTCACTAACTTAGAGCTTAATATACAGAAGTTAATGAAGAATAAGGCCTGACTTAACGGGATTAATATAGTAAACTAGCGATAGTTCTGGAAAAAGTCTTTAACTTTTCAACGGTCATTTCAATAAAATGTAGACGAAAGGAACGAAGTATTTATGGGAAAGATTGCAATTCACGGCTTTGGTCGAATTGGTCGCTCTACCCTCAAAGCCGCCCTTTCTAACCAACTATTCGTGCCGGGTTATATCGCGGATATTAAGGATTTGGAAGCTCTGGGGATGCTCTTCGCCTATGATAGCAATTACGGGCGTTGGCCTGAAGCAGTTAGCACAGGTGATGGTAAATTTAATATCGGCGGTCGAGAAATCCAATATCTGGATGTAACTCAGGGGATTCCTGATTGGGCAAGTTTAGGGGTGGATGTGGTTGTCGAAAGTACCGGACGCGCCACTACCAGGGCAGGCGCACAGGCCCACCTGGATCGCGGGGCCAAACGGGTATTGATTAGTGCTGCCAGTAAAACCCTACAAGATTGCGACGTGGTATTGCTGCCGGGCGTTAATATGGAGGATTATAACCCTGCCGAACATAAAATTATCAGTATGGCAAGCTGCACCACCAACGCCCTGGCCCCGGTAGTCAAAGTGTTGAAGGATAATTTTGGTATCAAGCACGGACTCTTCTCAACGGTGCATGCCTATACCAATACCCAATCCTTGACCGACCAGCCGATGAAAGATATGCGGGACTCGTGGGCAGCGGCTGAGAATATTATTCCGTCTTCCTCTGGGGCGGCTAAAGCTTTGAAGTTTATCTGGCCTGATTTGGCGATAACAGGCAAGGCTTATCGCGTACCCGTCCGCACTGGCAGCATTGTGGAACTAAACGTAGTGCTGGAGAAAGCCACCACTACCGAGCAGGTTCAAGAGCTTTTCCGGCGGTCGGTCAAGAGTGCGCCGTTTAAGGGGATTATGGATGTTTTAGAGGGAGAATTTGCTTCTGCCCGTATCCTGGGCGAGCCGCATTCATCCATTGTAGATTTGCCACTGGTACAGGTAATGGACGGTACCCTGTTATCAATTGCGGCCTGGTATGACAATGAAATGGGTTATTCGACCCGTCTGGCTGAAACCGCCCGCGTGCTGCTGGGATAGTAAAAATAGGTTCCCAGACATAGAATTAGCACTTATCCCAACCTTCCCCTCTCCCTTTCAAAGGGAGAGGGATAGGGTGAGGGTTCTATCCCAATACCCCTCCGTTTTTCCACAATTCGGCTCATTTCTCCCCAACTGTAGATATAATAAACTGTCCTAAATATGTAGCGAAAACCTTTAACACAAAGGAAAATCAACTATGACTGAAGAAAAAGCAAAGAAACCAACACCCCGGCAGGGCCGCCCTCAAATGTCGCCGGATTATGGAGTTGATTCGACCAAAGAGGTGGCACTACTCCCCTGGAATTGGCTATCCGAAAGGATGGAGAAGTCGCGCAGTTATTGGGTCAGCACTACCCGCCCCGATGGTAAACCTCACGCAATGCCGGTCTGGGGAGTCTGGATTGAAGAAGAATTTTATTTCAGCACGGGCCGCGATTCCCGTAAAGGCCGCAACCTTGCCGCTAACCCTGAAATTGTGATTCATCTGGAAAGTGGTGACGAAGTGGTAATACTCGAAGGAACAGTGGAGGAATTTACTGATCCGGACTTCTTCGCCAATTTTGCCGAGATTTACAATTCAAAATACAGTTTCAAACCCGAACAGGCTCCCGGCAACGCTTATTACAAGCTAGTTCCACGAGTAGCTTTTTGCTGGCTGGAAAGCGATTTCGTTAATAGTGCCACGCGCTGGAGTTTCTAGGAGAAGGATGAGGGATGAAACGGAAAGAATAAAGGAATCAGAACTCAGGAGTCAGGAGTCAGAATAAAGTTGTCAGGTAATAAATCACCGGGCAAAAGAGCAGGTATTCTTAATAAACTCTTTTAGTGCGGCGTTGTCAGTGCCACCTGGGGGTATTAGTCCCGCGCAAACTAATATTCCCCTATTTACGGGTTATTTTGTTAATCTTCTTTAATCTTTATTACCCAGCGAAAGTCCTGGTTCCTAATAACACCCTACGCTACAACCGGGCTTGGCTGTTTGCCGCGACCCCGAGTCTCGCGCACTTGTACCAGAAAGTAAATGCTAATTAGGTAATAAACGCCAATCAACACAAACAGGCCGGGATAACCCAAAATACTATCCACTACAAAGCCGCCGACAAATGCCCCGAAAGCCTGACATCCGGCGGTAGCCAGATTGCTGAGGCCCATAAACCGCCCTGCCTCAACCAACGGTATCAGGTCAGTGGCGAAGGCCCAGTCTACCGCCATAAACGAACCCCAGGAAATTCCGACCAACGCTCCTGCGATTACAACCATTGCAATTGCGCCCGTCCGCACCGAGTCCAGATAGTCTTGTTGGGCCACGAAGCCACTCAAGCTTTTACTGGTTTCAACGGCGGAAGTCATTACAAAGTGGGGTATCAACATTCCTATACCACCCAGGAGACCAAAACCGGTTGCAATATAGATTACCTTCTTACGGCCTATTCTGTCAGAGATTAGCGAGGCCGGGAAAGAGGCTACCACCGCCCCAATAATTACCAACCCTAACACCAGACTCAGCGTTGAGCCTGCCTCAATCACATACTGACCGGGTATTGTTGTTACCAACCCATTGGCATCTATCGGCAACCCCGCCGCATTTACTTTGGGTTTAATAAAACCCTCTTTTTCCATAAAAGTCTGGGCAAAAAGCGAAATTGAAGCCGGGGCGGTCAGGTAGAAAAACCGCGCTACCATCAGTTTCAGAAAATCGGGATATTGACGCACCCCCTTGAACATATTGAAACCGGCTTGCATTGCTGAAATCTTTTCGGTTGGCACAAAGGGCTTCTCTTTAACAAAAATCACTGTGAGGGCCAGTGCGGCTATAAACATCAGGGCGTTCAGCACTAGCATTAACTTCGAGCCGTCCACCGCCCCCATTAGCCCCTGCAAAATTCCGGGAATTACCGCCCCCACCAATGTGCCCCCCAACTGGGCGATTGCCAGCGAACCAGAAGCCCGCCCGCGTTTTTCCTCCGGCACCGTATCGGGCATTAGTCCCTGATAGGCTCCCTGCGAAGTGTTATCGAACAATTGGAGCATGCAATAACCAAGCAGCAAAATCCACCAGTTATTTGCCAGAGCTACCACCCCCAACGCCACAATACCGCCAGTGGTGCCAAAGATAATAAAGGGTCGTCTTCGCCCCATCTTATGGCTGGAACGGTCACTGATAGCACCAGAGAGAGGTTGCACCAACATGGCAATTACCAGGCCAATGGCACTCATGATGCCCCGCGCTGCCTCAACGTTATTTTCGCCAAAAATCGGGGTAGCTAACGGTTTATTCAGGGGCGGCAATACCACGCTCAGGAAGCCACCCCATAAGAAGGAAAGGGCAAACCAATAAATGGAGATATAAATGTAATTCATGAAATGGTAAGGTGTTTCTGAAACTTCTGGGGCGTTTTGTTCCGGGTTAGTCAGTCCAACGGATTGCATAATGTTTCCTCCCTTCATTGGGATTACTGAACTTTCATAGGGGATATAAAATCATACTATCCCATAACATTGGTTTTAGCAACCAGCTTTTCAGCTTATTTCAGGTACGATTTTTCCTGACTAATATTACTAACTTAACTGATGTAACATCAATTTTTTCATCCGAGAGAATTTTAATGCATAGATTACTGCCCATAATAGGGGTTGTGCTGTATTTCTATAGGGGGAAACTGTTTTTTGATGTACAAACAGGGGAAATAAAATACCCCCACCCTGTTGAAGAGTGGGGGCGGGTTTCTTAGCCCAGGCGACCTTCGACTGTTGACCAGTCAATATTGGTGAAGAATGACTCAATATATTTAGGGCGTTCGGCGGGTTTGTAATCTAATAGGAAGGCGTGTTCCCAAACATCCATAACCAGCACGGGTTTGAAGCCAGCAGGGTTGCCTTCTTCGTGCAGGGTTATCCAATGGTTGGAAAGCCGTCCACTGGTGGGGTCAAGATAGGTAATAGCCCAACCCACACCGCGCATCGCCCCAACTTTGGTGAAGTCGGTTTTCCAGTTGTCGAAACTGCCAAAGCTTTCGTTCATGGCTTCGACCAACTTGCCACTGGTAGGGGCATCGCCACCACCGTTTTTCATGTTGCCGAAATAATATTCGTGCAGCACCATACCATTGTACTCAAACCCCTTGCGGCGGTTCAGTTCGGCGTAGGCGGGCGTGCCGATTTTGCCATCGCTAATCAATCCGGCAATTTGTTCGTTCAGAGTATTGGTGTTGGTTACATAACCTTTGTAAAGAGCGAAGTGAATTTCGAGAGTTTTATCCGAGATGCCATTCAAACCCGAAAGGTTAAAATCTTTTGCCGCATAAGTGTAGGCGGTCATACGATTGTCCTCCTTTAAATTCTGATTAGAAAACTAACCAGTTAGTTTTTATGCCCTATATTACTATGGGTAGCGCGATTACTACTGTTAAGCTTGAAAAGTTGGAATAGTGTAGGGTTAGTTGCCAGCAAAAAAGCAGCTTTCCTGGCCTTGTCTTGGAGCTATTCCAGGCAAATTTAGTATAGTCTTTTTCGTTCGGTTGTCAAGGTAAAAGCTATCTAGACCAGGGCAATTGCTAGAAAAAAGGGGAGTTGAAAAAGGTAACTACTCAGCCAACTAGGACTTGACGAAACTAACTTAGCTTTACATATTTTCCTGAAAGAATAAAGAAGAATTCTCTCTTTTACCCAGTCCAGTATGAAACAATAAATTTAAAATGTATGGATTCTGTGAGGTATAGGCATCCGGTGATTTATTACCGGGCGGGTCTATAGCGCCTCTTGGACGCAGGTTATGTTCTAATGATATTTAGCTTGTGGTCGATTGCTTTGTGAAATCTATCCATTCCATCAATTAGTTTATCTTGCAACTCTTCCCACTTTTCAGGCGTAGATAATCCACCCTCCTGATAACGTTTAAGAATTAATGAAGAGCGTTTGTTATCACCGCGATCCCATTCAAGTTTTTCACCAAAAGCCTTTTCAATTTCCTCTTTGTCCTTATAAAGTTCGTCATAAATCTGTTTGTTTTTCTCACCAGTTTTTAAATCAATATAAAGATTAATTTCGGTGTCATCTTTTCTAAGTTTATAGGTATAGTATATACCCGTTTTACCTGCTCCTGTATTAATATAGTCATACCGACTAGGTGATACTGCGGAAAATAGGATTATTTTGTTTTTCCTACTACGTTCTAATAATCCTTTCCAAAATTCTTCACGTTGCAAATGACTATTAGCCCACTCCTTTTTCTTTTCACCTACTATTTTCGCCTGATTGTCAGGTGCTATCAAAACCGTAAAGAGAGGAGCAAAAGGAGAGTCCACAATCCGAATTGCTTCTACTTTTATTAAATAAAAGGAAATATCCGATGGAGTAGACTCATTTAACCAGTCTATTACTCTCTTATGTTCAGGTCGGGGTTCAGAAGCTATCCAAATAGCTGTTTTGGCATCTAAATTTACTAAGTAGGTTAGAAGTTGACCCAGGTGACTATGGTCGGTTTTCTCTAATTGGTTTTCAATTATAATTGCGTGTCCATTTGCATCTTCGCATAGTAAGTCTACATTAAAATCCCCCACATCTTTTTCGCGTTGGATTACAGTCATTTTGACTCCAATCCTATCCTCTAATGCTTCAATATGTTCTTCCAACCAACGGGTGAAATGATGCGCCTCATGTTTGAATGCTTCTCGAATAGGTACTACTTCTAACCTCGAAACTAGAGAATTTGGATTCGTCATTATTACTCCTTTATCTTGGATGTAGAATTCGAGCTTTTAAGTATAATAACTGAAATTTTAGAAAATGCTAGGGCGCGAATTATATTAACCGCGCCCCTTTTCCCAAATTACAACGTTTGCACAGAGTTTGCAGGTTTTTGGGGTCGTTATTGCCGCCCCTGGATACCGGGTGTATATGGTCTACTTCCAGTTGAGCCTGATTGCCTGTCGCGCCACACTTTACGCAGCGATTCTTATCACGATTCAAAATATCATAACGTAAACTTGCCGGAATAGCTTGACGCTGGTAGCTAGGACGCTTCTGCTGGCTATAACCACTTACCTGTCGCTTGACAGTGGGCGGCGGCAGAGTAGCCCTCTGCGGTGCATAGGAGCGGAACATTGCCTCCCAGCGAGCATTCTCCCCCACTGGTAAATCCTGATTACAACCTGGACAGTGGTATATAAAATCCGGAACACGCTGCCCAACCGTGAAAAGCGGCCCTATCCCCGGCACTTCCAATTTAAATTCGGATTTGGGTGGGGATTTTCGTTCCAGTCTTTTAGCGGTATGGGGACAGTTTTGGAAAAGTTGGAATATATTATTAAACATATTTTGGGTTGCCTCAACTAGCGAAAGGTCTTATTGCCCGAAAACAGGCGGGTCAGGAATAAAATAACCACCGCCCCAACCGTAGCCGAGATGAAGGTTGCAGCGATACCCCAAAAACGAAAACCAATGGCAGGTAATATCAAACCACCTACAAAAGCCCCGGCCAGACCCAAAAGCATATTTGAAAGTAGCGAGGATTCACGTTTGCCCAGCAGCGCGTTAGCCACAAAGCCCGCCGCCAAACCTACGATGAGGAAAAGAATCAAGTTGCCTAAATCGAGGTTGAGATACATATTAAAATCACTCCTTGAACTAAAGTAGAACTAGACTTATCTTAGCTGCGACGTATTAGAAACCATTTTGCAAAAAAAGTAGTTTCTAATCTCGCATTTAACTACGAATAGCTTTAAATAAAAGTTTCAAGGGATTTATTAAATGATTTTAATCCCCCGTACTCGTTGCTTTTAACTCGTTAATCGTAACTTATATCGGGGGGTCGTCGTCATCCTCGTCGTCATCCTGTGACATATCCCCGGAATAGAAAGGTGGGAGATTGCCAGGGCGGGTTATGGGTTGCTCGTCCAATAGCCGCTCGTTCTTCTTGGCCTGGGCGTTCAGGGCAGGCGTAACGGGCTTATAAAGCGTCGTATTGGAAATAGTGTTGCGAGGCGGCTCGGCTGGTTTTACGGGCATCGGCTCGAAGGCATTGGCGGCGGCGGTCAGCGAGGTTGGCTCGACAAAATCCTCCTCCTCCAGCAGCACCGGACGGGGTTTGCCAGCTTCGGAATGCCCAATAACCCCCGCACTTTCCAGTTGCTCAATCAGGGTGGCGGCCCGGTTGTAACCAATACGCAGACGGCGTTGCAGTAGCGAGACCGAAGCTGTACGGTTCTCACGCACCAATTCCAGAGCCTGTTCAAACAGCTCATCGGTTTCATCACTGGCAGCATCCGCTTCGGTCTCAATCTCGCGCAAATCTTTGGGCCAGATTTGACCCTGCACAAAATTCTGAGGATTACCTTCCAGGAAAGTAGACTGCTTCTGCCAGAAAGTCACGAGGTGGTCAATTTCCTCGTCGCTGACATAGACCCCCTGAATACGCTGGGGCTTGGCGGCATCGCTGGGCAGATAGAGCATATCGCCCCGCCCTAGTAATTTTTCCGCCCCACTGGAGTCGAGAATAACCCGGCTATCAGTCTGGCTGGTCACGGCGAAAGTCATACGGGTGGGGAAGTTAGCCTTGATAAGCCCCGTCACCACGTCCACTGAGGGGCGTTGGGTCGCCAGAATAAGGTGGATACCAACTGCGCGAGCTTTTTGGGCCAGACGGCAAATGCTGGACTCAGCCTCGTCCGGCGCGACCATCATCAAGTCGGCCAACTCGTCAATAATCAGCACCAGATAGGGGATATTCTCCCAATCGTTGCCGACCCCTGCCGCTTTATTGTAGCTCTCGATATTGCGATGCCCCACCAGCGACAGCCGTTTGTACCGTTTCTCCATCTCGCGGATTGTCCACTTTAAAACGCTCATCACTGTTGGTTCGCGCTCACCATTGCGTCCCCGTTCTCGCTCTCTTTCGGGGTCAGCTTCGATTTGGGTCACAACCGGGAAGGCCAGATGGGGAATACCGTTATAGGTACTCAGTTCGACCATCTTGGGGTCAACCATAATAAACTTAAGTTCGTCGGGGCGATACTGAAACAGGAAGGCCGCAATAATCGAGTTAATACAGACCGATTTACCGCTACCCGTCGCCCCCGCAATCAAGAGGTGGGGCATCTTGGCAAGGTCGGCAACCATTGGCTGTCCGGCTACGTCGCGGCCCAGGGCAATTTTAAGTTTGCCGCCGCGCTTGACGAACTCCTCCGACTCCATAATTTCTTTCATGCCAACCGTAGCGGTTTTAAGGTTCGGTACTTCCACCCCCACCCGTTGTTGACCGGGCACTGGGGCTTCGATGCGGATAGCGGGCGCGGCTAATGCCAGGGCTAAATCGTTGGAAAGACTGGTAATGCGGGCAACTTTTACCCCAAAACCCGGCTCAAGGGCGTATTGGGTCACGGTTGGCCCGGTATTAACCTCGCGCACCACAGCCTCTACCCCAAAACTTGCCAGGGTTTCTTCGATTTTCTTGGCCTTCTTGAGCAAATCTTTCTCGTTGACCTCGACCCCGTTAAAATTCGCCAGCATATTGATTTTGGGCAAAATCCATTCTATATGGGGCAGCTCGGCGGGAGCAGGGCCAATCGGCTCATCCCGCTTCCAGGGTTGGGCCATCTTTTTCTCGTTGGCAGGTTGGGAAATAACGGGCGTTTGGTGCGGCGGCAAGCTCAAATGCTCCCCATAAACCTGGGGTTGCGTATAAGAAGGAGCGATTTCGGGCGGCACATTGGGCTTGCGACCGCTAACCGTCGGGCCGCTACCAAGTAACAAACCATCTAGCAGGGCATTTTCTTCCAGCTCATCCCGGTCACGGTTGACTATATAGCTGCGAGTGTGGCGTTGGTTGGGGTTGATAATCGCTAAATCGTCCTCCGGGTCGAACTCTCCCACAAAGTCTGCCGGGTTACGCAAGGGAGGTTGCCTGAAAATCCGCCGAACGTAGTTTTGGATAACGCGCCAGCTATCACGCAGGGAAATATTAAAGGCGATAATTAGGCCGATGATAAACAGGGCTCCTAACAATAGAAACGCCCCGATACCCTGCAACAGCCCCGCCAGAAAGCCCGTCAGGTAATAACCGACATATCCACCGCCGCCGCCAGACTCAGCCAGTTGCTTGGGGTTGGGATCGAGTAACTGAATCAGGTTAACGAAAGCAAAAATGCTAAGAATCGCCCCCAGGAGCTTGACCTGATTAATAAACTCGCGTTTTGCCAGCCCCTCAATCAAAAAGGTTAGTCCGATAAAGGCCACCAGGAAGGGAATCAGATAACTCGCCAGCCCAAAAATCCGTCGCACCGCCAACCCGGCATCAGCAATAACTCCGCGCTGGGCAAACAGGCCAAAGAAGAAAATCAACCCAAACACTATCAACAGGATACCGTAAATCTCCTGTTTTACCCCAGGCGAAATAACCGGGAGTTTATCATTCTGTTGAAAGCTTCCTTTAGGGTTACTGTTACCTTTTGGGCTGCGTTTGCGCGGGGCCGGGCTACCGCTCTGTGCCTGAAGCTCAGTTTTGGGTGGCACTAACGTCAGACGGGCGGGCGGGGGGGTGTTAGGCGGGGTATTAGCTCGTTTAGGCCTGGGCTTGTTTTTAGTGGAGTTTTCCGAAGATTTATCGGCAGGGTCAAAAGCCTGGATTTTGATTGCGGTTTCTTTATCCTTAACGCTCTCAACTCGTTCAATTTTTCGGGCAGCTTTAGGGGCTGGCGACTTCTTGCCAGTCGCGGTTTTAGCTTCGTCTTTTGGCATGGCAATATTCCTGACTCTGTCGGGTAAGTCAATACTTGTCATAATGATGGTAGCACTTTCGTTCGCTCTCGTCAAGAGAATTTGACAGGAGCAAGAAAAAAGAAGCAAGGAGCCAGCAGTAGTCGTAATAGTGACCTGAGACATTTCGTCCAGGCCAAAAACCAGGTAATAATGGCCCGTATTTCCTAATTAAAATAGTAAGGTTGGTGCGATATAATGAGCGAGGTAGAAATTATTAACCATACAATTCAGGAAGGTTGCAGCATAACGTTATGGCAAGGTTGGGTATAAATGGTCGGGTTAGTCTGATTCTGGTTTCTTTACTAATAGGCGGATTACTGGTAAACCTCAGTGTACCCACCGCCAGGGCAAATTCCAACGCTGCTGGGCCTTACAGCATTTCCGGCAACCGCTTTGTGGATGGGAGTGGTAGCCCGGTTTTTTTAATTGGGGCCAACTACGAGGGAAATAACGACCGCGCCTGGTTGTTCTGGGAGAATTCCCTGTTCGACCCAGCCCTCATCGAAAGTAATTTTGCCCTGGCGGAGAAAGCCGGATTAAATAGCCTCCGCATCTTCGTCCAACCCGCCCTGCGTGACTCGATTAATTTTGGCGATTGGGGCAAGCTGGACACCGTTGTAGAAATTGCCCGCCGCCATAACCTTGTTTTATTGCTAACATTTCAGGATTATACCGAAGTTAACGTTCAGGCTGAGGCGAACTTTGAGGGGAGCGTCGCAGCCCGTTATCGGGATAACCCGGCCTTTTTGGGCTACGACTTACGTAACGAGCTCCAATTAAATGAGATTGCCGGGGCGCAATATTCGGAGAGTGTGCCGTTACAGCTCGATGATTTTGTCCGCAGCTATGGCGAAAGGGTTAGTCAGGCCCAGGCCGATGCTTCACGGGCTGCGGGGGGTTTACCAAAGCACCTTGATTCCCGACAAGCTTATTGCTACCTGAACGCAATGAAGTTATGGGATGAGTTTCAGGGGGCGGGTTTGGCATGGGCGGGAGCGCATCCCGGCAAAAGCACCATAGATTATCTGGACGCGCCAGAGTCGGGCAACTGGCAAACCTTTCTGGCGGCGGTCAATGGCACGCTGGACAGATGGATTCAAACCAAGTTCAATGCCATTCGGTCAGCCGATGATGGTGCGATTATAACTCTCGGCTGGAATAACCCGGCTCTGGCAAAATTACCCGCCAATAAGAGCCTGAGCTTTATCTCATATCACAGCTTCCCGCCCGAAGGTTATGAGGGGGTTATCTTTACGATGGGGGTGTTGGAAAACCTTCGCAACAGCTACCCCAATGTCCCGATAGTGCTGGAAGAATTCGGCTATAGCAATCTACGCTTCGATGGCTCGCCCGTTTCGCAAAGTCAGACCGCCAACCACGAAATGGCTTTGTGGCTCTATCTCTACTGGCGGGGGTTTGCGGGAGGCTATAAGTGGATGTTGACCAACTGGACTCCCTCGTTAAACAAGTTCGAGGCCGGATTGGGCTTGCTCGATGATAATAATAACCCAAAACTGGCCTATCAAGCCCTTAAATCTTTATGCGGCTATGCCCAGGACGGACGTTATGGCTCCGACCTGGTTATGAACGGGTTGCGGCCGGACGGCCCCAATATCAACTACACTTTTAGCGGCAAACGCTCACTTTTCAGCAGTGCCTACAATGTTTATGTTGGCCCGGTGCATTTTCAGCAGGAACAGGCCAGCCCCTTTGCTGCCTGGTGGCCTGCCAGTGGATTGGGTGAAATTTATTTGATGGCGACTTCTCCCACCCAGGTTTCGGTCAATCTGGATGGAATTTTCCCCAACCGAAACTCCGGCCAGATTTTGATGTTGACCCAGGCTGGTGGCACTCGCACCCAACTTCCCCTGAATGGCGCGATTGCCAGCTTTAAGTTACAGCCGGGTCAGGCTTACACTCTGGCTATTTCCAGCCGTCCGACCGCCCTTGACCGAGCGCAGCCCGGCAACGGTCTCTATTTCAAAGAAACTGGTCATAATTTGCAGGGAGTATTTCGTTCTTACTGGGAGCGCAGCGGGGGTTTGTCCTTATACGGTTTTCCCATGAGTGAGGAGTTCAGCGAGGTTAACCCTCAGGATGGGCGCACCTACAACGTGCAGTATTTCGAGCGGGCGCGGTTTGAATATCACCCTGAAAATCGGGGCACGGCTTTCGAGGTTTTGCTGGGGCATCTGGGCCGGGCGATTACGGTCGGACGTGAAAACGAGGGGCCGTTTCAGCGTATCGCCGCTACTTCCCCCGATCGTTTGTACTATAAGGAAAGCGGTCACAGCCTGGGTGGGGCGTTTCGGGCTTATTGGGAGCGTAACGGCGGGTTACCGCAGTTTGGTTTCCCCATAACTGAAGAATTTAACGAACTTAACTCCAGCGACGGCAAAACTTATGCAGTGCAATATTTTGAACGGGCCCGCTTTGAGTATCATCCCGAAAATCGGGGAACATCTTTTGAGGTATTGTTAGGCCACCTCGGTAAGCAGATTTTGCAGCAAAAAGGCTGGCTATAAAGATATAATTTCTAGCCCCGCTCTTTCTTTTGGTTGGCGTAAAACCAGATTTCGGTTGTTTCGACCAAAACCTTAGAGCGTTGCAGCCAGAGAGCTTTGGTAGCCAGGTTTACATAATTTTTACCAAAGTAGCCCACGATGGTAAAATCGGCTTTTTGGTTTAATTCGTCCAGCAATTTTTGTGAGGCTGAATCCTCCAGAATACGCTGAGGGCTGGACTTACCAGGATTATAACCTGACAATACCAGGCCAATTGCTTCTGCCAGATTTTTATCATTCAAACCATAAACATTGTAGTAGAAAGCTCCATAGTGGTCTATCAAAACTTTGCCGTTAGCGGTGACAGGCAAGGCGCGCCCACCGAAGAAGGTATCCAGCCCCCAGAAAGTCAATACGGTTGAACCGGCGGGAGTTTGAGTTTGAACCCACTGCCCTACTGCCTGGGGTGCAGGACTATAACCCGGATTACTATAGCTATTAAATACTGCCAGTAAACCCACCGTTAACCCAACAACCAGACCCACATTTAACAAACGGCGGACTAAACGAGGCTTTAGCTCAGAAATTACTGTTAGCAAGGAAGGTAATCCTCCCGCTACTAAAGCGAGGGCTGGCAATAAACTGATATAGTAGTGCAAATAGAAGGCTCGGCTAAAAGTATAAAAAATTAGGCTTAAACCCAGCCATATTGCTACTACCCCTAAAGTGCCAGGCAATTTTTTACCCCGTGCTACCTGCACCCCCAAACCTATTGCCCCCAACCAGGCCACCAGCAGGGTAAAATTCGCCTCTGGGCTAATCGAAAAAACCTCAAAACGATTGCTCCGGGTAATTCCGTCTGCACCCCGAACTAACTGGAAAATAAAAATTTGTTTGATAAACTCGGTAGGTTCATTCCAGAAAGCCGGGAGAGCCAGCCCGCATGCCGCTATTACAAATGTCAAAATAAGTTTCAGACTTTCGCGCCAGCGTTTTGCCAGGAGAAAATAGCCGACAATCCCCACTAAAATAAGTATTCCGTTGAGTTTGGTTAGGAAGGCGGCAGCTCCAGCTACCCCGCAGAGAATTAACCAACCATTTTTCAAGGGTTGTGATTGATGTTTGAGGAAGGCCCAGAGAGCAAGCACACAGAAAAAATTTAGCTGAAACTCCAACAAAGCCTGATGACCAATAAATACTCCCCAGCCATCCAGGCCAAAAGCGACCAAAGCGACCAGCCCGCCATACCAACCGAATAACTTCCGCCCACATAAGAAAACCAGCCAACCCGCTCCTATACTCCAAACTACCGAGGTAAAGCGTCCCAGCCAGACCGTCGCTGCCCCTCCATCCCCAAAAGCGGCGGCGGGCAGTAACCCGTAAACTGACATTGGCGGTTGGGTAAAAAAGTAATCCCGATGAACCGCATATCCCAATACCAACTGCCGAGCAGCCAACAGATGAACGCCCTCATCATAGTCAGCAGCAATTGTTTCCCAACCAGTTTGCAGCAAAGGCCACAGATGTATCAAGCTTATTGCTAAAAGCAGGCTTATTACTAAGGCAATTTTAAATTTAGTATATTTGTTTTCGTCCAAATTTCCCAAAGAAGTTTGGGTTAATTTAACTTCAGGTTGGATTCGTTTGTAAATCTCAAAAAAAAGTATGCTGGCAATCATTAGCATAAAAGGGGTTAACCAGAGTAAGCTTCCCAGAGCCACTTCCAAGGTATAAATTGGCCCAGCGGTTTGACTCGCATCGCTACCAAATAAACTTAGCAGCCCCACTACCCAGCCAGAAATTAGTCGCAACCCAGCCGCAGCGAATACCAGCCCAACTATCAGCAGAGTCCAGCCCAGGCGTTGCAGCATAACGCTATTTAGTCCAAATCTAGCCCGCTTTTGCATTTTACCTCGGTTTGCTTGTAAGGCGATTAATCAACTTTAACCCGTTTTTGTTACACTAACTTCACAAAAACCCATTGCTTGTAATAATCGAAACTGGTAGAATCTTTATTAAAGAGCAGGGTTATTGGATTGTTAAATATATTCGACGGCACAGTAACGAGCCGCTATTTTCAAGCAGAATGTTAAGAAATAAATAATTAATAACATCCTGATTTTACTTCTCGCTTTAGTCTTAGCTTTCGATACATCTGGAGTGTTATTTATGGCAAAAAAAGTACTGATTATAGAAGACAGCCCTACCCAGGCCGCTAAAATGCGGCTAGATTTTGAACAGAGAAACTTTCTGATAGACTCTGCCATTAGTGGAAAGGAAGGGTTGGTTAAAGCCCTCCTGTTTAGCCCTGATGTGATAGTTCTGGATTTGCAATTGCCCGATATTACTGGCTTTGAAGTTTGCAGACGCCTCAAAAAAGATTTTAACCTGCGTAATATTCCGGTGGTAATGTTCAGTGCCGATAATACTCCCCGCAATATGGTTACAGCTTATGAGTCAGGCGCGGATTACTATGTGGTTAAGGGCCAAGAAGGTGACACTGTACTTCAAACCCTGATTAATACTATCCTGATTCGACGTTCCCGTTTGGCTCGCCTTTCCGCGTAAACGGTTGTTGGTTATTAGTTGTCGGTTGTTAGTAAATGGCTAGAAACCGTAAGCCTTATACTGGAACTCTTTGATTTTTTACTGACAACTGACAACCGACGACTGACCTTATTTCTTCCCACTTACGTTAAACAAGAAATTTACAATGTCGCCGTCCTGCATGACATAGGTTTTACCCTCGCTGCGATAGAGGCCCACTTTTTTGGCTTCGTTGATTCCGCCAGTTTTTACTAAATCATCGTAGCTGACTATTTCACCCCGAATATAGCCCCGCTCGATATCGCTATGAATTTCGCCCGCTGCCTGCACCGCAGGGGTGCCGCGCTTGATAGTCCATGCCCGTACTTCATCCTGCCCGGCAGTCAGAAAGGACATCAAGCCTAACAAGTCGTAGGAAACCTTGATAATTTTGTCCAGGCTACTTTCGGTAATCCCTAGCTCTTTCATAAACTCCTGGGCTTCTTCCGGCTCAAGCTGGGAAATTTCCATCTCGATTTTGCCGCGCAAAGCTTCGACTGCCATAAATTTGTGTTTCCCGGCGGCGGCACGAGCCTCTGCCAGTAATTTCTCGGCCTGGTCGGCGCGTTCCTCACCCAGATTTAATATCGTCAGGAGCGGTTTATAGGTCAAGAACTGATAGCCCCGAATGGCTTTTAGCTCATCTTCGTTCAAATCGAGGTCACGGATGGGGATTTCGTTTGTCAGGGCTTCGTTAAGTTTGGTCATTACCTCTTTTTCAAAGGCAAAAGCCTCACGTTCTGGGCCAGGACGGGTCTTTTTGATACTATCATCAAGGCGGGTAAGCCGTTTCTCGATAATCGCTAGATCGCTAAAGGCCAACTCCAAATCCATCGTCTGAATATCGCGGATAGAGTTAACACTGCCTTCAGGGTGGGGAATGTTGGAGTCATCAAAAGCCCGCACCACATGTACCAGGGCTTCAACCTTCTGGATATAGGTTAGACCCGGCAAAGCTCCGCCCTGTTTGGTAGCACCAGGGTTCATCCCCGCCACATCGGTATATTCCACCGTCGCATAGGTGGTTTTCTTTGGTACAAACATCTCGGTTAAAACTTCCAGTCGTTTGTCCGGCACTTTAACCGTCCCCAGGTTTGGGGTAGAACTGGACGTACCATAGGCACTTGTTTCGGCGTGCCCACGCGTTAAAATATTAAAAACGGTGGTTTTGCCACTTTTACTAAAACCAATTATTCCTAAAGTTAGAGCCATTTTCTCCTCGTTAAAAGCTGTCAGTTACCCGCCAATTGGCGATACAATTCCCCTAGAAAACTTTCTACATCGGTCACAATTCCCAGCGTTTGATGGCTACCCCTATCTGCAAGTTTGGTGACGACCGTAGGATTAATATCCACACAAACCGTGCGCACTTTAGCAGGTAGCAGGTTGCCGACGGCAATACTGTGCAGCATGGTCGAAATCATGATGGCGATTTCAACCCCTTGCAATTGTTCGCGCATTTTATCCTGGGCATCTATTACATCAGTGATAACTTCCGGCAACGGCCCGTCATCGCGGATAGAGCCGCACAGCACAAAAGGCACTTTGTTTTTGATACAGGAATACATTACACCACTGGTCAGGATGCCCGCTTCCACCGCCGTCGCGATACCGCCATAATAACGGATGGTATTAATCGCCTTTATATGGTGCTGATGCCCATGCTCGGCGTTCAAGCCACTGGCTAACGATACGCCCAGGGAAGTGCCATAAATTGCCGTTTCTATATCGTGGGTAGCCAGGGCATTCCCGGCAAAAAGTACGCTGATATAACCCATTTCTATAATTTTACTGAGATATTTTGCCGACCCGGTATGGGCGATGGCAGGGCCGCCTACCAGCAAGATTTTCGCGCCGCGCTCTTTGGCCTGTTTCATCTCTTTTACCAGACCAGCGATAGCCAGCTCTTTGGGTTTTTCGCTGCTGACCGCACTGCCCATAAAGGCAAAAACTTCTCGCTGACGTTCGCGCTCCAGGGCTTCCAACCTGATGCCAGCATGCCCAACCACTACCATATCCCCCTGGCGCACCCGCGTAATCGGTATACACTCGGCTTTATTCTGAGCTTGATTGTAAATAACCCCGCAGTCCATCTCGGTTTTAGCGACTGGCAACCAGTTACCCTCTATCCGAATATGGGTTTGTAGATTAGTGGTGCTATAGAAATCCAGCGGGAATACGCCATCTCGCGGGGCAGGCTCCAAACTAGCGTCCACGCCATCCAGAAAGGATGCCCCCAGGCGTTGGGCTACAAGCAATGATTGGTCTAAAACTTCCTGTGAGTCGGCAAAAATCCGCATCCGGCAGTAAGTATGCTCGGTTTTGCTACGCCCTAACTGGAACTCCTCAACCTCATAGTTGCCACCCAAATCCATAATGCCGTCCATTAATTGGGGCAAAATCAGGCTGTCTACAATATGGCCGCGCAGTTCAATACGTTGCTCGTAAAGTTGCTCGCTCATAGCTTTCCTTCTTGCTTTCTTTCCGGCTTTGTTTCTAGCTTTTTCCAGTGGTGAATTCGCTAAATCCTGTTGATTATAGCCTCTAAACAAGCTTTTAGGCAAATAGGGGTGTTCAGGAGTAACGAGTTACGGGTGGTTTCCAGCTTTTAGTTAGTTGAAGGTTAGACATAAATAATAGAATCGAATTCGTAGGGACAACCGTTGTTCCCAAAGGGGAGGCTACGTTCTGGTTGTTCTGAATCAATCCCGGACAGAAACTTGTCCCTACGAATTACCCATCCCCCATTCACAAACCTATCAATTATATTTGGGCTTCAGTTGGTTCATTTTTCTTGCTCCCTGCGCCTGCTTTCTGCCTCCTTTTAGACCCTCAAAATTTGTAGTGTAAGATACACCCATGACCAAAAAGTTTGCCTATACTTCTACAAAACATATCTTGTATAAAGATTTTGTTTAAGGCTCCATCACTCGTCCTATACTTTTCAAGCAAAAATCAAAGTGTGTCCAACTCGGCTAGAAGGAAGTTACGGTTTGTCGCAACAAGGTTTTATAACTGCGTCGCCTAATTCCCTCATGCCCGATTTTAGACTTCCAACTATGAGGCTGGAAGAAAAAAATTGTGTAGTCAATTCGACTAGCAGTTTTTCAGGGGCTTTTACTAAGCCGATTTCGCTAAATCGCTTCCCCACTCTTTTAATCCTGGCTCACCAAACGGAAATTTGTTTTGATAGCTCAGACCGGGTATTACCCACTTTTCCCATTTTCCAAAGCGAAAATTTAGCTAAAACTGACCAATCACAAAGATGTAACAGGTTTAACAACTATGCCTAGTAGAGTCATAATTTTTTCAGGTAAAGGTGGCACTGGCAAAACTACTATCTCAGCGGCTACGGCGGCTTTATTAGCCAGGGAAGGTAAGAAGGTTTTGATAATCTCTACCGACCCGGCCCATTCGCTGAGTGACGTTATCTGTCAGCCAATTGGCCTTGACCGACCCACCTACCTCGCCCCCAACCTGTACGGTCTGGAAGTGGATGCCCCCACCGAAGCCCGACGTAGTATGAGCGGCCTACAGAATTATATGGAGAACGCCTACAAAAAGCAGGGCGTAACTGGCTCGGTTGCGGCGGAATTGGCGGGACAACCTGGTCTGGACGAGATTATCTCCTTAAACCGCCTGATGGAAGAATCCGAGTCGGGCAAATGGGATGTCGTACTGGTAGATACCGCCCCTACTGGCAATACCTTGCGCCTGTTAGCCTACCCTGAGTTAATCGTAGGCGGCACCAGTGGAGCCAGTCTGGTTAAAGCCTACAAGGGTATTTCTAAGGTAATGCGCCCCCTCAGCAAAGACGAAGGCACCAAAGAAAAATATTTCAACGAAGTCAACCGTTTGATTGAAATTATGCGCAAGCTCAACCGTTTTATCCTTTCGCCAGAGGTATCAGTGCGATTGGTGCTGAATGCCGAGAAGCTTTCGGTAGAGGAAACCAAACGGGCCTATACCTTCCTGAGCCTTTACGGTATTGCCCTGGACGCGGTAATGGTCAATAAACTTTACCCCCGCCAGGCCAGTGATTCTGCCTGGATTATGGGCGTTGACGGTCAAAAAACCGAGAGCTTTGAACTTGGCCCCTACTTTAACAAGTGGGTAGATTTACAGTATCACCACCTGACCGATATTGAAAACAGTTTTTCCCCACTGCCGATTTTGAAAGCCTTTTTGCAGCGTACCGAGCCGCTAGGAGTAGAGAAACTGGCAGATTTAGGCGAACTTGTCTATGGCTTACTCAAGCCCGCCGACCGTTACAACCAGAAACGGGTGGTTTGGGTGGAAGATATTAAGAATAAAAATAAAAATGAGGCTATTCGGCGCAATCTGTGCCTACGTCTGCCCTTTGTGGAAGATAGTGACCATGAGGTTGTGGTACAGCGCAAGGGCGAGGAACTGGTTATAGATTTTGGGCGATTGCAGCGTCGAATCAGCCTGCCGCGTATTTTGAACGATGCCGAATTTGTTGGGCTTATTTACCAGGATGGGGTTTTGAAGCTTGGTTTTAGTGAGGCGGTAAATGTTAAGCCGCTCAAGCCCATCGCCACCGCTACCCGCCCGGTTGCTACTTTTGATGATCCTTTTAGTATTAATTAAAATTTGTGATTGTTTGCCAACACAAACCATGTTAGTGAGGTAATAAAATGTCAAACGAACTGTCAACGGTCCTGGCTAATCTGAAACCAGTTTTCCGCCTGCGCTGGTCTACTATGATTGAGCAGCGGGGTTTTAATATTGAGGTTGCCCAGTTTGACCCGACCGTTCGTTCCAGACATGCCCAACTCTGGGAAGAGTTGTTGGTGGCTCTCGCTTGCGAAACTAATGAAAAATATTTCAGTCTACTGGAAAAAGAAGGCCGTCTACAGGCGCGAGCTGGTAGTCGGGTTGAGGCTCTAATCACCCAATTGACCGTGATTATCAACCTGGTGTGGGATGTTATAAGCTCCACCCCCGAATTTGAAGCCTCCCCAGAGCTTTTGCGGCCTATGACCAAAAAGCTCAACAACTTGCGCTCCCAGGCTGAAGCCTCTCTGTTGCGAGGTTACACAACTGAAAACCTGATTATCGAGCAGGAACGAGCCCACGAAAGCACTCAGGCTCGTCAGGAACGCTTGAGCAAAGCCAGTTTGGTGGATTTGGTAAAGAGCGTTGGGGCTTTCAGGATGGTTCGCTATCGCCATGAACAACTGATTTTCCAACCGGGGGATAATCGCCCTACCCTCTATTTTATTCTGGCTGGTCGGATTCGGGTTTATGAAATTCTGCCTGATGCCCGCTCCATAACTTTTTCAATTCTTGGCCCTGGTGAAGTATTTGCCCAGAGCGGCACCCGTGATAGCTATTTCCACGATGTTTACGCCGAAGCAATGCAGGACTCAACTGTAGCCGCCATTCAGGAAAATGCTTTGACCGGGCTGATGGAGGACTCTCCCCTTTTAGCCAGCCGTATTATTGACAGTTTCTCCCAACAACTTTCCCAATCCCAGGTTTTGATTGAGGGTTTGATTGGTCGGGATGTGGGTTTGCGATTGGTGAGTTTGCTGCTGAAATTAGCCACCGAGTTTGGGGTGCGGCAAGCCAAAGATGAAATCAAGATTGAGTTCGACGTTACCCATCAATCCCTGGCGGATATGATTGGTAGCAATCGGGTAACAGTGACGCGCAAGTTAAGCCTTTTGCAGCAGAAAAAGCTTATCAGAATTGACCGGGCTGGAGTTTGTATCCTGAATCAGCATGCCCTTCAGGAAATGGTAGCCTAAAAAATTTCCTGAATCAAAAAAGCACAGTTTAAGGCTGTGCTTTTATATTCCTTGTATATTTCTATACTCTAACTGGCGATGGCTTCTTCGTCTTCTTCGTTGGGGTTGTTGGGCATATAACGTTGCACGGCCTGATCGAGACCAGGCATACTCCATAAGACATTCCAGCCAACTTCCTGGGCGTTATGGCGTAGGTTTTGGTCGGAAGCGGCGGAAAGGGTGATTTGCACCCCTAACTTGCGGGCATAATGCTCCACCAGATCCAACTTATCACGACTATCGAGTAAGGTTGCGGAATTTTCAGGTGACCAGATAACTACACTTTGAGTAGCCGGATTAACCGCTTTAGCGTTAGTTGTTTCTTCGGCCAGACCAGCTAGAAAACTATATAGGTCGGGGAAACTTTGGGTATTTAGTATCGGTTGCATCTATTTTATCTCCTTATTGCTAAGGTCTAGGACAACAACTTCTAACCTTCTATAGTATTTAATTAGGTAATGTAGTGAGTTTTGTACAATAATTGTATAAGAAAGATGCGAAACTTAAAAGGTTATTTTGTGTTAAGAAAGGGTTAATTCTATGTCAGGCTGCCCCTTTTTGGAAAATAGTACGGCAGTAATATGTGTAAAAGAGTGTAAGGCCGATCGGCTAAAAGGGCAATGGAAAATTTGTGTCGGCTCCCGCTACGACCCCCTGCCCATGAGTACCGTTGAAATTGTCGCTACTGGTATGATAAATGAGGAGGGCGAGGAGCTTTATGAGGTTTATCAGGCTCATCAATATTGTGGCTCGTGCTACGCCTCCTCGGAGGAAGTAGCCCGAAATAAAGCTAATTCGGGCCAGTTAATCGAGCTATCTAACTCTTGAAAAGTTGTTTTTCCAGCCTCGGCAAAAATGGCACGATGCGCCGAGTGCGTCGGGTACTTTTAAACACTTCCTCCGGCCCAATGAGATTGCTGGTGGGCGGTTTCTGGCCCATTTTGGCAAAGATTTCGCCCAGCGGATGTTTTAGTTTTTCCTGAGCCTTAATCAAGCGACATAGCGATTCGGCTCCTGCACTGATTAACGGCCCTGCCCCATAACGCGCCTGTCCAGTGCCAAAGATATAGAGGTTTTTGTAACGTGGCGACAGCATCCCCCCGATTAGCTGGGGCATACCATTTACCCATTCTACTACCCCCGGTGCAATGAGTGGCAAACTTAAGTTGTAGCCCGTCGCCGCCACTATCAAATCAAACTCGACCCGTTTACCATCCACAAATTCGACGGTTTTGCCATCGTAACGCTTTATATCAGGGTGGGGGGTAATACGACCTTGCCGGATGTAATAGAGCAGCTCGGAATTAATGGTGGGGTGATGCTCGAAAATCTGGTGATCGGGTTTTTGCAAGCCATATCTTTCATAACTTCCTACGAAAATCTTTAGCATTAACTTGATATAAATTTGCTGGAGCTTCAAGGGCATCCAGAATTGGATTAACTCCACGCTTGGTATACCAAACATTGTTTTGGGCATAATCCAGTAGCCCCGCCGCATGCTGATATCGGAGGAAAGGGCAAAGCGAGCAGCTTCGGCGGCAATATCGCAGGCCGAATTCCCTCCACCAATCACCAACACCCGTTTGTTTTCTAAAATATCAGGGGTGCGGTAGTGCTTGGAGTGGATAATTTCGCCGCCAAAGTTGCCGGGATATTCGGGGAAACGGCAGTCCCAATGGTGCCCATTAGCCACAATAACCCCTTTGTAAATGCGTTTCTCGCCATTTTTCAGGGCAACTTCCCACTGGTCATTGGGAGCGGGAGCAACCTGGGCTATTTCGGTATTGAACTGGATATTGGGTCGTAACTGGTAATGGTTGGCGTAATCGTTAAGGTAGGCCAGCATCTGCGCGGCACTTGGGAAATCGGGGTAACTTTCGGGCATCGGGTAATCTTTATATTCGGTGGTTTTGCGGGAGGAAATTATGTGGACATTTTCGTAAACCCCGTGATACCAGTTGCCGCCCAGGTCGCTATCAGCTTCCAGACACTCAAATAGAATATCCTGCCGTTTGAGAGCCGCCGCCACTCCCAAACCGCAAAACCCCGCCCCAATCACCGCAAACTTATTACTATATTCGCTCATCGCAGCCTCCTCGCTGTTGGCTCTTAGCTTATTTTCCAATTGCTATGTTGTATTATATCAAAAGCGAAAATTTTGATATACTGTAACCAGCAAAGTCATTTAATGTTCACTATTTAGGTTTCAGGAAATTTTAAATGTAAGGTCGGGTTTATAACCCGACCGAATGTTGCGGGTGGGTTTCATAGCCATCCCTTCCAAACATTATAAGCATGCAGGAGAAGACGCAGATGTCAGTTCAAGACGAATTGGTAACAATCCCCCATCCCCCCGGTAAATTTATTGTTGGTAACCTGTTAGACCTGGGCGCAAAATCTCCGGTGCAGGATTTGATTAAAATGGCCCGTGAATATGGCCCGATTCTCCAACTGGACATGCTGGGTCGCCCCTTGATAGTCGTCTCCGGCTTTGACCTGGTTAACGAAATCTGCGATGAGAAACGCTTCGATAAAAAAATCTGGGCTCCGCTAAAAGAAGTCCGAGCCTTTGCGGGGGATGGCCTTTTCACTGCCTATACCTCCGAGCCTAACTGGTCTAAAGCCCATAATATTTTATTACCCAACTTTGGTCAACGGGCGATGCAGGGCTACCACCCGATGATGCTCGATATTGCCGACCAACTGATGCTCAAATGGTCACGCCTGAATACCGACGACGAAATAGATGTGGTTCATGATATGACCAACCTGACCCTTGATACGATTGGTCTGTGCGGCTTTGATTATCGCTTTAACTCCTTTTATCGCGAGAGCATGCATCCCTTTGTGGACGCGATGGTGGGCTCCTTGACCGAGACCCAGGAACGCGGGCGGCGATTACCCATTGAAAATAAAATTCGGATTGACCGCCAACGTCAGATGCAGTCTAATATTGACTTTATGAATGCCACCGTAGACCGTATTATCAAAGACCGCCGGGAGAGTGGCGAGGATTTTACTACCAAACAGGATTTGTTAAGTTACATGCTTTCGGGGGTGGATAAAAAGAGTGGGGGGCGGTTGGACGACATTAATATCCGCTACCAGATTATCACTTTCCTGATTGCCGGACACGAAACCACCAGTGGTTTGCTGTCGTTCGCCATTCACGCTCTGCTCAATCATCCCGATGTGCTGGCAAAGGCATATGAAGAGGTTGACCGGGTTTTGGGTTCTGACCCCAGCGTTGCGCCAACCTACGCCCAGGTCAATCAGCTAACCTATATCTCCCAGATACTCAAAGAGACTTTGCGACTATGGCCCACCGCTCCGATGTTCGCCCTCTATCCCTATAAAGATACGGTTATCGGTGGTAAATATAAGGTTCAAAAAGGGGTACAGGTTGGGGTATTAATCCCAATGCTCCACCGCGATACTTCGGTATGGGGTGACGAGGCCGAACTATTTAACCCTGATAACTTTAGCCGCGAAGCCGAGCGCACTCGCCCCGGCAACGCCTACAAGCCCTTTGGCAATGGACAACGCGCCTGTATTGGTCGTCAGTTCGCCTTACAGGAAGCCACTCTGGTTATTGGGCTGATGTTGCAACGTTTCCGGCTGATTGACCATACCCGCTATCAGCTCAAGTTCAAAGAAACCCTAACCATGAAGCCTCACGACTTCAAAATCAAAATCAAGCCCCGTACTGACCGTGACCGCACGGCGATTGCCAATCATATTGCTGCCACCGCGCCAGTTGCGCCTAAACTTGCGCCAACGCCCGTGACTGAAACCGCCCCTGTCACCAAGCACAATACTCCTTTGCTGGTGCTGTTTGGCTCTAACCTGGGAACCGCCGAGGAAATTGCCCGCCAATTGGCCCAGGCAGGGGAGGATAGCGGCTTTGCTTCCACTGTCGCCTCGCTGGATGATTACGCCGGAAATTTGCCCAAAGAAGGGGCAGTTATAATCACTACTGCTTCCTATAACGGCACACCGCCCGATAACGCCGTGCAGTTTTGTCGCTGGTTGGAGCAAGAAGGAATAGAGCCGGACTCGTTGAGTGGGGTAAAGTATGCCATTTTTGGTTGTGGCAACCGCGATTGGGCCGCTACTTTCCAGGCTATTCCCCGCCTGATTGATACTAAACTTGAAGAATATGGCGCAACCCGAATTTATGCGCGAGGCGAAGGCGATGCCAGCGACGATTTTGATGGGCAGTTCCAGACTTGGTATCAACCGCTCTGGACTACTGTTGCCAAAGAGTTAAAAATTGACCTGACCGAAGCCAAGGAGGCTCCCGGTGCGCTTTATTCGGTGGAATTAGTGCCGGGGCAACAGGCCAGCAAGTTTATTGCCTCGTTGGGAGCTTTCCCAATGAAGGTGCTGGCAAACCGCGAGTTGCACACCAAAGATGGCCCTAATTCTTCTGACCGCTCAACCCGCCATCTGGAAGTGGAGTTGCCTGAAGGAATAAACTATCGGGCGGGCGACCATCTGGGGGTTATTGGTCATAATACCGAAAGTCAGGTTAAACGGGTGGCGGCCCACTTTGGCTACGATAGTGATAGTGTGATTCGTATCCAGAAGAACAGCAACCGCAAAACTTTTATCCCGGTGGATGAGCCTGTTTCGGTCTATCGTTTGCTTTCTAACTACGTCGAGCTTCAGGATGGGGCGACCCGCAAGCAAATCAGGACGCTGGCGGAAAACACCGAATGTCCGCCCGAAAAGGTCAAGCTCGAAGCACTCTCGAAAGAGGAGGCGGCGGTAGCCCTCTACAAAGAGGAAGTGCTGGCTAAACGCAAATCGCTAATAGATTTACTGGAAGAATTCCCCTCGGTGCAACTTCCCTTTAATGTGTATTTGGAAATGTTGCCGCCCTTGCGCCCGCGCTATTACTCGATTTCTTCCTCACCCCTCCAGGAAAGCACTAAATGCAGCCTGACGGTGGCGGTGGTGGATGCACCTGCCCGCTCCGGTCACGGCACTTTCCAGGGAGTTTGCTCCAACTATCTATTGAGTCAACAAGAGGGCGGCTATATTTATTCTTATGTGCGCGATACGGGCTCGGCTTTCCGTATGCCCACCGACCCCGCTACTCCCCTGATTATGGTTGGGCCGGGAACGGGTCTGGCACCTTTCCGGGGTTTCCTGCAAGAACGGGCTGCTCTGAAAGCGCAAGGCAAAACCATTGGCAAGTCGGCGTTGCTTTTCGGTTGCCGCCACCCTGAGCAGGATTTTATTTATCAGGACGAGCTAAAGGCATTTGCCGAGCAGGGCGTTACCGACCTCTATACCGCTTTTTCCAGAGCCGACGAGGAGAAAAAGGTTTATGTTCAGGATGTGATTCTTGATATTAAAGACCAGCTTTGGGAATTATTGGAAGCCGGAGCGGTGATTTATGTCTGTGGGGATGCCAGCAAAATGGCTCCTGGTGTGCGGCAAGCCTTCGCCTGGCTTTACGCTGCCAAAACTGGTCAGGATGCCGATGCCGCCGAAAAGTGGTTGAGCGAACTTACCTCACAAGACCGTTATCTGGTAGATGTCTGGGCCGCCAGCTAGGATTCGCCCTGGCTGAATTTTCAAGAAACGAAACCCCATCCGAAAGTAATAATTTCAGGTGGGGTTTTTCTGTCAGTGGGTTAAATTCCCCCCAACTCGCTGAAACCCTTTAATAGATCACCTCACCATTGTTCAGTAAAAAAAGAAAAATAACTTGACATAACAATTTGAACTTCCTGTCATTCTGAGTGTTAGTGAAGAATCTTCTAATTCCAGACAAGACCCTTTACTTTGTTCAGGATGACATTGACCCTGCAAATTACAACTTGACAGCTCTAATTCTTAGGAGTAATATGTATATATTCAAATAGTTGAATATTATAATTCAATAGGAACAATATGCCAAATACTCTACAGGATTTTAAAGCCGAATTTTTTAAGGCTTTAGCTCATCCCATTCGAATTAAGATACTGGAAGTTCTACGCGAGTCCGAAAAAAGTGTTTCGGAATTACAACTCCTCCTGGGGCTTGACCAAAGCGGGGTTAGTCAGCAGTTAAGCGTATTGCGCGCCAAAAATATTATTGTTACCCGCAAGAATGGCACCAGTGTTTATTACAGTGTGCGCGACCCGTTAATTTTTGATTTGCTGGATATAGCGCGGGCAATTTTCAACAATAACTTAATTGATACCAAAGATTTGTTGCAACAGCTAGAAATCGAAGCGGAAAAAGCTGAGGTTGTTAATGTTAAGTAAGCCAGTTATTATTAAGCTCTGGCAGCAGGAATTTAGTAAATATTCCGGTAGTCGCTTTCGTAGCGACCTGATTGCCGGTCTGACAGTGGCGGCGGTGGCTTTGCCTCTGGCACTGGCTTTCGGGGTAGCGGGAGGTGCCTCTCCGGCGGCTGGGATGGTAACTGCTATCCTGGGCGGCTTTATTATTGGGGCTTTGAGCGGTGCACCCTACCAGATAAGCGGCCCAACCGGGGCAATGTCGGCAGTGCTAATTGTAATTGTCCAGAAGCACGGCTTGCAGGGGTTATGGTTAGCGGGAATTATGGCCGGGATAATTATTCTGGCATTAGGCTTGTTTCACCTGGGTCGGATTGTTAATTTTATCCCGGCTCCGGTAATTACCGGCTTCACCAGCGGGATTGCTTTAATAATTTTCGTGGGGCAAATAGATAATTTTCTGGGCGTAAAGACCCCCGCCGCCGATAGTACTACCATGAAGGCTGCCGGCTATTTTACTAGGGCAATTCCGGGGATAAATTGGCAAGCGGTTTGCTCTGCTGCAATTGTAATGGTGGTTATGCTGGCATTGCCCCGCTTTAAGCCGCTCCGTCAACTTCCCGCCGCCCTGGTAGGGATTATTCTCGCGACGCTTGTTTCAACTTTATTGAACTGGCAGGTGGCTGTTATTGGGGCTATACCCAGCACAATCCTGCTTGATCAGCGTTATCAATTCAGCTTTGACAATTTGGGCCTATTTAGTGACCTGCTTGGCCCAGCGATGGCGATTGCGGCTCTTGGGGCGATTGAAAGTTTGCTGGCAGGATTAGTAGCCGGGCGCATGACCGGGCTAAAACTTAACGCCAATCAGGAGCTTGTGGCGCAAGGTATAGGGAATATTATTATTCCATTCTTTGGCGGTGTGCCAGCTACCGCCGCGATTGCCCGTATCAGTGTGGCGGTAAAAGCCGGGGGTAGAACCCGAATGGTTAGCTTTATTCATTCTTTTGCCCTATTGATTTGCGCTTTATTTTTAGGCGAGCAAATCGGGCATATTCCCCTGGCTACGCTGGCGGGGGTGCTGATGGTTACGGCCTGGCGCATGAATGAATGGCACGTTATTAATTTCTATTTCAAACGCCGCTTCAAAAGCGCCATCGCAGTATTATTGGCGACGTTAGTGGCTACCGTAACTTTCGACCTGACCCAGGCTATTATTATCGGAATAGTTTTAAGTCTTTTGCTATTTATCAATCAGGTTTCGCGGCTGGATATTGTTCCCACCGACGTAGATTGGGAACGGTTGCGGGCTACCGGGCTAAAAGTAGCCAACGAAAGGGAAGGCCTCAAAGTAGTTTATGTCAGTGGTTCGCTCTTTTTTGGGGCTGCCGGACAGTTCGTAGATACCATTGAAGCACTCTCTAAATCCTCTGCCCTTATTCTCTCGATGCGAGGTGTTCCGGTTATAGATGCTTCCGGATTGCATGCTATCGAGCATATCTGGCAACATCAGCTTAAACAGGGTGGGTTACTTTTCGTAACCGGATTGCAGGCCCCGGTTTACAAGATGTTCCAACGAGCGGGGCTAGTTGATGAGTTGGGAGCTGATAAATTCTATTGGAGTGCTGACCAGGCCATTACCCAGGCTTGTGCCAGCCTGAGCGAAGGCGAGGCTTGCGAATGGCGACCCGGACGTAAGGTTGAGGAAGACGACGAGGCTGAAGCTTTACTCAACTCTATCAGCCTTACCTGAGCAATGCCTACCCAAATCTATAAACAAATTGGAATAATAAAAACCCACCTCAAAAATTATTTCGAGTGGGTTATTATTTATCGAGTATTAAGGTAACACGGGCGAATGCGCCTCCTGATAAATACCGCTTCCGGCGGTGCCTGTTACCTTTCCCTCCTGATAAACCACTTCGCCCCTTCTTATAGTAGTTATTGGCTTCCCGGTGACTTCCCATCCTTCATAAACCGAATAGTCGGAATTTGATTTTAAACTCGCCCCTTCCACAAAATGTTTGAGTTTTGGGTCAAATATCACTATATCGGCATCACTGCCAACCTCAATAGTGCCTTTTTTTGGATAAAGGCCAAAGATTTTGGCAGCGTTGGTGCTGATTAGTTCGACAAAGCGTTGGTGTGAAAGCCCCCGCTTTAACACTCCCTCCGAATAGAGCATGGGTATCATTGTTTCCAGGTTCTCTACACCCGGACGCAGGTTATTTATATCCAGCGATATGTCGAGTTTATCCTTGAGAAGCCAGGGCGCGTGGTCGGTACAAACCGTACTGACTACCCCGTTTTTCAATCCTTCCCACAAAGCCTCTACATCGGTTTGCTCGCGTAAGGGGGGTTGCCCCACATATTTTGGCCCTTCCGCTTCGGCTAATAACTCCTGCGTCAAATGCAGATACAGGGGGCGTGTTTCCACAAATACCGGGATATTTCGGCTTTTGGCCTCGGCGCAAACCTCTAAAGCTCGTCTGGAGGACAAATGCACGATATAAACCGGGGAGTTAGTCGCTTCGGCAAAAGCAACGGCCCTTTGGGTGGCTACTACTTCAGCCAGTACCGGACGGCTTTCCGAGAAATAGCGCAGGGAAGTCCGACCCGAAAGGCTCAGTTGGGTAGTCGCATCCTGCAATATGGCAAAATCCTCGCAGTGGATAATACTAATCAGGTCATTTTCGCCAGCTTTACGAATTAATTCCAGAAATTGACTTACCTGAGGGTCGAAACGAGGTGTAGGAGTAAAAATCTTCAGACTTCGACAGCCTTCTGACTTTAGTTTAGATATATCCCTTAACATTTCTTCGGTTACTTCCATTACGACTGAATGGAGAAAATAATCGGCAATGGTTTGAGTGGAGGCTGCCTTTCTCTCTCGCTCGAAAGCCGCCAGAGGGGTTTCGCCCGGTTTTGAGAAGGTCATATTACCGATGGTGGTAATTCCACCTGCAAGGGCCGCTTTAGAACCACTGGTAAAGTCATCAACCCAGGCTGGTTTTGGGGTGTCAGCCAGTTGTGAATTGAGGTGGACATGGGCATCAATTCCACCCGGTAAAACTAACTTACCCTCAGCATTAATTTCATTTTCAGCCGAGAGTTCGCCCCCAATTTGAACAATTTTTCCGTTTGCAATGCCAATATCCGCTTTAATTGTATTAGTGGAGGTAACAATCTCTCCACCTCGTATGACTAAATCCACTTGTGCCATTTCTCAACCTTAGTTCTAGTATTAATAATACATATCAGTTTTTTATTATCAGCAGAATTAGTAAGGTTTTCAGTATGTGCGACCCCACCATTTGGGCAGCCCTGAGCCGTGCTTATAGATTCCCGATTTCTCTATTATGCTAGGCGGGCTTGGTAGTGGGTGGCGGTGGTGGTTGGGTCGCGCCAATTGCCGCCAACGCTGCCGCATACGAAGGGTATCTGGTAACATTGACCCCTTCAACCCAACCGCCGCCCATCCGTTCAAACCAGCTATCATCGGTGGTCTTGTTCTGGAAACCCACCACGCCATCCAGACTTGTGGTTTCAACAATTTTGCTGGTTGTATTAGGGAAGAACCATACCCTGGATTTGCCCTTAACAATCCCAAAGCCCTCAAATTTAGTGATAGGTATTGGCGTAGGAGTTGGCACCGGCGTGGCGGTTGGAGGTGGGGTAGGTGTGGCAGTCGGGGCAGGGGTTTTGGTAGGAACAGGGGTAGGTTCAATCGCCTTCGGCAAGGCTGTCACCACGCCCACAATCCCAATATTGGAGGCTGTAACCGCGCCGGGTGTTGGAGGGTTGTTAGTTTGCTTGGGGTCTAGCAGATAAAAAACTACATAAGTAGTAATAATAACTATAAAAACCAGCAGGTAAATCAGCCAGTAGTTTTTGGAGGGCGGTTGCTCCATAAATGAAGGCGGTGGCGTAGGTTGCTCGTAAGTTGGCGTTTGGTATTGTCCGGGTTGGTAATAAGCTGGTTGATTTTGTGGCGGTCGGTTTTGTGGTGGCTGCATTATTCTAATTCCCCAAGTTTTATGGTGATTTCAAGCCTGTTTTAGGGCCAACGCTACTTACTTTCCTAGTTTACCATTATCAACGTAGAAAAGGGAAGTTTCGGTAATGAATCTGTCTACCGGTACCTTCTATTGAACCGCCCCGACTGACTCCCGACCCCTATCCCCCAATTTATTAGCCCAATGCTCCGGCTGGTGCGCCCGCCTCCCGCAAACCCAACACTTGATAGGCCGCCACTTTTTGGGTTTTGCCTTTTAGTGCCAATGGTTCTAGCGGCATTACATTTACCCGACCCGCTACCTTGCGATAGGTATCTTCCGAAATAATGATAGCGTTGTGCGAGGCGGAGGTCATCAGACGTTGGGTGGTGTTGACCGCGTCGCCTATAACAGTGCGGTCAAATCGACGAGCGGCCCGGCTGCCGATGTTTGCCACAATACACTCGCCAGTATTAATTCCGATACGAATTTTGACAGGTTCAAAGCCACTATCGTGATTCCATTTTTCAAGGGCTATCAGGGTAAACACTGCGGCCTTGACCGCTTGATAGGCATGGTCTTGACCGTCCTCGAACATCGCCACGATTTCGTCGGCTACGAACTTGTCAATCTTCCCACCCTGTTCCTGCAACAAACTCGAAACCACCTCATAATAGGCGTTCAGGCGAGCAATACTCCCGGCAGGGCCAAGTCGTTCGGTGCTGGTGGTAAAAGAAACTATATCGCTAAAAAAGAGAGTCATGTTTTTTTCTTCGGTATTGCCATCCAGTGAGTGGGAGTTATCCTGGCTAAAAGAGCGTTGTACCATCTCCGCCGCTTTCGGGTTAAGATAGGTTTGGGCGACCTCGTTTGCTGATTTCAGCTTTTGGGCCATCAGGTTAAAGTCGTCGGCTAATTCCCCAATTTCATCTTTACTGCGTACTTTCACCCGCGTATCCAGGTCGCCCGAAGCAATCCGCCGCGCCCCCTGGGTAAGTTTACGAATAGGGCTGACCAGGCCGAAGGTTGCCAGCACGCTGATAAGCAGGGCTACTACCGCCGCCGAAATTGTGACTATAAAAATCAGAGTGCGCTGATTTTCCGACTGTTTGCGGAAGGCGAAAACCGAAGCAAGTGCCACGTCTTCCGGTTCTTGCACCACCACAATAAGCCCTAGTTCAACCGTGCGGTCTCCGGTGGGAGTCAGGATAGAAGGCTTGATATTCAAAACGGCCTGCACCCCTTTTACCCCGGTTGCCGGGTCGGTGGTAGTCAGTAGAGCGGCGGGCTGATTCTCCCCACTAACCATCGCTTTTAACACTAAATCGTTATTTTTAACGAATTGGCTAGGATTCTCAGGTTTAGGAATATTGGCTGATTGGGCCAACAGGTGGTTCTTATTGTCAACAATATAAGCCCGAATCACTTTAGCCAATTCAGCGTCGGTGCCGAATTTTTCCTGAATAAGCGGCTCTAGCTGGGCGTTCAGGTCAAGGGTCATAATCAACACCCCGGCGGGTTTTGCCCCTGATAGTACCGGGAAGCCCAAAAGCAGATACGGAATCTGGTTGTTGGGTGGAGTAATTACCGCGCTGGTAACTTTTTGTTTAACAAAAGGCGCGGCAAAATAAATCTGGTCGCTTATATCGTCGCCCTGTTGCAAGACTCCCGCCACTTTGCCTTTGGTAAAAGCGGCGGTTACTCTGCCATCTGACCCGGCGTAGGCTACATTGATAATTATCGGGCGACTGTTGAGCAAGTTATTAAGCACCACCGGCAAAGGAGAGTCAGGCAAGGCCCGGTTTTGTCGGACAATATCAAGGCGCAAAATCGTGCTGGAAAGTTGGGCGGCGGTAAAAGCCTCGGCAATCAGGCTCTCCGCCCCATCCTGGATGCGTCCGGCAATCGTATCGGCCAGGGCAAAAGCCTGTTTCTCCAAAAGTTGAACTTGTTTATTAGTTTCGTTTTCGTTGATAACTTGCCAGGTTTGCCCCAAAACCAGAATTGGCCCAACCGAAAAGAGCATTAAAATAACCAGGATTTTATAACGCAGCGAATTGAACCCGGTAGCTCGCCGGAGTTTAGGGTTTATTTTTTCTGGTGATAGCCTGTTTATACTGTCCATCCTTGTGAATATTTCCCGACAACCGACAACTGACAATCATTATTACTTGGCAAAGCGGGTCTCGATAATATTTGCCATGTTCAAGGTTGTGTTACCAATAGAAACAACTTTATTCCAATCGGCTTGCAAATCCTGAAAATCCTTGAGGGTTGGTTCAGGATTGCTAAAGATAATCGCCGAGTCGGGCTGTTTTAAGGCCTGATAAACCGAGTCAATGTCGGCGTTCAAGAACGGGGCGGAAATCCGAGCCGCTTCCATTAGCTTGTTATCTACCGCGCCTTTGTTATTTTTTTGGTCAAGGCCAAAATCAGTGATAGCTTTGCGCGTCCCGGTTACAAACTCTTGCGCTACATCCGGGAATTTTTCGATAATCTCGTTCCGCATCAGCACCACACAATCAAGATGGTTAGGCGAGAAGTTGGAACTATATTCCAGAATTTTGCCCACTCCCTGTTTTTCTAGTACCGCGCTGGCAGGGCCGCTCTGGATAAAAGCGTCTATATCACCGTTGCGTAAGGCATTACCCATATCACTCAGGGAATATTCCACAAATTTCACATCGCCGCCAGCACCAAAAGTAAGGCCGGACTGTTGCAGGTATTTAGCGGCCATCACGTAATAGTTGGACTGTTTATCCGGCACCGCGAAAATTTTGCCTTTCAAGTCCTGGGGTTTATTGATGCCATTTTTGCTGAATATATACAGGCCGTTGCGATGGGCCAGCAACACCACTTTGGCGGGGATTTCCTCGGTGCCAAAACGGGTGAAAAGCGGCGGTACAAAGGTAAACATCACGTCCAGTTGTCCGGCTTTTAGCTTCTCCAGGCCTGGCACCCATTTCTGGAACTGTTCGGCCTTCACGTTGGCAAACTTAAAATCCTGCCCGATTTTTCCGACCACCAGCGGCACGGTTATATGGTCAGTATAAGGCATATAACCCACCCGCAAATCCATTTTCTGGTTCAAACTGCTAACGATGGCGGGGGCAGTGGGTTTGGTCAGCCCTGGCACAACTGGGGCGTTGGCAGTGGCTACCGAAGTTACTCCAGCCTCGTCACCACAACTGACCAGCGTAACTGCTCCCGCTAAAGTAGCTGCTCCCACCACAAAGCGGCGGCGCGTCCAGCCAGATTGGGTTTGAGTAGCCTCATCTATATTTGCTCGATTCGAGGAAGTGCCTTCAATTTTACCTGGGCTGAAACTGTTTTCTGAACTTTCCATACGAAACTCTCCTTAATTAGACCCGAAATTTTCTTAGTTAAAAAACTTCGCTGTCAGTACCCGGAGTGTGGAAACTTAATATTGTTTTGTCATAAAAACGGCAAAACCAATAGACTCATTTATAATTATCTTGATTATAGAGATTAAGCTCATTGTGGTCAATGCGTAATCTCACATAATTTATTTTACTCAGGCCAGCAGACATAGCGGAATCCGCAATTGTGGCACCGGCTGGTCATATCGTGTTGGGGTTCGGGTAATTCACCACCGAGGCTGGCGGGATAATTTTCGAGGTCGCGCATTTCATCTAAAACTGAGAGCAGTTCCTCTTTTAAGGCTGCGTCCCACTCTACTCGAAAGGTGTTTTCGGCATAGCGCAACAGCCCATAAGCTGGCACTTCGTCCCAATCTTCTTCCAGTAAAAGGCAATATGCCGCCAGTTGCATCAAATCGCTTTCGTAAGGCTGAGAGGCGCGACGGGTGGGTTTGACTTCTACCGCAACCAAGCCCTGTTTGGTCCGTAAGACATAATCGGGCTTGCCAACCAGCCTGTATTGTTCGCTGTGGAGGGGCTTTTCGACTTTTTCCCAGCCACCCGTATCGGCGTAGACCACCTGAATCCGCGCCGGAGAGCCAAGCCCCACCTCCGAAGCAGCTTTTATTGACCAACGGGCCAGAACCCAGGCTATCAGCAATAAAACCAGCGCAGCCAGGGCCAAAAGCCAGCCCATTAATCGCTAACCCCGGAGCCTTGTCCCCGGATATCCAGGTCATAAGGATAGGGATTGAGGCCGTGCTGTCGGGCAAAATCCTCGCCTCGCCGGACGCGCTGCCCGATAGGCGGGTGGGTGTAAAAGAGCCAGATTACCCAGGCTGGGGGGTCGGTTTCGGCTAAATTCTGATTAGCCAGCTTTTTCATAGAGGAGATAAAAGGCACAGGGTTTTGGGTTATATCCAGCGAATAAACATCGGCGGCATTTTCCCGGCTGCGGCTGTAAGCGTTGGTGATGGGCATCGTCACCAGCCCAAAGCCAAACATCACCAGGGCAAACAAGGGGAAGGCCGCTATATCTCCTAGGTTGCGGTAGCCAAAGCTCGTCAGGGTGTTTTGCAGGATTAAATTAGCTACAAACAAACCCACCAGGGTAATTGCTGAGTCGAAAAAGATACCGCGCCAGATGTCGCTATGGACGTGGTGGCCCAGCTCATGAGCCATTACCGCTTCAATTTCTTCGGGGGTATAATTCTGGGTGAGGGTATCGCCCAGCACAATCCGGCGGGTATTGCCAATCCCGGTTACAAAGGCGTTAGCAGCTTTGGTGCGGCGGCTAAAATCCATTGTATAGATACCATTGACCTTCGCCCCAGTTTTATTCGCCAGTTGTAGCATCCGTTGGCGTAGTTCGTCATTTTCCAGAGGAATGAACTTGTTGAACAGCGGCATTATCAATACGGGGGCAAGGTTAGATAGCACTACCACAAAAAACAGATAGAATATCCCGCCAACCAGCCACCACCACTCCGGTAGAGTTCGCAGACCAAAATAGAGCAATTCCACCAGCACCAGCGAAATTATCCCGCCAATAACCAGCCCCTTAACCAGGTCAATTAGCCACGAGCGCAAATTTTGGGTGGATTGGTCGTATTTTCGAGGTAAGTACCAGCCGCTATAGAGGGTTAGTGGGAAGGAGATTAAGCCATACGCCGCCCCAAAAATCATTATATAAAGCGGCACTACCAGCCATTGGTTGTCGGTCCAGCCCTCAATAGCCTTGCGTAAGCCCAACGACAAATCGAGTAGCATCATCACCAGCAAAAAAGCCAGGATTAGCCCGCTATTTATGAAAAAAAGCATTCGCCGAACCGCCGCATACTCTTTGGCTTTACGTTTGCGGTTTTCGCTCATTTCGGTAGAGACTGCCATAATTTTCGCTCCGCTCTGGGGTTGTTAGTTTATGGATATTGGTTGTTGGCTATGATATAAGATTTGGGTTCAGCAACTTGATTTTTACCAACAACGAATAACTAATAACCACAACATTATACATGATTCACTGGCAGGGTGCGGACAGAGCGAGATTTAGGGCCAACGAAACCGGGCGCAAGGTCTAGCACTAGGGCGTATTCGTCGCACTCGGTAAATTTTGGGCAACGGTAGCACTCGCTCCAGGTTTTCTGGGGCAACTGTTCTTTGGTACTTATGGCAAAGCTGAATTTCTCAAAAAAGACCGGAATTGTGGTCAGGGTAAATAACCGCAGTACCCCTAATTGGCGGGCATCTTCAATAATAGCCTTCATCAACTCTTCGCCCCAGCCTTGCCCCTGGTAAGTGCTATCCACCGCCAGGGAACGTACTTCGGCTAAATCTTCCCAAAAAATATGCAGGGAGCAAGTACCGATAACCTTATCGCCATCCGCTACCACAATAAAATCGCGCACATGCTCATATAATTCGCTCATGCTACGAGGCAAAAGATTATTCTTGACGCGGGCCATTTGGTTAACCAGACTGAAAATCTGGCTCACGTCCTTCATACAGGCTCGCCGGATAACCAGCAAACCATTTTCGCCCTGAATTTTGGTAGTGGTAGTCAGCTCTTTTTCGACTTCGGTGATCAACTTCTCAATCCTTTCATAAAACAACTGAATTCTGAATTTAAGATTATCAATGCTTTAAGGTATATAGCTTTTTGCTGGTTATGTCTATGATATTCTTTACTCAGAAACTCAATCCTTAAAACTAAAAAAGCAGCCCTTCGGCTGCTCTGCTCTTTCTTTACTAGCTTACTGCTGGTATTTTTTCAATACACTGGTTAGCTGTTCAAGGTCAGGCTGCCGCTCCACTATTCCCCCGCACGGGCTGTGCGGGGCGCACGGGGAGTCGTCGCCGTCGGTCGGCCCATTCTTCTTCGGTAAGAAGACCATCGGCTACCAACACATGCTCAAGGGCGGCAATCGCCACTTCCAGCATTTCGGGGGTTGGTTCACGGGTCGTCATTTTCTGAAGGAGAAGGCCGGGTTTGGTGAGGGCGCGGACGAACGGGTTGCCATAATGGGCCGCCGACCAGCGCAAAAATTCATAAGCCACCGTTGCTACCAGAGGTATAACGGCGATACGTGATAACAATTTGAAAATTAGCGGTAAGTCGCCCATAAAAACAAAAATCACGCTGGCAACCACCAGCACAATTAACAAAAAGCTGGTGCCACAACGGGTATGAACGGTGGTAAACTTCTGAACCTCTTGCGGCTCAAGTTTAGCTCCCGCTTCGTAGGCATTGATGGTCTTGTGTTCCGCCCCGTGATACATAAATACCCGCCGCACGTCCGGCATTCGCCCGATGAGCCACAAATAGCTCAGAAAAATGGCGATACGGATAAACCCTTCAGCGACGTTTACCCAGGTGTGGTCGTTAGTCCAACTAAAGGCCAGGGTTGCCAACAGAGGCGGCCCTGCAAAAAACAAGCCAATGGCGAAAATCAGTGAGAAAGCCAGCGTTCCCCACAAAGCCCAGCCCGTAATTTGTTCGGTGTTTACTTCCTGTTCAGTACCTTTGGGGGTTTCGGGGTCTAGCATGGCAACGTTGGCAGAGAAAAAGAGGGTTTGAGTGCCCAGCACCAGAGCGTCCCACAGCATCACTAGCCCCCGCAGCAGGGGCAGCTTGAGAACTTTACTGGTATAGATTTTGGAAGTAAGCGGGTCACTTTTCAGAATAATCTCGCCGTTAGGGGCGCGTACTGCCACCGCCACCTGACGTTGGCCTCGCATCATAACCCCTTCCATCACCGCTTGTCCGCCGTAGTTATATTTCAAGCCCTGCTCCGTCCGATTAATTTACCTTATCTAAAAATCACTTTTGTATTCTACAAAGAATGTGCCTATATTGCAAGAAAAACGTTCATAAGTCGCTAGGAACACGACTGGACATTAGGGTGTTTCGTCGAGGGTATACTCAAAGTCATAAAAGTGCTTACCCTCCTCAATCCTGACTCCCATTTTGCCAATCAAACCAACCAATTGCCCAGTTCCAGAATCAGGCACTACCGTGATAATTAATTCAGGCGCGCCTCGGTTCATCGTGCCTTTATGCTGAAGGATAAACGTGCCCTTATGCCCTTGCAGCGTGCCACTGACCTGCTCAATCGCTACATACCCAGCCGAGCCCTCCACATTTGTACCAACACTTAGCATCTCGCCCTGGCTGGTTGCTTCAAGTTCGCCACTGAACTGTTTGTCTATAGATAATCTGCCGAGCTTTGCATCCTCGGTTTTTGCGTATGTTTCTAAAGGTTGTAGTTTAACTTCAAACGTTCCACTAACCAGATTTGCCATGAATGCCTCCTAATCGGCTACTTTTGAAAAATCAGAAAATCCGGTCTATTTTAACACAAATGAGCTAATACAATTCCTTTTGATTCTTATTCCCCCTTCCTTGCATCCGGGAAGGGGGTCAGGTGAATTTAGGAAAAGGCGTTTTCTCCGGTAATGGCCTGCCCGATGATAAGGGTGTGAATATCGTCCGTGCCTTCGTAGGTATAGACCGACTCCAGATTATTCATATGGCGACTAATGGGATATTCCAGGGTTACGCCGTTTGCCCCCAGCACCGAACGGGCTTCGCGGGCAGTTTTGAGGGCTTCCCGTACATTATTGCGTTTTGCCAGGGAGATTTGCACCGGGTGAACCAGGCCTTCATCTTTCAACCGTCCAAGTTGCAGAGCCAAAAGTTGCGCTTTCACCAGTTCAGTTGCCATTATTACCAGTTTTTGTTGCACAAGCTGATAGCTGGCAATTGGTTTACCGAATTGCACCCGCGTTTTGGCGTAATCCAGGGCGGTTTCATAGCAAGCCCGTGCTGCTCCCGTCACTCCCCAGGCAATGCCAAATCGGGCTTCGTTCAGGCAGGACAACGGGCCCCGCAAGCCCTTGACGTTTGGTAAAATGTTATCAGCCGGAATACGGCAATCGTCAAAATGCAGTTCTGAGGTAATCGAAGCCCGGAGCGAAAGTTTGTGATGAATATCGTTGGTAGTGAAGCCGGGAGTGCCACGCTCCACAATAAAACCCCGAATAGTATCCTCACATTTGGCCCACACTACGGCTACATCTGCAATGCCGCCGTTGGTAATCCACATTTTATTGCCATTCAAGACGAAAGAATTACCGTCGCGGCGGGCGTTAGTAATCATGCTGCTGGGGTCACTGCCCGAATCCGGTTCAGTCAAACCAAAGCAGCCGATAACCTCGCCCTTTGCCATTTTGGGCAACCAACGATTCTTCTGCTCTTCTGAGCCAAAAGCCCAGATTGGGAACATCGCCAACGACCCCTGAACTGACACAAACGAGCGCAGACCGCTATCCCCCGCCTCTAGCTCCTGACAGGCCAATCCGTAGGCCACCGCGCTCGATCCTGCGCAACCATAACCCTCCAGGTGCATCCCCAGCAAACCGAGATTGGCAATTTCAGGGATAAGGTTACGGGGGAAAGTTCCGGCCTCAAAGTTTTCGGCGATTACGGGCATTACCCGTTCTCGCACAAACTGGCGCACGGTGTCCCGCACCATCCGCTCCTCTTCGCTGAGAAGATGGTCAATGTTATAAAGGTCGGTGGCGGAAGGCAATTTCGCCTGCCGCTCGGTAAGGGTGTTGGACATATAATCTTAACCTTTCACTATCCCAACCACTCGGTTGAGTTTTTCACCTGGCCCATCGCCGCCAGATTGAGCAGGGAGGCTTCGTGCAAAGCCGCCGCGAAACTTGTAACACAATCTTTCAATGTAACTATTTCATAATCGCGCATAATCGCATCATGGGCGGTAGCTTCCACCGCTCCATTTGTAGCAATTCCGGTAAGAATCAGTTCCTTTACCTGTAAGGCTCGTAACAAAGCCTCAAGCGGGCTGGAATAAAAAGCTGAATAGCGAGTTTTTTCTATTTCATAATCGGGGTGGGGCAATTCCGGGATGATTTGCTGACCGGGTGACCCCTGCCGGAAGCCTTCTTGCTGCAAAAAAGGCAGTAATTGGCCTAAATGGCCTAACCCAATAGCCTTCTTATCCAAATCAGTGAAAACAGTGAATTTGGTAGCGATAATTGGGATTCTCCTGGCCCGCGCTACCTCCATCATCAGCCGAATATTCGGGATAATTGCCTGAATCCCTGTTCCCGGCAAGTTCCCTAAATGCTGGTAAACTCCGTTGGGATGGCAAAAATCCATCTGCATATCAATAACCAGCAAAGCCTGCTCGTAACTCATCTTCTACAAACTTTCCGGGTCAATCCCTAACTCTCGCAATTTTGCTAAAACTTTGTTAAATAACCTATCCATTTGCTACCACCTTTACAGTTATTATCTACAAACTAAAAATTAGCAATAACGAGGTCAGGGTATAGCCATCCTTGAGTTCTTTGGTTTTTATCATGTTCAAGGCTTCCTGTCGTGAAAACCAGCGATGCTCGATTATTTCGTCCTGGTCGAATTTTGCAATACCTACAGTGGCGGTACAGCGCACCACATGAAAAACCTTGTTAGAGATGCCGTTAATTGGGTAGAAAGTGTAAATCAGCTCATGATTGCTACTATCATAGCCGGTTTCTTCGCGCACCTCGCGGCGGGCGGCTTCCAGGGCATTTTCACCCTGTTCAAAATTCCCCGCCGGAAGTTCCCACTGCACTTTGTCGGTGGGGTAGCGGTATACTCTCACGAAAAGCAGTTCCTGCCTATCGTTTTCTACGAGAGCCATCATACTATCTTTGGGAAAATCTATAACGTGATACTCTTCCCAAATTGTGCCAGAAGGCAGCTCAATCGCATCCTGAAAATGATTAAACCAGCGGTTCTGGTTCAGAATTTTTCGGGATAACCGACGGGGTTTCTGATACTCCATTGATAAAATCCACTCTCCAAAATTGTTTTCCAAAAAAGTCTGCTACTTAATTATAGCACTCTCCGGGCTAATGTTGCCGTTCAAAGCCTAATGCACAATAAAATCTTCTAGAACCCCCAAGATTACATTTCGTAATGTTGACCGTTATGTTGGCGGTGTATTCTAGCTGCGTACCGACCCGAAATAGTGGTCTGTTTTTTCACATTTTAAATTGCTCTAACGATAACTGCAAAAATATCCTGGAAACAACCGGAGTTATTATAAATGGTTTTATATAAGCAAATCCTCATGTCCCGAAATAGAAATCATCAAGCTTTTATCCATCGTTTACTAACTTTGTTGGTCCTCAGCCTTATTTTAGCTAGTTTCGCGGTGACTAATGCCCAGGCCAACGCTCCCACTTTGACGACGGGGCTAAGTGCGATAGCCACTTTGAATTTTCGGAATTTGTCTACCGAGAACGGGCTACCCACTAATCATATTGATACTATTTTACAGGATAAAAAAGGTTTCATCTGGTTGGGAACGCAGGAAGGCTTGATACGTTACGACGGTTATCGGTTTCAGACCTATAAAAATAATCCGGCTGACTCTAAAACTATAAGCAGTGACTCGATAATGTCGCTTCTGGAAGACCAAAGCGGCAAACTCTGGATTGGAACGCGCTTTGGTGGCTTGAACCGTTTTGACCCTAATACCCAAATTTTTAGTCACTTTATGCCTGATAATGATAATTCTAATAGTGTGGGAGATGTTTTTGTAAATACTTTGACCCAGGATCGGGCCGGGAACTTATGGCTTGGCACTACTAACGGACAAATCAATCGCTTTGATGCCAAAACTGAACGGTTCACTCGTTATCCCATAAACGAATGCGGTGGTGTTCCCAACCGTGTCCAAAAAATAGTGGCAGAGCCTAATAGCGATAATCTCTGGATACTAGCTGGTTCCCTGATAAAATTTGATTCCAGGTTGGAAAAGTTTAGCTGTTATGACCCAAATGCTGATGCTGCTCCTACCACTGTTCAAAAAACAATTTTTAATGATATTGCAGTCGGGACAGATGGAATTCTCTGGCTGGCAGGTAATAATGGGTTACATAGTTTTGACCCACAAACCGCCCAATATAATCGTTACCAGCCTGTAATTGAAAAACCTACGCCCGACTCGCCTAATGTCTACAACACTCACAGCTTGCTTTTCGATAAGAGCGGGCGGATATGGGTGGGTTTTGATAATGACGCGCTTGGCCTGTATGTTTTCAACCCCCAAAGCAAACAATTTGTAACCCACTATGTTAATGATCCAATCAACTCGCGTAGTCTTAGACCCGGCAGTATCGTTTCGATTTATGAGAGTCCTAAAGATGTAATATGGATTGGTACTGTTGCTGCTGGCCTAAGTATTCTTGACCTGCACCAGACTCAGTTCACTACCTACCTGAGAAATTCCGCTATTAATAGCAACTCTACTAAAACTCCGACTCAGGCCCTTTATCAAGAACCCTCTGGACTTATTTGGATAGGCGCGCCCACTTCTCTTACTCGTTTTAACCCTCTGGACGGCTCATTCAAATCTTTCCCGACTTTCACTAAGGCCCTACCCAATGGGCTACCCGAAGTTCAGTCCGTTTCGGCAATCTACCCGGACGAGCAGGGCGGTTTATGGTTTGATGGAATTGATGGCTTATATAGTTTTGACCGTAATACTGAACGCCTGGAGCTTTTCCGCCCCCCACCGCTCGGCGCCCAGCCCTCACCCGGCCCGGAAATGCAATCTATTACTGAAGATAATCAAAAAAGATTATTGGTATTGACCAACACTACCCTTTATGTTTTTGACCCGAACAGTCGGCAATTTACCACAAATTTCCCGGTTTTTACTGACCCCCGAAAACAACCAAAGGCAGCTAAAGCGCGCACAGTTTTTCAAACCAAAGATGGGGATGTTTGGGTGGGCGGGGAAGGCTTTTTTACCCGGATAAATCTTCAAACCGGGCCAGTTGTAACCTTCACCCCCAATCCGAATGAGGCGGGAGGTTTCCCCTCATTGTGGGTACAGCTTATCCACGAGGATAGTGTCGGGAACTTGTGGCTTGGTACACCGGGTGGATTGGTGCGTTTTGACCCTCAGACTCAAAAATTTGCCCTGATTACTGAGCTAAACGGTTTACCCAGTAATATTATTACTGGAATTCTGGAAGACCCCCTTGGGAATTTATGGATAAGCACTTTTAATGGATTCTCACGCTACAATCCAAAAAGCAAAGATATAACCAAAAGTTTTCGTAACTTTACCGTTAGTGATGGATTACAAGGCAACCAGTTTAATATTTATGCCTTTAGTAGAAATAACAAAGGCGAATTTTTATTTGGCGGGCAAAATGGCCTGACCGTTTTTGACCCACTGAAGATTCAGGATAATCCATATAAACCCTCAGTGGTGCTAACTGACATCCGTTTGTTCAATAAACATTTGAATAATCAGCTAGACTCACCCCTGAAGCTACCTAGCTGGGAAGCTAAAGAGCTTACCCTGGATTATAACCAGAATAATTTGTCTTTCGAGGTTTCGGCTTTGAGCTTTGTCGCCCCCGATTATAACCGCTACCGTTATCAGTTGGTGGGCCTTGACCTTGATTGGACGGAGGTTGATAGTAGTCAGCGATTCGTGAATTATTCCAGCTTGCCACCAGGAAATTATACTTTGCGGGTGCAAGGCAGTAATAACAATGGGGTTTGGAGCGACCAGGAAGTAGCTTTGAGCATAACCATTAAAATTCCCTGGTGGGAAAGTTTATGGTTAAAATTGTTGGTGGTGATTGTTGTTATTGGGGGGGGGTTATTGGGTATCCGCTGGCGCATCCGCAGCGTGGAACAACACAATCGCTTATTAGAGAAGCAGGTATCCGAACGTACCCAGGAACTTGGGATTGCCAAGGAACAGGCCGAGGCGGCTAATCAAGCCAAGAGCGAATTCCTGGCTAATATGAGTCATGAGCTACGCACCCCTTTGAACGGGATTCTGGGTTATACCCAAATTTTGCAACGCGATCCTGCTCTTAATACTACCCAACGGGATGGCTTGCATACGATTTATGACAGTGGCAAGTATTTGCTTACCCTGATTAATGATGTGCTGGATTTAGCGAAAATTGAAGCCCGCAAACTGGAACTTTACCCCCAACCCCTCTATCTTCCGACCTTTCTGGAAGGAATAAGCGGGATTATCCGAATGGCCTCCCAGCAGAAAAATGTGAGTTTTATCTATCACCCAGACCCTGACCTGCCAGCTTATATTCTGGCGGACGAAAAACGCCTCCGCCAGGTTTTGCTCAACCTGTTGGGCAACGCCGTCAAATTTACCACTCGCGGCAAAGTATGCTTTGAGGTGGCGGTACAAAGCCAGGAAAACAACCTTAACCCTGACCTACAGAATGTGGTTAAGCTAAAATTCAGCATTCAGGATAGCGGGATTGGGATTGCGCCAGACCAACTTACCAAAATCTTCCGACCTTTTGAACAGGCGGGCGATATTAAACAACGGGATAGCGGGACAGGGTTAGGGCTACCAATCAGCCAATCGCTGATGGAGTTGATGGATAGTCAGATACAGGTGGAAAGTGTGCCTGGACAGGGCAGTACCTTCTGGTTTGAGGTTGCGTTCCAGTCAGGCGGTTTTCTACTTCAAGCGGAAGCCGATTTCCACCCGCCTATTCGCGGTTACAAGGGTGACAGACGGCGAGTTCTGGTGGTGGATGACCGACCGGAAAATCGGTTGGTATTGTTAAATCTGCTTGAGCCTTTGGGTTTCGAGATTAAGCTGGCTGAAAATGGCTGGGAAGCGGTGGCTGAAACCAAACGACAACGCCCAGATATAATTCTGATGGATTTGGTGATGCCTTTGATGATGGGCTTTGAAGCCATTGCTAATATCAGGAAGAGTTATGCCTTAAACGAGTTGCCAATTATTGCGGTTTCAGCCAGTGGTTTTGATATAGACCAAACTGAAAGCCATCGGGTGGGCTGTAATGATTTTATCTCCAAGCCGGTTGAGGTAGATAAAGTGCTGGCGATGTTACAAAAGCAGCTAGGTTTGGAATGGCTGTATGAATCGGTGGAAACATCCGTTCCTGTCGAAGTCGAAATATCAGGCGAGCCGACCCTGGTCACACCACCCTTGCCCGAGCTTGAAGTAATCTATGAGCAAGCCCGCCTGGGGAATATGGAAAGGCTGCAACAACAAGCCCTGTACCTGGAAAAATTATCGGTGGAATACCAGCCCTTTGCCCGCCATATTTATCGCCTCGCCGAAACCTTTGACGATAAACAGATTCAAGAGCTGGTAAAACCGTATCTGAACTAAACCCTATTTGTCACGCTGGATGTCGCCAATCGCGGCCTGAGCCGCCGCTAACAGGGCAATCGGCACGCGGAAGGGCGAACAACTGACATAGTTCAACTTAATGTTATGACAAAACTCTACCGAGCTTGGGTCGCCGCCATGTTCGCCACAAATCCCTACTTTTAAATTAGGGCGAGTGGCCCGACCCCGTTCGGCCCCAATTTGCATTAGTAGGCCTACTCCTTCGCGGTCAAGCACCCGGAAAGGGTCATCCTTATAGATTTTATGCTCTACATAGTATGGTAAAAACGTGCCACTATCATCCCGGCTGAGGCCAAAAGTGGTCTGGGTTAGGTCGTTAGTACCGTAGCTGAAGAAATCGGCAAACTCAGCGATTTTGTCAGCCATCAAGGCCGCACGGGGCAATTCAATCATCGTCCCAACTTTATACTCAATACCAGCGGCTTCTACTCCTTCTTCTCTGGCTACCCGCTCAACTATTTCCCTTTGCAACCGTAGCTCGGTTACATCGCTCACCAGCGGTATCATAATCTCTGGCAGCACCTTAATGCCTTGTTTAGTCACCTCTACGGCGGCCTGGAAAATTGCGCGGGCCTGCATTTCGGTAATTTCAGGATAGATAATCCCCAGGCGGCAGCCCCGGAAACCTAACATGGGGTTGGCCTCATCCAGGATTTCCAGCCGCCGTTGAATTTTTAGGGCGGAAACTCCTAAATCGCGGGCTACCTCCTGAATCTGCTCGGCATCATGAGGTAAAAACTCATGAAGAGGTGGGTCAAGGGTGCGGATTGTCACCGGAAAACCTGCCATTGCCGTAAAAATACCCACAAAATCCTCTTTTTGATAGGGTAAAATCTTGGCCAGGGCTTGTTGGCGTTCTTCCAGGGTGTCGGCTAGAATCATTTCCCGAATAGCCAGAATTCGTTCACCTTCAAAAAACATATGCTCGGTGCGGCATAGGCCAATCCCTTGTGCCCCGAACTCACGGGCTTTAGCGGCATCATGCGGTGTATCGGCGTTTGCCAGCACTCCTAATTGCCGATAGTTTTCCGCCCACTCCATCAGGGTGGCAAAATCGCCACTCAGTTTTGGTGGAACGGTTTTAGCCTGACCCAGCAAGACGCGCCCTTCGAGCGAATCTACATCTAAGGTAATCCAGTCGCCTTTTTGCACTACTATATCGGTGCCATCAATCGCAAAATGGCTCTCATCATTAGCAATCTGGAGTGCGCCCGCTCCCACTATGCAGCATTTACCCATACCACGCGCTACTACGGCGGCATGGCTGGTTTTGCCACCAAAGGCGGTCAATATTCCCTGCGCCTGAACCATTCCCCGCAAATCTTCGGGAGAGGTTTCGCGCCGAACCAGAATAACCTTTTCTCCCGCCAGTCCCAATTCCTCGGCGTCATCAGCGGTGAAAACCACCTTACCTACCGCCGCGCCAGGGCTGCCTGCTAATCCTTTCGTCAGCAATTGGTTAGTTTGGTGGCTTTCAGGGTCAACATAAGGAAGGAGCAAATGTACCAAATCATCGGGTGGCACCCGCATTAGGGCGGTTTTCTGGTCAATTACTCCCTCTTTAACCATATCCACCGCGATTTTTACGGCAGCTTGCCCGGTGCGTTTGCCGGTGCGGGTCTGGAGCATAAACAGGCGACCTTTTTCGATGGTGAATTCCATATCCTGCACATCTTTGTAGTAAGTTTCAAGACGTTTGGCAATATCATGGAATTGCTTATAAACACCGGGGAAATTGGGATCATGTTCCATTTCGGCAATCGGATGAGGGGTGCGAATACCTGCTACCACATCTTCACCCTGGGCATTCGATAAATATTCGCCGTAAAGTACATTTTCGCCATTGCTGGGGTCACGGGTGAAGGCCACCCCGGTGCCGCTATCTTCTCCCATATTGCCGAAAACCATTGACTGGATGTTAACGGCGGTGCCCAGAGCCGCACTTATTTTATTGAGGCGGCGGTAGACTATGGCTCTTTCGTTGTTCCAACTGGCAAACACCGCCTCAATCGCCCCTTTGAGTTGCTCGAAAGGTTCTTCGGGGAAGGGTGTGCCAGTTTCTTCCAGCACAATCGCCTTGAACTTATCTTTTATTTCTTTTAACTGGTGGGTAGTCAGCTCAGTGTCTTTAGCTTTGGGGCCAATCTGGAGTTTGTATTCGTTCAGAACGTTTTCAAAATCGTCCTTGTTGATATTCAAAACCACGTTGCCGTACATCTGGATAAAACGGCGGTAGGCATCATAAGCAAATCGCTCATTATTAGTAGCTTTGATAAGTCCTTTGATGGTTTCATCATTAAGTCCCAGATTCAGAATTGTATCCATCATACCGGGCATTGAGAACTTGGCCCCACTTCGCACTGAAACCAGCAAGGGATTCTCTGCTGCCCCAAACTTCCGGTCCATGGCCCGTTCTACGTCTTTGAGAGCTGTCAGAGCCTGTTCCCACATTCCAGCCGGGAAACTCTTGCTATTGTTGTAATAACTGTTGCAGGCTTCGGTGGTAATAGTAAATCCGGGAGGTACAGGCATACCAGCCAGGGTCATTCCAGCCAGACCAGCTCCTTTACCACCCAGCAAATCTTTCCAATCGGATTGGCCTTCCCGAAATAGATATACCCATTTCTTATCCATACCAGAATCCTCCTATCTAAAGAACTTCCTTGTTCCTACCAGGCTAAAAATATTTAGCTATTATAATCTTACAACTATGTATTGGGAGACACAAGACAAAGCTAAAAAAGCAATCAATTAAGAATTAGTGATTGTGATTTAATATACGAAATTTCGTAGAAGCAAGCTCCGTCTTGCGATAATTTGGGAACATCGGCTGGCAGAGCAGCCTCCTACAAGTCCGGGAATCATGGTAAAATTGTGAGGCGAGAAAAGCTGGAGACTAAGGGGAAATAGCAAATGATTAGCGGTATCCTGAATATTTATAAAGAAATTGGCATGACCAGCCATGATGTGGTTGCGAAGGTAAGGCGCATCACGGGTGAAAAGCGGGTGGGTCATGCCGGAACGCTTGACCCTGCTGCCGAAGGTGTTTTGCCTTTATGTCTTGGTCATGCAACCCGCGTGGTAGAATATCTGAGTGAAGCCCGCAAGACCTATTGTGCCGATATTATCCTGGGAATTACTACCGATACCTATGACCGGGAAGGTATTGTCACCGCCATTCAGGATGTACCGCAACTTGGTTTTGCCGAGATAGAGGCAGTCGTCTCACGCTTTCGAGGGCCGCTAGAACAGATTCCCCCGATTTATTCGGCAATCAAAGTAGCGGGGCAACCCCTCTACAAGGCGGCACGTGCCGGCAAAGGCAGTGAAATTGAGCTAAAGCCCCGCTCTGTGGAGATTTTCGATCTGAGGATTAACCTGTGGGAATTGCCCTGGCTCAAACTCTGGATTGATTGTAGCAAAGGCACTTATATCCGTTCATTGGCATATGATATTGGACAGGTGGTTGGTTGTGGGGCTTTTATGCAACACCTGGTGCGGGTACAAACCGGCCCGTTCCACCTGAAAGATGCCATTACGCTGGGCAAGCTTGAGGAACTGGCTGGGCAACCGGGCGGTTTGGAAAGTGTTTTGGAACATCCAGACCGCATTCTGAGCGAATGGCCGGCCCTGGTGGTGGACGAGTCCACCGCCGAAAGAATTCGGCAAGGGCGCAACCTATCGGTAGAAGCCGAGATGCACCCAACTCAATGGCGGGTTAACTCTAAAGTTGACAACGCTGGGTTGGCTTTTCGGCGGGTTTATACCCTGGGGGGCGACCTGCTAGCTTTGTTGGAACGCGCCGAACAGGAGTGGCATCCGGCAAAAGTCTTTATTTAAGTGCAGCGTAAGTAGGGGGAGACAGTGTGTCTACCCACTTAATAAGGACAACCACGAGGGTTGTCCCTACGAATTTTCCGACAATCAACAACTGACAACTGAGAAATGCTAGAACAGGATAAATTTGCTTGGAACTGCTCCACGATTTGAAAGAATTAGCCCGTCCCAATCAGCCTAAAGAAAAATTGGTTGTCACTATTGGGGCGTTTGACGGGGTGCACGTAGCGCACCGTGCCCTGATTGCCGGGGCGGTAATGCGGGCGCGCGAACTTGGGGTGAAAGCAGCGGTGGTTAGTTTCGACCCTCACCCCGACACGGTAGTGCGCCCCGACTTTCCCATGATTTATCTCACTTCTCTGGAAGATAAGGCTAGACTAATTGCCGAGCTTGGTACCGACTACCTGATTATTCAGCCTTTTACCCAGGAGTTTCGCTCTTTAGCACCCGAAGATTTTGTGGACTGGCTACTCAACCCGGCGGAAATTCTGGAAATTCATATCGGCGAAGACTTTGTTTTTGGACATAAGGCCAAAGGTAACGCCGCTTTACTTTATGAAATGGGCAAGAGTCGAGGTTTTCACGTCCATAGCCTGGCTCCCCTGGAAGTGGATAATGCAGTGGTAAGCAGCACCCGAATCCGCAACCTTTTGCTGGATGGGCAGGCTACCCAGGCCGCCCGTCTGCTAACTCGTTATCATACAGTGCGGGGCGTGGTGGTTAAGGGGGCGCAACGTGGTAGACTTTTAGGTTTCCCCACCGCGAACATCGAGGTCGCTCCGGATTTTGCTGTACCCGGAAACGGGATTTATGCAACGATAGCGATGATAGAGGCAGCGGGCGAATGGAAGCCACGCCTGAGTGCTACTAGCATCGGAGTGCGCCCGACATTCGATAATGGCCCCCGTAGCGTCGAAACCTACATTCTTGATTTTGATGGCGATATTTATGGCACATATCTACAGGTTGAATTTGTCGCCAAGTTGCGGGATGAAGAGAAATTCGCCAGTGTGGAGGCCTTAATTACCCAGATGAACCTGGATGTTGAAAACGCCCGTCAGATTTTGGGCAAGATATAAGCCTAACCCCATCCCTAGCAAGGAATGGGGTTAGGGGGTTAGGTTAGGAGAAATATTATGTTGTACGAAGTGGTACGTGAAAGCGTAAATGAAAATAAAGACCGTCAAACTTTTCAGGTAAACAATCCGGCGACGGGCGAAAAATTGGCTGAATTGCCAATTATGACCCCTGAAGATGTGGCACAGGCGGTCCAACGCGCTCGTCAGGCTCAGGTGCGTTGGGGGGTATTACCCATCAGCGAACGGGTGAAATATCTTTACGCCGCCCGCAAGACTTTACTGGATAATTATGAACGAATGGTTTCGACCATCGTGGCCGAAAACGGCAAACCCCGTACCGAAGCCCAGGCCGAAATTGCCTATATCGCTGATATGATTGGTTATTATGGCAAAAATGCCAAAAAGTTCCTGTCTGACCGAAAAGTGCTTTTTCACCTACTTTTGAATAAAAAAGGAATGGTGACCTATCATCCTTATGGCGTGGTAGGGGCGATTACCCCCTGGAATTATCCCCTGATTCTGGGTTTTGGCGACGCGGTTACAGCCCTGCTTGCCGGGAACGCCGTAATAATCAAGCCCAGCGAAGTTACCCCTTTGACCGTTATGCTAATGGCTGAATTGTTTGAAAAATCCGGTTTCCCCAAAGATGTGTTACAAGTTGTGACCGGGCTAGGTGATACGGGCGGGGCTTTGATTGACGAGTCCGATGCGATTGCTTTTACAGGCAGCGTTCCGACCGGGCGCAAAGTGATGGAGCGAGCGGCAAAGACTCTGAAACCCGTTTTGCTCGAACTGGGCGGCAAAGACCCGATGATTGTGTTGCAAGATGCCGACCTGAAACGGGCGGTCAATGGTGCGGTTATCGGTGGGTTGTTCAACGCCGGACAAACCTGTATTTCGGTGGAAGCCTTGTATGTAGAAGCCCCTATTTTTGACCAGTTTGTAGATTTGCTGGTTAAAGAGGTGCAAAAATTACGGGTTGGTCAGGAAACGGGTGGTGAGACGGTGGATATTGGCCCCCTAACCATGCCGCGCCAGCTCGAAATTGTAGAACGCCAAATCGAGGATGCCAGGGCCAAAGGGGCGAAAATTCTGACCGGTGGTAAACGTCGCACTGACCTACCCGGCCTTTTCTACGAGCCCACCGTTATCACCGACGTTACCGACGAGATGTTTTTGATGCAGGAAGAAACTTTTGGCCCGGTGCTGCCCGTTATTAAGGTGAGCAGCGCGGAAGAGGCTATCCGTATCAGCAACCGTTCGCAATTTGGCCTGAGCAGTAGTATCTGGACAAGGGATAAGGCGCGAGGTTTGGCTCTGGCTCGGCAAATCGAGGCGGGCTCTAGCTGCGTTAATGATGTGCTAATTAATTACCTTGCTCTAGAATTGCCGCTAGGTGGGATAAAAACCAGCGGGATTGGCTATCGGCACGGTGGCGCGGACGGTATTCGACACTTCACCCGCACCCAGAGTATCCTAATAGACCGCTTTGGCCTGAAGCGCGAGTTTTTCTGGTTTCCCTATAACCGTCGGGTTGAAAAATTGGTTGGTAAGGGGATTAAGCTACTCTTTAAGCGATAGGCTAGTTATCAATTTAGTAAAAGACTTACCCAATCTAACTCCGTAGCATGACATTGAACCTTGAGTATTAAAGGTTTGTTCCCCCTTCCCTATAAAGGAAGGGGGCTTGGGGGTTAGGTCAACAAGCCCTCATATTTCCCTCTCCTTTTCTAAAAGTGAAAGGTTTCTATACTAACAAAGGGTACAAAGTGAGATTTATGGTAAAAGAGCTGCAAGGAGATAGCAGGAGGCTAAAAATATTGCAGTTAAAAATTAGTGAAACTGACCTTAAAGAAATAGATTACCAACGCTACCATCATCCTCACCCAAGAGTGCAACGCAAAATGGAAGCTGTGTACTTAAGGTTAGAGGTCGGCCCCATCATCAAACCGCCGAATTAGTGGGCGTTTGTGACAACACCCTCAGCAGCTACTTTAAGCAATACCAGCAAGGCGGGGTCGAGGCTCTTACCCAAATCAACTTCTACCGCCCGACTAGCCAGCTCCAAGAGCATTCTGAGAGCCTCAAAGCTTATTTTCTAGCTCACCCGCCTGCCAGTATTCCCCAGACGCGGCCAAGATTGAAGAATTAACTGGTCTGGTACGTAGTGCTACCCAGTAAAAACTGCTTTACAGGCTGAACTTGGCTCGGTTAAGGCCGACATTGGCCAGTTGGAACAGGTAATTGTAAATCTGGTAGTAAATGGCCGGGATGCAATGCCTGGAGGTGGCACAATTACAATCGAAACTGACAATGTTGAATTAACAGAAAGTTATGTTCATCAGCACTCGGAAATCCAGCCTGGCAACTATATTATGCTGGCAATCAGCGATACCGGTATAGGAATGGATAAAAAGGTACAAGAGCATATTTTCGAACCATTCTTTACTACCAAAGAGGTTGGCAAAGGCACTGGCTTATACTAAGTCCTGGTAAGTGGTGTATAATAGACAGATGCCAAAAATAACCACAATAAAAGAACACCTGAATGAAGAAGAATTGCTAAACCGCTATCGCCAGGCCGAGAATCCCGCTGAACGCAGCCACTGGCAGATAATCTGGTTACTAGCAAGTAAGCAGCGGGTTAACCAGGTAGCGCAAGTAACGGGTTACACTCCCGGTTGGATCCGCGAACTGGCCCGCCGTTACAATAGTTTAGGGCCTCAAGGATTAAAAGACCGTGGCCAAACTATCGCTGGGGCTAAACCTCTTTTAGACCAAAACTTACAAACTGAGTTAGAGCTAGTG
>JBBQZS010000011.1:0-113189 GCA_038207495.1 Chloroflexia bacterium
GCGTTTGCTCTTCGTGCAGCAGTTCCTGCACCAATTCGGCCTTAAAAGTTGGCGTATAGTGTTTTCGGGTGGTTGTCATGTTCTTTATTATATACCTTACACCACCCTATCCCTCTGTCCAGTTTTATGGGTCCATTATAGCTCGTCGAACTTGCGGATTTCTATTCCTCAAAAAATTGAGAAGGGGAGAAAATGCCTTTTGAGACCTGGTGCTTCCCAACGCTTGGATTGCATAAAGACTCATTAGATTATCTTTTTTAGAAGCTTCTTCAAGAAGTGTATCTAGCCCAACTTCTCTCAACTCAGCTATTGCAAAAAGGGCTTCTTTTCGGAGTTCTTCGCCTACATTCTCATTCTTAATAATCTTAGCTAAAGCTTCGGCAACGCGCGAGTCCTTAAATTTATTTAAAACTTTAATAGCATCCCAGCGTTCCATCCAACTATGCTTATCAGAGTTCAGGATTTTAAGGTAATATTGTAAGACTTTTTCTCCTCCAAGATTGCGTAACGCCCCTCTTGCGTTATTTTTGAAATCCCAATTTTGATTCTCAGGTTTATCTAAGGCGGTTAGGATCTGGTCTACAACGTTCTGTTCTTTCACTTGCCCTAAAGCCATAACAGCAGTTGCCCTGACACGTTCATGCTCATCATTTAACAAACTTATAAGAGGGTCAACTGCACGAGCATCATGAACATCTATGAAGTACCATGCAGCAGCAGATCGCACTTTGGCGTTTTTATCCTTAAAATAACGAATCAATAGTGAAACCACTTTCTTGTCCGTTATGCCATGCAGATTATAAATAGCACTAGCTCTTACTTCCGGGTCGGGGTTTTTTAGCTCCTGAATTAGAGCGTCAATTTTTTGTGGTTTATCGTTCATGAAATATCCTATAATTCAATATTGTTTGTTTTTTCAAAAAGAATTATAGCATACCCCAATTTACCTGCGGGGATTTAATTTGCTAATAACGCTACTCTACTACTAACTTTGAATTTCATCATATTCCTGCTCCTTGCTCCTTACTCCCGACAGACTTCCAAAATCGCAGCCAGTGTTTCGGCGGCGCATTTATCCCAGGAGAATTTCTCGGCCTGTTTTAGCCCCTTAATCGCCAACTCGTCTTGCAGTTGGGGCGATAACAATAACCGCCGCAAGTTCCAGGTAATGGCTCTGGTATCGAGAGGGTGATGGGTTAGCGCGGCCTCCCCTACCACCTCCGGCAAACTCCCGGCATTGGAGCAGACCACCGGGACACCGCATGCCATCGCTTCCAGGGCGGGCAGCCCAAAACCTTCGTAGAGCGACGGGAAAACGAAAGCCTCTGCCCCACTGTAGAGGGCGGGTAAATCGTTATCCGATACATATCCCACTATCTTGATTTGGGGTAAGTTTAATTCTCGCGCTCTTGCCATAATCGGCTCACTCAACCAGCCCGGTTTGCCGCCCAATACCAGTTGGAGTTGGGGGCGGGCGGGGTAGTCAAAATCCGGGTCGTTTATTAATGCGGCGAAAGCCTCCATCAGCCGCTCCAGATTTTTGCGAGGTTGGATTGTGCCCACATAAAACAGGTATGGCCCTGGCGCAATGCCGTATTTAGCGCGGGTGGCGGCACTCAGGTCGGCATCTTGGACGGGTTTGAACTGCTCGCGGTCATAGCCGTGCGGAATAACCCGAATTTTGGCGGGGTCTATGGCGTAGTGGCGGGTCAGGTCGGTAGCGGTGGCGTGGCTAACACAAATTACCATGCGGGCCTTGCTGGCACTGTAGCGGGTTGCCCAGTCCAGGTAGCGGCGGGCGTTGGCGGTATGGGCTTCTGGATAATACAAATAGCCCAGGTCGTGGACAGTTACCACCGAGCGGGCGGGATGAATTAACGGCAACACATGGGCCGGGACAAACAGGGCATCCGGCGGGTGTTGCAACATTTCGCGGCTGAGGCGCAGATGAGTCCAGAGGCGCGGGAAAGGCATAGAGCGGATTTTGACATTATCGCTAATCGTCAGGCCGTGCAGTTGCAAACTTGAGGGCGGACGATTGAAATAAAGGGTATAGTTTTGCTGTTGATTTTCAATCAGGCGGCGCGTAACCTGATAGGCATAATTTTCGGTGCCGGTGCGTTTGCCCACCGCTAATCGGCTGGAGTCTATCCCAATATTCATCAGGCTTCGACTTTGGCAGGTGATTGACGACGTTTCAGATTACTTTCACCCCAGAAGCCCAGCGCAATAATTCCTATCGCCAGCAAGCCCCCGACTAGCGGCACTAGCAGGGCAATTATCGCCAGAAATACCGCCAGAATATCCTGCCCAATACTGATTAGCGGCTCGAAAAGTTTGGCGGTTTGGCCTATGCTAACTATGGCAGAACGAAGGCGATTTTTCACCAGGAACATTATTTCCGCCGCCACCGCCCCAATAAGGAAACCCATCACAATCGGAATCTGGTCGCCTGGCACGGTAGCCGCAAAAGCAATTCCTCCGGCGATAGGCACAATAATCTGGTTAAGAGTAAGGTGAAATTTCTGGATTTGGGGTATTTTGTCGGCGACAAGTTCAAGGCTCATCAAACCTGCCAGAATCAAAATCGCCGCCCAACGATTAAGGAAGGAAAATTCCGAGGTAAGGGTGATTAATTTACCTTTGGCGGCTACGCTGAGGATTAATAAGGGTAGGTAGGGGCTTAACCCACAGGCCGCCGCCAGCCCGACTCCGCCCAATAGCTTTATAATCAAATCCAAAAATTAACATCCTCCAAAAATAAGAAGCAATGGTTAGTTGAGGCTATCATAACAAAGGGGGCGGGGCGCGTCAATTTGCCGAATCAAAAAGGCTGCTATTGTCGGATTAGCAGCCCTTTAGTTCTTGTAAAAAAGTTATATATTAACTCGCCACAATCAGAGATTCGTGAGCGGAACGGGCTTTTTCGTCAAGCATCGGGTCAAGGATGCGTTGGAGAGCCATAATGTGGGAGCAATCTTCCAGGCCAATCTGGAAAGTGTGGCAATTGCAGTGCCAGGTTCCATTGTCTAAAGTAACCAGATAGTTGTCATGTTCGCCTCGGAACTCCACCTGCACGTTTTGAAAGTGGATGCGTCCCGGTTCCTGCTGGTAACGGATAGCTTTTTCGATTTTTCCAATCAGGCTGCTGTGCATAACATGCCTCCTTTGCTTGTTGTTACAAGCTTCCTCCCGACGTGTGAGCGAGAGGGCTAATATTCTGAATCTGAGGTTGGATAAGGAAGTTTTACTCAGATTCAGCTCAATTTATGTTTACTTCTCTCGTAGGTCATTTAAAACAAAGCGACACAGGCTTTTAGCATTCCTGTGTCGCAGACTCGTCTATCTTCACTGTTTTGGATTCAACAGTTGAGATTTTGTCTTCACTTTGTGATATTGGTGCTATTTTCATTAACGCACCTCACATTGCTTTCTCTGGGATGAATTTGTTTTAAATAACCATACCCCTCGTGGGGTAATGACAGGATGGACCCTGCCTTTACCGTTGAATGAATTATATAGGTCGGATAATTATGAGTCAATAGAGATTCGGTTAATTTTTCCTAAAAGGAAAACGTTAACTACTTTAGAAGCTGGGATATAGTTACGATTTTGAAGCCGCGCTCCTGCAATTTTTCCAGGATAGTGGGCAGGGCTTCCGCCGATGTACGCGCCCCGATATGCATCAAAATTATCGCTCCGTCCAATTGAGCATCGGTCAGGCTGGTTATGCGGCTGATAATAAAATCGGTACTTTTAGGCGCACCCACCGAGTCCAGGCTATCCACTGTCCAGTAAATTGAGCGATAACCCATTTCGTTGATTACTTTGGTAACCCGACTATCACGTGCCCCAAATGGAAAGCGAAATAACGGTTTGCTAGTATGCCCACTCAATTGGGTCAATAAATCATCGGTGCGTTGTATTTCGTCCCGGATTAGCTCGTTGGAAATTTTGGTTAAATCGGGGTGGGTCCAGGTATGATTAGCGATTTCCATACCCTGACTGCTGATTTGCTGGACAAAGGTCGGATTCTGCCGCGCCCATTGCCCGGTCAGGAAGAAAGTAATTTTCACCCCATATTTTTTCAGGGCACTGGCGATAAGCGGGAAACTTTCGCTGGCAGCCCCGGCATCGAAAGTTATGGCTACCTGCTTTTTGCCGGGTTTGCCCCGGAAAACCTCACTCAACGGGCCGCCTGGTGTCGGTAGCGGTGGTTGGGGTGCAGCGGTGTTGGTTGGATTAGGACTAGGGTTAGGTTTGGCGGTAGTAACAGGCGCGGTTGGCGGGTGGGATGATGCGGTAGTGCTGCTGCCAGTGGTAACGGTAGACGTCGGTAAGGGCGGTAATGGTGTACTGACCACAATCGGCGTAAAGTTCGGCTCTGGTTCTGGTTCGGGAGCGGGTGGGGTCATAGGTTCGATTTCTGGGGTAGAGTTGCTGGAAGTTTCTTCGGGAACAGGGCTAAGGGTTGGGCCAGGCTGTAGCTGTCCGATAATACTCTGGAAAGTGCCGTCAGGAAATGGGCTAGTTTCGGTTTGTTTATCGCTACCACAGGCCGCCAGCAATAGTGCCAAACACAAGCCAGTTATTAACAACGCAATTAATTTTATTCTACCCTTACCCATTTTAGTTCTCGGTAATCAGTTTTCAGTAAAAGTTGGGGTAATTTAGCTTCCCATGAATCAAACGCATTTGGGGTTAATTGGTTACGGTAGAGTTTGGGGTGGAGGATTAATAAAAAAGTGGGCAATACTGGGCTCGAACCAGTGACCTCACGGATGTGAACCGTGCGCTCTAACCAACTGAGCTAATTGCCCTTATCAGGTGAGGAAAATTATAGCACGCACCCCCCGCCTTTGCAACTTTTCGGTGGACGGTTGTCAGTTGTCGGAGGTCGGAGGCTGCTCCGTCATCCGATTATTTTCGCTCAGGGTAGACACGGAGGTGTACCCCTACAAAAATCCCCCCGAACCAGGGCGACTGGTCGGGTAACCCTTGCATCTATAAGCAACAACTGACAACCGTCTAAAGTGAAGGTTTTGTAAGGTTATCCAGACAAGTCCACATAATTGTGGATAAATACCCAAGTTAGCGGGTTTATGGTATAATTTAGGGTAATTAGTGACGCTCACAATCAGATAATTCCAAAATTTCCACAAGATTGTTAGGTGGGGCAGGCATAGCCATGCTTGCTTTATCACTTTGTTTTAGAGTGAAGGTCACTAGACGAGAAAATAAGGAGTAAGCTAGATATGAAGGTTAGTTGCCTGCAAGAACAACTCAGCAAAGGGTTATCGGTGGTTGGAAGGGCAGTTTCCACCAAGACGACCTTACCCGTGCTTAATCACATTTTGATTGCTACTGAGTCTACCGAGGAAGGTGACAAGTTAAAGCTTGCAGCTACCAACCTGGAAATCAGTATTACCTATTGGGTTAAAGCTAAAATTACCGAGCCCGGCGAAATTACCGTCCCCGCCCGTTTGCTGACCGACTTTGTGGGCAGCCTGGGCAATGACGATGTTCACCTGTCTCTTGACCAATCAACTCTGACCCTTAACGTGCGGAGCGGACGTTACGATGCCAATATCAAAGGGATTGCGGCGGAAGATTTCCCCACCCTGCCCACCGTTATTAACCCCGGCAACAGTGCCGAAATCAGCTCCAGTTTGTTCCGTTCGGCAATAAATCAGGTGGCCTTTGCCGCCAGCACCGACGAAACCCGCCCGGTTTTGACCGGAATTTTTGCCAGCTTTAGCGGCGACACTCTGACACTAGCGGCTGCGGATAGCTTCCGGTTAGCAGTCAAAACTACCACCTTGACCAGTGAAATCAGCAGCAACTTCAATGTAATTTTGCCTGCCCGCGCCATGATTGAACTCTCCCGCATTTTGCCGGATGATGATACGCCAGTTTCGATTAGCGTAACTGGCAACAAAAGTCAGGCTCTTTTCACAACTCAAGGAATTAATTTTACCAGTAGCTTAATTGAGGGAAATTTTCCGAAATATCAAGATATTATTCCTAAGAAGTTCGATACTCGTACGGTGTTGAGTACCAACGAACTTTTGAAAACGGTTAAGCTTGCCAGCCTGTTTGCCAAAGATAGCGGCGGCAATATTATCCGAATTGCCGTCAGCCCAGGCGAGGATTTGACTCCCGGCAGCATGGTTCTGTCGGCTAATGCGGCTGAGGTGGGCGACAACCGTAACGAAGTGGAAGCAACCGTAGATGGGCAAGCTGCCCAGATTGCTTTCAACGCTAAATATATGACCGATGTGCTTGGGGCCATTTCTACCGGACAGGTTGCGATTGAGCTGCAATCACCCAGCAACCCCGGTGTTATCAAGCCCGTCGGCACGGACGATTATGTACATGTAATTATGCCAATGCATCTGGCAAACCGCTAAGGAAAAATGAGCGACGTAACTCAAATATCACTTGATTATGAGGCAGCCGCTAAACGCATTCTAGAACTTCGTCATGAAATAGAGCTGCACAATTATCGTTACTATGTGCTGGACGACCCGCTGGTCAGCGACGCGGAGTATGATGCTTTATTCCGCGAACTCCGCGCCCTGGAAAACTCCTATCCTGTTTTGGTCACACCAGACTCCCCCACGCAACGGGCGGGAACTTCTACCGCCCAAACCGATTTTGCCAAAGTCCGCCACCCCGTCCCGATGTTAAGCCTAAGTAACGTGCTCAGTATGGAGGAACTGGTTTCCTGGCATACTCGCGCCCGCAAGTTTATGTCCAGCAAAGTAAATTTTGAGTATGTAATTGAGCCCAAAATTGATGGGCTGGCGGTAGCTTTGACCTACGATAACGGGCTTTTGGTGCGGGGCGCAACTCGCGGTGATGGCGAGATTGGCGAAGATATTACCGCCAACATCAAAACCATCAAAAGTATACCCTGGAAACTGCGCCCGGTAGATGGTAAGCCTACCCCTGCCCGAATAGAGGTACGCGGTGAAGTGTATATCGCCCTTAAAGCCTTTGAACAGCTAAACCGCGAATTGGGTGAAAAGGGTGAAAAGCTCTTTGCTAATCCGCGCAACGGAGCTGCCGGGTCGCTTCGCCAGAAAGACCCCAATATCACCGCCTCCCGCCCCCTCAATATCTTTTTGTATACCCTCGGCTATATGGAGGGTGGCTCGACGATTAGCTCGCAAACCGAAACCCTGGAATATTTCAAAGCTCTGGGTTTCCGGATTGCCCCAAATATCAAGGTCACGCACAACCTGGAAGAAGCCGAAGAAGCGGTTAAAAACTGGCTTACCAACCGCGACTCGCTCGATTTTGAGATTGATGGCGCGGTTATCAAGATTAACGATTTCAAAATTCAGGAATTGCTGGGTTATGTTGGTCGTGACCCGCGCTGGGCTACTGCTTACAAATTTCCCGCCCGCGAAGGCACCACTATTCTCAAGGATGTGATTATCACTGTTCGGCGCACGGGTAGTATCAACCCTAAAGCTCTTTTAGAGCCCGTCCAAATCGGCGGGATTACCGTACAAAACGCCAGCCTGTTTAATGAGGACGAAATCCGGCGGTTGGGGCTGAAAATTGGCGATACGGTGGTGGTGAAGCGGGCGGGCGATGTTATTCCGAATATCGTTAAGGTGATTGAGGATTTACGTACCGGGCAGGAGCGCGATATTGAACTGCCTAAAACCTGTCCAAGTTGCGGTTTTCCAACCCAACGTGACCCTGAATTTGCGGTGTTATATTGCACCAATAACATGTTTGACTGCCCTGACCGTATCCGCGACTGGATTAACCACTACGCCCAAACGATGGGCATGGAGGGGTTGGGCGAGAAGATTACCAACCGTTTTTATAACGAAAACTTGATCCGTGATTTCGGCGATTTGTACAGCCTCAAAAAAGAGCAGCTTCTATCGCTTGACCGCTTTGGCGAGAAACTGGCTGACAAACTATTAGCCCAGATAGAAGCAAGCAAAGAACGACCTTTATCCCAACTTCTGGCGGCTCTGGGGATTGAGGGGATTGGCTATAAGGCGGCGGAAATGTTAGCCCGAAACTTCCAGAGTCTGGACAGGTTGCGAGCGGCGGATGTGGAAACCATCGCTGAAATCAAGGGGATGGGTAAGGTGGCGGCTCAAAGTATTGTGGAATTCTTCGCTGATACTCGAAACCAGGCGTTGGTGCAAAAGTTAATAGATGCAGGAGTAAGTACCGAAGATGTTCCCCAAGAAGCCGATAATAGCCGCAAACCTCTCTCCGGCCTGACTTTTGTTATTACTGGAACGCTCCAAAATTATACCCGGCAATCTGCCGAGGAGTTGCTCAAACGGCGGGGCGCAACCGTTGGGAGTTCTATCAGTAAAAATACCAGTTACCTTATTGCAGGTGAGGCGGCTGGTAGCAAGTTGACTAAAGCCCAATCTTTGGGTATAAAGGTACTTGACGAGGCCGAATTTACGGCTTTGTTAAGTGATAAGGAGTAGCATGCCCTATAGCGAACCTGTAAAACCTGGCGATACTGTTGAGACGGTGCGGCGGATTGCTCGTATCGCTCAAATTATTCTCGACCTGAGAATGGAATATGAACGTCGCCCCAAAGCTGACACCTTGATTCAGATTAAAGAGCGTGCCGCCGAACTTCAGGTGATGGCTGCCGACATTGAGGTGTTGATGCCTCCCCCCGATACTTCTAAAAATAGCTCTGCTAAATAATTCTTTGTTGACCTTACCCCCTGACCCCTTCCTTGCTTCATGGAAGGGGCACAATTTCGTTCATCCCTTCTACCATCCCCCAACACTGTCACCTAACTCCCAATTTGGCCCGAATAAGCCGAATTGTCGAACATTGACTTTTAGTTTATTTGATGCTAAGGTTTTGTTGCTGCTTGTTTAACAGTCGAAATTCTAGCGGGCTATCATACATTATTAATAATCCACCAGGTGCAGGATGGGCTACTTACCCTTCGCAATCCTCTACAGGTGGAAATTGGGTTGATAGTTGTTGTTAAAATCAGCAGCTATCAAAGTAAAGGATAGGATTCAAATGAGCAAAAAGCATTTGTCTTTATTTATGGGCTTTATTATAGTTCTCGTAGCTGTAATTGTAGGTTTTGTCGTTCTGTTTAGTGGTAGTACCAACACTTCATATGCTGCAAACATTGAGAATATTACTCCTACCATTCCAAATGGTAGCAAAACTCCTATTTCACCCAAAGGGGGGGCTGCCAATAAAATCAGGATATCAGCGGCTTCGACAGGAGTAGCAGCTATTCAACCACGAATATTAGCAAGCAATTCCACTATTCCCACTTTTACAGAAGAAGATGTACAACAATATATTAAGACCAATTCTTTGGGGTTGAATCGTATAGCTTCAATCACTCAACCTAACATTGAGAAAGTTGAGTTTATCACTTACAAGGAGCTAAAATCGAAACTACCAGGAGTACAATTGGATATATCAGAGGATGCAATAATGTGCTTTGTTAGGTTAGTTGGAGATTTTACAATTACTGACCCAAGTGGTAATCAAGAAATTTTCCATAAAGCCCGTATTGTGTTTCATGCCCAAACTGGAAATATAGTGTTGGTAACAACTGGTGCTACGACTGACAAATAAATAAAACTTGTTAGCAGGGGCAAAGTTAAGCCTTGCCCCTGCTTTATAAATTTTAGTCGTACCGAAGCGCGTCTATGGGGCTAAGTTTAGAGGCCCTTCGAGCCGGATAAATCCCGAAGAATAACCCAACTGCTACCGCGAAACCTACCGCCATCACGATTACGGTTATATCAAGGGCAGTGTGGATGAAGGTGGCATTTACTATCAGGGAAGCGACAACGCCGACCCCCACGCCGATTAAGCCCCCGATAAAACACAATACTACGCTCTCAATCATAAACTGCACCAGAATATCGAAGGGTTTAGCTCCGATAGCCTTACGTATACCGATTTCGCGGGTGCGTTCCGTCACTGTCACCAGCATGATATTCATAATCCCGATACCGCCCACAAACAGCGAAATCGAGGCTATTACTATCAGGAAAACATTCAGGGTACTTTGCTGGTCACGGGCGGCCTGCAACTGGTCTTGCTGATTGGTAACGGTAAAATCATCCGCGCCCTGAATTTTGTGCAACTCGCGCAATACGTCGGTGGATTGACTGATAAGCAGTTCCACGCTATTGGAATCTTTGGCTTTAAGCACGATACTACTAACAGTTTTGCCGACTTTGGTTGCCCCCTGTCCGCGTGGGCCAAAAAGCTTGGTCTGCGCGGTAGTAATCGGCATATAAACCTGATCGTCTATCGAGCCAAAACCAGAGCCGCCTTTAGCCGTCATCACTCCAACCACCGTAAACCCGGTGCGGTTGATGCGGATAGTTCTACCAATCGGGTCATCCCCGGAAAAGAGCGTATTAGCCTGATTAGCTCCCAACACCACCACCGTGCGGTTGCTGGTAATATCGGCATCGGCAAACCAATCACCACTGCTCAAGGTGGCATCGTGTACCTCTAACCAATTGGTGTTAGTGCCAACAATACGCCCTACCCCATTCACCGAACCATTGACGAATTGACCAAAGTTGTTATATTCCGGGGCCACTCCCGACGCCGCTGTAATACGGGGATCAGCTGCCAGGGTATCGGAATCCTCCAGTGTTAAATTTTGGTTGGTACTGTTTTGAACTATGCCCCCGAAGCTTTGGTTGGAAGGGCTAACCGTAACCAAATTTGTACCAGCCCGTTCTACCTTCGCCAGCGCATCCTGGATAGTTCCCTGACCGATACTTTGTAGGGCAATTACCGAGGCTACCCCGATAATAATCCCCAACATCGTCAGGATAGCTCGCAGTTTATTAGAAATAAGGCTCAGAACCGACATTCTGACTAATTCAATAATGCTCAAGAGTATACCTCCGTCAGTCCCTGACCGTCACGGACATAAGCCAGATGCTGATTCAACACGGGCTCGTCACTTTCGATTAAGCCATCCCGTATATGGATAATGCGGCGGGTGAACGCTGCTACATCTGGTTCGTGGGTTACGAAAATTATAGTCATATTTTCTTCAATGTTTAAGCGTTGAAATATGCCCATAATCTCGATACTGCTTCTGCTATCCAGGTTTCCGGTTGGTTCATCCGCCAGGATAATGGCGGGGCCGTTTACCAATGAACGGGCAATTGCCACCCGTTGTTGCTGACCGCCCGATAATTCTTTGGGCTTGTGGTGAACCCGCGAACCCAAACCCACTGACTCTAAAGCCCATTCCGCCCTATCTCGCCTTTCAGATTTACTGAACAAACCGCTATAAACCATCGGCAATTCTACATTAGCCAGGGCACTCAGCTTGGGTAGAAGATTAAAACTCTGAAAAACAAAGCCAATTTTGCGGTTGCGTACCTCGGCTAACTGGTTTTCAGACATATCGGCCACTTCCTCGCCATCAATCTGGTAGCTGCCGGTGGTGGGCTGGTCAAGGGCACCTAATACGTTCATCAGAGTGGATTTACCGCTACCACTTGGCCCCATGATGGCAATCAATTCACCGTCTGGCACATCGAAGGAAACACCCCGTAGGGCGTTTACCTCGACTTCTCCCATCCAATAGGTCTTGGTTATATCTCGAACTGTAATCATAGTATTATCTCCCGCCACCGCCACCGCCACCACCGCCAGGTAGGGCGATACCACCACCGCCACCAAACGGATTGTTATTGCCTGTGGTGCGATTGGTGGGAGTTGTGCTGATAATAACCTTGTCGCCATCTTTTAGGTCGCCGCCGGTAATTTCAGCCGCCGTGTCGCCACGCAGACCAACCGTAATATTGCGATTTACCTGAGTGCCAGCCGCATCCAGAATTTGAACGTAACTGGTTCTATCGGTGGTGTTGGTTTTGATAGCCCGGGTCGGGACTGATAATACTGCTGCCTTAATGTCCAGACAGACTGTAACCGTAGCGGTCATACCGATTTTAGGCTGGTTCTGGGCTTGCTGGTTAGCTCCGCCCGCCGCATTGTTACCGCCACCCTGTCGTCCGCCACCTACGTTACCACCTGCGGCGGGAGTACCTGCCGGAGCGGTTGTTGCAGAAGCATCGCCTGCCGTTGTTGCCGCCGGATTTCCGCCACCAGGGCGACCACCCGCCCCACCGCCAAAGCCCGCCCCACCCGCCGGGGTAAAGCCACAAAAGCCGAGGCTATTGCGAAGTTGGGCGACCTGCGCCTGGAACTGAGCCGGAATTTGCGCTCCGGCGGGTATCTGGAAACCACCAGCTTGACCAGGGGCCGCCCCACCAGCCGCAGGGGTTGCAGAGCCCGCCGCTCCGGTTTGTCCGGCAGCTCGCTGGAACTGCGCCCGCAAAGCATCCAGATATTTCTGGTATTGGTCGGGGAAGGCTTCCTGCAAACTGTTTTTACCCTGACCGTCCACCGTGACCGTTACCAGATACGAAACCACGTTGCTGCTCACCTGAGATTTAGGGGAAATAAAGGTTACTTTGCCACTAAAGCTGCGGTTAGCAATGGCGTCAAAGCTCAGGGTCACACCTTGATTGAGCTTGATTTTGCTGATGTCCGACTCACCCACATTAACATCCACATGCAATTCGCTGGTATCCACTATCTGGGCCACGTTGGTATTAGCCGCCACCGATTGCCCCACTATTACCCCGACACTGGCAAGCAAACCATCGAAAGGAGCTTTAACAATTGCATTATCCAGGGCCGTAACAGCCTTATCATAGTTGGCCTGGGCACTATCTACCTGGGCTCCTTGAACGGCAAGGTCGTTAACATTTGGGCCATTTTTCAGGTTTTGCAGGGTTAGCTCCTGAATACGGACGTTAGATTCGGCGGTAGCAACATCGGTAGCCGTGCCACCAGTAGTTAATTTCGCTAGATTAGCCTGAGCCGAGTCAACCGAGGCTTGAGCCGCCGCAATATCAGCATCAGTAGGGGTTAGTTTAAGCAAGTTGGCATTGGAACTGTCTACTGAGGCCTTCGCTTGATCCAGACTGGCACGCGCCGCCGCAATATCGGAAGCGGTTGGGCCAGCTTTAACTTTATCGAGCTGTATTTTAGCATCATCCAGGCTGGATTGGGCATTGCGTACCCCGGTGTCATAGTTAACTTTAGCGTCGTTAACTGCTACATCCGCTTTATTGAAGTTACCCTGGGCGTCCTGCAAACTTCGCAGGAGGTTAGTTTCGTTCTGGATGTCAGCATCCTTCACGCCCGATTTGAGGGTGCCATCAGTGTTATGATTGTTGTTATATTGGGTGCTATAGGCATCCTGCGCCCGGTTCAAGGCGGTCAAAGCCTGTTCACGCGAAACCTGGGCATTTACCGTTGAAGTATAAAGGTTGCTCTTGGTTTTATCAAAACTGGCTAGAGCCTGGTCATATTTAGCCTGGGCCGACGAAATCGTAGCGGCATCCGGGCCAGCCAAAAGTGTATCCAACTTGGTTTGCGCCGAACTCAGGTTAGATTGGGAGGAACTCAGGTTAGATTGAGCGGTAGCTTTGTCGGCTGCTGACCCGCCCTGCCTAAGTTGTTCCAACTTGGCCTGCGCAGAATTCAATTGGGAACGGGCACTCTGAATATCGGTAGGCAAAGAGTTGCCGTTCTTGGTAGTCTCGGCTTTGAGTTTGGACTGTTTTACCTGTTCCTCAGCAATTTGAATTTGTTCGGGGGTCGAGCTGGCTTTGGTTTTCTCCAGATTGGCCTTAGCCGAATTTAAACTGGATTGTGAGGTCTTAACGGCGGTTTGCAAGTCACGGTCATCAATCCTGGCAATAACCTGTCCTTTTTTAACTGCGTCGCCCTGCTTTACTAACACTTCGGTCACACTTCCGGCAGAGCCAAAGGTAAGAGCTAAATCGGCCTTAGCCTGGACTTGCCCGGTTGCACCTACCGTCAGGCTGACGGAGGAAGTCGAGTTAACAGTGCTGGTTTGACCGGTAAAGCCGGTAGTGGTTTGTTGGGAATTGAAATAGAAATAGGCACCAACCCCTGCTCCAACCAATACCAATATCAGCAGAACCCAAATCCACCAGCGGCTACGTTTGCGGCGGGCGGTTTTGGGATTAGGGCGCGATAAGGTGCGGGGCGGTTTGCCTGCATCGCCGCCGCTATCGGTAGAAAGCTCACCCGGTTTTTTGATTTCAGGGGTGGGGGTAGTTTTGGCTGGCTCGGCGATTTTAGTGTTTGATGTATCTCCTACCAGATTTAACTCAGCAGAACTGCTGGTCTTTTCCGGTACTATTCGTTTCTCATCGTCCATTATAAACTCCTTAAATGGCTGGAAAAAGGTCGTATTTTGAGCAAGATTGTTTAGTATACAATAACAATATAGCAAGTCAGGCTGTTAAAAGTAGTAACAAATTACAAAGCTTTTGTAAAGAAGCAAAGATTCTAAATTTGTTAGCAAGAATTCTTTGCAACTTATTGAAATTTTCGTTGAATTTATGGAGATGCGCTTTGGTGTGGGTAGGTTAAATGAACCTGAAAAGCAAATTCCCCTTCTTCTGGCAAGGGCGATTGCAAGAAAAAAGGGGAATTGAAAAAAGAGCCTTTCGAGTTAATTTAAGGATAGTGGTTAACTAAGTGTACTCATCAGGTAGGCACTATCTTCAAGACCCTGGAAGCGGGTTAATTTGCCATCTTTGAAAGTGCCGATATGCACAAAATCGCACTCAAACGACTTCCCGGTGGCTTTGGCTGTCCCACTAACGCGACCAATTGCCAACACGCGGTCATCCGTCACAACAAATTCGTTTGGGGTGACGGTAAAACTATCGAAATTATTGACTATCGCCATAAAAACCTTATTGAGAACCCCTTCTGGGCCATGATTTTTGCCGCCCCAGGGATGTCCAGGCGCGTCCGACTCCTCCCAGACCACATTAGCATCCATCATGCCTAAGACTGTCGGGACATCGCCTTTGGCGAAGCTTTCGTACATGCCGCGAAAAATACTGGTATTATCGTTGGACATAATTACCTCCTCGTAATCAAGCTTTAATTATTTCACCGTTTTTTATTGAAATAGCTACTGATCTAATATAACACGCCCGTTTTACAAAATCAAAGCAAGTCCAGGCGATTAAAAAATTGTCACTCTGAGAAATCTTGCCTAAAACATTGAGATTCTTTGGCTTCGTTTCAGAGTGACAATTTTATATTTTTTTTGCAATCGCCCCTTCTTCCTGGCTGGGAAAAAGGGGAATGTTTTGGTTTCACCTGAAAAATCTTACAGATGTGGGTCAACCTTAGCCAAAATATTGGCTTTTGGTTGGTTACCAACCAACTGGGCGGCGGGCTTGCCGTCTTTGAAAAGAATCAAGGTGGGGATGCTCAAAATCTGGTAGCGGCTGGCGATGTTGGGGTTTTCGTCTACATCTACCTTAACCACTTTGAGTTTTTCACCCTTTTCGTTGGCAATTTGCTCAACAGTTGGGGAAAGCATCTTACACGGCCCACACCAGGCCGCCCAAAAATCGACCAGAACGGGTTTTTCGCTGCTGCTAGCGATTACTTCCTGTTCAAATGAATTATCTGTTACAGCACTTGGCTTTGCCATTGTTATACTCCTCTATTATAAGTATTGCTCAATTTGAGCTAAAATATTTTCTTTTGGACGGTTGCCCACAACCTGCTTGACTGCCTTGCCATCCTTGAACAAAATCAGGGTGGGGATACTCATAATACCGAAGTTGTTGGCAATTTGCGGGTTCGCATCAATATCCACTTTGACCACTTTCAGCTTATCGGCTTTTTCGGTGGCAATTTGTTCCACGGTGGGGGCCAGCATCTTACACGGTCCGCACCAATCTGCCCAAAAATCCACCAGCACCGGCTTATCGCTGCTAGTAGCTATTACCTCCTGGTCAAATGTGGCATCGGTAACAGCCGGGGTTTTAGCACCCATTTTTAATACTCCTTCGCCTTAATAGTTATTTCTAAATTTATACGTCCTTATTATAGGTTGGACGTGGTTTATATAGTCAGGCTATATTGTCTGACCCATTAAGTATAAGCAGTCGGTCAAGGGCTGTCAATGCGAAAACAGGAGCAATAATAAAGGAGTACCCCTAGCCCCCTTCCCTGATTTAGGAAAGAGGGAATTCAACCAACAACTAATAACTAACAACCAACAACTATTTAAAGTTTAACCAACTTCTCATCCGCCACCAGCACTGTTTTGCGGGTTTTCTTGAGGTCAGCCAATAGTACCTGGGCGGCATTGTAGCCTGGCGCACCGCTCACCCCGCCTCCCGGATGGGTACTGGCTCCCGTTAGATAAAGGCCCGGAACGGGAGTTTTGTATTGAGATAGTTCCGGCAAAGGTCGCCAGAAAAACATCTGCTTAATACTCATATCCACGTGCATCAGGTTGCCATTTACCAGGCCGTTTATGCGTTCCAAATCTAGGGGGGTTTTGATATATTGTCCCAGAACGTGCTGCCGAAAACCGGGGGCAAACTCTTCCACCACCTGTAAACATTTATCGGCCTCGCGCTGGCGGATATTTTCCCACTTTTCGCCATTGCCTAAACGATAGGGATGAGTTTGCGCCCAGATATACAACACATTCTTACCTTTGGGAGCAAGGGTACTGTCTATTACGCTGGGGGTCATAGCGATAACGGCGGGCTGGGCGGGAGGCAGACCGGCTTCGGCTTCCTTATAAGTACGTTCCAGATATTCCATTGAAGGACAAAGCAGTTGCATGCCGTTATGGGGTAAGCCGGGAAGCACTTTGCCCTCGGCTGTAGCAGTAGGAAAGGCGGTATAATTTGGCAACTGGTCAATGGCATAGCGTACGGTCATGCCAAAGCCGTTGACTACCTTAATATTTTCTACTCGCCGCCGTAGTTTAGATGATAGCGTGCCAGCGGGTAACATTTTTAACAGGGTGGTTTGCACATGGGCGTTAGAAACAACGGTTGGGGCAAAAAACTTTTCGCCATTTTCCAATTCAACCCCGCTAACTGCCCCATTTTCTATTATTATTTCCTTAACCTCGGCTTCAGTACGAATTTCGCCCCCATAATATTCCAGGCAACGGGCCAAAGCCTGGGAAAGCATCCCACTTCCCCCTTTGGGGCGTCGAACCCCTAACAGATGGTAAAGGCTTTGTTGCATAGCCATCAACTCACCGCTAATCGGTTCATTAGGGCCAGGGCCACTTTGCGCCCCTAACCAGGCCATTGCCGCCCGCACTTCGGGAGATTTGAAAGTACGGTTGATAACCTTGCCGTAGCTGCTGAAAATGTCCCTTAAATAATAAGGGTTAATACCCGTCCGCAAAAGCTGCCCACCATGCCTCAATTCGTGCTTGAAAATGGTTTTAGCTATTTTTGACAGGCTGGGTGGGCTGCAAAATACCTGAAGCATTGTTTCGTTAAAGCCCATCCAGGTTCGCATAAAACGACGGTAGGCTTCGGCATCTTGCGGGGAGAATTTGGCGATAGACTCGGCGGTACGGTCAACATCCCGGTAGAAAATAATATGATTGCCGTTGGGGAAAGGGGCAAAAGCCCAAGGGTCAATATCAATATATTCCAGACCGAATTTTTCTAACTCAAGTTCCTGGATAATGGGTGTACCATTTACCACCACATGATAACTGCTGCAAGTATCTATACGATAGCCGGGGAAAATATCGGTTTCGGTTACGACTGCCCCTCCCACCAGATGGCGGCGTTCCAATGTCAGAACTTTGTAACCCGCTTTTGCCAGATAACAGGCGGTAGTCAAGCCATTATGACCAGCCCCGATAAGAATTACATCATACCTATTAAATTGTTTCGCCATAATCTCTTTCTAAACCTTTTCTGGTTACAGTTTGTCCAGGGGTTAGTATAACAAGTTTCGGCTTGAATTGAAGTCACTTTTGTGTTAAATCTGCGTTATTACCGTTGACGCATAAAGACAAACGTGCTATATTTGTTGTGGATAAATTGTGGAAATCTCATTTCTGCCTATCTATCCACCAGTTTACTATGACGCTGAGATAGTATTCCTGCGAACTTACAGGACGTTTACCCTCTCCTAAACCGCCGCCCAAGCCTAGGCCCCGGAAGGGTACCAACGATTTAACACAAACTCTAGCCTTGAAATCAAGTAAACGAACCTGATAATTCCTTCTCGTAGATGAAGGGAATTATTCAGCACTAACTGGCATAATTTTAGATAATAGTGTCAGATAGTTTGAATTGAGTTATTAACCAAACTTTTGCCGAAAGGAGTCCCGTTATTAGCAAAAATCTTCGCGTGAATGAACGCATCCGTGTGCCTGAAGTACGAGTTATTGACGAGAATGGAGAGCAAGTTGGGGTTATGCGTACCCGCGATGCCCAAAATCTTGCCCGCCAGCGCAATCTGGATTTGGTGGAAGTTGCCCCTAACTCCCAGCCGCCAGTCTGTCGCTTATTAGACTATGGGAAGTACCGTTACGAGCAAACCAAAAAAGAACGCGAAGCTCGTAAGACCCAAAAAGTTATTGTGGTAAAAGAAATTCGCCTCGAACCCAAGATTGCCGACCATGACCTTATGACTAAAGCCCGACAGGCCAGAAGCTTTCTGGAAGAAGGCGATAAAGTTAAAGTTACGGTTCGCTTCCGTGGTCGCGAGTTAGCCCATACCGAAATCGGGCGGGAATTGCTGAACCAGATGATTGAAATATTGAAAGATATTTCGGCCCTTGACCAGTTTCCTAAAATGGAAGGCAAGGCCATGACCATGATTTTGACTAAATCTAATGTAAAACCAGCCGCTGGGGAAAAAGCTCCTCGCCCGGCCTCAGAAGCGTTAGTGCGCCCGCCCTCAGCCAGAGACATGGCTCCCGCCGCATCTGTTGTCGCTGAGTCCGCTGCTGCTGCGCCCGCCCCGGTTGCCGAGCCATCTACCCAACAAGTCTCATAAGGCTTATCGTTCCCGGAATTTTTTAATTGCCTCTTTTCGTTATTGAATAATTGAAAAGGGGCAATTTTTATGTTTTGGTCTATTTGCAAATTGATATTGCCTCGCTCAACGTTTATAATCAGCCTGAGAAAATCTAAAATCTAAAATCTAAAAACCTTTGACCTTCGACATTTGATTTTTAACCAATAACGAATAACCAACAACGCTAATGATGAATCTGGCTGAGGCAGTAACCGTAGGTACGGTGGATATCGGAAGCAACACCGTCCACCTGATTGTAGCCCGTACTGACGGTACGGAAATTGAGATTCTCGAAGACCACAAAGAGATGGCCCGCCTTGGTGAGGATGTCAGCTATCAAGGCGAAATTTCCCCCGCCAAATTCGACCTGACTATGCGACTGCTTGACCTCTACCATCAGATTGCTATCTCCCGCAACGCCCATTACATTGTCTTTGGTACTGAACCACTGCGGGCGGCTCGTAACTCGGTCAAGCTGTTACAAAAGGCCAAAGAACAACTTGGCCTGAATATCAATGTGCTTTCCCAAAAAGAAGAGGCTATTTTAAGCTTTCGGGGCGCTACCCATAATATGCTCTTGCCCAATCATTATTTTGTGGCGGATATTGGTGGCGGCAGCACTGAAATCGTCCTGGTCAGTTTTAATCAGGTGCGGGCTATCGTTAATCTTCCGGTTGGCTCGATTAAGTTGCGGGCCTTGTGCAAAGCGGGCGACCCAATTACTTTGGAGCAAGTGCAGGCGGCCCAATTCAAGTTAGGCGAGATTTTTGGTACCGCCCATTGGCCCGAAATGCGGGTTGGGCTGAATTACGGGATTCTGGCGGGGGGTAATGTTAAAGCCATCACCCGCGTGTTTAATCGGGGTCGGCGGGGCGAAACCCTCTCCAAAGGCGAGGTGCTGCAAGCGGCTAACCTGGCTACCACTAAACATAGTTATATTCTGGCTACGCGTTATAATCTTGTGCCCAGCCGCGCCCAGACCTTTGGCACCGGGGCGTTGATTGCCAATGCCATTATGGAAAAATTCGAGCTGGAAAGCGTGATTATCAGCAAATACGGTATCCGCGAAGGCTTGTTGCTCAGTTACGCCCATTATCAAGAGGGTTGGCGCGACTCGCTCGGAGTATGGTAAAATATTAACTCGAATAGGTGTTCGGATTCTGTAGGGGTGAGGTTGCCTCACCCTAATTTGGGAAGTTTTATGGGTGGGGAAACTCCACCCCTACATAAAGAATTTCTATGTTAATTGAACTAAATATAACAAATTTTGCCATAATTGACCGCCTGGCCCTGCGTTTTACGGAGGGCTTTAATGCCATGACCGGCGAAACAGGCGCGGGTAAATCCATCATTATTGATGCGATGAGCGCGATGCTGGGGGCAAAGGTCGGCCCGGAATTTATTCGGCACGGTCAAAATCAGGCCAGAGTCGAGGGCATTTTTGAACTAAAGCTGGATGAAGCCGCTCTACAGGATGAGCGTTTCAAAAAGCTGCTGGATAGGCTGTACGAAGAAAGTTTGCTTGACGACGATAGCCGCACCCCCACTGGCCTAAACTTGACCCTGAGCCGCGAATTGAACCAGAGCGGGCGGACAGTTTGCCGGATTAATGGGACTGCCGTGCGCCAGGATATGCTGCGGGAGATTGGTGAGGCTCTGGTGGATATTCACGGGCAGACCGAGCATATTTCCTTGCTGCGGGTCAGCGAACATCTGGAATTGCTTGACCAATACGCCGGGGTTATCAAACAGCGTAACGCCTTGAGTGAGTTGGTCGGCACCTTGCGGACAGTACGAAAAGAAATCAGCTCTTTGCAACGCGATGAACGCGAACTTAATCGGCGGGTGGAACTGCTGAAATTTCAGGTGGAAGAAATCGCCGCCTCCAAGTTACAACCGGGTGAGGAAGAAGCCTTGCTCAAGGAGCGGCAAATCCTCAATAGCTCCGAAAAATTAACTACTCTGGCAGACCGAGCCTATAAGGTTTTATACCAGGGCTTTGACGAAGGTGGGGACGAAGGGGGCTACGCTGGACGCACCAAAGCCAGTGGGCGTTCCATTCAGGAGTCGCTATCGGAAGTTGAGCGATTGTTGGGCGATTTGCAGAAGTTCGAGGCTAGCTTTGCCAAGCATTTAGAGGCGGTACAGGAGGCCAGCTATAAACTGGAAGACGTTTCTTCTGCGATACGGGATTTCCGTGACCGCATCGAGCATGACCCCGCCCGCCTGGAAGATATTGAAGAACGTCTAGAACTAATTCGCAACCTTAAACGCAAATATGGGGCGAATATTGCCGAAATCCTCACCTACTATAAAAATGCTGCCGACGAACTAAATAAAATCGAACACAGTGGCGAGCGTTTAGCCGAATTACAAACCCAGGAAACTAAATTACTGCAAAAAATCGGGGCTTTAGGTAGCGAAATATCCATTGCTCGCCGGAGTGCCGGGGAAAGATTGGCGGGGGAAGTAGAACAATCCTTGCGCGATTTGAAACTGTTGCGGGCGCGGTTTCAGGTCAATATTACCCAGAACGAAGACCCCAACGGTGCACCTGCCACCCTGCCAGACAAAGAAGCCAGTCGCTACGCTTTTGACGGGCGGGGGATAGACCGGGTGGAGTTTTACGTTTCGCTTAACCCTGGCGAACCACCCAAGCCGTTGCAAAAAGTTGCCAGTGGTGGTGAAACCAGCCGCCTGATGCTGGCCTTGAAATCTATTCTGGCGGCGGAAGATTCTATCCCCACCCTGATTTTTGACGAAATAGATGTGGGAGTTGGCGGGCGCAGTGGTCAGGTAGTGGGCGAAAAGCTCTGGCAATTGACCAACGTGGGACATCATCAGGTAATTTGTATTACGCACTTACCTCAGATTGCCGCTTTTGGCGATGCTCACTTTAATATTATCAAAACCGTAAAAGAAGAACGCACCACCACCACCGTCCAGCAACTAACCGAAGGGGAGCAAATAAACGAGCTGGCGGCAATGTTGGGCGGCTTACCCATCAGTGAGTCAATGCGTTCCAGTGCCATCGAGATGCTAAAAGAGGTAAGCGGTTGGAAGGAAGCGGCCCACAACGGCACTTTAAGCCAGTATACGGCGCGGAATGGGACTTACTCCCAATCCTCGCTAGAGGAACTTAAAACCTCATGACCAGGCGAATTGTTCAAAGCTGCAATATTATAATGGAAGTTACCTGGCTTTTGGCTCTGGTAACAATTCCTCTCTATTTCAACATCTACACCAGCCGGGTATTTGAGCCAGATAAAATTTCGCTGTTTCGTAGCTTCTCGATGGTTTTAGCCGGGGCGTGGCTGGTCAAAGCTCTGGCGATGATGGTGGCTAATCGTTATGTTACCGCTAGCCGAGTTCCCACTAACCCTCGCCGCGTCGCCCGCAAAACCATCGAAGAATTCCCCCCCGACGGCGATACAATTGGGCCGGATAGCCAGCCCTGGCAGCGCATCATCACCAGCCGCCCGCTGGTTTTGCCAGCCCTGGCCCTTTGTTTTGCCTATATCGTGGCTACGCTGGTTTCGCTTTCGCCAGACGTCAGCTTTTGGGGTAGTTATGACCGTTTACAAGGCACTTATACTTTTTTCAGTTACGTTATTTTTTTCCTGACGCTGGTTTTTAACCTGACCGAACGCCGCCAGATTGAGCGGCTCATCAGTTTTGTACTTCTCACCGCCATTCCTGTTACCCTCTATGGCATATTACAGCATAACAAGGGCGACCCGTTGCCCTGGCAAGGTGACACAACCTTCCGCGTGACCAGCACAATGGGTAACGCTATTTTTATTTCGGCTTTTCTTATTATGGTAGTGCCGTTGGTTCTCTACCGGGTTATTACCACCGCCGGTTGGCTCTATGCTAACCGGGCCAGCCGCGCCATCTCCGAACGCAGCCGCAATACCGCCCTCAGTTGGTTTATTATGTATGGAATCTTTCTTATTTTTGAAGTTGGGGTGTTTTATGCGGTTCTGAACCTGAACGCTAACTATCGCCCCGAACAAACCGGAATTGCGGTAGCGGCTTCCCAATCCGGTATTAATAGTAGTGGCAGTGCGGCGGGAACGGCTCAACAGCTAGTTGGCGGCACTACTATCGGCCCCTGGTGGTCGGTACCAATCGTGGTGCTGGCGGCTTTTGGCCTTTGTTTCCTTTTTACCGTCAAGCGCAAGGATACCGATAATAACTTCCTGTTCCGACTGGTCGAACTGGCCTGTTATGTTTTGTTGCTAGGTATGACTCTGTTGGTAATCGTTTATAGCAAGAGTCGCGGGCCTTTAGCTGGGATGTTAGTAGGGCTTTATCTGGTACCACCGATTCTTTTTGCGGTACGTAAAAACTGGAAATGGTTATCGGTCTGGTTGGGTATTGGCCTGGTTGGTGGGGTTTTTCTGGTCTTGTTCAACCTAACGCCCGGCACAACCCCGCTTGAGCCAGCTTTTTCAATCTTGCGAAAAAACCCTGAAATTGGTCGTCTCGGCGAGTTTCTTCAGACCGACGACGGAACTGGCAAGGTGCGCCGCCTTATCTGGCAAACCGACTTTGAAATTCTGGGTAATGCCGCCAAAAATGACCCGCTCCGTCTTTTACTAGGGAATGGCCCAGAGACCATGTATTACATATCCCCCAAATTCTATCAGGTAGAGCTTGGTTATATTGAAGCCCGCAACGCCATTCCTGACCGTTCTCATAATGCTTATTTAGACGCGCTGGTAACTACCGGGATTCTTGGTTTCTTAGCCTACGTTGGCTTTATTTTGCTCTTTTTCTATTACGCTATAAAGTTTATCCGGCGCACCCGCCGCTTTGACTCGCAAGTTTTGCTGGCAAGCCTGATGGCGATTATGTTCTCGCACCTGATAGAGATTGCCACCGGAATTCAAATTGTCAGTAGCTGGATGATGTTCTGGACAACGGCGGCTCTAGTTGTGCTTGTGGGTGGTTTAACCAGAGGTAGTTTTGCGCCCCAGGCTGTCGAAAGCCAGAATGTTTTGCCTGTTGCCGAACCAGTAGTAGAAGAAAAAGTTAACGAGAAAGTTGCGGCGATGGCGGGCAAGGGCGGCAGAAACGGCAAAGGTAAGCCCGTTACCGCCAGCATGGACGACAAAAGCAAGACTAAACCTAACGTTAAAGCACCGCCGCCGAAAGGGGTCACCAGTCCGGTACGCCCTGCTTCCCGCCCCAACGTTTCTGGTTTTGATATGCTACTTTTGCGCGTGCCAGAAGCCGAGGTAAGGCCCTGGTTCTGGTCGGTGACGGTTGCTATCGGGGTGGTTTTGTTGCTTTTTATTTACCTGAGTAATTTTGTGCCGATTATTGCCGATACTTCCTATAAACAGGGCCAGAACCTTGCCAGTTCCAACCGCCCGGAAGAAGCAGCCTACTACTTCTCGGAAGCCTCGCGCATTGCACCTTCTCAAGACCGTTATGATTTATATCTCGGTCAGGTTTATTTGGATTTAGCCGAATCCACCCTTAAAGCCCCTTCTCAACCCGCCCAGGCCCAACCAACCACCACCCCGCCGCCCAAAACTGACCCGAATGCTTCTATCATTAAGGCCCAGGGTTATTATCAGGCCAGTGAACGGGAATTGTTACGCGCCCGTGAGCTTGCCCCGCTCAACCCCGACCATTATGCCAACCTTGCACGTCTTTATGGGCAATGGTCACAGGCTGACCAGGCTAAACGCAGCGAATTAACCCAGAAACAACTCGATTGGTATGACCGGGCGATTGTGGAAGCCCCCCGAAATTCCCGCATCCGCACCGAATACGCCGCCGCCCTGGTCAATGCCAGTCGCAAACCAGACGGTACAACTAATCAGGCGGTTTTGCAGCAAGCCATAAAGGTGGGTGAGGATTCGGTTAAGCTTGACTCGAAATTCGATTTTGGACGGTGGGTGCTGGGCGATATTTATCTTTCGGCGGGGCGGAACGATGATGCGGCGGTGCAGTATGCCGAGGTTGCTAAAATCAACCCCAAAGAGTTAGGCAATAATTTCCGTTATATCCAACGAGTGCAGTTGCTGTCTACGGGTCAGGCTGTTGACCAGAATACTTTACTGCCAGCTTTCCAGAAGGGTCTGGCAAATACGGAGCTTAAAGGCACTGACAAAGCCTTCTATCAGCAAACTTTTGGGATGTATCAATTCTATCGCAATAATTTTGCCGAGGCCGAACCTTTGTTATTAGCGGCGACTCAGGGCGACCCCGCTCAATCCTACGCTCATGCTTATCTGGCGGTTATCTATCAACGTTCGGGTAGAGCGCAACAGGCTCAGAGCGAAGGCCAACGCGCTTTGGATTTAGCAGGGCAGCAGGGTCAGGAAGTCAAAGCCGCCGTGCAAAATTTCCTCGCAACCAGTCAGTAGTCGGTTGTCGGTTGCCAGTAGTCGGTTGATCATTTTAATTTTCACCACAGAGACACAGAGGCACAGTTTAATAAATAAACCCCTTTGTGCCTTTGGAGTGAATAACTTGCCTATTAGTAATAGGATTTAAAGTGCCAATTCAGGTCGCACCAGAAAATCCAGGAATAGCCTTTTATCTGGCCTTGTTTGTGGCTGCGCTGGTGCTGGCTTTGTTGGGCACGCCGCTTGCTCGCTGGGTGGCCCTGAAAATCGGGGTGGTAGATGCCCCAAGTGCCCGTAAAGTGCATGCCTCGCCCGTGCCGTTGCTGGGTGGCGTAGCGATTTATCTGGCCTTTACCCTGACCTTGCTAATTTTATCGAGCTGGTTATTGCCCTTTTTTATCTGGCAACTGGCGGCAATTTTGTTGGGAGCCACCGTTCTCGGTTTAGTCGGTTTGCTGGATGATAAATACGGCCTCTCGCCCCTGCTAAAGTTTTTGAGCCAGCTTGGGGTAGCTTATTGGCTCATTATTAGCGGGGTTAAAATTGAAGTTTTCCGGCTGGATTGGCTTAATATCGTCGTAACCTTGCTTTGGATAGTGACTATAACCAACGCCCAGAATTTTCTGGACAATATGGATGGCCTTTCGGGCGGAGTGGCGGCGGTGGCTTCGGCTTTTTTCTTTTTAATTGCCTACCAGAGCGGACAGTGGCTGGTGGCGGCGTTAGGGGCGGCACTGGCAGGGGCGGCGGTAGGTTTTATATATCATAATTTTGGTATCATTGCCCGGCAGCAACATCGCCAGATTTTTATGGGCGATAGTGGCTCGTTATTTCTGGGTTATTTATTGGCGGCAATGGGCATCAAGTTGCGTTTCCCTAATACCGACTTTGTAACCTGGATGGTGCCGGTGCTGGTGTTGGGTTTACCCCTGTTTGATATTAGTCTGGTGACAATTTCGCGGATACGGCGCGGTTTACCTATTATGCGCGGCGGCAAAGACCACACTTCTCATCGTCTGGTGGCCTTGGGCCTTTCCAGGCGCGAAGCAGTTTTAGTAATTTACCTGATTTGTGGGGCGTTGGGGGTAGCGGCCCTGATAGTTACAGGCGCAACCGTCCGTGATGGCTATGTGGTCGGTGGAGCGGTGGCGGTGCTGGCGGGTTGGAGCTTATTACGCCTGGAACATGTCCCCCTGATTAATACTAACCCGAAGGTCGAAGGGCACGGCAAAGGTCTCAAAAAAATTTCTAACAACAACGACAAAAAGGAGCACACACCCGATGAAGCTGGTAGTCTTCACCACTAAAAAAGATTCGCAACCCCGGCGCGGCGTTATTCTGGAAACCGCCGAAGGTTCAAAAGTCGCGGCTATCTCCGGCGATTTTAACGATTTTGGCGACGCTCAATTGGACGCAATTCGCGCCTCGCTTTCAGGTATTGCTTCTGCTGATTTACCCTCACTGGAAGATGTAACTTTACACAACCCCTTGCCTATCCCCGGCAAGATTATCTGCATTGGTCTAAACTATCTTGACCATGTGCAGGAGGTTAAAGCTAAAGTCCCCGATCATCCGATAGTGTTTTCCAAGTGGAATAACACGTTAGCTGGGCCAAACGATACGGTCATTCTGGATGGTACCAGCAAAGAGGTTGACTACGAAGCGGAATTGGCTTTTGTAATCGGCAAAACCGCTTATAACGTTTCGGAAGAAGCTGCAATGGATTATGTGGCGGGCTATCTGTGCGCCAATGACGTTAGTGCCCGTGACATCCAGATGGCCGATACCCAGTGGGTGCGGGGCAAATCGCTGAATGGCTATTGCCCGCTTGGGCCATATATCGCCACCAAAGACGAGATTGCCGACCCCCATAATCTGCGTATCCAGTTTCGACTGAACGGTAAGTCCATGCAGGACTCGAATACCAGTCAGCTTATTTTCAAAATTCCTTTCCTGGTTTCTTATCTTAGCTCCGGCCTTACCCTGCAACCCGGAGATGTGGTGCTAACCGGGACACCACCAGGGGTGGGGATGGGCCGCGACCCTAAAGTTTGGATGCAACCGGGCGATGTGGGCGAGGTTGAGATTGAAGGTTTGGGTATCCTCCGCAATCCTTTCGCTGCTGTGTAGGAGATTAGAAGCCCTGAGTTGGAAACCCGAAATCGGATATGCAAAATAAAAATTTCTAATGAGGGCGTGGCGACCACGCCCCTACAAAAGATTCTTATTTTTATTCCTACTTCTATTCCCCGTTTGACGCTCTGTGGCAGCGTTGTTATAATCAGGTGGCATTTTTAGCCTGACTGGACTGCCACTTGAGGTAAACTTTTTGTTAAAACCCGAAACGAACAACACTATTTCCCCCACCACAAAAACTTCCCCAATTTTCAATAAAATTCGGATTGGCTGGCTGGCAAACCCAACGATGCTGGCCCTGCTGGCGGCGATTGTGCTGGCTTTGATTTACGGGCGGGTAGTAGTGGTTAACCTGGGGGTCGGGGTGGTCGGTGGTGATGCTGATGGCTACGAGAATTTATGGAACGATTTCTGGACGAAAACCGCCCTGCTCAAAGGCCGTAACCCCTATTTCACCGACTACATGTATTACCCCTTCGGTATCAGCTTGCGCTACCACACTCTCCACCCCCTGACTGCCCTTTTGGCATTACCCCTGTGGCCGATTATCGGGGCGGTGGCTACTACCAACCTGATGTTCCTGATTTCGCTGGCCCTGACCACCTTTTGCGGCTATTTGCTGATTAACGATTTTGTGCAAAGCCCCCTGGCTTCGTTCGCGGGGGCAGCGATTTTCACCTACGCCAACGACCAGGTATTGGGCTTCTTTGGGGCGGGTCAGACCGAAAAACTCTCGGCTCAGTGGTTGCCCTTGTATTTATTTTTTATATTCCGCTTGGTTTTCCGCCCAAAGCAGTGGCGACTTTACGGACTGCTTTCAATTTTGGGGCTTTTCTTGCTGACCTTTACCGATTGGCAGTACACCATTTACGCGGTACTGACCACCGCCCTTTTCTTTACCTTTATTTTGTTTACCCGGCGAAGTTGGCGAGAGAAAGGGCTGATTTTCCTCAAATTGGCGGGGGTGGGGGGCATCTGGGGTGGGATAATAATTTTTCCTCTGGTACTACCGATGGTGGACGAAGCCAACAAGAACCCATGGCTGAGTGTCAGTGAGCAAAGTTTGTATCATAGTCTGGATTTGTTGGGTTACATCCAACCCGCCCTGACCAACCCCGGCTATCTACCGATTGCTTTGATGTTTCTCGGATTGGTGGTAGCTCTGCGAAACCGGGCAAGCCGGGAAATGGCTTTATTCTGGGTAATTTGCGGGCTGTTTGCAATGTTATTTACGCTGGGACCGCAGCTAATTCTGGGCGGCAACGTAACCGACCTACCGATGCCTTATGCCCTGTTCTACAAAATCCCCGGTTTGAGTGCGGGGCGTGACCCAGGCCGTTTCTATACTCTTTTTTTGCTGGCTTTTGGGTTATTGTTGGCCTATGGCCTGAAATTCCTGCTTGAGCTTTTTATTCCAATGCTCTCCAAAATAAAACTAACGTGGCAAGCACCGTTAAAGCTCGGAATGGTGGCGGGCGTTCTGATTTTGTCCTTATCGGCTTTTATGCTGCAAACGAGGAATGTCGAGATAGATCCGCTTAACACCCCCAAATTCTTTGAGGAAATAGCGCAAGACCCAGAGCAATATTCTTTGCTGGAACTGCCGTTGTTTACCGAGGGTGGGCGGGGTGAGAATGTCTATCAGGCCTATCAGATTGTGCATAATAAATTACGGTTTGGCGGACGTTATGCCCGCGACCACAAGCTGACCAACCCGAATAATTTTTCCAAAATAGCCCCTTATTTCCGGGATTTCTTCTGGTTGGGTAGCCCCCAGGAAACGTTGTACCGCCCCGCCAAAGATATTACTCCTTCGCCCGATTTCAGCAAAATTAGCACGCCGTTGCTAAATTACTGGAACGTACGTTACGTTATTATCTGGAAAGAAGCCATTCTGAGTCGGCTTTTAGATCGGAATCGGCGGCTGATTCAGGCGGGTATCGGGCCGAACTCCAAACCAGTGTATGAGGACGAACGCATGGAGGTCTACAAAGTGCCGTCTGCCCCGCCCCTGGCCGAAAAATTGGTGCTGGATATTGGGCGCGGCTGGTACGATAGTCAGCAAAATGACCGGGGAACGTATCGCTGGGCCGATGATAGCACGGGCTTCCCGGCGGAGTTTTCCGCCACCAACCTTACCAAAGAGCCTGTGCGGGCGATTTTCAAGGCCACTATTTTCCATTTCGTGCCAACCGCTGGCAAGAAAACCCGCACCGTAACTGCTTCAATTAACGGTTTTGCCGCCGCTACCTACCAGTTCCCTGATTTTTACGAGGAAAAGGATATTCAACTAGAGTTAACTATTCCCCCCGGTTTAAACATTATCAGCTTTTCCAGCCCCGACCCGGTTCTACCCGCCAGTGCCAATAAAAACGAGGATGGTCGCAAACTCAACTTTGGGGCGATGAAAGTCAGCCTTGCCGCTAAGTAATTTGTTCAAAGAAACCCTCACTCGGCCCGTAAGCTGGCTTCTCCGTTTCAAAGGGAAAGGAAATAAAATTCCCCCTTCCTTTATAGGGAAGGGGGCTAGGGGGTTAGGTCAACCGACAATCGCCTACTTCAGGCGGCGGGGTGGCTTCATCACCGGACGGGTCAGATTGGGCTTGGGCGCGGCTGGGGGTGGAGTAGCCGCCGGGGTGGGAGGCACACCCTTCTGACGGGCTTCTAATTGGGCCACTGCATCCACCACCCGTTGCAGCCGGGCTTTTAGTTCGGGCTTGGCAACCGCCCCCACAATCATATCGGCCACCTGACCGCCGTAGAAAATCATCAGGGTCGGGATGCTTTGGATGCCTAACTGCCCGGCAACGGCGGGTTCTTCGTCCACGTTTAGCTTGGCAAATTTGATTTTCCCGGCAAAATCTTTAGCCAATTCATCAATAATCGGGGCAATTTGTTTGCAAGGGCCGCACCATTCCGCCCAGAAATCTACCAGTACAGGCATGGCGGATTGCACCACTTCCTGCACAAAGTTCTGGGTAGTCAGGGCCAGGGGTGCGGAAACAGGTACTACTTCCTGTTCTGGCTCTTTTTCGGCTTCAGCCTTAGCTTTCATTTCTTCCATTAGCACTTTGCGGGCTTCGACGGCTTGCTCTACTGTCAAAGCTCCGTCTAACTCCTGCTGCATAATCGCCAATTCTTCCAGGTTAGGGGCATATTTCAAGGCCACCGCATCACAGAAGTTCATGCATGGGGCAGGACAAGTGCCGCATTTATCAGCCTCTACCCAAACTTTCAGAGCAATTTTATCTACGTGTAGCGCGTCGTACGGGCAAGCATTAGCGGCGAAACAGGTCGGCGCACAGTTACATTTGTTATAGTTAACCAGTACAGGCATAGTAATTCTTTCTATATAGTTGAAAATCTAATATCAAAAATCTAAATCGGCAATCCTTCTTATTCCGACAACCAAAAACCCACAACCGTTTAGTTCAAACTGAAATAAAATAACACCGCTACACCGCTGGCAGCAACCGCCCCGGCCAGATAAAGCAAAGCCAGACCAATCGCAGGTAAACCAACAGCGCGGCGGGTTTCGCTAAATTGTACCTTGCGGGTAACCAGGGTTATGAACCCCTGGTAGTAACCAAAGGCGGCTACCAGGGCCAACACCAGCAGGGCAAAAAAATTTCCTAAATCCGATTTTATCATATAAACTTAATCCCAAAGAACTTGAAAATTATAGCATACCCTACAATATGAGCGTAGGGGCGGGGCGCACCTGATAATTGCGCGCCAAAACCGGGTCTTCAAGCTCGACAGGTTGCACCTTGCGAATATCCTTCAGGGCGGCGATTCGGTCTGGATAAAGAATTCCGTCCAGGTGGTCGAATTCGTGTTGAAGGGCGCGGGCGTACAAACTACTGGCCTCAAATTCCAGCCGCTTACCTTCGGGACTATAGGCCACTACCCCAACTTTTACCGGGCGACTTAACACCCCCTCGTAACCCTTGACCGAGAGGCAACCTTCCGCCGCCCGCATCTTATCATCCGAAAACCAGACGATTTCCGGGTTAATCAGGGCGTGAAGTGGGCGAGCCTCAACCATCCCAAAGCCTACCCGCTCGTAAGCCGGAATATCAATCACTACCAACCGTTGGAAAAGGCCAACCTGAGGGGCGGCAATCCCAATTCCGCCAAAAACCTGCCGGGAACGGTCTAGCCGCACAATCCAGTCCCGCAACTCCTGGCTATCAAAAAGCGCGTCGCTAACAGGCGCACTAACCTGTCGCAAACGCTGGTCAGTAAACTGCAATACTTTATCTACACTCTCCGGGTCAAAATCAAAATCAGTCATCTTTTTACCTCCGCCGCCTATTATACCAAAATCAAGGTGTTAGGTTTTAGGCGTTATGGTTTTCACTACAGAGGTATACAGAGCTTTTATTAGGGTTTAGCCAAAGCATCTTTAACGTGACCCCGACCCATCAGGCTTTCGTGTTCACCACCACCAGTAGCTTTTACCTCGTAGTTTTGGCGAAAGGCCTCAAACACTTTTGAGCCTGCCCCACCCAGGTCAGCCGCGTGGTCATTAAACCATTTATTCAAGTCAAGCCTTAATTGAGCGTGACGGGTGGCGTAGCTACCATTGGCTGAAACATTCGGTTTAACATTTTCCTCGCCAGTATGGTAAGCCTTAAAGCGAAAAGCCTTCTGCTTTAAATAAGTTTCTTTTTTTTCGGCGGTATCTTTATCGGGTGAATTTAGCTTTTTCACTTCGGCCTCCATTTTCGGAAATAGCCAGCCTTCTAAAGCCTTAAACTCGTTTGGCCCATTAATCGCATCAAACAGGGCTACTTCGCCCAATTGTTTGTCAGAAGGGGTGCGACTGCTATCACCCAGCATGCCACCTTCGGCCAGGGTAAAACCGCCGCCACTATGGGCTGATAATACCACCTGGGAAATAGCGGGTGGGGTAGCCCAAACCCCCGAAGCCGCCAGATTTTTGAAGACTTCATCAATATAAGTATTAGAGTTAAAATCATCGCCAAAACTGGATTTGGACGAGCCTTGCGGCAAGACCCCAATCATTGGCCGACCACTCGCCTCAAGTTGTTGTTCCATTTTGTCCATTGCCACATCGTGCGAAGCTTCCCCTTTATCAAGTCTGGCTTCATAGCCGTGCAGATGTAATAAAACTTCAACTGGCGGCTGGGTTTTGGCATTGGAAATTTTAGCTGCCGGAGGAATAATAACAACGGCTTGCCCCACCCCGCTTTTGCCTTTAGGCTGAAAACCACCGGAAAGCCCTTCCACGGGAATACGCCGGGTATTACCTACGGTTGTCTCGTTTCGCAAGGCCGCCCGTTCAAAATTCTCCTTGATTGTTGAAAATAAATTACTGACCTTACTCTTGAATTTTGGCAGGGTGGTAGCGGCTGCAATGGCATCCATTACAGCCTCGATTTCCTTAAATTTGACCAAATGAGCATCTTTATCAAAGGTGGTGGATTTGTGGTCAAGTTTATATAACCGCCCGCCCGCCGCCTCGCCAATTTTTGCGGCGACCTCTTGTTCGACGGTCTGGTCCGCTTCTACCATTGACCGCACCGCTTGGAGAGCCGTTTCGATAGCTCCCTGAAGGGTCTCACCAGTGGCATTTTTGAGAATAGGTAGCCAGTCGGCGGGTGTTCCCAAAACACGCTTGCTTGAACCTCTAGCGAGGGGTTTAGTAGCTCCGGCGGGTGGGCCAGCCGCCACCAAAACCGTAGGCGGGGTGTCGCTCCAACACCAGATACCCTCGTCAGTCTCCTTTAGCTTGCTTGAGTCTAAATCACCAATTTCTATCCGTCGCCCAGGGGCATCGCGCAGGGGGTCTCTTGTGCCTTTAGCATAGGGTTTTTGTTTAAGGAATTTGCGAATCTCGGCGGCCTGCTCCTCAAAAATTGGTTCGTTGCCCTGGAGAGCTTTGATATCTTTTATCTCGCCACTGCCAGGGTCACGTTCTACGCTGGTAATGGTATGGGTATGACCGCCACTCCGCACAGCCTTTTTCCCTACCATTTTCCGATGTTGCCAGACCAGAATATCCCCGGCATGTAGCAGGTTTTTAAGCTTTTTTAATTCGCGGATTGGGTTGCTGCCATCGCTATAGGCATTAACTAAATTCGCCACATTGCCAGTAAAGACATCAACAATATCCTGATGAACCTTCTGGTGACGTTCTTTGGTGGTCTTGCCAGCCCCCACCCCCACCACGACCCCGTTATATCTTTCAGTGCGGTTATGATAAAACAGCCAGACATGGCGCAAAATAACCGCTATATCAGCGCAGTCGGCGGGTAATTGATAGGCACAATAAATCAGTTCTTCGGGCAAATTAGCCTTGAGCCACTTACTCGTCGGATGGTCAATAAAATGGTCGGCCAGACCGGGATTAACTGGCTCAACCGCTTTTTCGTCGGCGGAGGCTTTCGGGTCGTGAGAAGCGCGTGAGTCCTCATCTCCCAACACCTTAAAGCCAAAATCTGGCATCAACAGATCACCATCAGGCTCAGGCGGCTTGGGAGGGGTGTCATGAGAAGTAAAATGGTGTTTATTGGCAAAATCCCCTAACTCCTTGAGCCATTGTTCGTAGGTGGGAAAATTTTCGGGGTGTTTGGCTTTTGGCTCAACCACATTCCCGTTTTTATCTGCGCCTGGGACAAAGTCTCGCATAACAGTAGGATGTTTTAGTGTCAAGATCATCCGTTGCACCCAGCGATTACCATAAAGTTGGCTGGCATCTTTCATTATTTCGCGGCGTTGGACAGTTGCCAGCCGCTCAAATTTGCCCGCCTGGTCAGAGGTGGGGAAAGCCCGCTCAGGTGAGATAAGTTGGCTGGGTTCTTCGATAATATCCGGGCTTTCTGGTTTGGCCTGATTGGTCAAAGTAGATGGCTTGGGACGGTTTTTGGAGCTTATTTGTTTAGTTGGTCGAGTCATTCTATCCTCCCGACAAGTAAAGCAATAAACCTGATTTAGTTTGGTCAAAAGGCGGGCCAGTAGGGGTAAAACAGGTTAGAAAGTAGGGACTTACCAGAGTGGAAGGTTTAACTGCCCATTTATATAAACGCTATTTATGCATGGAATCTGTTACGGGTAATTAAAGGGGATGATGGTATATTTTAGCTGTATTTAGTATACACCGAAGGTAACTTTAAAGACAATAACTTATCCACTATCAATTGACAAGGCTAGTGGCAGAAGGTAAGATTTGCCGATATGGTTGTCTGTTGTCGGTTATTGGTTGTCGGAAAAAGAGGAAATAAGTTGAAATTTGTGGAGCGTGCCGGGGTAAAGCTGGCCTTTCGGGAAATTGAGGAAGCGGCTCACCCTGAAACCAAAATGGTTTTTGTACATGGAATGACGGGCGATCATACTTCCTGGAAGTTTCAGGCGACCCATTGGCGACATCAAGCCCGGATTTTTTCGGTGGATTTGCGTGGACGGGGCTACTCCGACAAACCCGAAACAGCCTATACCCTTGATTTTGTTACCGAGGATTTAATTTTCCTGATTGAGCAACTTGAACTGGCCCCCGTGATATTGGTGGGGCATAGTTACGGCGGATTTGGTAGCCTGGAATTAGCCGTGCGCCGCCCGGATTTGTTAAAAGCTCTGGTGTTGGCCGATAGCTATTTGCTGCCGGAGCGCGATGCTAAGTGGATTGCTGAATCAGAAGAGTTAGTTGAGGGATTGTACTCAGAAAATTATGCCCAGATTCTGGAGGAATTCTATCGTCCGTTAGTGGGGCCACGCAGCCCGCAATGGATGGAAATGTTTATGAAAAAACAACTCCAAACCCCCATTCAGGTAATAGCTTCTAGCTTTAACGAGTTGTGGAAAGTGGATATGACCGAAACCGCCAAAAAACTGCAAGTGCCAACCCTCTATGTCGGGTCGTGTCGGATTGAGAGTGGGCGTAAACTAAAACAGCTTGCCCCGCATATTCGGCTGGAAGAGATTCCCGAAGCCAGCCACTTGATTCATCTTGACCAACCGGATAAGTTCAACCACTACGTAGATGATTTTCTGGCTAAACTTTAAGCAAAACCTTCAGGTTGCCCCGCCCAAATGCCTGTTCAAAAGCGGCTAATCCTTCCACCAGGGGAAACTCAAAACTAACCATTGAGGTTACATCAATCAGGTTGCGTTCCAACAGTCGCAAAGCCGCATCAAAAGGGCCACAGCGCGAACCAAGCAGGGTTATTTCGTCCACCACATACATACTCAGGGGAATAGAGGGTGTGCCGTGATAGGTGCTTTTCAGGATGATTTTACCGCGTGGGCGCACCAGCCTTTTAGCCGTTTCCAACCCCTCCTGGTTGCCGGTACATTCCACCACCACATCGCATTCGCCGCTTACCAGTTCACGCAAATCCTGTCCCGCCTCAAGTTTGCGGTAATTCACACCCTGTCGCGCCACAATCTGGCCCTTGTCAGGATGGCGACCTAGCAAGGTCAAGTTTGCCCCCGTCAGGCGCAAAACCTGCGCCACCAGCAATCCTAGTTTGCCATCGCCGATTACCGCCACCCTATCAGTCGGGCGGATATGGGTTTGCTCCAGAATTTCACAGGCGGCGGCTAATGGCTCGGTAAAAACGGCTTTTTCGTCCGCCACGCTGTCCGGCACAACGTAGAGGTTCGCAACTGGCAAACGCAAATATTCGGCAAAAGCTCCGTCCCGCCCTACAATCCCCAAAGTGGTGCGGTTAGGGCAGTGGGTATGCCGCCCCGCCAGACAGGTAGGGCATTTGTAACAGGCGGCGTTAATATCGCCCACCACCCGCCGCCCAACCCAATCCCGGTTTGCCGCCACCCCAACCTCTGCCACCACTCCCACGAACTCATGCCCTAATATCCCGTGAAAATCAAGATAGCCCCGCATAATTTCCAGGTCGGTATTGCAGATACCCGCCCGCGCCACTTTAATCAGGGCTTCTTCAGGCCCAATCACTGGTTCGGGGTAGTCCGTTTGTAGGTTTAGCTGGTTATTCTGGTCAAAGACAAGGGCTTTCATTTAAATTTACTCCAAAATCCCCAGGAAATAAAATTTCAACTATCATGCTTTGAGGGCGCGTATAAGTAAAACTGCCGGGATTTGGGCATAACCAGGAACTGCTTCGGCTAATTTTCCCTGGGCGGCAGGCTCCAAAACCCGTTGGATAGCGAAACCTGCACTAACTAAGGCATTAAAATAATTACTTACGGTTCGGTGATAAGCTCCTACCCTCGAACGTACTCCCAGAGAATTGTTTGAGAGCCAAAACTTTTCTTCAAAATATCCGCTTACCTCTCGGTAAATTAAACCATCAAGCTCAGTTTTCCAGCTCGAAATAGCGGTTTGAAAACAAGGATGGGTGATAGAAAAAACAAACCAACCTCCCACAACTAATTTGTCATTGACAGCTCGAAATACGGCGGATAAATCAGCTATATCCATCAGAGCCATATTACATACTACCCCCTCAAAAGTTTTTTCTTTCAAGCGGTTTAGAGCCTGGGCATCGTCTTTTATGAAAGTAATAGACAAAGGTTCATTTTCTTCATATTTTGAGGCAATCGCCAGAAGTTTTTCTGATATGTCTACTCCAACTACCTTTGCACCTTGTCGAGCCAGGAGGCGCGTGACTACTCCCTGACCACAAGCCAGGTCAAGAATAGGAAGATGTTCAACATTCCCGATTAATTCCAGGAGAGAGGGCAGCACTAACTCGTCAAACAAAAGCTTCTGTGAGCCTGAGTTAGTATAACCATCATACCAGTCAGAAATTGCATCATAAGCAGCTAAATTCATTTTGTTCCTCAAAATTACAAGGTTATTTTAGGTTAACTAAGCAACTTTACCCCAAACAGGCCCAAAATCTGTTCAATTACGTAAAAAATCGAAAGGACGCTGACCAACCCTGCCAACCCGTAGGCCAAAACATTATAAAATTTGCCGTTAGTATATTGGCCCATTAGCTGTTTATCATTTATCAGGCGCAAAACCGAGAAAAGAATAATCGGCAATAACAGCCCGTTTAGCACATACAGGTTTACCAGAATATCCACCACTGGCAGACCGGGAATCATTGCAATAATCACCCCGATGGCAATCAAAGCCGTGAACATAATCCAGAACGCGGGTGCTTCTTTCCAGGATTTGCTGACCCCGTTTTCGAGGCCCAGAGCTTCAGTTACAGAATAACAGGTGGTGAGAGGCAAAACCCCCGCCGCCAGAAAAGAAGCCCCTAGCAAACCCAGCGCGAAAACATATTTGGCAAAATCGCCTAAAAAAGGGGTTAGAGCCTGGGCCGCCTCTGCCGCCGTACCGAGGGGTTGCCCGACCCCGTTGGAAGCCTTGAAAATAGTTGCGCCCGTCGCGATGATAATAAAGTAGGCAATTCCGATAGAAAAAGCCGAACCAGTAAAAACATCCAGGCGTTGATATTTGTAATCGCGCATCGTTACGCCGCGCTCCACCACCGAACTCTGGATATAAATTTGCATATAAGGGCTAATAGTGGTACCAACGGCGGCTATTAGAGTGGTAATAAATACGCCATCAAACCGAAAGGTAGGGACAAAAGTTTTGGACAGTACCTCCCCCCAATCGGGTTTTGCCATAAACGCCGCAACAATATAGGCGAAAAAGGCTACAGTAAGAACCAGAAATATTTTTTCTACCCGTTGATAAGATCCCCGCGCAATTAAAAACCAGATGGCAAAACCAGCGATGGGAGCACCAAGCCACTGCGGAACACTAAAAATATCCAGAGCCGAAGCTATACCAATAAATTCGGAGACAATCACCCCGCCGTTAGCAATCAAGAAAGTTATCAGGACAAAAGTGGTCAAGCGGATAGAGAAATTCTCGCGAATGAGGTCGCTCAAGCCTTTGCCTGTCGCCGCTCCCATTCGGGCGCACATCTCCTGGACGATTGCCACCCCGATACCAACAATTACCATCACCCACAACATCTGGAAACCAAACAGCGAACCCATTGAACTATAGGTCGCAATACCACCAGCGTCGTTCCCGGCATTAGCGGCAATCAGGCCCGGCCCAAGAATACTGAGATAAAACAAAAAGCCCCGTCTGCGCCCAACCCGCAGGCCAGGGCGAGACTCGTTAGAAGGTGCAACAACTGTTTTGGGGAGGAGTTCGGTTTTTTCAACAATCTCGTCGGCCACTTAATACCTTTCTATTCGACTTCTACCCGATTAGGGGCGGTTGCCATACCGCGATGGAAGCGGAAGATTTTAGGAACGCGCCGCCGCAAATCTTCCGGCAGAATCAAATCCATCGCATCATCGAAGGTAATAATACCCTGGATTTCGCCCGCATCGTTAAGCACTGGCATCGCCCGGAAGCCATAATCCGCCAGCAAAGCCGCCGCATCCTCTGCCGGGGTATCGGTACGGACTGTGACAAAATCCTTCACCACGAGTTCAATCAAGGGGGTAGAACGGGGCTGGCAAAAAACCACATCCCGCAAGGCCGCTACCCCCACCAGTCGCTCGGTACCATGCTCTACCACATAGATATAGTCTACAAATTCCGGCTGATATTCCATTCCGCGAATCACTCGCAAGGCATCCGAAGCCCCTAAATTTTCCGGCAGCATCAGGAAGTCGTTGTTCATAATACCGCCCGCCACATCCTGATCATAGGCCAGCAATTCGCGTACCTCTGCCGATTCTTCGGTTTCCATCAAGCCCAGCAATGTCTCGGCCTTATCCCGGTCAAGGTCAGCTAAAACGTCCGCCGCATCGTCCGGTTCCATCTCCTCCAGAATGTCCGCCGCTCGGTCTTCGTTCAAACCTTCCAGAATATCCGCCGCCACATCAGGATCCATTTCCTCCAGAGCATCCGCCGCCAATTCATCGTTCAAAGAGTTAACAATCTCGGCACTCTGTACATATGAAAGCTCTTCCAGCAAGCGGGCTATATCCACCGGGTGCAGCTTTGCCATCCGTTCGTGCGAGACGCTCAGGCGCACGGCGGGGGCACTACTGGCGAAATATTCTACATCGGCCCAATCTAATAATTCCTCAGAATAATCTACCAGGCTTTGGCGAGGCATCCAACCGCGCGGCATTATCCGGCGGGCTAACGATTGGAAAGAAATATCTACCGCCACCAGACGATGCACCTGTTCGTGGGGAGCGAGGCCCAAAGCTAATTCGTTTACCCGAATAACCCGCCGCCCCTCTACGTCCACTAACTGTTTGTCCAGTACATCTTTGCCAATTAAAATTTCCCCGTCACGTCGCTCGAAACGCTCCAGGCTGACCTCGGCGGAATATAGCTGAATCCCTTTTTCTTCAAAAGTCTGAACTTTGTTAATAGGTATCCAAAATTCCCGGCGCGAGGTATGGGCCAGTAATCCGGCTAGAGGGGGGTATTTTTCCTCGCTTTTTCCGGCGAAGGGGTTGATACGCACTATCAGGTCTTTGAGAGAAGCTATTTTTTCTCCGTTTTTATCCAAAACGGGACTACCAACAATCTGGCTGAAAAAAATTAAAAGCATATCGCACCCAAATTTTCTCTTTTAGCGTCAAGCAGTTTCCCAATGTCTCGCCATTATACGCCCCTGACCTTAAGACTGACAAGCTCAAGGTAGGATTAATCCGCTTAATGTTTTGTCATCTGACTTCCTGGATCGATTATTTAATTTAGGCTGCGGCGTGGGTTGCATAGGGCGGGAAAATCAGGTATAAAAACAGGGACTAGTGATATTTAATGAGTGAAGGAGTTGCCAATTAATTTATGGCCCTTAAAAGGACTAGCATCGAGGTTATCGTTGAGATACCGACGGGCTCACGCAACAAATACGAGTATGACAAGGAACGCAAACTTTTCAGACTTGACCGGGTTTTGTTTTCTTCGGTACACTACCCCACCGATTACGGCTACATTGATAATACTCTGAGCCTGGACGGCGACCCGTTGGACGCTCTGGTTATTGTTGACCATCCGACTTTCCCCGGTTGTGTGATTGATGCCCGGCCTATCGGGATTTTGGATATGCGGGACGAGCAGGGTCATGACGAAAAGATTTTGACCGTGCCTACCCACGACCCCCGTTATCGCCACATCACCAAACTGGCCGATATTGGCCCACACTGGCTACGCGAGATTGAGAATTTTTTTGCCACTTACAAAGCCCTGGAAGATAAATGGACGGAGCTAGTAGGCTGGTACGACGAAACCCGTGCCTGGGAAATTATCGAGGAGTCCGAAAAGCGTTATCAGGACTTTGTGGAACTAAAAAAACGCAAAAGTAGCCCCATTCCTGCCGAAGTCGCCACTGAACATGCCCCAAAAGATTAATTATTTGACCTAACCCCCTGCCCCCTTCCCTAGCAAGGAAGGGGGAAATACTTTCAAGCAATTGTTAACCGCTATTTGGAGGTCTAAATGAGTGAAATTGTACGGCAGCACCCGCCGGATTCTGCCCCTGAAAAAGAAATGTTAAGCGCGTTTCTGGATTATCATCGCGCAACGCTTTTAATTAAAGTTGACGGGGTTAGCGATGCTGACTTACGGCGCAAGCCCACCGTTTCCAGCATGAGCCTATTGGGGCTGATTAAACATCTGGCCTATGTCGAACGCTTTTGGTTTCAGGGTGCCTTTGCTAGTATAGATGTTACTTTCCCCTGGACTAAGGACGACCCTGATGCGGACTGGCGAATAGAAGACTCCGAAAGTACCGAAGATATTTTAGCCTTGTTCAAGGCCGAAGTAGCGAAGTCGCAAGAGATTACTGCGGCGGGACATTTAGATGCTATCGCCCACCGGGAAGGGGCCGACTGTTCTTTGCGCTGGATTTTAGTACATATGATAGAAGAAGTCGCCCGCCACAACGGTCATGCTGATATTTTGCGCGAGACCATAGACGGTGTTACCGGGGAGTAGCTGGTTGTTGGTTGTTAGTAAATAAAAAGCCAACATAAAAATACCCCCTTCCCTGAATCTCCTCTAATTACAGAGTACAGGCGAGAAGGGGGCAAAGGTAGATTAATTAACCTTTTGTTACTTCGGTTTTGGGAGTAATGTCGAAAGGTAGACGGGTATCGTCTTTGCCTTCGATGAAATCTTCCACCATACGGCGAGCAATATCATCGTGATACTGCACCGGCGGGCTCTTCATGAAATACGCGCTCGGCCCGGCGATAGTGCCAGCCAAACCGCGATCCATTGCCAGCTTGGCGCAACGAATCGCGTCAATCACTACCCCCGCGCTGTTTGGGCTATCCCATACTTCCAGCTTGAGTTCGAGCTTGAGCGGCACGTTACCAAAGGTTGTGCCTTCCATGCGAATGTGGCACCACTTCTGGTCTTCCAACCACGGCACGTAGTCGGAAGGGCCAACGTGGACGTTCTTCTCGTCCAGGTGGGTATTATCAAGCTGACTGGTAACGGCATTGGTCTTGGAAATCTTTTTGCTTTCCAGACGGCTGCGCTCCAGCATGTTGTAGAAGTCAGTGTTACCACCGAAGTTGAGTTGATAGGTGCGGTCTAAACGCACACCGCGCTCCTCGAACAAGCGGGCCAACAATCGGTGAGTGATGGTTGCGCCAACCTGACTCTTGATGTCGTCACCTATAATCGGCAAACCCTTTGCCAGGAAGCGGCGTTGCCAGTATTCTTCGCGTCCGATAAACACCGGGATGCAGTTCACAAAACCGCAACCAGCTTCCAGAATTTGCTCAACATACCACTTGGTAGCCATTTCGCTACCGACCGGGAGGTAGTTAATCACTACATCGGTCTTGGTTTCTTTCAAAACCCGCACAATGTCGGCGGTTGGACCAGGGGCCTTGGTAATAATCTGGCTCAGGTATAGGCCCAAACCGTCGTGGGTCATCCCGCGATGAACGGGGATACCGAGGCGAGGCACGTCAGAGAACTTGATGGTGTTGTTCGGCTCGGCAAAAATAGCCTCGCTCAGGTCCTTGCCAACCTTGGTTACGTTAATATCGAAGGCTGCGCTGAACTCAATGTCGCTAATATGATAGCCACCAAGCCGGGCGTGCATAAGGCCCGGTACAAATTCATCGTCCTTCGCGTTCTTATAGAACTCCACACCCTGCACCAACGATGAGGCGCAGTTGCCTACACCAATAATTGCAACCCGAATCTTCTTTCCGGCCAAGTTAGGTCGCTCCTCCTTCCTGGTTATCTCCAGGATTAAATAAAAAGGTTTGAATAAACAGCAGTTTTAGGGGCGTACTTTACCATCCAGTAAACCGCCAGGTGTGTTACGCTTTGCTATGCGTACTTATCACACTTTATATTAAATTTTCTCACTTTCGGCCCTTTATGTCAAATTTCAGGGGTTATTTAGGGTTTACAGTACATTTTATTCAAGCGTTGTGCAATTGACAAGCCTCTTTGGTCTGACCTATATTAAAAGCAGGTTTAAACAAGCGGAGATGAAGAAGCAATCGCTTTTAGTAGGGAAGCTTGAGTGACTACATGACATCACCAGTAGCAGATTTAACAATAGACTCAGTTGAATATGATGAGTCCCTCGAAAACCAGCGGCGGCGGCGGTGCGCTAACGAGGTACTAACCGTAATCCCTCATCTTAAACGGGTCATTCAGCGTGACCGCGAAGGGGCAGGCTTCCCAATTACCGTCCAACAATATTCGGTTTTGAAGGCCCTGATAAAGCAACAATATTTAATTAGCGAGTTGGCTGATATGTTTAAGGTCAGCCGCCCGACTATGACCCGGATTATTGACGGTTTGGAAGGTCGCCGCCGTCACAACGGTGAGGGTGACGAGGATAACCCCGCTCCCGCCCGCCGCGCCAAACTGGTGGAGCGCGTAGATTGTCAGGATGACCGTCGCCTGGTATACGCCCGAATTACCGAAGAAGGGGCGGAGATGGTACGCTATTATCGGGGTAAGGCTGAGGAAAGTGTTATTTCTGCCCTACAGCGCGTTTCTTCGGAAGAAATGGATAACATCGAACGCTCCCTGATTGCCTTGCGTCGCGCTCTGGAAAGCGTGGATTAAGTTAACTAACCTGGCCCCCTTCCATTTTAGGGAAGGGGGAAGAAGATTTCTTTATTCTGACTCCTGACTGCTTAATTCTAACTCCTATTTCTGTGCAAGCTCCTCCCGCAACTGTACTTTGCGGATTTTACCACTGCTGGTCATCGGAAATTTTTCTACAAAGCGCACCTGGTCGGGAATTTTGAAATCCGCCAATTTACCCCGAATAAAATCACGCATTTCGTCGGCCTCGGCTTGCTGTCCAGCCCGTAACTTGATACAGGCACAGCTTCTTTCACCCAAAATCGGGTCGGGCAAGCCAATAATCGCCACTTCCTGAACTTTGGGGTGGCTGTAATAAAGTTCTTCGACCTCGCGGGGATAAATTTTAAAGCCGCCCCGATTTATCATCTCTTTCTTGCGCCCGACAATTCGGACATTACCCGCATCGTCAAGAGTGGCAAGGTCGCCGGTAAAAAACCAGCCTTGGGGATTAATCGCGCTGGCGCTAGCTTCGGGCATATTAAAATAGCCCTTCATCAGGCCGGAAGTGCGGCAGATTAGCTCCCCGACCTGCCCATTGGCTAAAACTTCCTCATCGTCATTAACAATCCGAATTTCCATATCAGGCAAAACCCGCCCTACCGTTTCGGCTCTGGTTTTGTCATCATCGTCAAAACGGGTGATAGTCAGGCAAGGGGAGGTTTCGGTCAGGCCATAGGCACTGGCGATATCGCAGCTCATATCACGCCGGATACGTCGAATAATTTCGGCAGGGGCGGGGGCGGCAGCAATAATTCCGGTACGCAGCGAACTCAAATCAAAGCGGGCAAAGTTCGGATAGTTAAGCTCCAGAATAAACATGGTCGGCACGCCATGATGAATGGTAATGCGCTCGTTCTCCACCAGCGATAAAGCTTCTTCCGGTCTGAAAACATCCATCAATACCAACGAAGCACCCATCGCCAGAGCCGTAACAGCAGTGGGGCTAATGCCAAATATATGGAAGAACGGCACCGCTACCAGAAACTTATCCTGGGCAGTAATCTTTAATACCTCAGCCACTGTCAGGGCGTTCGCCACGATGTTGCTATGGGTAAGCATTACCCCTTTGGGCTTGCCGGTAGTGCCACTGGTATACATTATCGCCAACAAATCTTCGCCTGGGTCAACATCAGCAGGGAGGGTCTGGGCGGCGTGGCGTTCCCCTTCGCCTATTACCGTTTCCCACGAAATTGAGCCATGCACCCCCGCCGCTTGCCCCACTACAATTATATGTTCCAGGTCGGGCAGTTTGGGCTTGAGTTCCCGAAGTAGTCCCACGAAATCAAAATCGCCAAACTCGGCGCAAGTCACCAGAATTTTAGCCTCGCTATTCCTCAACATAAACTCAAGTTCGTTAGACCGATAGCGCACGTTCAGGGGAACCAATACCGCCCCTAACCGCGCCGCCGCCAGATAAGTGACCACAAACTCGATCCAGTTGGGCATAATTAAAGCCAATCTGTCACTTTTGTTCAGGCCGTGCTGGGCTAACCCGGCGGCAAGATGCGCTACTTTTTCGGCTAAATGGTGGTAAGTTATGCGCGTATGGTTAAAAACCAGAGCTTCGGCCTGGGGGGTAGTTTTGGCCTGTTGCTCAAACACTTCCCACAAACTAAGAGTTTTTAGTTGGGGAAAATCTATTTTTGGGGGCTTATTTTGGTCAGAATTAAATTCCTGGGTTGTCAACGCCATCGTTTTCTCTCCTTGTTAGCTACTTTTGGGCTTGGTTATAATTTACCACAAAACCAGCTATTAGGTGTTAGAAACGAATTTTGCGGATTTTAAAAACTCGTATGAAACCAGGGAACTTTTTTGGGAACCATAACGTCATATATGCAGCGAGGAGAGATTGTTAGGAGAGGGATGTAACGCTTACGAGCGAAACAGCCCTTTCTTTTTTTATACCCTGGGAGCCGTACCTAAAACAACATCCGAATTGGGATTATCATCGCTAAACCTGAGAGTATATAATCCAGCCCTGAATAGCCCGTCACAACGTTCAATTTGCTTGATATTTAGATTTGTTTCGTGTAATATTGAGCGCAGTAGTGCGCTTGACATTACTATTATGATTTTATAGGGGAAGTTAGCCAGCCGAACATTCCGGGGTTAAGGCCTAATAAGTGGCCTAAAATAGTTCTTCTACATATAAATACCATTAGATAAATATCACCGGATAAATATCAGAGGTATTCGGATAGTAAAATTCCACCAGCCGTTAGCGCGGTGTTCAAAAGGTTTCAAATCAACCAGTCGCCAAACCAGCGTCTTAGTTCAACAGCCAGAGCCAACAAACCAAAAAACTAATATTTTTGTCAGGTCATGAGGGCATGTAAGTTCTTAACCTCTCTTAGACCCACTCCAAAGCAACGACTCTCGGCAGACGGTTGGTGGCAATACCCGAAAAGACCAAGCAAAAGCCGGAAATAATTTTTAATTCATTGGATTAGACTATGCTAAACCATTTGCAGGGGTAATTCTAATCTACGAGAGAGCCAGCAGTATCATCGGAGCGCAGTCACCTACCCAACTACAGGAGGTTTGAAATAGTTGGATAATGGGACTGGCAGTACCTGAAAGGGGAGTTTCAACATTATGGATTTGCTCAAACGTCTGGAAGATTATCGTAACCAAGAGCGTGAATTGAATTGGGAAGGAACTTTCGCCGATTATTTTGAAATTGTAAGCAAGCGACCAAAAGTAGCCCGCCTTTCCCATGGCCGCATCTACGATATGATGATGTCGGCGGGGGTTGAGGTTGGCAAAAATGGCGAAACTCGTTATAGCTTTTTTAATGACGAGATATTTGGCCTGGAGAAACCTGTCGGCCAGATTGTCCAATATTTCAACTCAGCCGCCCAACGCCTGGAAGTTCGCAAACGTATCCTCCTCTTGATGGGGCCAGTAGGTGGTGGTAAAAGCACCATAGTTTCGTTGCTCAAGCGCGGTTTGGAGAAATACAGCCGTACCGCTGATGGGGCGGTCTACGCCATTAGCAATTGCCCCATGCACGAAGATCCCCTCCATCTCATTCCCGAAGATTTACGAGCTGATATTGAACGTGATTACGGGGTTTATATTGAGGGCGACCTTTGCCCGCGCTGCCGTTGGAATTTAACCAACCTGTACGAAGGCAAAATCGAGAAAGTCCCGGTAAAACGGATATTACTCAGCGAAAAAACTCGATTAGGAGTTGGTACCTTTACGCCCAGCGACCCTAAGAGCCAGGATATTGCCGAGTTGGTCGGCGGGATTGACCTTAGCACCATTGGCGAGGTCGGCACCGAAAGCGACCCCCGCGCCTATCGTTTCGACGGTGAGCTTAACATCGCCAACCGGGGTTTGATGGAGTTCATCGAAATGTTGAAAAGCGATGAAAAGTTCCTCTATGTACTACTAACCCTGTCGCAGGAACAGAACATCAAAACCGGGCGTTTTAGCATGATTTATGCTGACGAAGTGGTGGTTTCGCACACCAACGAAAACGAATATCAGAGCTTTGTGGGCAACAAAAAGAGCGAGGCTTTGCAAGACCGTATTATTCTGGTCAAAGTACCTTATAACTTGCGAGTTACTGATGAGGTGAAGATTTACGAAAAGCTGATTTCACAGAGTGCCTTGCAGAATGTCCATATTGCGCCCCACACCTTGCGGGTTGCCAGTATGTTCGCTATCCTGACCCGCCTGGAAGCCCCTAAAAAGGCCGGGATTAGCATCATGAAGAAGCTGAAACTTTATGATGGTGAAGAAATCGAAGAGCTGAAACAGAAAGACGCGAAGGAGTTACAGGAGGAGACCGTACGCGAGGGGATGGACGGTATCAGCCCGCGCTATGTTATCAACCAGCTTTCTAACGTGCTGGCAAAAGAGGGGTCAAAGTTTATTACCCCGATTGACGCGCTCCGGGCCTTGCGCGACGGTCTGGAACAACACACCAGCATTAACCGCGAGGAACGCGAACGCTACCTTAACTTTATCAGCGAAGTGCGCCGCGAGTATGATGAAATCGCCAAAAAAGAGGTACAGAAGGCTTTTGTTTACAGCTTCGAGGAGTCGGCCCGTACCTTGCTGTCTAACTATCTAGACAACGTGGAAGCCTATTGCAACAAAACCAAGCTGAAAGACCAGATTACCGAGGAAGAGCTAGAGCCAGACGAGCAGCTTATGCGGGCGATTGAGGAACAGATTGGCGTGACTGAAAATTCCAAGAAAACTTTTAGAGAGGAAATCCTCATTCGTATTTCTTCGCTGGCCCGGCGCGGTCAGACCTTCGATTACACCAGTCACGAGCGGCTGAAAGAGGCTATCGAAAAGAAACTGTTCTCCGACCTGAAGGATATTGTAAAAATTACAACCAGTGTCCGCACTCCCGACACCGAGCAATTACGCAAGATTAACGATGTAATTGACCGTCTGGTTAAGGAGCAAGGTTATACCGTTGAGTCGGCCAACGCCCTTTTAACTTACGTTGGTAGCCTACTCAATAGATAGGGATGAAGTAGGAAGGCTGAAGGATGAGAAAGAGTTATGAGTTTTGAATTATGCATTATGAGTTGAAGCCTCTTTGACTAAACACTCAAAACTTAACATTCAAAACTTGATTTTTTCATCCTTCATAATTTATCCTTCATCCTTCCTCTAAGGGGGATTTGCACCATGTCTGATATCAAGAACCAAAGCGAGTACGGGATGTACTCTATCACTAAACAGGATTGGTCTTTACACCGCAAAGGCCCGATAGACCAACAACGCCACAAAGAAAAAATCAAGGAAGCCATCAAAAAGAATCTCTCTGATATTGTCAGCGAGGAAAATATTATCCTGAGCGATGGCAAAAAGACTATCAAAGTGCCGATTCGTTCGCTGGACGAATATCGTTTCCGCTACGACTCCGGGCAACGCCAGGGTGTAGGCCAGGGTCAGGGCGACTCTAAAGTGGGCGACGTTGTCGGGCAAGAACCAGGACAAGGGCCCGGTCAGGGCAAGGATGCAGGTGACCAACCAGGTATAGATTATTATGAAGCGGAAGTCACCATGGACGAACTGGCCCAATTAATCTTTGAGGATTTGGGTCTGCCTAACCTGGAAGAAAAAAGACAACAAGAACTCGAAAGCGAGTCGGTAAAGTTTACCGATGTGCGTAAAGTCGGGGTGATGGCAAACCTGGATAAAAAGCGCACCATCAAGGAAAACATCAAGCGCAACGCGATGGCGGGGGAAGCCCGTTTCAAAGACGTGCGAAACGACGATTTGCGCTTTAAAACCTGGGAACCCGAAATCAAGTTGCAATCAAACGCGGTAGTTTTCGCTATGATGGACGTATCCGGCTCGATGGGCGATTTCGAGAAATATATTGCCCGTAGCTTCTATTTCTGGATGGTACGTTTCCTCCGCACCAAATATACCAAAGTCCAGATAGTTTTTATCAGTCACCATACCGAAGCCAAAGAAGTGACCGAGGAAGAATTTTTTCACAAAGGGGAGAGCGGCGGTACACAGGTTTCCAGTGCCTACGAATTGGCATTGCAAATTATCAAAGACCGCTATAGTCCGCAGGATTGGAATATCTATCCTTTCCACTTCTCGGATGGTGGTAATCTGCCCTGGGATAATGACCGCTGTGTAGAATTGGTGCTGAAATTTATTGATATCTGCAATATTTTCGGTTACGGCGAAATCCGCGAGAGTCACTATAGCCTGATGAGTACCCTGATGTCGGCCTATAGTCGGGTGGATAATAAAAAGTTCGTGGGCGTCACCATCTCGGATAAAGCCGAAGTTTACCCGGCTCTGCGCCGCTTCTTCTCCCAAAAAGACGGGCAGAAATAGTAATTAAGCTGGTCTTTATGTACTGAACGTAAGGACATAAGTGTTCACCAGAACTGTCATTCTGAGCGTAAGCGAAGAATCCTACCAAATATTGATAAGATCCTTCACTTCGTTCAGGATGACAATAACCCTTACCTTGTTACAACTCCATTAATTAAGGGGATATAAAAACCTAAGAGGTTAAAAATAGATGACTGATTTAAATATTTTAAACCCTGCTGGCGATGCTACTCCTGATGACCGGGAGATAGCTGAATTAGCCAAAGGGATTGAGCAGTGCTGGGATTTGGCCCACAAGTTTGGGCTAGACCCCTTCCCCACTCATTTTGAGATTGTGCCAGCTTATATTATGTATGAGTTTGGGGCTTACCTGATTCCGGGTCGCTTCAATCACTGGACGCATGGTAAGGCTTATTATCGGATGAAAACCCAGTATGATTACGGACTTTCCAAAATCTACGAGATGGTCATCAATAGTAACCCTGCCACCGCCTTCCTGATGGATGCCAATAGCCTCTGGCAGAACAAAATGGTGATTGCCCATGTGTTAGGTCATACCGATTTCTTCAAAAATAACGCCTACTATGGGCATACCAGTCGCCAGATGGTGGATATTGCCAGCCTTCACGCCGAGCGCATCAGCAAATATGAGTACGAACATGGCACCGATGAGGTCGAAAAATTCCTGGATGCGGTTTTGTCTATCGAGGAGCATATTGACACCACTGTGCGGGTGCGAGAAGAATTGGCCCGACCCCTGGAGCAAAAGAAAACCCAGCGGGTCTCGGCTTACGACGATTTGTGGGACATGGACAAACCAGACAAGAGCAAAGAGAAGGACAAGGATAAAGAGAAACAGCCCCGCCGTAAGTTCCCCGCTCAGTCCGAAAAGGATGTTATGCGCTTCATTATGAATTACAGCCGGGAGTTAGAGGATTGGCAGCGCGACATTATTGAGATGGTACGCAACGAAGCCCTCTATTTCTTACCCCAAAAACAGACCAAAATTATGAACGAGGGGTGGGCTTCGCTCTGGCATCAGCGCATTGTGCGTGAACTGGATTTCACCGACTCAGAATACACCGAATTTGCCCAACTTAACGCCGGAGTGCTGTCGCCCAGCCGTCGGAGTATTAACCCTTATTATATCGGGGTGAAAATCTGGGAGGACATTGAGCGACGCTGGAACAATCCAACTGAGGAAGAACGCACCCGCCTCAAACGGACGGGGGAGCAGGGCAAGAATAAGATTTTTGAGGTGCGCGAGGTGGATAACGATATTTCTTTCTTGCGTAATTACCTGACCAAAGACCTGATTGAAGAGCTTGACCTGTATCTCTACGAAAAACAGGACGGGCAGTGGGTAATTGTCGAAAAGAATTGGGAGAAGGTGCGAGACGGCATTGTTGCCAGCATGGCTAATTTCGGCGACCCTTATATCGTAGTGGAAGATGGCGATTATAAGCAAAACCGCGAGTTATACCTGAAACATATGTATGAGGGTACACCGTTGGACACTGGTTACGCTGAGAAAACCTTGCAATATATTCACCAGCTCTGGGGGCGCAGCGTCCACCTGGAAACAATTGCCGATAACAAAAAGGTGCTGCTTAGTTTCGATGGTCGCAGCAATACTAAACGGGCGATTAGTTAACCAGGAGCAGTTAAATGCCCCCGCCCGCCCGCTACCTTTTTACCCCGGAAGAATATTTCCGCCAGGAAGAAAATGCTATTGATAAGCATGAGTATCTTAATGGTGAAATATTCCTCATGGCGGGCGGCTCAGCTCGACACAACGCCCTTACCGCGAATGTTTCGGCTGAGGTAGTGATAGGATTACGGGGTAAACCCTGCACCACTTACAGCAGTGATATGCGTATATCGGCGGGTAAAGACAGCTTTTATAGTTATGCCGATGTGAGTGTAGTGTGTGGCGAACCAGAGTTTGTAGAGGGGCGTAAAGATACCATTACCAACCCGATTTTAATTGTGGAGGTGCTTTCCCCTTCCACCGAAAATTATGACCGGGGCAAAAAAGCCGAGCTTTATCGCAGTATTTCAAGTGTGCAAAGTTACGTTTTGATTGATCAGGCGCGGGTCTATGTGGAGCATTTTCGCCGGATAGAAGAGGGCAATTGGCTACTGGAAACTTTAACCGAACTCAATCAAGTATTAAAAATCCCCGCTTTGAACCTATTAATACCCCTTGCTAACCTCTATGACAAAATTCAAGTTGATAATATTTAGCTTAATCTACTAATTTCTACGCCGGTTACACTACATCAAAGCCCGTTATCCCGCTAACCAGCCGTTTTTCACCGCTTCCATCGGTGTTGTAAACGGTCAAAATTCCGGTATCAGCCTCAAGATAGGCTAATTGGCTGGAATTAAGCCACTGAGGGCGGCGGGTCTCAGAGCGGGTAGCAGGGTTGCCCAGATAGATACGAGTGGGTTGGGGCGTAGTGTTATCAGCCAGTTCCGCAACGGCTGTTTGAAAGGCACTGGTTGGTCGAACGGGATAACGGGGCGCAACCTCAAAAGCCAGATGTTTACCATCAGCGGCCCACGCCACCCTACCCGCCGAATCACCGCCCGCCGCCGCTAGACGCGGGGTAGTATCTTCCAGGGTAACAGTTAGAACCAGCCCAATAAAAGTGCCGCCTTTTGTAACTGCATCGGCACTAACCGTAAGCCGCTTATTATCAGGATGCCAGGCGACTTCCCGGAAATTGCGAACTGTGACCGCCTGACCCCGGAGCTTTTCTTCCAGACTATTCGGCAGGGTTAAATCCAGTTTTTTAGTATCCAGCAACCCCCGTTTGACGTTCGACTGCAAGTTATAAACCGCCAAACTGTTAGGGGTGCGACGGGGCTTGCGGGTCGCCGGGTCAATATCATCGGCATAGGGGCCGGGTATAACATATATCAGGCGTACCCCGTCGCTAGACCAGGCCGGGTTGCCGCCCTCGGTAAGTTCACGTTGGCGGTCAGATGCAATGTCGTAAAGCCAGATATTAGGTACATCATTTTCATTGGCGGCTCCATCATTATTAGTATCAGTAACGCGGGTAAGAGCCAGGGTTTTGCTATCGGGCGACCAATCGGCGTTCAAAATCGGGCCGCCCGCCTCGGTTATGTTTTTGGCCTGACCCCCACTGCCCAGAATTATCATGCGGCGTTGCAAACTTATCTGGTCATTGCGAAATACCGCAACCCGCATACCATCGGGCGAAACTTTGGGGTCACTAAAAGAGCTACCCGCCGCCAGGGTGCGGTCATCCCGCCCATCAGCACTGACCAAGTACAAACCATTACGAGTGGTTACCACAAAAGAACCTTTAGCAAGAGCCAAATTTGATTCGCTGGATGTCACCTGGGTAGGGGTAAGGCCGCGTGGTGGCGTAACCAGACTGCCATAAAGCGGGCTGGGGGTAGGGGTAACGCGAGACTGCACGCCCGAAGTATCCAGGGCTACAGTTGGGGCGACTGGCAAACTACGCACTGGGTCAACATCACTAGAAGAATCGGTAACAGGTGGGGCAGTGGTGGTAACTGAAAGTGAGGTGACAGGAGCGGTTGGCGTGGGGGTAATTTCCGGGGTATTGCTAGAGTCGTCACAGGCGGCTACGAGGGCACACAACAACAGGGCTAAAACGAAAGTGCTTATTAATTTTATAAGTCTCATTAGGTAAAATCTATTTCTGAACTACCAATAATATTTGTTTAACCCCTGTTCCGCACCGGGACGGCTAAGGAATAGCGCATCCCACCCTGATTTTTGACCTTGCCCTTGATTTCCATCATTGTTAACGCGCCACTGACCGTTGAAACCGCCAGACCACTTTCCAGCACAATATCGTCAATATGGCGGGCCTCGCTACCACCGTTGCGGATAATTCTTAGCAAAGCGCGTTCGGTATCGTCATCGCCAGTGATTTCCTGGGAGGGCGGCAAATTTTCCGGTATATCAGGGAGGATCATTTGGGACAAACCCAACGCCTCTATTATATCAGATGCCGATGTCACCAGAGTGGCCCCTTGTCGAAGAATACGGTGTACGCCAAAGCTAGATGGATTAAAAATACTGCCGGGAATAGCCATAACCTCGCGGCCTTGCTCATTGGCGTAGGTGACGGTGATTTGCGCCCCGCTTTTTTCGCCCATCTCCACCACCAGCACTCCCATCGAAATGCCACTAATAATCCGATTGCGCGGCGGGAAATTACTGGCTTCGGGCTGAGTGCCAGGGGAATATTCCGAAAGGATTGCCCCGCGCTCTTCCTTGAGAATTTGCTCGACAAGCTTTGCATTTTCGGGTGGGTAGGCCACATCCACCCCGCAACCAAGCACCGCAATCGTCCGTCCACCCGCTTGCAAGGCCGCTTGATGGGCGCAAGTATCAATTCCCCGTGCCAAGCCGCTTACTATTGTTATACCCTGTGATGCTACTTCCCCTACCAAATTTTGGGTAACACTTTTTCCGTAGGTGGTAGCCTTGCGCGTTCCAACTACCCCCAGAGCTAAATCATCATCGGCGGTCAGGTTGCCGCGCATGTAAAGCAAGGGTGGCGCACCTTCGGTCTGGGCCAATCGCTCCGGGTAAAGCCCGTCACCGGGAATTAAAACCGCTACTCCTAGTTTTTCCAGCCGCTCCATCTCTTTGTCCGGCTCAAACCCTTTGCGGAAAAGCAGTAGCCGTTCCAGCAATTTTGGCTCTAGCCCTGCCGCCATCAAATCCCCCGAAGTCGCTCCCCAGGCTTCCGCCAATGTACCGAAATAGGCCACCAGCTTTTCCAGGCGGCGCGGACCAATCCCCGCTACTCGACTAAAAGCCAGCCAGTATTTTTCCTCTCCGGCAATATAGGGATTTGGGTCTTCCACTAAGGGCATTTTTTTGTTACCAGTTGTTGGTTGTTAGTTGTTGGTTATCGGTTTTAAATTCAACCACCAAGGCACTAAGACACTAGGATTTTTTTATTCTCTAAGTGTCCTCTGAGCCGTTGTGGTGAATAATTCTTTAACTCACCAGCGTAACCACAGTTACTCCATCGCCACCTTCGCCCGCCTCACCGAAGCGGTGGGATTTCACCAGGGGGTGACTTTTGAGATATTCGCGCACCACCTGACGCAAAACCCCTGTCCCTTTGCCATGCACCAACCGTACAAACGGCAGATTGGCAAGGTAGGCATCATTAAGGTAACGATCAAGGGCGGAGGCTACTTCCTCGGCTCGCCAGCCCCGCATATCCAGTTCCAGGGAAGTATCGGGTGCCATCTCCGAACGACTACGGGCATTTACCCGAATAGCCTTCTCGCGCTGATTGGCGGCATCAGTACGTTCGCGGGCGGTGCGGGGTGTATCATCATTAGTTCGGGGCTTACCCGGCAATTTCCGCAAGTCGGTAGACACTACCTTAACCTTGAAACTGCCAAATTGCACATCGTATTTGCCCTCGCTATCCGGCCCATTTAAAAGTTCACCTTCCTGCTGCAAACTCTCGATGCGTACCCGGTCACCTGCTTTTAATTCACCCAGGCTTAATTCGGGAGCTTCTTCGTCGCGCTCCTGAATCCGGCGAGATTGTACCCTACGACGAGCCTCACGCTGCAATTCCTCCGCCGCTTTTTCGGCAACGGCAAGAGCTTTACGTTGCTTCTCAAGTTGGGCCACCATTTCGGAGGATTGGGCGGCTTCGCGGGCGGCTTGCTCAATATCCAGCAAGCGTTGGCGCAAAGCCCGACTTTCCTCACGCACCTTGGTCAACTCATCTTCAAGTTGCTGACGGGCCTCCTCACGAGCCGACGCCACCGCCTTGCGTTTTTCTTCCTCGATATTGCGGCGTTGCTGGCTTAAATCATCGCGTAGTTTTTCGGCCTCAGCCTTGATTTTCATAGTATCATAGCGGATATTGGCGGCCTCTTCGCGTTCCCGGTGTATCTGGGAAAGCAGCGCGTCCACCTGAGTATCCTCTTCCGAAATCTGGGAGCGGGCCTCCTCGATAATATCCTGCCGCAACCCCAACCGCGCCGCAATTGCCAGGGCATTACTCCGACCGGGCAAACCAATATCCAGCCGATAGGTCGGCGAGAGGGTTTGCACATCAAAATGGACACTGGCATTTTGCACGCCGGAGGTCAGATAAGCAAAGGTTTTTAGCTCACTGTAATGGGTGGTAATAAAAGCATGAGATTGCTGGTTAAGGATAAACTGAATAATACTACGGGCCAGGGCCGCTCCCTCTGCCGGGTCAGTTCCCGCCCCCAACTCGTCCAGAATTACCAGCGTTTCGGGGCCAATCTCGCCCACCATGTTGATGATATTGCTCATGTGGCTGGAGAATGTGCTTAAACTTTGCTGAATACTCTGCTCATCGCCAATATCAGCGTAAATCTTTTGGAAAACCAAAGCCTCGGAATTATCCTCAACCGGGATATGCAACCCCGCTTGCACCATCAAAGTTAGCAGTCCGGCAGTTTTGATACTGACGGTTTTCCCCCCGGTGTTAGGCCCGGTAATGACTAAAATCCGAAAATTTTGACCAAAATAAATATCAATTGGCACGACTTTGCCCGTTAACAGGGGATGGCGTGCCTGGATAAAGTTTAGCTGCGAACCAGTGGAATGGGGCTGAGTGGTGGGCAAACTCAATTTGGGTTGGGTAGCCCTTAACTCGGCGGCATATCGAGCCTTCGCGAAACCCAGGTCAAGTTCAGCCAGAGCTTCCACCGCCATAACAATATCCGCCGCATGCACCGCCACCTTGCTCGAAAGTTCACGCAAGATTCGCTCAATCTCATCCCGCTCGTCCAGTTGTAGCTGCCGCCACTGGTTATTAAGTTCCACTACCGCCAGAGGTTCAACATAAACCGTCGCGCCACTGGCTGACTGGTCGTGAATGATACCGCGCACCTGTCCTTTAAAATCGGACTTGACCGGGATAACATAACGACCATCCCGCATGGTAATAATGGCCTCTTGCAGGGCTGGTTGATACTGGGTGGAAGTGATAATCGAGTTCAATCTATCCAGCAAACGTCCGTGGGCGGTGCGAATCTGCTCCCGAATACGGCGCAAGGCGGGGCTGGCACTATCCAGAACCGTACCATCCGGCCCAATCGTTTGCTCGATTTCGCCCTCAAGTAATGGAAGGTCAGCCAGGCGAGTTGCAATCTGACCCAGATAAAATACTGAGCCATCTTGATTTAGTTTTAGAATCGAACGGCGTAAAGTGCGGCTACTTTCGAGGGTAACCTGAATTTCCAGAAAGCTATTAGGGTCAAGGCCGCGCCCCACTGCCGCCTGTCGTACGCCGGGGCGTACATCCCTCGCTCCCCCAAGGGTCGTTTCGGGCCTATTTTCCAACAGAAAACGCGCCTCGGCGGTAAGATCAAGACGGGCCTGGATTTCAGTCAAATCGGTTATGGGGCGCAACTCATTGGCGAGTTCTTTCCCCGCGCTAAAACTGGAATGAGAGGCCAGCTTTTCCAACACTTTGGGAAATTCCAGCACCCGTAAAGTTCGTTCGTTCATTGGTTTTGAAAATTTCTAGTCCTATGCACTATAAAAAGGAAAGCTGGTAAAAAGACTCTGGCTCTAGCTTCAAATTTTTACCGACAACCGCCTAGTTGAATTCGCTTGTTTCAAAGAATACCGGAATTTTATTGGCGGGCAACCAGGGCGACAAAATGTTCAGATAGACTACTTTCAGGGTGCGGAACACTCCAAAAATAATCGAGTTGTCGAAACCTAACACCAGAGAGCCAAGCCAGTTGCCCGGACGACCAGAGCCATACCAGAATAGCACCATTGTGTTTTTTATTACGAAGCCCACAATTAGCAACCCAAAGATTCCGGCAAACATGCCTAAAGCTAGCCCGCCTAGCTGGTCAATATTACCTAATTTTTTGGGGAGGACAATGCTGTTGGTAAAACTAAAACCCACCAGCGAGAAAATAATTGACCAGACCACCCACAGGATAAAAAACCAGACTATCTGGTTAGTATAAACTGAGCTGGCACTACTTTTATTGGCGGTCAGCCCGCCGAAAATCGGGTAAAATAGGGCGGCAATTTGCATCCCGATGTACATTCCTAGAACGACGGTTGCCACTTTGATGACCCCAAAGTTAAAACCCAGGAAGGCGATAGCGATAATGAGAATGAGGAAAAAAATGTCTATTACGAGATTCATAGGCGGCATCCTCCCATTATTAGAATTAAAAGCACAAAAGGAAAGTTATTGTCAACCAAATGCGGGTTCATTGTAATTCTTTTTAGATTGAAGTGCAATATAACAGCAGAATCTCTATTGACTCTCCCCTTACTGGAAGGGTTATAGTTTTGTTGAAGGTCAGGCGGCGCATTCGCAGGAGCAGGGAAAAATATGTTCAAGATTGGCGACTTTTCCAAACTAACGCTCGTTACGGTCAAAACACTTCGCTATTACGATGAGATTGGGTTGCTAAAACCGTTGGAGATAGACCGTTTTAGCGGCTATCGCTATTACTCGGCCCGCCAGTTACCCCGGCTTAATCGGTTACTGGCTTTGAAAGATTTGGGGTTTAGCCTGGAACAAATCAGCAAAATCCTGGACGAAGACCTACCTGCTTCCCAACTTCGGGGGATGCTTCGGCTGCGACAGGCCGAGGTTGAGCAAACGATGGAAGTCGAGCGTTACAGGCTGGCGGCTATCGAGCGGCGACTCAAACAGATTGAAGAGGAGGATAAAATGTCGGATTACGAAGTAGTGATTAAAAAGGTTGAGCTAATCCATGTGGCGGGTGTCCACGAGACTATCCCCGATAGACCCTCTATCGGCCCAAGCCTCAATCGCATGTTTGATACTGTAGACAACTATATTAGTAATAACAGATCTAAAGTCACCGGGCCGGGTATCGCCCTCTGGCACGACAGCGAGTATCGGGAACAGGGTATGGAAGTCGGGGCCGCTATACCCTTTAGCGGTACATTACAGGGTAACGATGAGGTTAAGGTTCACGAGTTGCCAAAGGTGGAGACAATGGCTTGCGTGGTGCATCATGGCAAGTTCGACGATTTTCCCCAGGCGTACAAAGTTATTATGGATTGGATTGAGGCTAACGGCTACAAGATAAATGGGCCAAGCCGCGAGGTTTATCTTGAGTACGAGCGCAATGGCGACCCGGCTAACTACGTTACCGAGATTCAGTTCCCGGTGGAAAAGGCTTAATTGGCCTATTAAGTCAAGGCTACCCCTCTCCCAACTTTCACCTTTTCCAGGGGCGAAGGTTGGGAGCAGGGTAGAAACAGGTCAAATTGCTAACAAATGATTTGCTAATTCCTCTGGAGCCGAAAAGAAGGGAGAATGGCTGGCTTCCATTGTGAATACTTTTTGGCAAGGTTTATTATTAATGAAGGCTTGTTGCATATAAAGTGGGATGGCCTGGTCCTGGGTACACTCAATGTAAACCCGCGGCACTCGCCCAAAATTCTCCTCGGAAATAGCGATAGGGGTTACAAAGGGCGCAATAGGTTGGTTAACCAATAAAGTCTTGGCCCAGGCAATATCTTCATCCGAGCAATCAGCATAAAATGCTTCCTTGACCTTATCGAGGTTAAAAACAAGCACCCCCTCGGTTTCATTAGGCGTCATATTGGGTGGAACCTTCGACAAAGTATCGCGGCTGGCCCATTCTAACAAACTCTCGCCGTTATTAATCATAAAAGCGGTTAAATAAACCAGAGTCTTGATTTTGTCAGGGCGTTGCTCCCCGCTCTGACTAAGCACTAAACCACCCATGCTATGTCCAACCAGAATTACGGGTTCAGCTTGCTCATCAATTACCTGACATACTTTATCAGTATAGCTTTGCAAAGTAACCTCGCCGGGAGGGGTTTTATCCTGACCGTGACTGGGTAAATCGAGTGCACTCACTTTATGCCCCGCACTCTCAAGAAAAGGCACAACCTTATCCCAACACCAACCCCCGTGCCACGCCCCATGAACTAATACATAGGTACTCATAATTACTCCTTCGTTATTCTATGATAGTGAATTATTTTTGACTGGATTACTAATGGTAGCTAACCAAATTGGGAATGTTTATAGTGTAGCAGAGCCGTATTAGGGTTACAAGAGAGGAAAAAGCCCCATTATTAACTGAGTGGGGCTTCTTCTATTAAATCAATATTAATTAGAGTTTTGCCTCTAAAATTGTCGAACCTATGACTCCAGCAAACGCATCAGGTCATCAAAGGTACCTTGCATTTTGACCGGGGGATTCGCGCCGGGATTGGTCGGGTCGCTATGATAATTAACTACACTATCCTGGTCTTTCAAAATATGTCCGGTTAAGATTACCACCACCCGTTGGCCTTTGGTAATAGTTCCACTGGCACAAAGCTTCCGTAACCCGGCTAGAGCAGCCGCCGCCGCAGGTTCTCCACCAATCCCGCTACGGTCAAGATGAACTTTGGCCTCCATAATCTGGGCATCCGTCACCATTTCCACCACCCCATCCGTCCACTCAATAGCCCGACGAGCCTTTGGCAAACTGGCCGGGTTGCCAATGCGAATAGCGGTGGCAATCGTTTCGGGCTTCTGAGAGTGATATTCCTTGAAATCGCTCTGGAAATAATGGAAGAAGGGACTAGCCCCCTCCGCCTGAATAACTCCCAGGCGTGGTAACTTTGCACCAATCAGGCCAAGTTCGCGCATTTCGTAAAGAGCCTTGCCGAATGCCGAGGTATTGCCCAGGTTGCCGCCCGCCACCACAAACCAATCGGGGGCTTGCCAATCCAGTTGGTCAAGAGCCTCAAAAATAATGGTCTTTTGACCTTCCAGCCGGAAAGGATTAATCGAGTTAACCAGATAGACCCCTTTTTCCCGGCTAATCTGGCGGACTAAATCGAGGGCTTCGTCAAAACTACCCTCAACCTGAATGGTGCGAGCGCCGTAAGCAATAGTTTGGCCCAATTTGCCAAGCGACACTTTCCCTGATGGGATAAAAGTAAGAGCTTTCAGGTTAGCGCGAGCGGCGTAACTTGCCAGAGAAGCCGAAGTGTTGCCGCTACTGGCACAGGCCACATATTCGGCCCCAACCCATTTGGCGTGGCTGATACCAACGGTCATGCCCCGGTCTTTGAAAGAGCCAGTCGGATTCTCGCCTTCGTGCTTTAACCAGAGATTGTCCAGCCCAACCCAGGCCGCCAGCCGATTATCTTCGTATAGATTAGTGTTGCCCTCGCGCCGGGACACCACCGCTTCATCCGGGAAAGGGGCAACCAGTTCGCGCCACCGCCAGACCCCACTCTGATAGGGAAAAGCTCGTTCGGTACGGCGTTTTTCAATCCAGGTCGGGGTAATAGTTGCCTTTAGGGTTTCGAGGGGGTGTTGCACTTCCAACAACCCCCCACAATTATCACAACCCGAAATTGCCAGCCGGGGGTCAAATTCCCGCCCACATTCGATACACCGTACTTTTATCCCCACCTGGGCATTTATGGGGGCTTCTTGCGCCAACGTCATATAATTTCTACCTTTTAAGATTTACCACAAAGGCTCAAGAGACACAAAGAATTTTATAATTATTCTTAGGTCTTGAGGTCTTAGTGGTTCAATTTATGTTACTTTCCGATAAAACCTTGCGCCACTAATAACTCGGCGTTCAGGATACTGGCGGCAGCTGCTCCCCGAATAGTATTGTGACCCACCAGCACAAACTTGTAATCCAGAATCGGGCAAGGTCGCAATCGCCCAACCGTCGTTGCCATTGCTCCTGCTCCCTCGCGGTCAAAAAATGGTTGAGGGCGGTCGGGTTCGGCCCGCAACAAAACCGGGTGAGGGGGTGCGCTTGGCAAACCTAAACGCTGAGGCTCGGCCTGAAACTCTTGCAAGACGGCGGCTACCTCATCAATCCCGGCTTTGCGGCCTAATTCCAGCGAAACACTTTCGGTATGAGCTTCGCGCACCGCCACGCGGGTACATGTGGCACTTATGACGAAATCGGCGTTTTGGAATTTGGTCGCCTCGTCGGTCAGTAAGCCCAACAGCTTGAGGGGTTCGGTTTCGACTTTGCCTTCTTCACCGTCAATAAATGGCACTACGTTATCAATTATATCCAGTGAAGGTACGCCGGGATAACCCGCCCCGCTCAGGGATTGGAGACTGGTCACCAGCACTTTCTTGAGTCCAAAGGCATCCTGGAGTGGTTTAAGAGCCAACACTAGGTGAATAGTAGTGCAATTGGGATTAGTGACAATAAATCCTTTATCCCAGCCCCGGTTGCGCTGTTGATAGGGCAATATTGCGCTATGTTCGGGGTTTACTTCGGGTATCATCAACGGCACATCCGGGTCAGTGCGATGGTTTTTGGCATTGGAAAATACTTTGTAACCCGCCGCTGCAAATCTTTCCTCAATATCACCCGCAATATCGCTGGGCAAGGAGCTAAAGATTACATCACAGTCCCAGTTTTTGCCTGGTAAACTTTCAACCAGAGTCATGTTGCGGACGTATTCCGGCACGTTTGCCGAGAGCCGCCAACCGCCGACCGAGCCATATTTTTTACCCTGGGTGCGTTCGCTTCCGCCAACAGCGGTAAGTTCAAACCAGGGGTGGCCTTCTAATTGCTGGATAAAACGCTGACCGACAGCCCCCGTCGCGCCGACTACCCCTACTTTTATGGGTTTTGCTGGTTTAAATATACTCATTTACTATATTCCTCAAGCTTTTTATATTACATTTTTTCACAAAGCATTAAGGGCTATTTTACGGCTTACAGCCCTTTTTATCAAGCGCAGGTTTGACACTCAGCTTAAAGCATGCCTATAATTCGGGCGATATTTAATACTTTATAGCGGCTCAAGCCAATTTCACAAGTTTTTGATAAAAAAACCCAACCCAAAAACCGAAACACCCTTATCACTTTTTCCGACTAATTCAAATAGCCGCAAGCTTTTTGGCTGGCTGAGAAACCCAACGAACCTGGCCCTTTTAGGGGCTATTTTGCTGGCTTTGATTTACGGGCGGGTAGTGGTGGCTAACCTGGGGGTTGGGGTGGTTGGCGGGGATGCGGACGGCTACGAAAATTTATGGAACGATTTCTGGACGAAAACCGCCCTGCTCAAAGGGCGTAACCCATATTTCACCGATTTTATGTATTATCCCTCCGGGGTTAGCCTGCGCTACCACACCCTTCACCCCCTGACCGCTCTGCTGGCTTTACCCCTCTGGCCGATAATCGGGGCGGTGGCTACTACCAACCTGATTTTTCTGATTTCGCTGGCCCTTACCACCTTCTGCGGCTATTTGCTGATTAATGACTTTGTACAAAACCCGTTGGCGGCGTTCGCAGGAGCGGCGATTTTCACCTACGCCAACGACCAGCTATTGGGTTTCTTCGGGGCGGGACAAACCGAAAAACTCTCGGCCCAGTGGTTGCCCTTGTACCTGTTTTTTATGTTTCGGTTGGTTTTTCGCCCTAATCAGTGGCGGAGGTATGGACTACTTTCGCTTTTAGCCCTGTTCCTGCTGACCTTTACCGACTGGCAATACACTATCTACGCCGTGATGACCACCGCCCTTTTCTTTGCCTTTAGCCTGTTCACTCGGCGAAGTTGGAGCGAGAAAGGGCTGATTTCCTTAAAATTAGCAGGAGTGGGAGGTATCTGGGGAGGGCTAATTCTTTTCCCGTTGGTATTACCGATGGTGGACGAAGCCAACAAGAATCCCTGGCTGAGTGTCAGTGAGCAAAGCCTTTATCACAGTCTGGATTTATTGGGTTATATTCAACCCGCTCTGACTAACCCCGGCTATCTGCCGATTGCTTTGATGTTGCTGGGGTTGGTGGTCGCCTTGCGAAACCGCGAAAGTCGGGAGATGGCCTTGTTCTGGGCGATTTGTGGGCTGTTTGCTATGCTGTTTACGTTAGGGCCGCAGCTAATTATCGGCGGGAACGTGACTGACCTGCCGATGCCCTATGCCCTGTTCTACAAAATCCCCGGCTTGAGTGCGGGGCGTGACCCAGGTCGCTTCTATACTTTGTTTCTGTTGGCGTTTGGGTTGCTGCTGGCCTATGGCCTGAATTTCCTGCTTGCGCGTAACTTTTTTATTCCGGTCTTATCCAAAATAAAGCCAAACTGGCAAGCCCCATTAAGGCTGGGGATGCTGGCGGGGATTTTGATTCTGTCGTTATCGGCTTTTATGCTGCAAACTGGAAAGGTCGAGATAGACCCGCTCAACACCCCTAAATTCTTTGAGGAAATCGCCCAGGATTCGGAGCAGTACGCCTTGCTGGAATTGCCGTTATTCACCGAAAAGGGGCGTGGCGAAAATGTTTATCAAGCTTACCAGATAATCCATAACAAGTTGCGGTTTGGCGGACGTTATGCCCGCGATCACAAACTGGCTAATCCCAACAATTTCAGTAAAAGAGAAACCTATTATCGGGATTTCTACTGGCAGGGTAGTAATCGGCAGGATTATTATCGCCCACCCAAAGATTTTATCGCTACGCCCGACCTGCAAAAAGTCGGGTTGCCCCTGCTGAATTACTGGAAGGTGCGTTATATTATTTTATGGAAAGAAGCCATGCCCGAAAAAGGACGGCTGGAAGCACAACGCAATCTGGTACAGGCCGCCCTGGGCAAAAACCCCACTCCGGTGTATCAGGACGAGCGCATGGAGGCTTACAAAGTCCCTGGTATTCAGCCCTACCCTGATAAAGTTGTGCTGGATGTGGGTAACGGTTGGTACGATAGTCAGACCGATGGAAAGGGCCAATATCGCTGGGCCGAACCTACTGCCACGACCCCTTCAGAACTCTATTTAACCAATCTTACACAAGGGACAGTACGAATCGGTTTGAAAGCTGATTTATTCAGTTTTGTGGCGGAAGGCAGCAAACAACCCCGTACTATTAACGTTGCTATCAACGGCTTCACTGCCGCAAAATACGATTTCCCCGAATTTGGTGATGAAAAGAATATCGAACTGGAAATTAGCGTGCCGCCCGGTTTTAACATTTTAACCTTTTCCAGCCCCGAACCAGCCCAACCCGCCAGCAAAGACCCAAACCTGGATGCCCGAAAACTAACTTTTGGGGCCAGGAACATTAGTTTCAACCTCAAAAATTAAAACAAGCCCTATAAAAATCCTACCCCTTGAACCTAACCAAATTGGTCAACCAGATTAACTCGTTGTAATGTTATTTGTAATCTTAAACAAATAAACTCCATTGGGTTAATAGAAAAACTCAGGAAATACTTTGCTTTTTAGAAACTCTTCACATTGAAGGAGAAGTTCTTTTGAATATATTGAAGAAACATTGGGCCCTGGTTGCCGCCATATTAGTTTTGTATTTAATGATAGGCTGGACCCTCAGCCAGGTATTGGCAAGTACCAACGGACACCTTATTTATACGCTGGATGACCCCTATATCCACCTTGCCATTGCCAAAAATCTGTCTGGACATGGAATCTGGGGTGTTACCAGCGAAGGATTTTCTTCATCATCTTCTTCGATGCTATGGACGCTTCTCCTTAGTTTTAATTTCTTGATATTTGGGCCAAGTGAGCTTATTCCATTCTTTATTAACCTGATTGCGGCTTCTCTGGTACTGGGCGTTTCTTATTATTTTTTACAAAAAAATATTTCCAGGCAGGTTTATATTTTTGTTCTTTTGGTTTTTATCAATGTTTTCACTCCCCTTTGCCCAATGGTTTTCACCGGACAGGAACACGTATTACATACCCTATTAGCTATAATTTTTGTTTATCAAGCGGCTATCCGATTGTCTGAACCAAAAATCAGCTTTTCCCAAATTGTGCCGCTCATAGCCTTTGCCCCAATATTAACGATGGCACGCTACGAGGGTTTATTTACCGTATTTTTGGTTGGTTTGTTGCTGTTATTCCGCAAACGCTTTTTGGAGGCGGTTGTCTTGGGGGTAGCAAGCTTTGTCCCGATTATAATTTTTGGCTTGATATCAATTGCTGATGGCTGGGATTTCCTACCAGCTTCGGTATTATTGAAAGGTTCCAGTTTAAAATCCTTTGATTTTAACCAAATTGTAGCCTTCTTATATTTACCCTTTTTCCAATTGTCCCTGCATGCTCATCTAATTGTTATCTTGCTGGCGGGGGTTTTTTATCTTTACTTCTTATTAAGGGCTAAATACAGCTTTTGGAGTATGCCCGTTTTGGCAGTTTCCATTTTTATTGCCAATACTTATTTGCATCTGCAATTTGCCAGGGTAGGTTGGTTCTATCGCTACGAGGCTTACCTGGTGGGTCTGGGAGTATGCGTCTTTGGTACAGCAAGTGCCTATCTTTGGAAACATTTCCAACTATCCAATAAAACTATTTGGAAGTTTATTGTTGCAAGTTCTTTGGTATTTATAGGAATTGCGGTACTATTTTTACGCGGTCAGGAAGCCGTTGAACTTACTCCGGTTGCGAGCAAAAATATTTATGAGCAGCATTATCAGATGGGCTTATTTCTGCAAAAATTTTATCCAGGTGAGAGGATTGTGGTGAATGATATTGGAGCTATATCCTTTTTATCCGACCCAAGACTGATTGATTTATATGGTTTAGGCACCATCGAGACGGCAAGAGACCGCCAAAAAACTGGCTCGGATAAAATAGCTACCCAGCAGGTTTATCAAATGGCAAATAGCCGCCAAATGAAAATAGCGATTGTCTATGACATACTTGGCGACAATGTTAATGGCTTCCAACAATGGACAAAGGTTGGTCAATGGAAAATACTAAATAATCTGGTATGTGGTGAGGACACCGTTTCATTTTATGCGATTGAGCCTGGACAAGCGGCTAAATTAACCCAGAGTCTTAAACTGTTTTCATCTGCGTTACCAAAAGACGTTATCCAAAGTGGCCTATACCTGGAAAACCGCTAATCCAGGCTCTATTTTCGTTTGTGGCAAGTGGGTACAAGCGGTTAAACCGCCTGTTCCACCTCAAGCTTATAGAATTAATTTAAAAGTTAAAGCAGACCTTCCAGGCGGTCTTCGAGGTCGGCGAAAATCTCCCGGAGTTGCTCAATAACCGCTTCGTCCGCCTGCCACAAGCCGCGCCCGTTGGCTTCCAGCAAACGTTTGGTCATATTGTGAACCGCCTGGGGATTGGCCTTTTCTAACCGTTGGCGCATCTCCTCATCCAACACAAAGGTGCGCCCGGCCTCATCGTAAACCCAGTTATCTACTGCTCCGGTGGTAGCGTCCCAGCCCAGCATATGATTGAAGCGCGAAGAAATTTCGTGTACCCCGCTATGGTCGTATTTCAGCATTGCCTCGTACCACTTGGGGTTGAGCAACTTGGTACGATATTCCATCCGCAACATCGTACTAACGTCGGCGATTTTGGTTTCGCTGGTAAAACTCTCAACAAAGCTGAGTTTTACCTCGGAACCTCGCCGCTTTTCCGCCGCCATTTTCAGCGCACCACTGGCACTGTAATAATGTTGAATATCGCTGAGGCCATATTCAATGCTATCTATTTCCTGGGCTACCCGCTCGACTGTTCCCAACAGACGATTCAGGGTCGGGCTGAAATCCTTGCCGTCCCGCTCCCCACCGTAGGCATAGGCGTTGCGGCGTAGATAAACTCCGTCCAGGTCGTCCGCCGACTCCCAGCTACTATCTTCAACCATATCATCCACATAAGTCCCGTAAGTGCCTTGCGCCTGACTGAATATGCGGGCGGTTGCCTGGTCAAAACTAACACCATCCTGGGCCATCGCCTCGGTTACATGCTTGCGAATTAAGTTCATTTCAAGTGGCTCATCGGTATTGGCGGCAGCCTTGATTAATTTATCCAGCAGTTCGATGTTAAGCTGGAAAGTGTCGCGGAATATACCACTGGTGTTCATCAGCACGTCTATACGGGGGCGACCTAACTCCGAAAGTGGCAGCAATTCATACTCGGCGACCTTGCCCTGCCCATCCTTAATCGGTTGCGCCCCAATCAAGGCTATCACAGTAGCGATGGCCTCGCCTTTAGTCTTGATGGTATCCAGACCCCACAAAATCTGGGCGATAGTTTCAGGATATTTCCCGTCGTTCTCGGCCAGGTGAGTCGCAATTAATGCCTCAGCAATTTTGCGCCCGCGCTCCCAGGCGGCATCCCCCGGAATCCGCCAGGGGTCAAGGCTATGGATGTTGCGCCCGGTAGGTAACACCGAAATACCATCGCGGATGAGGTCACCGCCAAGTCCGGGTGGGATAAAGCCGCCATTCAAACCCCTGAGCAGGAAGTCAATTTCGCGGTCATTGCTAACTAACCCCGCCAGCATTTGCCGCCCGTAACTGATAAAGTCCTGAGCGGCCTGTTTACCTTCTGCCGCCATTTTCCCGCTATCGGGGATTGTCTCATTGTTGATAATGGCCTGTTGCACAAAGGTTTCGCACCATTCGTCCAACCGGCTTTTGCTGGCCTGGGCCAAACTATCACCTCGGCGGGCGCGTTCTAACAAAGCGGCGTAACTTGGTGGCATAGCTACCGAACCACTATCGGCGGCGGCACTCCCGGCAGGCTGCAACAGGCTCAGGCCAAGTTCAGCCAGTGAATGACCGTTGCGTTCCAGTTTCAGAGCTTCGGCAATCAGCGCAACCTGTTCCAGGGCGGTGGGCGCATCGCCCAATACATGCAAATCCCCGGTTATCAAGGTTTGGGACATTTGAGCCAGATAGGCCCATAAGCGGCTAACATACTCCTCAAATTCTTCATCCGACTCCTGAACAATATCTTCAGCCATATGAGTCAAATCGAGTTTCTGGCAAATGGCATCCCTCATTTCGGGCGAACGCTGACCCTCGCGCCAATCGTTCAGCAGCTCTTTGAGAGCCAGGAACTCTTTGTATAACCCGGCGCGACTATAGGGCGGGATGGCATGGCTGACGATAACCGAGTATCCCCGCCGTTTTGCCATATTCGCTTCGCTAGGGTTATTGAGGGGATATACGTAAAGGCTGGGGATTTCGCCCAACAGAACATCCGGCCAGCAATCTTCGGTCAAACCTAATTGCAAACCGGGCATCCATTCCGCCGTGCCGTGCATACCCATATGCACCAGCGCGTCCGCCTGAAAGTCACGTTGTAGCCAGCGATAGAACATCAAAAACTGGTGGTGGGGAGTGTTTTCCTTATCAAACAACAGGCGCATGGGGTCGCCTGTCACGCCTATTCGCGGCTGTACCCCGATGTAGATATTGCCCAACCTGAAACCGCCCAACAGAATTTTGTCACGACTTAGCGGGGCAATATCCCCTGGTGCCGCTCCCCAACGATTTTCGACGCGCTGTTGCTGGATGGGGCTGTTCTGGCGATAGAAATTCTCAACGGTGGCAAAGGTCTTGGGTTCGCTGGTGTCGTTGGGGTCAAGCGAAAGGCGCAACCGCTCCACCAGTTCTTCTTTGCTGGCAGGAATTTTACCCACGTTATAGCCTTCAGCTTTGAGACGCTCCAATATTTTCATCAATGAGGCGGGTACATCCAGCAAGGCGGCGGTGGCGAGGTTGCCCTGCCCGGTGGGATAATCATAAACCAGCAAAGCCAGTTTTTTATCCTTGTTTTGTTTGCGCTTAAGGCTAGACCATCCTTTGGCAACTTTTGCCAGGCGAGCAGCCCTATCCGGCAGAACCTCCAAACCCTGCCCGTTTACCCCGCCAAGCACTACCGGGGCAATCGCGCCATCCAGTTCGGGCAAGGAGTAAAGGATTAGCTGTTCCAGAGGCATAACGCCCTTTTCTTTCCATTGGGCGATATCCTGAATCAGCAACGGTGCACTTACGCTATAACCCACGTCTAATTTGCTCAAAATCTCGTTGGAAGCCTGGGCCGAAATGCCCGGTTTGGTACTCCCGGCAGGCCCGCCTATCAGCCCAAAACCCAACAGGTTTATCAGGAAATCCACCCCGGCCTCGCTCATCCAGTCGCGCACCGCCACATGACCCTCAACGCCTGTTACCGCCATCGGCATCACCCGAAGTCCCTCTTTTTCGAGGGCGCGGATAACGGGTGTTACGTAATTATGCCCGATTATCAGGTGTTTGCGGAAGAATATCAACCCGACGGTAGCCTTGCTTTTGGCTTTGCCATCCCACCGTCCGCTCTTTTTCTCCCAATCCTGGTAATCTTTGGTTTTAGTGACGAATTTATCCAGGTCGGGATGCCACAGGCTAATGGCGGGTAAATCCAGAGGGTCTTCGATTTTGGGCAGGGGGTAGCCGAAAACCTCACGTGACAGATAACGCAGCATATTGACCACGTTTTGCTCACAGTTATTTGTCCAGTAGGTGCTGATAGTCATCCAGCGTTTAACGTCGGCGACCTTGCCACTGTTAGGCATAAATTTGAGCAGCCGATTAGTAAACTTTTGAAGTTTGATATAGCCATAGAAAGCATCTTCTTCCCGGCCTTTAACCAGCAGATTCGCCAGGGCTTTGACGGGTTTGGGCATCTCGCCTTTGCTGCCGTCGGCCTTGCGGATGGTGTACGCCCCCAGCTTGTTCAGCTCCATGATTTCGGGCATGCTCTCGAAAACGAGCACGGTTTCGGGTTGGCTTTTTTCGACCTGGGCGGCTAACCACTTGGCATGTTCGCTACTATTTATCAGGGTGGCGAAAAAGCAGTCGCAGGTAGCTATCGCCGCCGCCAGTAATTCAGGGGTTTTGTCTATGGCAACGTCTGGATAAACGGTTAGCTCAAAGCCGGGAGCTTCCTTACTCACTCGCTGGCCCAGGCCGTTCAGAAAGGCGGTATTGTAGGGCTCCATCCCAACGACCATTACCATTTTGACGGTTTTAGTGGGGGTTTTCTGCTCACTCTTTTGCTCACGAACTTGCCGGGTCTGCGTTGCCATTTTCCTATCCTCACTCAGCTATAGCGGTTTTTATATCCTAGTGGTTACGTCCTGGGGTAATTCTCTACTTCAATTTTAACAAGTCTGGCTGTAGTACACACTACCAACTACGGGGACGAGTCAGGAGTCAGAATTCAGGAGCAAGGAGTAAGGAACAAAATAAAGAAGAATTATTCCTCTGATTTCTTCATCCCTCATCCTTCCTCTTTTATCCTTCCCTCTTGGGGATGTGACGATGTATTCATAAACTTTTGAATTCGCGACGCATGTGATAAACTAGCAGCGTTGAGTGTCGTGTTAGCAAACTAGCCTGATTTTTAGCGTGGAAGGACGCATAACCAGCCCATATGCCTGATAAAAATGTGTTAGTGGAAGTGGTTATCCCGGTTTACAACGAAGAAGCTATTTTAGAGAAAAGTGTCACCACCCTTCGCAACTACTTGACGGAACATTTCCCCTATCGCTGGCGAATTACCGTTGCCAACAATGCCAGCAAAGACAACACCCTGGAGGTTGCCAAGCGTCTGGAAGCAACTTACCCGGATGTGCGGGTGTTCCACCTTGACCAGAAGGGGCGGGGGCGAGCCTTACGGGCGGTCTGGAGTAGCAGCGATGCCGATGTGGTCAGCTATATGGACGTTGACCTGAGTACCAACCTGCAAAGTTTTCTACCGTTAGTCGCGCCGATTATCACCGGGCATAGCGATTTGGCTATCGGTAGCCGTCTGGCGAAGGGCGCACGAGTTACCCGCCAGTGGAAGCGCGAGATTATTTCCCGCATCTATAACCTGATTATCAAGCTCTTTTTCTGGAACAACTTCACTGATGCCCAATGCGGTTTTAAGGCTGGGCGCACCTCGGTGATTAAAGAGTTGTTGCCGCTAGTTGAGAATCAGGAGTGGTTTTTCGACTCGGAAGTGCTGTTGCTGGCGGAAGAAAAGGGCATGCGGATTTACGAAGTCCCGGTGGACTGGATTGAAGACCTCGATAGTCGAGTGAAAATCGTCAAAACCGCCTCGGAAGACTTGAAGGGGCTAGTACGAGTCCGCAAACAGCGCAAGGAACGCCGCCGCCATAAGGTGCGCGAAGTAGCGAAGGTCTAGGGACAGAATAAAGAAGCAAGGAGCAAGAATTCTTGTTCCTCTTCCTTGCTAGAGCATTTACACAGAACCTATTGTACAAGGGGAGACATTTACACCCTCTCCTCTTTTAAGGGAGAGGGTGGGGTGAGGGTTTGCTTTCTCTAACACCTGAGTTAAGGGTTAAGCCAGGATTTACAGAAGGTCAGTTGCAATATCCGGCCCAACCTTACCAATCTTCCGGGCTGTTTTCCCCATCAACATGAAGACTGAAAATATAACTTTCGGGGTATTTCTCCTGTACTTTAGCTTTGGGGTCAAAGGTAGCGGCTCTTTCTACAATTTTTCGAGCTTCTTCGGGGTGTTCCACTAGCCATTTAGTAAAAACCTTAGTAAAAATTACGCCAACGGCTTTTCGGGCTTCAGGGTTTTTGAGATAACTAATATAGGCACTATTATAACTAGGTTTTTTAATCAGGATACTAATTACCGCAGTAAGGCCATGCCTTAGTTGAGTACCTGTTAAATTTGGCTGGTCGGCTTTCAACAAACCATTTTTTCGAGCGTAATTATTTACCAGCCGTGTCAGCGTTTGGCGAAAGCCTTCGACGGAAGTGCCTTTTGGTTCATTCTTTCTTTGATTAGAAAATACTAACAGGTTTTCAATATCGCTATCTGTATGTTGCAAAACCAACTGAATCGCTACTTCTTCAAAAGTTCCCTCGGCGTAAATTGGAGGGTACAAAACTGACTGGCCTTGATTTAACTCTTTAATATACTCTAGCAATCCTTCTTTATAATAAAATTCCGCCTCTTTGGGTGGTTCGTAACCCTCATGGCGAAATTTAACCCGCACTTCTTTAGTTAGAGCGGCTATATCCTTAAAGCGTTGAGCCAACTTCTCAAAATTATATTTGATACCCTTTATATCTTTAAAGATTTCTTCATCGGCTAACCACTTTATCAAAGTGCCATGTGTATTTGCTTCTTCGGGTGACAAAGGTTCGGATTTCAGCTCATATTGAGCTAGTCCCTGTTGATATTCTTGCCAGTAGCGATAACCATCCCGTTTTACCTCCACGTACAGCCATTTGCTTAAACTATTTACAACTGCCAAACCAACTCCCCGAATACCATATCTGTTTCGTTTAAACTTTCTACTCCATCCAACTGTAGTCATGAGAAATTCTAGGTCAAGTCGTCCAGTTTCAGGGTCAACGTCAGTAGAAATACCTCGCCCATCATCTTTTAGCGTAATAACATCCTGGGGGTCTATGGTTATTTCAATATTGTGGCAATATCCGGCGATAGCTTCTTCTACACTGTTATTAAAAATCTCATAAACTAAATTCCTCATCCCATGTTGGTCGTAAGAACCAATATACATAGCGGGTCGCATACGGACATGAGTTCTGTCGTCAACTTTCTTTATATCAATTTCATCCGCCGGATTTTCCATAATACCTCGCAACTCAACACTCACAATTCACAACTCAAAACTTTTAACTAAGGTCGCCCTCGGTACTCCATAATTGGCTGACCTTTTTGGCGATAAGGGGATAGCCCAGCAGGTCGGGGTCACGGGCGAAAAGCTGACTGGCTTCGGTGCGGGCCAGTTCCAGCAGGTCGGTATCGCCCAACCCCGCCACCCGCAGGTCGGGAACGCCACTTTGCCGAGTACCGAAGAACTCACCAGGGCCGCGCATTTTGAGGTCTTGTTCCGCCAGATAAAAACCGTCGTTGCTCTGCTCGATAATCTGAAGGCGTTGCTGTCCTGCCTCGCTCAATTCGTCGCCGGGGAGCAGGAGGCAATAACTCTGAGCATCGCCGCGCCCTACCCGCCCCCGAAACTGGTGCAACTGAGCTAGACCAAAGCGGTCAGCCCCTTCGATTAAAATTATGGTAGCGTTGGGAATATCAATCCCCACCTCGATAACGGAGGTCGCCACCAGAATATCGTGCTGTTTGTCGCGGAAGGCCAGCATAATCTGGTCTTTCTCGCTGGGCTTCATGCGCCCGTGCAGCAAAGCCAGCTTCAGGTCGGGGAAAATATCGGCCTGGAGACGGGCATGCTCATCTATCGCGGCCTTCGCCTCGATTTTCTCCGACTCCTCTACCAATGGGCAAATAACAAACGCCTGATAACCCTTCGCAATCTGCTTGCGGATAAAATCATAGGCCTTGTCGCGCTCGTCAGGATGCACCATCTTGGTTTTAATCGGCTTACGACCGGGCGGCATCGTCTTGATAACCGAAATATCCAGGTCGCCGTATATCGTCAGGGAAAGGCTGCGGGGAATGGGCGTGGCGGTCATCGTCAGGACGTGGGGATTAGTGATGTTGGCCTTGTCGCGCAAGGTACTGCGCTGCACCACCCCGAAACGGTGCTGCTCATCGGTAATCACCAGCCCCAGCTTGTTAAACTCGACCCCTTCCTGAATAATGGCGGTAGTGCCGATAACAATATCCACCTCCCCCGCCAGGATTTTGGCGTAGGTAGCCTCTTTATCCTTCTTCTTGACCGAGCCACTGAGCAAAGCCAGCCGAGGGACTAATTGCCGCACCTGGGCCGACTCGCTCTCAGCAAATTTGGCAAATATTCTAGACAGACCTTTGAAATGTTGCTCCGCCAAAATCTGGGTCGGAGCCATCATCACCCCCTGATAGCCCTGCGCCATAACCGCCAGCAAGGCTGTCGCCGCCACTACCGTTTTGCCGCTCCCCACATCCCCTTGCACCAGACGGCGCATCGGTTTCTCGTGGCTAATGTCGCTCAAAATACTGTAGACTGAGCCGCGCTGGTCGTCGGTCAGTTCAAAGGGCAAGCTTTTATACCAACCATCCAGCAATCCGGGGTCGGGGCGGAAAGGAATAGAGGGGCGTTCGTCCTGCCATTCGTGACGCTTCGACAACACTCCAAGTTGAATCAGGAAAAATTCGTCAAAGGCCAGTCGCCGCCGCACACGCTCTTTGGTGGCAATATCGGGCGGGAAATGCAGGTTTTTAACCGAGTAGGCCAGCCCGTCCAGTGAATTACGCTGTAGAATATCGGCGGGCAAATGTTCCGGTAGTGACTCGGCGTATCTATCCACCACCGATTTAATCAGTCGCCGCAAAGCCTGTTGCTTGAGTGGCCCTGCCAGATGATAGACGGGCACAAGTCGCCCGGTGTGTAGCAACTCGTGGTCGGCTAACTCAAACTGAGGTGCTTTGAAGCAGATGGAGTTATTTTGATAGCGTTCGACCCGCCCACTCATCACCACTTGCGCCCCTGGCTTGAGGCTGTAAACCATTTTGCTATTGAAAAAAATCGCCCGCATTTGCCCGGTTTCGTCCGAAAGCATTATTTCCACAATTTCCTTGCCGTTGCGGGTGCGAGTGACGGTTTTATCCACCACCTGGGCCAGCACACTCTCGACCCTGCCCCACAACAGTTCGGTTATTTTGTGGAAACTGCTGAAATCCTCGTGGCGGAAGGGGAAATAATAGAGAGCATCGCCAATCGTCCGCACCTCGATAAATTCCAGCAAGCGAGCATAAGCCTCCCCCACGCCCTTGACGCTGATGATGGGAGCGGAAAGGTCGATGGGGGAGGACTGAATAGAGTGCTGAGTTTTGAGTTTTGAGTTTTGAGTTGTAGGGTTGATTTCAGGTAGTGATGCGGGTGGATTAGGTTTGAATTCTGAGTTTTGAGTGGCAGAATTAACAGTTGGCTGACGGCTGACGGCTGATGGCTGTGAGCTATTTGGTGACGGCTTTACCCCATCCCCTGGCCCCAGCTCCCTATCCCCCTTTAAAACAAAAGCCGAGGCCTCCAGAACGGCTTGCACCGCCTGGACGCGGGCGGTAGGAAGCAGCATACCATAGTCGGTGAGGCGGTCGGCAACCATCTCAATCAAACGGGATTCGGTGGGTGTTGGATTGTTTTTGAGGGAGAGCGTAACCCAGTTGGTTATAAAAGTTTCCAGACCGCGCATTACTTTGCGGTTCTGATAACCATCCTGGGCTTCCAGTTTGAGGACTTTGGTTAATTTCTCAACGTCAACCATAGGTGTTGTTCCCCCTTTATAGGGGGGCTAGGGGGTTAGGTTAGATTAAGTCGCTTTTCGCTCCACGCACACGCCCAAGGTTTTTGGCCCGGTATATGTACCGACCACCGGACCAATCATAGACATATAAATATCTTTCATTGGGAAAGTAGATGATAGCATTGAAGCCAGTTCGCCCGCTTCGTCCGGGCTATCGGCATGGAGAATACACATCCGTTCAACCGCGCCCCAGCTCTTAACAACCTCCGCCATTCGCTCCAGAGCTTTCTTCTTGGTACGCACATTCTCGAAAGGAGCTACCTCTCCATCTTTGACCGTAAAAATAGGCTTGATGCTCAAAATGCCACCCGCAAAAGCCCGTAGCCCGCCAATGCGTCCACCCTTTTTTAGGTATTCCAGAGTATCGGCTACCGCTAACAGGTTAACCCGCGAGATGGAAGATTTTACCGCTTCGATAATTTCAGGAGCTTCTTTCCCGGCGCGGGCCATTTCCGCCGCTTTTATCACAGGTAAACCCAAAGCCGCTGAAACCCAGGTGCTATCAATTACCGTAACCTGCCCCGCCGAAAAATTCTGAGCGGCCAGGTTAGCACTGTTAAAAGTACCGCTTAACTTGCTAGAAATATGAATAGATATTACCTGCGAACCATCAGCAGTAAGTTGCTCATAAGTTTGTTGAAACACCCCTACGGCGGGTTGACTGGTGGTAGGCAATTTGCTAAGGGTTGGTAAACGCCGATAAAATTCCTGGGGCAAAATATCAATTCCGTCCCGAAAACTTTTATCCTCAATATTGATGGTCAGGGGCACAATCGTAATACTCCGGCGTTCGGCCTCGTCCTGACTCATATCCGAGGTACTATCAGTGACAATTTTAACTTTGGGGCTTCCGCTCATGAAGCTATTTTCCTCCCTTTGGTTGGTGGTCTATTAACTCTGCTGCTAATTTTTATGGACTTTCGCTTGAGGCCAATTATTAAGTTAAGATTGGAGCTATTAATCCAATTGGTGCGTTCCAAAGCGAAAGTCATAATTTAAATTGATGACTTGATAGGTTAATTATAACATACCCCAATCACCCTACATTAAGCGGTGATAAGCATCAGAAAATCCCGCCCTCGTAAACCGTCACCCCCATCGAGCCGGGGCCGAGATGGGCCGCCAGCACCGGGCTAAACAGACCCACAAAAACCTTTTCGCGGGGGAAAATAGGAGCAATCCGGGCTAGCAAGGTTTCAACATCGTTGGAGCTATTGCTATGCATAATCGCCATTTCCTCGATATGGGGGAAATCCTCGATAAATTCGCAGAGTCCTTCGATAGCTTTGGTACGGGTGCGGGTGCGCTCGAATGGCACAATATAACCATCCTCAAGGCGCAGCAGGGGGCGGAAGTTAGTAGGGGGAGTGGGGCCGAGAGCAGCCTGAGCCTTGCCCATGCGCCCACCGGCGGCTAAATATTGCATAGTATCGGTGAAAAAGATTACGTGGGTCTGGTAAATCATGCGATTAACCAACCGCACCAGTTCCACATGATGAGCCCCTTTGCGGGCACGTTTAGCGGTTTCAAGGGCAATGATTCCCAGGCCAAAACTGGCCGAAAGCGAATCTATAACCGCAATCTGAGAGGTAGGGGCTAAAATAGTATTCTTGGCTGCCAGGGCCGAGCTATAGGTATTCCCCAACTTGGAGGAATGATGAATCGAAATTACGCTTTCACCCTCTTTGAGAATCTGTTTGTAAAGTTCCTCAAATACTTCCTCCCGCGGGCGGCTGGTACTGGGGAGGGGAAGATGATTGGGCCAGTTGGATAAACGGCGGTGAAATTCTTCTACACTCAAATCAACTCTATCAAGATAGGTTTCGCCGCCAATATGCACCTGTAACGGAACAACCGTGATGCCATATTCGCGCACCAACTCAGGGGGGAGGTCACATGTGCTATCTGTGACGATTCTTACACCCGGCATATATTTAAATAACCTCAGTCAATTTTCAATTCAAGTGTCTGCTTCAGAAACATAATTATTGCCTAATCTGAGTTTGATAATTGGATTTCATAATTGTAGGGGCGGCCCTTGCATTTGCCGTGGGCCAACACAAGGTTTACCCCTACAATCATAACTATCAAATTTTCGATTGTGCAGCCATCATGCTTTTTGTGAGCAAAGCAGACTGGTTTTTCAGCAAATCAATATAGGTAGCTACTACCCGAACCCGACGTTTACTCTGCTGAAATGATGTAATGGTAATGGGGCTGACCGCCCGGCACGCCTTGTACTTCCTGCGAAGTATAACGCGCTTTAACCTGAGCCAGTAAGGTCTCAGCTTCTACCTCAGTAACATCCTTACCGTAATAAAAGGTTAGAAGCTCGGAATTGGCGGCCCCCATTTGTTCCAGTAATTGCCAGATAACTTCTTCTTTACTGGGCGCACTTACACTTAGCTCATCATTTAGTAACCCGATCCATTGCCCGGTTTCCACCGGAATACCGTTAATGGTCGCGGTACGCACCGCCCTTGTAACCTCGCCTGTTTGAACATCTTTCAGACTAGCGGTCATATTGGCGGCGTTAGACTCCAAAGGCTCCTCAAAATTAAAGCGACTTAGCGCCGTTATGCCTTGCGGCAAAGTGGCACTTGGGACCACCATCACATGCTTTTTACTCAGATTTTTGACCTGATTGGCTACCATGATGATGTTTTTGTTGTTAGGCAAAATAACAACTTCGTTGCCAGGCAGGCTATCAACTGCCTTCAACAATTCCTGGGTACTGGGATTCATGGTTTGCCCGCCATGTACCACCGCATTTGTGCCGAGGCTCCGAAATACCTCAACCAAACCATCTCCCGGTACAACACTGACGATTGAAATTGACCCTTGCGCTGGTTCAAACCCTTCTGTTTCCAATACTTTGAAAACCTCAACCCCATTGGTAGAACCCTTGCTAAGGAAAGCCTCCTCATGCTGGAGTTGCATATTATCCAGCTTTATTTGGCTCAGGGCTCCCATAGAAGTAGCAAAAGTGATTAACGAGCCAGGGTCTTCGGTGTGCAGATGCACCTTGACCATATTATCGTCGCCTACAATTACTGCACTGGTACCCATAGCGGCAATTTTATCGCGGATTTCAGCAAAATCAATAGGGTGAGCGGTGTTAAGTAGAAAATTGGTACAATAACCAAACTCGTCCATGCGATGTTCTTCTTCGCCGTCCGCCGAAACCGCAAAAACGGGGCGAGCTTTTTCAATCTCGCTCAGTTCGGTTTTAACCAGACTTTCACCCCGCAGATGGCGCAAAGCTCCCTCCAGCAATACAAAAAAACCATGTCCCCCAGCATCAACCACCCCCGCTTCCCGCAGGGTTGCCAGCAGTGTAGGCGTGCGCTCCACCGAAGCCTTAGCTGCCGAAACTGTTTCGGTAAGAACATAGAGAAAATTGTTGTGCAATTTCGCGGCCTCTACCGCCGCATCAGCTGATTCGCGCACCACCGTTAGTATAGTGCCTTCAATCGGCTTCATTACGGCTTTGTAGGCCATCTCCTTGGCTTTAACCAGACATAAGGCAAAGTCCTGAGCGGTGACTTTTTCCTTACCAATTAACCCATCCGCTAAACCCCGAAGAATCTGGCTCAGAATTACCCCACTATTTCCCCGCGCCCCCATCAAAGCCCCAAAACTCAGCCGCTTGCCGATATATTCAGCTGTGCCATCTTTCAAATCTTTGATTTCAGCGATAGCCGCTTCCATCGTGCGGGTCATATTAGTGCCAGTATCCCCATCAGGTACAGGAAAAACATTCAAAGCATTGATTGCTTCGGTATGTTCGGCTAACCAGGTACCACACGCTACCAGAGTATCGCGCAGGTCTAGCCCGGAACATGGCTGACCCCAAATTGCCTTATGGTTTGATGAATCTACAGGTTTATTAATTATACTGGTATTCTGTGGCTCCAAACGCCTCTCCTCCCCAGGCAGCTCGGTACAAATTTAATTTTTGGTGGAATTACTCAACCCCTGGACATTTACGTTGACTTGCGCTACTGGCATCCCTAAATGTCGCTCCACTTCAAATTTGACGTTATGCATCATGTTGTGGGCGACTTCGCTAATTCGCAAGCCGTATTCAATTATCACGTAAAGGTCAACAAGGATTTCCTTGCCCTCAAAGCGTACCTGGATACCATCTTTGGCGTTTTCCGGGCGCAACATCTCAGCCCGTCCATTGCGCAAACGGCGGGCGGCTAACCCCACTACCCCATACCCTTTTTCCATTACCGCTTCGGCGGCAATAATAGCTATGGCCTCCGGCGAAATTACTACCTCGCCGAGATTTTCGGGGGCAGGTGCCGGAGGCGTTTGCCCGGTAGTAGCACCATAGCTTTCCAGGCTAGTTTTATTCTTCATAAATTTAGCTCAGTTCGCGGTCTTTCAGATTTTGATAATCTACCCCAGAGTCGTTAGTCTAACTTTCAGAGTAGAGTTTCCCCTCAACGGCTTGATAAAAATTTGCCAAATAGAGCAGAATATGTTAGACTGTTAGCCCTAAAACCCTATTCGTGGGGGTCAAATTCGGGCTCTATGATACAGCAAAAAAAGTATTTCGTAAAGGGGGTAAATCGAAATTGTCTGGTAAATGTGACATATGTGGAAAGACACCTGGTTACGGTCATAACGTCAGCCATTCTAACCGCAAAACCAATCGGATGTGGATGCCGAACATCCAACACAAAACGCTCCAACTCAAGGGCGACACTGAGCCGCGCAAACATAATGTTTGTACGCAATGCATGCGAACGATGGTTAAAGACCGCGTATAATCCAGGTAGAATCGGTTAGTAAAGTAGTTAGAACTTTTTTGGACTAATTTTTTTTGTTGAACCGAATTATTTGGCCCAGTTATGGGGTTCTTAGCTCTAAAATAAAACCTCCTTCAAATTTTATCGAAGGAGGTTTTTGATTCTATGTTTACATTTCCAGAATATCCGGGCGGGCCATAACTCCTAATCCTTCGATTTCTACTTTAGTTTTGGGCCAAATCCAGCCAGGGCCAGCCGTAATTGTTTCAAGACCGCGCTCGTTACTGACCAGAATCGTATCCTCAGATTTTGTTCCGGTAATAGAAGGATTCCAGGCGAAAGCTTGCCAATTCAAAACCACTTCTTCAGTAGCAGGCGTAGCGAAATATTCCCGTGCCTCATAACCAGTTGCCCCGCCCTGATGGTGTAAGTGCCATTCGTCTGGGAAACCTGCCGCCGCGTATTGGATCAATCCCGCCCCGAAAATATCTTTGACTATCGCGCCGGGTTTAGTGGAGAGATTCAACGCGGCATCTATTCGTTGGGTAGCGGCGTGGCGTTTGGCTAATTCCTGCGGCAATGCCCCAAAATGAACCTGTCGGGTGCAACTGGCTACCAGACCGCCCTTTTTGGCGCACAGTACCAGCATGGCATATTTTTCCAGTTTTTTGTTAGTTGGAATAGGGTGACGGTATTGCCAGACCCGCTCATCCGCTGCAATCAAGGTAACAAACGGCGTCAGACCCCGACTGTAGCTGGCATGGGCCAAGCGTCCGGCAATTTCCCACTCGGTCAGTCCGGGTTGCAAGCCTGCCGCTACTATTTCCAGAGCTTCGCCCGATAACCGACCAACTTCCCGGTAACGCTCGCATTCGTGGGAGGTCAAACTCCAGCGTTCCCGCAACAAGGCCTGCCCCACATTAAAGGTGTTTTCCAGAGCTACATCTGCGCCGATGCTTTTATTTACCCCTCCGGCTACATCCAGTAGTTTCAGGCGTTTGTTATCGGCGGTATCCCACCAATCCCGCAAAACTATTTCAAACCCTAATTCTTTCAGACTCTCTTCGGCGGCGAAGCGGGGCCCTTCGATATTATCCAGAACGGCATAATCTTTACCTTGCGCGGTAAACACCAAATAGGCCGCCCCGGTTTCCCCGGCAATGCTCACCCAGTTTGAACCGCCGCCCGTAGCCCAGGCGAAATTATTCTGGCGGGCAATAATCAACCCATCCAATTGGTTCCGCGCCATAAAAACTTTCAGACGTTGACGTTTTTCGGCAGTTTCTTGCTGTTGAATTGAGCTGCTTAGCGCACCATCCATACAAATTACTCCTCACAGAATTAGTTCTTGGTTGTTGATTTTTTGATTTTAACATTTTACACCGAGTCCGTACAATTGTCAGTGTAGCGGGGTCGTGCTATAATTACAAGGATATGCTCGCCAAATTAAGCTCACTCATTACTCCAAAGCTGTTGGCGGCGCGAAATATAAGTTAACGGCCTTCCAAAAGCCGTATTCAACAAGATTAAACAAGTAGGTAGAAGCAAGTTTGGCTACCAAATTCACCGGCATTCTTCAAATTGTGCAGCCGGAAATAGGGCGAGAGCGGGATTTCGCCATCATTCTTTACGCCCCACCTGAAATTTCGATGGCTCTGGATGATATTCGTCGTCGCTACGACCCAGCTTTTAAGGCTAATATCCCACCCCATATCACCGTTAAACGTCCCGCCCCACTCGGCGCACCCGAAAACCTGGATAGACTTCCTCAACTGCTGCAAGAAGTTACCCAAAACTTGCGGCCTTTTCAGGTTAACCTGAGCGGTTATGATGTTTTTCATAAGGCCGAATGTAACGTGGTTTTTTTGAAAGCCGTGGACGAAACGCCCTTATGTAACCTTCATTTAGAAGTTATTCAGGCCTTAACCCACCTTTATCCCAATGGAAGTGCTGATGCCCTGGAAAACGACAAGTATCACCCCCATCTTACTATTGGGAACAAATTAACTAATATAGAATTAACAGTAATGGAACACGAGTTACAAAGTGGCAGTTTTCGCCTTAACTTTGAATTCATCGCTACCGAAATTGGTTTAATGATTCAAAAGCCAGGGGAAAAACCTTCCGAATTAATCTGGGAAACGGTGGGCCATTACAAGTTTGGGGGGTAGGTTGACCTCATCCCCCCACCCCTTACAGTTTAGGGGCGGACAGTTTTTATTAAGATTTAGGAACCAACTCAAGCTTTTTAACCCCTATCCCCTACAGGGGGCGGGGCATTTTATTTCGTTACTTTTTGGCTACTCTATAGCCAAAAAGTAACATCAAAAGTCTTTTCCCCCTTCCTTGCTAGGGAAGGGGGTTAGGGGGTTAGGTTTACAAATATATAAAAAACGAAAAGCGACCATGAGGCCGCTTTATTTGATTCATATAACCCGATAGAATTATTCGGTTACGCGTTTTTCGGGGAAAAGCTTGTCAATCTCGGCGCGGGCTTTGGATTTGTCCACAAAATAAAGCTTGTTTATTTTGGTGTATTGTCCCCATTTGTCGGGTACTTCTTCCTCGGCGAAAATAGCGGCGACTGGACATTCGGGCTCACAGGCACCACAGTCAATACATTCATCAGGGCTGATGTAGAGCATGCGGTCTTCATCATCCTGGTAAATGCAATCCACCGGGCAGACGTTTACGCATGATTTGTCCTTGACATCCACACAAGGCTCTGCAATAACATAAGCCATCTGATTTCTCCTCTTCTCTAGTTTGAATTTGCCTTCAGGAGGCTTTGCAATTTATTCCACATGCCAACCCGTTTAAAAGGAAATTGGCAACCAAAGTATACTCAGAAGATATGAAAATATTAAGTGAGGTTTTAGACAGTTTAATTGCTAACTAGAGGTTATGATACCATTTTCTCAAAAGCTTGGCAAGTTTTTTTTTGCACAACCTTTGGTCGGTTAGCCTTGATACAAGATAGGCGAGGTGGGAGTCGAACCCACACGAGTTACCTCAAGCGATTTTAAGTCGCTCGCGTCTGCCATTCCGCCACTCGCCCGAATTTGCCTAAGTATAGCAGAAACCAAAACGAATGTCATGTGAGTTTAGGGTGAAAATTTCGATCACTTATTGACAGCAAGCCCTAACTTGTCATAAACTAGGGCATCAAGCTTTCAAATTATTTCATCAGTCAGAAATTGGTAATACCAAAATTCGGACTCAATGCTGAGAAAGTTGGACATAAGCCATGGCTTCAATTTCTCATAAATATCTTGAAAAGTTACGTCGCGACGTCGGAGCTTTTGAACAATGGTTAGCCACAACCGAAGCGCAAGACGACGGCTCTGCCAGCGTAGGCGACCTTCAAGCTGCTTTTACCAAAGCTAATTCGATTTATATAAAAGCTTTAGCCCTCTATCGCACCACCGCCGAGGATGAACCCGGCCCGGAGGATGAGGAAAACGAGTCAGCCGAGCGTATTGTAAGTCGAGGTTAACCGCCCTCCTAATTTTTATTACTTCCTTTTTACCTCAGAGCTTTGCCCCTGGCTATTTTTGCTGTTGCTAAAAACTACTTAGCAAAGCCAACTATGCTAAAATATAACCCGGTAACAAGCGATATTTTTAATTGCACTATTATTATCTTTAAGATTTAAGGACGAAACTTTTTGGCGCAAACCAAAACAGCCGCACCTCTAGATTTAAAGTTGGGAATTCCTTCCCGGCTTTATCTAACGATTGCTCGGTTTATACCCCCTGCCCTGGCTGTAGCTCTTTTGATATTTGGATTAGCCTGGTTAATTGCGTTGGGGCGGGGCGCGGTGGTAATTGACGTTGGTAAAAACGATTATCTTGACAAACTATACTTGAGTAATGGCGAAGGTGGTTTTTTCCAACCCGAAACTCAGGAAGTTGACCAACAGGATAATCCTAACCGCGACCACAGTTACCGCTGGACAGGCAAGATTTCCTATATTAATTTGCCCTGGCCGCTGGAAGCTATTCCCCTCAAAGCCACTTTACGCGCGACTGCACCCAGACCTGACCGAAATCCAGACCAGGTTGGGACTCAAATTAAACTTTCGGGCGAAATGGAGCGGGATGTTACCAACCTGGGCAATTACGAGGTAAAGGGGTTTTACGAGGGGCAGGATATAGAATTCAAGTTGCCCGTCCACACCCGACCTACCCTGGAGCGTTTTCGGCTAAAATTTGAGGCTAACCAGACCTATCAACCGGGAAACGGCGACACGCGCAATTTAGCCCTGGCGGTTTTCCAGCTAAAAATCGAGCCGGATTATGCCAATTTCGGCTGGCGTGGCTGGCTGGCTTCACTGGCGCGACCCGGCTTAATGGCGATTATGGCTCTATGCTGCTGGAGTTTGGGAAAGCTGTTATGGCAGCGCAATCGTTGGGCTTTGTTAATTGAAGGGGTGGCAGGGTTACTATTATTATTTAGTATCTGGTGGTGGCCGCTTGAGGCTGAACCTTATTATGCCGCCTGGAGTCTTATTCTGCCAGTGGCTTGTTTGTTATTATGGCTGGCAGGGCGATTTGCCCAACGTGCCCAAACCTTGCCCGCCCCTTTTGTCTATGCCGCAACCCTTTTCCCGCTTCTACCTTTAGCCCAGTTCGCCTTTCTACGTTTGAATCTCTACACCCTGAACCCGGCCTCAATCACGGTAGCTTTTTTCACCGGGGCATTACTCTTTAGTGCCGGGATTTATGTTTCGGGTAATATCCGACAAGACTCCGGGCAACATGGCCTGATGTCTTTCGAGACCGCCTTTGTAAGGGCAATTATAGTGGCTTCGCTGGTGTCGTTTGCCTACAATCATTTTTTTCTTTTCCAAAACAACCTCTATCGAGGAGCCGATTTTACCGTTAATTATAGCGGCTTGCTTAATTTTGAGGCCGGAAAACCCTTGTACAATCTCACTCAGATTGTAAACCAACCGGGTAATGCGCTGCGGGTGCCGCCTACTGCCGTTGCCTTATTCTGGCCGCTTGCTCGCCTTTTTGGAGAAAACCAACAAGTAGCCTTGCTGGTGTGGCGGGTGCTTAACGAGCTTTTGTTGATTCCCATTTTGCTGATTTTGTTAAAAGTGTTTGGGCGACCTAGAAACTCATTGCGGTTTGCTCCGGCGGTGCTATTCCTGGCCCTGAACTTTGGGCAAATTGGCGAAACGATTGCCTATGGTCAATATAATATCCTGATTTTGTTAGGGATGACCCTGCTGGCCTTGTGGTTCAAAGAGGGGCGAGATGTAGCGGGTGGCGCATTTTTGGCCTTACCAGTTGGGCTGAAGTTATACCCGCTTATCTCTAGCCTCTTTTTTGTAACGGAACGACGCTGGCGCGGAATTGCTGGGATTGTGGCAGGTGGCGGGCTGTTTGTGGGTATAAGCACGTTAGTGGTGGGCTGGAACAATATCTGGATATATGCCACTGAAGTTATCTGGAAGGTCAATAAACCCCAGGTGGATATTTCCAATCAATCCTCTTTTGGTTTTCTCGCGCGATTAGCCATTCCCGAAGTTATGGACGATTTTAAGGGCGATTTTCCGGCCTGGGTGACGCTTGGGGGCTATCTGATAGCGGTAGGGGCGACAGGCTTAACCCTTTGGGTGTTATGGCAGAGGCGCGGCGGCAAACCTACTGATGACCACCAACAACTAAAACTGGGGGCTTTACTGCTGCTTTCGCTGATTATCCCGCCTTTTGTCTGGATCCACTATGCCGCAATCGGCTTAGTAGCCCTGGTGGCCTTGCTGGTAGCTCTTAGTTTGCCAAACGTGCCGCGCTGGCAGATGTTTGTTTTTAGCCTGTGTTACGCGATGCTGGCTTATGGTGGGCGCAACGATTTTTTCTTTACCGAAGCGGTAGGTTTTGCCCGTTTTGGGGCAAGTTATCGCTTTCTGGCGATGGTGGCTCTGTGGGTACTCACCTTGTGGCTCTTATTTAAGGAAAAAGAGGCAAGAATTCAGGGGTCAGGATAAAGAAATCGAAGGTTAAAGGTCGAAAGTTGGAAGTCAAAAACCTTATAACTTTAGGACTTTCGCTTGAGCCCAATTTCATGGTTCAGTTTATAGCCGATAACTCCAATTAATAAATTCCAGAGCGAAATTCTGAACTTTTGACTTTCAACTCGGAACTCAGCACTTTTTAAATAATCGCCATTGCCGGTTTGTCCAATACGGCAAGATGGGCCTTACATTCCCAGGCCGAACGTATAACATTACCATCTAGCAACTCCACCCAGGCATAAGCTCCAGTAGGTGGGTTGGTAAAGTTTTTGAGTTCGTTGAGTTCCAGCCCACGATAATAGGTGACAAGGCAGTAAAAGATATAGCCGTGTGTTGAGAGCAATATCCGTTTGTTCTGGCCTTTCTCCAAATCCTGGGCTAATTTGATAACGCGCTTCCAGACCTCTTTGGGCTGCTCGTTAACAGGTTCGGTCAGGGCGGGTTCGCCACTGAGTTCCACCTCGCCCAGATTTCGTTGCACAATGGTGGCGGTCTGCACGGCGCGGGGCATAGGTGAGGTTAAATACAGGTCGAATGGGCCATGTTTTACCAATTCTTGCCCCAACAAATCGGCTTCCTGTATCCCACGTGGGGTTAGCATAGATTGGTGCTGGTTGTTGCCATAGCCCGAATTACGGGCAGAGTGTACAGTTTGTCCGTGACGGTGAAAATAAATGAGTTTCTGCAACGCTTGACCTATCTGGTTGTTGGTTGTGCGTTATTGGTTATTGGATTGGTATTTTCAACCAACCACTAATAACCAACAACTAACAACTATTTTGTTATATCATATCCGGTCAGTTCCACATAGCCTGAGCCGGTAACTGGTTGCCCGTTTTTAGTGCCGCTAATTTGATTGTCGCCTTCCCAGTAAATTGTAGCGGTAGTGCCCCGAGTGTCCAATTCCTGGTTAGGCAGAATCGGCTTGTAGTTTAGCACCATCGCCGGGAGGTCGGCCTTAGCCTTGATTGTGACCGTCCAACCGCTCGGCCAGTTTATCCCGGTTTTGGGACTTTTCCACTTGCCGTTTTCCTTAATCATAATATCAGATGCATCAATATCTACGGCTTTAAGCGGTTTGTTAGGGGTGCAATTGGGCTGGCAGGCTGGCAGGTAAGTGCCGAAAACCTGAACCAAGTTATTATCCTTGTCGCGCAGGTTGTAAAACATCATCTCGCTGCCATCGTCCAACTGAGTGCTGAACCAATCCCAGCCTCCCGCCAGTGGCAAGAAATTGCCCCACTGCTTATCAAACCAGACCTGTCCACCCACCACCTTTTTATTCTCGCCACCGACCTTGAGGCTGCCGCTTACTTCCATCCGAGGACGTGAATAATAGTAGGACGAACCACCGGGGCCATAACTGAACTGCCCGCCACCATGTAAAGCGATGCCTTTAACGTCTTTTACTTCCAGGTCAATCCCGTAAGAACCATCGTCCATCGCCGCGCTTAGTTTGTCTACCCCGCCTAACCCCTTCATCGTCCAATTTGGCTGTTTGGCCTTGGTAACGGCAAGGTTAAACCCATCTGTGCCGCCCTGTTTGAAGTTTGCGGCAATGCTCAACCTGTCGTCATACTGGAAAGTGCCATTTTGCTCGTTGGTAATGGCAAAATGTGAGGCATAGCCAACCGGGAAATCGGCCCGGATGCCCTGGAAAATTACGTATTCAAAGCCGTAACGTTGCCCGTCTTCGGTCTTGAGATGCCCGGTATAGTACCACCACTCAGTAATATTATTGTGGGGTGCTTCGTCTTCGGGGAATTTGACGATTGTGCCGGGAACTGGCCCTGGTGTGCCATTGGGAATTTGCCCCGCCGTCGCGTTCTTGACGGGGGTGGGGAATGCTTCTTTTTTCTCGGCGGTACTATCGCCACAGGCCGCCAGTAACAGGCTCGCCGTTATTAATAACGATATTACAAAACTTAACTTATATATATTTTTTTGCATTTTATTCCTTGCCAGACAGGAGAACCGTTTGCCAGTTGCTCCAGGTCAATCTTTTTCTCGAAATTATACTTCTATTATAGGGTTGGTCGTAGAGGACATGTTCCCATTCAGGGGTATAATGCCCCTCTATCTTAGGCTTATCGTCAATCAAATAATCACCCCTTACCAGTGTTTTATCTCTGGTCAGCACAATCTTTTGTACCCACTTCTTGCCGAGGTGTTCCTCGACCCACTCGTATTTTTCCGGCACGCAATATTTGTAATCGTTCAAGGGGCTGGTGCAAATAAAAACTTCCAGCCCTGATTTTTCCATCTCGTGCAATGCTTCCCGTCCACCCGCTATCGGCTTGAGGTTACGATAAAAATATTGGGCGGTAAAAATCTTAAAAATATGCGACTTAAACTCAGCCGGATACTGCTCGTCAATGTAAAACGTTTGACGTTCCTTAATCGGCACAAAGCTTTTCTCAGGGTGTTGGGTCTGCCAGGTTTCGAGGAAAGCGGTCTCGAAATCCGCTAGCACCCCATCCATATCTACCAGGATTCTCATTTATGGTTTCCTAATTGATTAGGTTTTTTAGGAATCAGGGCAATTAAAGAGCGTAAGGCACTATTCACGGCTTCCGAGTCAGGAAAATATTCCTTGACATCTGGCTCTAATACTATCGTCCCATTTTCAGGAGCGAATTTTTGCACTTCGGTAGTGCCATCGGCTTTATGGGTCGTTATGGTGTAGCCAGTTTGCATTGCCCGATAGTATTTACCTCGAACGCCACCTGACATCTTGCTGAAATCGTATTCGGGAAGCATTTCCCCATTTTCAGCATTTTCCGAGTTAGAAATTTTCTTCTTCATAAGTTTTTTTCTCAGTTTTAGTTGCGTTGCGGCAACTTATAATACGGATAAAATTCTGTCGTTCAGTGTGAATTACAATCAAAACCCGACTGCTGGAAGAACTACCTATATTGATAAACCTTTGTTCTTTGTCAGAATGTTTTTCATCAGGATAAGTTTATAAGAATGGGTCACTAAAAACTGTTATAGCTTCCTCGAAACTAGTAAGCGTTCACCACTATAGTCACCCTGAGCTTGCGAAGGGTCTTGTTTAAAACATTGAGATTCTTCGCTTACGTTCAGAATGACAGGTTACGTGAACGGTTACCGAAACTAATCTTGTGCTTTTTAAAGTTAAATTTAGCTTTTTCTTCATCCCACTCAAATTCCATAAACCTTTAACTAACCTCACAGCCATGCTACCAAAAACAGCTTACGAAAACAATGTCACACCAGAAAGGCAAGATTTAACCGTCAAGCTCGCCAAGAAAATTTAATTTTTCTTTGCCCAACAAGCTGGAGGCTTCGCTCTGTCCTCTGTGCCTCTGTGGTGAATAATTTATGCGCCTAGACCTTCGCAATCTCCTTTTCCTCCTGATTGTCGGTGGGCGTGGGTTGGAAGTTTTCGGTTTCGAGACTGGTTTTGGGCAAGATTTTGAGAAGCCATTGCGGGGCGTACCAGTTCCAATCACCCAATAACCGCATCGTTGCCGGGACAAGCAAAGCCCGCACGATAGTAGCATCCACCCCTACCGCCACTGCCACGCCCAGACCCAAAGCTTTTACCAGCACAATATCGGCGGTCACAAACGAAAGTGAGACCAGCACCACAATCAGAGCCGCGCTGGTAATAATTTTACCGCTGCGTTGCATCCCAATCGCTACGCTGTTGGCATTGTCGCCCGTATGTAGGTAATTTTCCTTGATGCGGCTCAACAGGAAAACTTCATAGTCCATAGATAGACCAAACAGCACACAGAACATAATAATCGGCAGGGTCGGCTCGATAAAATTCAGTGCCTGGAAATTCAGCAGATTGCTAAAATTCCCCTCCTGAAACACGAAAACCAACGCCCCATAGCTGGCGACAATACTCAGGGCGTTCATGGCAATCGCCTTGAGCGGCAGCACCACCGAGCGGAACAGAATCACCAGCACCAGATAGGTAGCGACTACCACGAACAATGCCGCCATTGGGAAGGAGCTATAGAGACTGTTAACAATATCCTCGACCCCGGCAGTTGCGCCCGTCACCTGTACCATCATGCCATTACCCGGTTGGCTGTTGCGGATTTTGTCCAGCAAGGCTTTGGTTTCCAGTGAGTTCGAGGGGTATTGGCTGACCACGCTAATCAGGGTGGTGTTATCTTTGGCGTATTGGGTCACGTAATCCCGCAAGAAAGTATCCCGAATAGCGTCACGGTTGGCGTAAATAATCTGATACTGGACTTTATTCAGGCGCGGCTCAACCGTCACAATACTATCCACCCGCACAACTCGGGGGTCTTGCTTGATAGCGTTGGCGAAATCGTAGAGGTAATAGATATTTTCGGGCGAAAGGATACTGCCGATAGGGGTCTGCACCGCAATCAGAATCGGGTTAATATCGTTCTCGTTAAACTCCTGCTTGAAAATATCGTAGACTTTGCGGCTATCTACCGTGTTGGGTAGCACCGAAGCATCTGGGCTATTGAAGCGAATATTCAAGAAGGGCGCACCTAGCAGTAACAAAACTGCCAGGGTCACGCTGAAAACCAGCACCGGGCGGCGCATAACCACATGTGAAAGTTTGGCCCAAAAGCCCTCATGTTCGGCTTTGGCTGGCCCTTTTCGCCATAAAGCCTTAAGAGAGAGGGCGTTAACCTTGTCGCCAATCACTGCCAGAATTGCCGGAAGCAGGGTAATAGCCGCCAAAACCGAGACGAAAACTACTAGGATACCGCCCACCGCCACCGAAACCAGCAAGTTGATACGGAACAGGAACAAAGCGCACAGGCCAATCAGCACTGTCAGCCCACTAAAAACTACCGCCTGTCCCGCCGTTGCCAGGGTAATCGCCACCGCTTCTTCCTTGTTGCGGCCCCGCGCTAATTCTTCGCGGAAACGGCTGGTCAGGAACAGGGCATAATCCAGCCCAAGCCCCAAACCTAAAAGAGTCGCCAGATTCAGAGTAAAAATGGACAAATCCATTACATGCCCCAGCCCAAACAGCGAGGCCAGAATAACCAGCACGCCCATGCCGCCGACCATTACCGGGAGTAAGGCCGCTACCACCGAACCAAATACTAGAAGTAACGCAATTACTGCAATCGGGATAGCCACAACTTCGGCCCGGTAAAGGTCACTCTGGCTAACTTTCTCTACGTCAGCATAAAAGGCCGGGCCACCACCCACCAGCATTTTCAGGTTTTGGGGTTGTTTCAAAGCCGCTTTGAATTCGGGCAACATTTTCGCTACCGCTTCGCCATCGGCCTCGATCTGGATAAAAAGGTAGGCGGTTTTGCCATCTTTGGAAACCTGGCGTGGGTTTGACACAAAATCTATTATGGTCAAAGGTAGTTTGAATTTGGTTTTTAAATCTGAAACCGAATTTTGAACCTGAGCAATATACTCGGGGTTGTTGGCGGTCAGGTTATCACTCTGGTACATCAACACAATGCTACTGGCACTGTAATTAAGTTTGTCGGCTAACACCTGGGCGGCTTTGGCACTTTCGGTGGCAGGGTCGGAAAAGCCCCCCACCTTGAGTGGCTCGATTACCCGGCTGGCAAAAACCGCCGAGATAGCCACCACCACCAGCCAGAACCCAATAACCCACCAACGATTTCGAACAATGTATTTACCAAATTTATAGAACATGAACAGTCTCTTTCTTTAGCAATAGTTTTAAACTTCACAAAAATTATACCACCCGCGCCTGGTTAAAGCCGTAAACTTTGTGAGAAAATATCATATGTAGTCCTACCTACAATGCTTTATCTTCTTCTTTCGCTATCATGATTTTGTTCCCCCCTTTTTTGCTACGCTTTGTTCACCTATTCTGGAACTAAATCTGCATATAATTAGGGCGGAAACCTGCAACAAAATTTAGTTATTACTAACGAGGAATTTATTTTGACTAATATTACTCTGTCCACCAAACCAACTACCGATAGACCGCTTTATCAGTTTGCCAGTCAGATTGAGGCGGAAGTTAGCTATCAGGTTTTGGCGTGGTTTGCCGTCACCGAATCCGCCGCCATTGGGATTTTCCCCTTGCTATCGGCCCTGGAAATCGCTCGCAAGGAAAACCCCGAATTTTTCGGCGAGTTTTTCGGGCCAGGTTTTCGGCACTTTCGGGATGAACAGCAACACGCCAACCTGTGGTGTCGCGCCCTGCTGGATTTTGTGGAGAATTACCCTGAAGTGGTGAAGCGGGTGAAAGTTCCCGATTGGCGGATAAAGATTATGTTGGGGAGTATTGGCAAGCAACATTCGGTGGTAGATTTCGGGATAGATTGTCTGGCCTTCGAGCTAATTATGCAGGCTTTTTATGATGTAGCCCACCCGCGTCTGAATTACCCGGCCTTCGCGCCGATTTTCCAGCGCGTCACCCGTGACGAGGCCGAACATACCGCCTATGACCAGGGTTATTTTGCCAATTTAATGAAAAATTTGCCCAGACATCAGCGTATGCTTAAAATCGCTCGTTTCTGGCGCAATCTGGCGGGGGTGCTAATAACTATGAAGCCCATTTTCGAGGCCATTAACCGCCTTCAGCCACTCCCCGCGTCCGAGTTCAGCGAACGCCTGACACATTATCTCAGCCAGACCGACCTGCCCGGCAATCCCCGCCTGACCAGAATAATTCTGGGTTTCGGTTGGCATGGACTGAAGAAGTAAGGATGAAGGATGAAGAAAGAAGCAAGGAGAAAGAATAGAAACTGTAAGCGTCACTACCACTGTCACCGTGAGTAGTCTGTGCAATTTATGTTGACAAGCAAATCGTAGTAATTTCAGTTAGGCCACCCGGTTTGTCACCCTGAGCTTGCGAAGGGTCTTGCCGATAATAGCGAGATGCTAGGCCTCGACATGACCTCAGTGCTGAACCATTAGGAGCGGGCTAGGACTAAGAAGATTCTTCGCAAGCTCAGAATGACAAGGTTGGGTGAGTAACTTTAGCCCTGAATAAATTTATTGCTTAGAATACTCAAAATAACAATCCCGGTGAACGCTTACAACCTTCGACCTTTGACTTTCGACTGCCACTAAACTGAGGAAAACTATGTTAGAAACGGTCACAAACCGAATCGTGGAAAACGGCTATATCTGGGGAACATCGCCACTGGATGAAAAGCCTTTGTCGCTGGTTAAAGTTTCTACGCCGGAGGAAATTGCCGAAACAGTGGCACGGGCGCGGGAGGCTCAAATCGCCTGGGCTGCCCTACCAGTCAAGGAGCGAGCGCGGATTGTGGCAAAGGCTGGACGCTATTTTATGGGTCAGGCCAGCCTTTTGTCTGAGATTTTGCATACAGAGTTAGGCAAACCTATCGCCGACACCTACGCCGTTGATTTAGGTTCATCACCCGAAGTTTTCAGCTACTTCACCCGAAACGCCGCTAAAATGTTGCGGGATGAGAAGGTCAGGTTTAACCCGGTGATGTTTCCCCGCAAGAGGGGCAAAGTGCAACGCCAACCGCACGGGGTAGTAGCCTTACTGACTCCCTGGAATTACCCGATTTCGATTCCTATCCACAACCTTGTCCCGGCTTTGCTGGCAGGTAACGCTGTGATTATGAAGCCTTCGGAATATGCCGCCCGTAGTGGTGGGTTGCTGGCGGAGATTTTGGCCTCCCAACTTCCGCCGGGTTTAGTCGGGTTGGTACAGGGCGATTATGAGGCGGGCGAAACTTTAATCCGGGCCGGTGTTGACCATGTAGTATTTGTGGGTGGAGCGGTAGGGGGCAAAGCTGTAGCTCACACTGCCGCCGATAGTCTAACCTCGGTGGCATTGGAACTGGGTGGTAAGGACGCGGCGATAGTGCTGGAAGATGCCGACCTTGACCGGGCGGTGGCGGGGATTAGCTGGGCCGGACTGGTGAATGCGGGGCAAAGTTGCGCGGCGGTAGAGCGGATTTATGTGGTGGAATCGGTAGCCGAGGAATTTGCCGCGAAGTTAGTGAATTATGTTCAAAAGTTGCGGGTAGGGGCGGATGCCATACTGCCCGGTTCGGTGGAGATTGGGCCAATAGTGAATTCTCGACAACTGGCGATAGTCGAGGCCCATGTTAACGAGGCGGTAGCAAGGGGGGCGCGGCTGTTGTGCGGCGGAGAGCGTAAATCGCCGGGGCGTTATTATCTGCCGACGGTGCTGACGGGTGTTGATGGCAGCATGAAGATTATGCAGGAGGAGACTTTTGGCCCGGTGTTGCCTATTCAGATGGTGAAAAATGAGGCGGAGGCAGTGCGCGAGGCTAACCAGAGTGCCTATGGCCTGACCGGGAGTGTTTGGACGGGCAATTTGGGGCGGGGCGAACGGCTGGCGGCACAGTTGCGGGTGGGAGTGGCGACGGTCAATAACCATATGTTTACGGGGGCAGCACCCCAGGCGGTTTGGAACGGGCGGGGCAATTCGGGCTATGGGGTGCAAAATTCACGGCTGGCTCTGGAGTCGTTTACCAGGCCCCGTTTGCTGGCGGTGGACGCTAACAAAGTCAAAAGCGAGGTGTGGTGGTTTCCCTATGACCGCGCCCTGGTAGATTTAGGAGCGGGGATGCTGGCGACCCTCGCTAGTGGGGTACAGCCTCTCACCAAGTTGGCGGCAATGGCTCGGATGTTGCGGGGGGTAATGTCCCGGCTGTACAGGCAGCGCAATGGCTAAGGATATGCAGGGGGTTGGCACGACGGCCCATTTTACGGCGGCGGTCTGGCAGAAGTTGGGAGTGCCGGGAGCGGACCGTTTTGTCACGGCGAAGGGGCAATGGGTCAGGCGGTGGGTGAGTTGGGGCGGCGGTTTGCTGGGCTTGCGGGGCGGCTACAGTGTAACTCGCCTTTTTCTTGCACCACGCCATCTCGGTCTGAACGTTTTGCTGGTACAGAGCAAGGCCACTCAGGTGATTGAACTGGCGGCGGGCTTTTCGGCGCGAGGGGCCGAATGGACAGCCCACCATCCAGGGGTTTATATCGAGATTGACCAACCCGCCGTGATTGCCGCCAAGCGCAGTCGTTTTACTCCTTTGCCCAATCACCACCTGCTTTCCGCCGACCTGCGCCAGGACGATTTATTAAATTTGGTTCAACCTTTGCTCAAGCCGGACGCTCCGACTCTGATTATTATGGAGGGGGTGACGGGCTATTTGGGCGAGGCGGCTTTGCGGCAGGTTTTACAGAAGTTGCACCATCTGGCAAGTTGGTTTAGCCAACCTACCGTTTATCTTGACCTCTACCTCCGGCTTGAGCGCAGGCAGCACCGACGGGTTTTCTGGGCGATGCTCCCGGCGCAGATATTGTGGAAGGTTATTCGCGCCCCAATGCAGCTATTCCTGCGTGATCAATCCCACATGCGGGCTATTCTTGAGGCCGAGGGTTTTTGCGTCAATCGCTTTTATTCCGCAACCGAACTATCCACCCTGGCAAATTTTCCACCCCCGCCTCTGAATCTGTTCTATGTAGTAGAAATTACTCCGAAATAGCTGTCAGCTATTAACCCTCAGCTATTAGTTTTATGGGCTAAATTCCAGGCCTGGGGTATCGCCTCGGTCAGCCACCATTCCCAGAATTCAAGCCGTCTTTGTGGGTCAAATTCTACCATTTCTTCGGCGAATCCCTCCCCAGGTGGATTCTTATCAATCGCGCTATAACCTTTTAACGCTTCAGATGCAAAATCAGGGCATAAGCTGGCTATTTCCGTATCAAAAGAAAATGTATGCTTTAAATTTTGTCCGCCAAATAGAATTAAATGTAACGTATAATATGCCGCAGAATATGTACTGGCAACATCGTATGTTACCCATTCCTCGATATTAAGCCCTATCTCGAAATCGGCGCATAACTCGAACAGCTTCTCATTTATTTCTATTTTACGGTCTAAAATATTTTGTGCTATTTCTAAAATTTGGTTAGGTGTTGCTACATTTTTAAATTCAGGCGGAAGTTGTAACCAAGCTTTATCCCAAATTGGCGAAACATGTTTAGCAGTTAGAATTGCCAACCCGCCAAGCACATAATCGGCTTGGGTAAAGCCTAAAATCTGATTCAAGTGGAATGAATCTTTCTCTGTAGAGTTAAAGGGTTTTTTGGCTTCATAAAATGGCAGCTCAAGTCTGGAAGGGCCAAAGCTCTGATAAAGACTAAAGCGGTCATTTTTTTCAAGATGTTGGTCGCCACTTTTAATTTTATCTAAAAACTCTAATCTCAATAGCTGCGTTTTTTCTGGTAATCTCACACGTCACCTCCGGGCATCGGGGCGGATAAAAGGCGGCTCAACTTCGGGAGAGGTCAGGGAACTATAGAGGTGGGGTTTGCGATAGGCGTTGCCCCAGGTTTCGGACTCGCGGTAGGCACGCATTTTGGTCAGGTCAAATTCGGCAATAAACAAACCTTCCTCCTCGCCCGCTTCGATAATTTTGTGGTCGCGGGTTGACTCGTCCTGATTGAAAGCTATCCCGTCAAAGGCGACGGAGTGACCGTTCTGTTGGGGGGCGGGGTAGTTCGCCAGAGCCAGCCCTACCATATTTTCGTAAGCCCGCGCCCGGAACTGCCCCAGACGATTTTCCTCCATCTCACAGGCGTTAGGAGTCAGGATTATTTCAGCCCCTTTTAACATCAAAATTCTGGCACTTTCGGGGAACTCGCGGTCATAGCAAATCATCGTCCCGATTTTGACCTGCCCCTGCGCCGTATCCAAATCACAGACATAAAAATTATCGCCGGGGGTAAGGGCCGCTTCCCGGTCAAAATCGCAGGTGTGGACTTTGGCATAAATCAGGACGATTTCGCCGTGTCGGTCAATTAACGAAAGGGTGTTGCGGGGTAGGTTGGGCCATTTTTCCAGATAGGTCAGGCCTATTGCCATATTCAGTTCGCGGGCGAGTTGGCGGAAATGCTGAACGAAAGAACTTTGAGAATCAATCGCCTGAGCTGGGTCGAAAGTAGTGTAACCCACGTTATACATTTCGGGGAAAAGGGCAATATCCGCGCCCATTGCGGCGGCTTTCCGGCAATACTCCTCGCCTTTGTGCAGGTTAGCGTGTTGGTCGCTCCCTGCGGCAGAAATTTGGAGTAAAGCAATTTTCATGTGTTTTTTAACCTAATTCCCTGGCCCTGAAGGAAGGGGGAGTAAATCTTCTTGCTTCTTGCTCCTTAATTCTTGCTACTACCTTTTTTGATGGTTCAGGGCCAGGAAAATCTGCTCTTGTGTCACCAGGCCCATTTCCACCAAAACCTGCCCCAGCATTTTGGCCTGGACCGGAGTGCGTTGCTGGTATTCCAGGGCGCGTTTGAGCTCTTCGACCCGCAGAAAACCCATTTCCACCAGAGCTTCACCGAGGCGGGGCAAGCGACGGAGTTTCTCTCGCAACAGGGTTGAGGCCACCAGTTTCAGCGTACTATCTCCAGTAGTGCCTTTGGTAATATATTGGTCGGCTCCGGCTGCGTAGGCTTCCTGACGAAGTTTGGATAGGGGCTCAGTGCTGAAAATAACCAGGGGGATAGCACGGGTCTGCCCAAAAGTTTTGAGGCGGCGACAAACCTCAATCCCACTACCATCGGGCAAGTGCATATCCAGAATAATCAGGTCGGGTGAAGGATTGGATTGGGCTGCTCGTAAGGCATCCTTGGCGGTTTCTACAACTTCAACCGTAATTTCGCTGGATATAGCTTGCAAATCATTTTTGCTGACGGCTGCCTGGGTTGGACTATCCTCTACCAGTAAAATCTTAATTTTCACGCCCCTTACCTCGACCTTTAACCTGAATAACTGTATCACTAATTTCAACAAACATGGGTAAATGTAAGTTTAACTATACCATAGCCTGTTATTCATGAGAAGTAGACTAAAAGTAAGGTTTATAGCCCTAATGCCCTGAACCCATTATGCAGGAAGGGGAAAATTTGGGCGAGGAATTGATCAGCGTGCTATAATATCCGATATTATGAGAAGTGGTGAAATTATACATTAATAGGCGCAAATTATGCTTAGTCTTGAATTGCAAAAACTCCAGATTTTTTGCGAAGTAGCCCGACAACGTAGCTTTACAAGGGCGGCGGAAGCTCTTTATTTGACCCAACCCACCGTTAGCCAACAGGTACAATCTCTCGAACGGCAAATTGGAGTGCGGCTTTTTGAGCGACTGGCAAAAGAGGTCTATTTAACTGAGGCGGGCAAAGTGCTTTACCCTAAAGCCGTTACATTGTTAAGTTCGGCTCAGGAAGCCGAGCAAGCTGTACGTGAGGCGGCGGGGATATCGGCGGGTAAACTGGAATTAGGAGTTGGCGTAACCCTGGCAACTTATGTATTACCGGAACTGTTGCGCCGTTTCAAGCTGACCTACAATACCACCCCAAACGGTACAATGAAATTTGATATTGCCCTCGGTAACACCGAAGCCCTGGCTCAAAAACTCTTGAAAAACGAGGTGGATTTAGCCCTGGTTGGCACACCCCTTGAATCGCACCCACTTTTGGAAGTTCACCCTTTTCTGGAAGATAAATTAATTTTGATTGTCAGCCCTGCGGATGTGTGGGCAGTAGAGGGGCGCACTAGCACCCCATTAACTGAGTTGGGTAACCGCACTCTATTAATTCGGGAGCGCGGGTCAGCCTTGCAAGCTTTCGCCGAGCAAATGCTTGACGATAGCCACGCCCATCCCGAAAATTATCTGGTAATGGCAAATCTGGAAGCAATTAAGCGAAGTGTAGAAATTGGGTTGGGGGCTGCGATTGTCCCGGCTCTATCGGTGCAGCGCGAACTAGAGTCAGGCCGCTTGCATGTAATGGATATTGAAGGGGCAAAAGTGGGCCGCACTTTCGTATATGCCCATCACAAGGATAAAGAGTTATCTCGTCCGGCACGGGCTTTCCTGGAACTGGTCAAAACCTATACCGGCCCGGCAGTCCCAACGGAAGTGTAGCTAGTTGTTGGTTGTTAGTTGTTGGAAAAATATTAACAAGGATAGACAGGAGTGCCGAGTAACGAGTTGATAGGTTCTGCTACTTCCCCTTCTTCTTGCTCCTTGCTTCTTTATTCTGCATCCTGACTCCTTTATTCTATGTTAAAACTAGACCTCAAACAAGACAAAAATATATACCTGATTGGCCTGACCGGGAATATTGCCTGTGGTAAAAGTGTGGTGCTAAAAATGCTGGCGGAGCGCGGCTGCGCAGTAATTGATGCCGATAGTGCCATCCACCGTATAATGCAGCCAGGCGGCTCGGCCTATGCCCCGATTATTGCCCGCTTTGGTGAAAATATCCTGGCTGACGACCTGCCTGAACCCCGCCCGATAGACCGGCGCAAGTTAGGGGCAATTGTTTTCCCCAATCCTGACGAATTACGCGCTTTAGAAGCCATTTCGCATCCGCTGGTACGGGTAGAAATATTGCGCCAAATCTTTGAGGCCACCCAACCAATAGTAGTTTTGGACGCTATCAAGTTAATTGAAAATGGTCTGGCAGATGCTTCAGATTCAGTTTGGGTCGTCACCTGCCCCTCCGAAGTGCAACTTGAACGCCTTATGAAACGTAATAACTTTAGTGAGGAAGAAGCTCTCACCCGCATCAAGGCGCAACCTCCGCAGGCCGAAAAAGTAGCCCGCGCCGATGTGGTTATTGATAACGGCGGCTCCCTGACTGAAACCGAAGCTCAGGTTGTAGCAGCATGGGACAAAATTCCCGGAAAGAAGTCAGAAGTCAGGAGTCAGGAGTCAGAATAAATGTAGGGGTAGCCCTCGGTGTCTACCCTGGTTAAATGTTTAAACTCGTTACTTGTTACTTTTTACCGACAACCGATCACCGACAACTGACAACCTTATAGGAGTAAACAGTGGCACTATATTTAGACTCGGCTAACCTGGAAGATGCGAAACAGGCCGCCAGTTACGGGTTTGTGGCGGGGATTACCACAAACCCGACCCTGATGGCAAAGGAAAGCACTAAACCGCTTGAACAACTTGAAAAGCTAACCGGAATATTCCCTGGCCCGGTCTTTTACCAGCTAACCGCCCAGGATACCGAGGGGCTGGTGAAAGAGGGACGGGCTGCGATGGCACTCGCCCGTGACAAGGTGGTGCTTAAAGTTCCGTGTACTCTGGCGGGACTGGCGGCAGTGGCTCAACTTAGCAAGGAAGTGACCTGCGCAATGACGGCGGTATTTAGTGCCCAACAAGCCTGGTTAGCCACACAGGCCGGAGCGCGTTATGTTATCCCCTATATTAATCGTACCTCGCGCTTGGGTGGCGACCCGTTTGAATTAATCGGGCAAATGGCCGAAGTATTGTGGTCGAATGGGGTTAAAACTGAGTTACTAGCCGCCAGCATCAAATCTTCGGAAGAAGCCCTGCAAACTCTTGAGGCCGGGGCGCAACATCTTACCCTATCGTTGGACTTAATCAAGCAAATGGCGGAACACGAATGGAGTCAGCAAACTATCGCCGAATTTGGCAAGGCTGCTCCTAGCCCCAAAGCCGAAAAGCCTAAAGAAAAAGCCGCTCCCCAACCTCAGCCTGAAAAGCCACCGCTAGTAACCCCCGTGCCTGAAGAGCAAAAACACCCTGCCGTAGATTATAACTTGCTAAAATCCACCCAGACACCTTTCTCGATGCTGGACTATATTGTGGGGAAAATTGAGCTGGAAGAATTGATGGCGGAAGTTAGTCGGGATGATTTGAAATCCTATCTGGCCCAGCGCGAACTTGACCGTCTTAAGGAAGAAGACGAAATCAATATCCGCCTGGAGGAACTAAAAAAGAAGTTGGGACAGTAATGGTGAGTCAGTGGTTGGGGGTCGAGGGATAGGAAATTTCATAGGGTTAGGCCAATGTGTCTACCCTAAAGCCGATTGTGAAATTTTTGGCGATATAAATGTCTTTTGTAACAATTATATGTTAAAATGATATGAGTGATAGATAAAAGCAATGGATTTTGCTAGAATCATAAAGAAACCTATATAAGAAAGTGGCAGGAGCGCGCACAAGTTAATGAAATTAGAGCTAAGAGTGCCTGGTCAGGGGGTAGATTTTCACATGCATACCCTGGCAAGTGACGGTTTGTGGACACCCGAAGAACTGGTCGAAACCGCCGCCGCTCAGGGTTTGCGGGCGATGACCGTAAGTGACCATGATACTATAAAGAATGTCCCTATAGTAAAAAAATTGGCAGAGGCCCAAGGTATCCAGTTTGTACCAGGAGTAGAAGTCACAGTGGATTGGCGGGGGGTGGTTTATCACCTTTTGTTGTTAAACTTTGACCCGAAGGATGCCGGGTTGAATGCAATGCTGGACGAAACCCAGGCCAATATGTGGAACAAAAAGCAAGTCATGCTAGAAGAATTGAAGAAACGCGGTTATAAGCTAAACCGTTTGGAAGAATTAAAAAGGGCCGATGGCGATTTTCTGGCAATTGATATAGCGCGAGCATTAGTACGGGGTGGAGAAGTACCAACCTTTGAACGGGCAATTGTGGCCTGTGCTGAGGTCGGGTTGGAAAGTATTATTACCCAACCTGCCGAACGCGCTTTGGCGGTAGGGTTGGCAGCAGGGGCGACCCCGGTTCTGGCTCATCCGGCCCGGGCCGAGTACGGTTTTCAGACTGCCACCGACTCTATTTTGAAAGAGTTGACCGACATGGGGCTAGGCGGAGTTGAGGCTTATCACCATTCCCACAAGCCGGAAGAAATTGAACGCTTGTTGAATTTCGCCAGGGCCAATAAACTGGCAGTTAGTTGTGGCTCGGATAGCCATAATTCTTCCCGCAAGCCCATGCCCTGGAATCCTGAATTATGCCGTTCATTGCTGGAACGCCTTGACCTTAGAATCGAAATGGCGGCTTGACCTTACCCTTCTTAAAAAGGGATTGAGATTGGAAAATTTATGGCTCTAACAGCACGGTTTGAAGAAGCTTTAGTGTATGCTACCCAATTACACTCGCAGCAGATTCGTAAAGGTTCGGGAGTACCCTATATCTCGCACCTGCTAGGGGTTTGTAGTCTGGCTCTGGAGTATGGGGCCGACGAAAACGAAGCGATTGCTGCACTTTTGCATGATGCGGTGGAAGACCAGGGGGGTTTGCCTCGTCTGGAAGAAATTCGGGGCAAGTTTGGCGATAAGGTAGCCGATATTGTACTGGGTTGCTCCGACTCCGACACTGTACCCAAACCGCCCTGGCAACAGCGTAAAGAAACTTACCTTGCTCATCTTCAGAAAGCTTCTCCCTCGATTTTACTGGTTTCGGCCTGTGATAAGCTCTACAACGCTCGCTCTATTCTGGCGGACTATCGGAATCTTGGGGAAGAAATATGGTGGCGTTTCAAGGGCGGGCGGCAAGGAACCCTATGGTATTATCGGCAGCTAGTCCTGGCCTTTCGCAAGCTTTCTGTGCCGCCCCACTTGATTGATGAGCTAGAGTTGGTGGTTTCCGAATTGGAAAATCTCACCTAGCGATTAATTCCCCCGTTTTTTGAGCAATTCAGCAAACTGGTTAAGGGCGGTTTGTTCCTCGGGAGTCAGGTCGGCTGGAAGCTTGGTTTGCATTTTTACATACAGGTTGCCGCGCTCCTTATTGTTGCCGATTTTAGTGGGCATACCCAACCCCGCCAACCGTACCTGATAACCGTTTTGGGACATAGCCGGAACTTTCACCGCAATCCGTTTCCCGCCTAGTAATGTTACTGGCACTTCTCCGCCAAGTAACATCGTGCTAAGAGGGACATCAGTGCTGGTAGACAAACCTACGCCATGCCGTTCAAAATGAGGGTCGGGAGCTAATTTAACTACCAGATAAATATCGCCAGCCTGCCCGCCCTGAATCCCTGGCTCACCCAATCCCGCCAGTCGCACTTTTGAGCCGTTGTCTACCCCTGCCGGAATATTGGCCTCAATCCGCCGAGGTTTGCCATCGGCACCCGCCAGTTCAAGGGTGCGTTTCCCGCCATTGAGGGCTTCCTCAAGATTAATCTCGACAATATATTCCAGGTCGCGCCCCCGGCGTGGCCCATTGGCACGCCCATCAAAACCTGCCCCTCCGCCTTGTCGCGACCCGCCGAACATTGAACCAAAAATATCGCCGAACGGACTATTCCCAGAGCCGAAAAGCTCTTCCATTTCTTCCGGGCTGACGGTACGGTATTGGCTGCCACCACCGCCAGGATTGGCTTGCTGACGGAAAGTGCTCTCGAAAGGTACGCCTGTTGCTGATCCGCCCGCTTTTTCCCAGGTTTCGTAATCTTTGTAACGCGGGCCATATTGGTCATACTTGCGGCGTTTTTCAGCATCACCCAAAATCTCGTAAGCCTCGTTAATTTCTCTAAAGGCCTCGCCAGAATTTGGGTTATCTGTGTTCATATCGGGGTGGTGTTTCCGGGCCAGTCGGCGGAAAGCCTTCTTGATTTCCCCTTCGCTTGCCCCTTTTTCCAGCCCCAGGACTTTATAATAATCTTTAAAAGTTGTCGTATTCATATTTACCTACTCCTTGTTCTGCTGTTGCAAGCAGATTTTAGCTATTAAATCTACGAAGTTCAAGAGCTAAAGTTAGGTCTATTTGACATAACTATATTTGAGTTGTGTTTGAGATTGAATTGTGGAAAACTTCTTAGGAATCTATTGCAAAGTAACTCAAGCCATGATATTATTGTTATGGAAAGTAGATATATCCCATCGTTTAATATCTATGTGACTCATCCCAAACGAAATTACAGCTGTAGGCTACGCTCACACCGTCTTCGTCTAATGCTGTTTGTTACCAATGGTAATCCGGGATTTTGTGGAGGAATTGTATGCCTCGTCCGCCTGCGTCCGTCAGGAGTAATAATCGCGCCAAAGTAAGAAATGAAAATGGTATTGAGGCTATTGCTAAATCCGCCGATTCGTTAACCGAAGGGTCTGAAACTGGGTCAATCGAAGCTGAAGCCCCCCGCCCCGCCGAATTGGTGAGCAGCAATAGCGACGCAGCTTTTCAAGGTGAATCGCGTCGGCGTCGTCGGGCTACCCCCGAACAGGAAGCAATCCCGGTTCGAGCAATTCAGCCTCCGCTTTTTACTGTTTCCGCCAGAGGCGACCTCTTACAACCTACCGCCGAGATTCCACCCCTAGCCCATGATAGTAGCCTGGATGTTGGGCGGTGGTGGTTCCGTAGCCACCTGGAACAGCTTAACCGTCCCCGCAATACCATTGCCAGTTATATGTATGATTTGGCGGGCTTTGAGGAAATTGTCGGGCCAAAAAACCTCGAAGATGTTAACCGCGAGGATGTGAACCTCTTTTTAACCCAATCCCAGAAAAAAAGTACCCGCAAACGGCGGCTTACCTCGCTTGGAGCTTTTTTTAAGTACCTGATTAATACCGAGAAAATTCTGGATAAAGACCCTACTGATAATTTCTTTGCCGATTTTATCCCGCTAAAAATACCAACCACCCTATCCCTGGCCGAGCAGGAAATTTTGCTGGAAGCCGCTAAAAGGGAAAATATTCGCACCTACATGATGATTTATTTTATGGTTAAGCTTGGTTTTACCCGTACCGAACTGCTGGCAGTTCAGCCTGAACATGTAGATATAACTGACTCCAACAACCCATTAATTTATGTCTTTTATGAAGACCAACGCTGGCATAAAAAAGAGCGCAAACTGGCGGCTTCCCCGGAATTTTCCGCCGCGTTCCAGCGTTATATCAGCGAGTTTACCCCTGGTCGCAAATTGTTTGAGATGTTGCCCCAATCGGTGAATAAGCTAGTAGAGCGGGTGGCGCGTGATGCGGATATTAGCAAAAAGGTTACCCCCCAATCCTTACGCGATACTTTTGCGGTTGAAGAAGCCCGTAGCGGGGCAAATTCAACCAAGTTGCTGCTTATTTTGGGTCTCGCGCCTGACCCGCGCAATCGAATGAGTGTGGAACGCTACGTTAAGCTGGCAAGCCCTCCCATTTCTCTCGTTTCGTAGCCCAAAAGTACCAATAACAAATATTCATCGAAAAAGGCCGCTACTCTGCGGTCTTTTTTGCGTTCAGAGATGTGGAAGAGAGAAACAGCCCTAATTTTTATCCATTTTGAAATAATTAACTGAGGCAATTTCTTTAGCCGGGAGGCCCATGCTATCCCTAGCTTAAGGTTTGCCCAAAAAGGAGAAGATATGATTGGGAAACGTAGAACAGGGTTTAAACTATTATTGGTTTTGACTCTTGCGCTGATGAGTGCCGGTATGCTGGCAGCTTGTAGTGATACTGCCGCTTTCAATAACCTAATTGAGAATGGTAAGCAACTTAAGGCTCAATCCCAGGCAAATGAGATTGAGGGTATTGTTACTGAAGTGTTAGCCGATGGTTGGATGGTTAATGGTCAGAAGATTTTGAGTGATGTTACCACAGTAGTGACTGGCACTATCACGGTAGGAGTTGAGGCTCGTTTTATTGTGCGGCTGAACGATGCCGGACAAGCAGTAGCGGTTTCGGTGACGGTAGGTAATCTGGAAACTGAGACTCCTGAGCTAACCAAAACCCCTAAACCGACCCTGACTCCCAAACCAACTGAGGTGGAAGACGAACGGGAAATTGAGGTTGAGGGGACAGTTACGACTCTATCTGCTAATAGTATTACCATTGCAGGACAAACTTTTACCTACGACCCATCAGTAGTGGTGAATAACGGTCATGTATTGGCGGTAGGGGTGAAAGCTAATTTGAAGGCAAAGGTGATTAATGGCGTGACTACCGTAGTGCGGATTGTGGCGCAGAAGGCCGAGGACAACCACAAAAAAGCCCCAACCTTAACTTCGACTTCCACTACCGGGACTCCTAATCCGACCTTGACCCCGAAACCAACCGAAATCGGTGATGATCATGGCAAGGATGGCGACAACCATGATCAGGGTGACGACCACGGTGGTAAGGGTGGCGATGACCATACGCCCACCGTAACTTCAACTACTGGGACTCCCAATTCAACTTCGACCCCTAAACCCACTATGACTCCGAAGCCAACCTCGACCCCTGACGACAAGGGTAAGGGCGGCGGTGGCGACAACGGTGGTAAAGGCGGTAAAAAATAAGGTTGCTTTGACCTAATCCCCTTCGCAAGCAAAAAATAGCCCTCTTCTCTAATTCAGAGAGGAGGGCTTGTTGATTTAAAACCTTTCTAAAATTTTTACAATCGTTCGATAATGGTAGTGGTTGCCATCCCACCGCCGCAGCACATGGTTTGGAGGCCAAAGCGTCCGCCGCTATGTTCCAGTTCGTAAAGCAGGGTCGTCATCAGGCGTGCGCCACTTGCACCGAGCGGATGACCCAGGGCAATCGCCCCGCCATTTACGTTTACCCGCGCCATGTCTGGGTGATGTTCTTTGGCCCAGGCCAGCACTACCGGGGCAAAGGCTTCGTTTATCTCAACCCGATCAATTTCAGCCAGGTTAAGGCCAGCTTTTTTAAGGGCGCGGCTAGTACCTGCGATTGGCCCGGTCAGCATCAGGGTCGGGTCGCTACCTACCACATCTTGTACTACTACTCGCGCACGGGGTCGCAAGCCTAACTCGGCGGCTTTGGCTCGGCTCATAAGTAGCAAGGCCGCTGCGCCATCGGTAATCTGGCTGCTGTTCCCGGCGGTGATTTTGCCATCGGTGCGGAAGGCGGTTTTAAGTCCAGCTAAAGTAGTAGGAGTAGTTTCAGGCCGGATGCCCTCGTCGGTATCCATAATTGAGCCATCCGCTAATTGAATCGGCAAGATTTCTTGTTTGAAGTTACCATGCGCGGTAGCGGCGGCGGCGCGTTGGTGACTCTGGGCACTGAATTCGTCCAGTTCGGCCCGGCTCAAGTTCCACTTCTGGCAAATGAGTTCAGCTGATAATCCCTGGGGTATCATTTCGTACATTTTGTTGAGTTCGGTGGTGAAAGGGTGGCCTACCCCATCCGGCAGGGGCTTACCCGTACCCAGGCTACTACCCATCGGCACGCGGCTCATCATTTCCACCCCGCCCGCAATTACAATGTCGTTGAAGCCACTGGCAATCAGGCTGGAAGCAAGATGAACGGCTTGCTGGCTACTGCCACACTGAAAATCAACGGTGGTGGCGGGTACTTCAATAGGTATCCCAGCTAACAGGGTGGCAGTGCGGGCGATATTGTAGGCTTGCTCGCCCACCTGTGAAACACAGCCCATTATCACCTGGTCTACCATTCCGCCCTCGACCCCGGCGCGTTTCAGCACTTCACGCAAGGCTTTGGCGGCCATCTCGGTAGCATGTATGTCCTTGAGTTTGCCGTTGCGCCGCCCCAAAGGGGTACGTACTGCCGCTACTATTACAACATCTCTATCGCCTCTATCCATTGTTTACGCCTCCTTGCGCTACTATGCCCCCTTCCCTAAAGCGGAAGGATGCTAGGGGGTTAGGTTAATTGATAATTAATTTTGACTTGCCCTTCGCGGTCTTCGATTAGGGTTACGATCACATTATTTACTTCGCGGGTATTTTGCACCAGTGTGCCGCCATCCGCCACCGAACCTACCCCTTCCAGCGTTAGTTTCCGCAGAGGTTTGTGGGTAGGTAATCCCGGTTGGAGGTAGATTGCGTCCTGTTCCAGCTTTTCCAGCGGGGCGAATTCCCAACTAAGGCCGCGCTCCTCCTGAATTAGCTGGCTAATGGTCTGGTTGAGTTTGTCCTGGTTAAATTCAGCTTGTTCCGCCACTGTTCCTTCATATAAGACATAGGCTTTTTTGCCGTGTTCGCCCTTGAGTGGTTTCAATACTTCCGGCACCAGCCCCAACTTGAACAGGGCGAAGTCTACCAGATGTCCACCCGTGTGCATCCGCATGTTGAGGTATCGCCTCTCCCAATCTATCGCCCCTTCCACTTCTTGCCCGACTTCGAGTAAGGGCATTTCGGCCTTGAGCGGCTCAAGATAATGCCAGATTTCGCCTTCTTTCATCATCACCTGATAAACTTTGGCCTGGGTTTCGCCCTTCCAGCTCAAAGTGCCCTGGTCGGTGGGTTGTCCACCACCCATCGGGTAGAAAACGGTATTATCCAGCAGCACCCGCAGCCGTTTGGCCGACTCGGGTTGAATTTCCAGCACGTGGGCGGTCATGCTTTTTTTGTAGGGGTCAGTCAAATAGGTTGGGTCGGTTTGCATCTAAAAGTTTCTCCAAAAATCCAGATTAAAATTTGTCTTCTGATTTTAGCACATTTTAGCTCTCTGCCAAATTGAATTGCGGTTAGGTTAGGGATGATATAACATGGTCAGGAGAAATATTTAACAGCAAAACAGGAGGCGGTATGACTTTAGAAACGCAATTACAAACAGAAGAATTAGAGGAAATGGCAAGCGGAGAATACGGCGAAATTTGCATGATTTTGGGTTGGAAATTATCCGCTTATGTTTATCCTAGCAAATTGGGCCGGATGTTTGATGGTCATACCAGTTTTGAACCAGACCCTACTTTACCTAAGAAAGAACCAGATGTAGCTTTTGTAATGGCTGGGCGTTTGACTGGCAGAATTAGAGGCAGTGTTCCACTAGCACCAGATTTGGCGGTTGAGGTGGTTTCGCCTACCGACAAACAATTTGAGGTGGAGGAGAAGGCTCTGGATTATATAGCAATTGGGGTACGGTTAGTTTGGGTTATTAGCCCGGTAACTAAAGTAGTTGAAGTTTATCGTCCCGGTCAAGATAAACCCTCAATTTATGGGGTAAATGATGAACTGGATGGCGAGAATGTTATTCCCGGCTTCAAATTAAAAGTCAGGGATTTGTTTGAGGTGGGGTATTAGGTTTTAGGATTTCGTAGGGGTGAACCTTGTGTTCGCCCTCTTTATTTATCCTGGGTTTTCTTCGTCTTCTTCCCATTTTGCAGGATTATTCAAAATATATTCCTCAATTCTTTGCAAATCCTTTTCGTCCCGAACGATATGTTCATAATAATTGCGTTGCCATAATTTGTCGGGAAATTCTTTCCAGCCCTGTTGTTTGACTCCCAAAATGTAACCGTTAGTAGTTAGCGATTTGAAAGCCTGTATAAATTTTCCCAACGGAGGGAGTGATATATTGTCCGTTTCAGGGCGAACACAAGGTTCGCCCCTACGAATTTCATCAGAAATGATTATAAGACCGTGAAGATGGTTAGGCATGATTATGTATGTGCCTATTTCAATACGGGGGAAACGTTGGTATAATTCGCTCCATTGTACCTGTATCATTAAACCCGCACTATTTAAAAGCATTTGCCCATCCTCAATTTCTCCGAACAGACTTTGGCGGTTTTGGGTACATATTGTTACGAAATATATTCCCTGCTGACTGTAATCATAATCTTTCAGTTGAACGGACTGGCGGTGATGAAACTCAGGGTTGTAATTCATAATTTGATAAATGTATTTGTAGGGGCAGACACGGAGGTCTGCCCTATTAAATTGGGGTTACATCTTCTGGCGATACCAGGGCAGGGGCTTGATATTGTAATCCGAGCCACCGTCGCGGACAGCCGCCACCGCCGCACGAGCCGTATCGAGTGAGGTATAGCAGGGGATACCGTTCTCAACAGCAGCCCGCCGTATCTCGAACCCGTCCAGCAAGGGGCGACGACGACCACTGACAGTATTGACCACCGCGCCGACCTTACCCGCCTTGATAAGCTCCACCGTGTCGGGATGACCTTCACCGATTTTGCTGGCGATAATATCCACCGTAATCCCGGCGTTTTCAATCATCGCGGCGGTGCCACTGGTGGCGGCGAGACGATAACCCAGGTCGGATAGATCGCGGATAATCTCTAGAGCTTCGGTTTTATCGCGGTCTGCCACACTGAAAAAGACCGTACCACCAACTTTGGGCAGACTCATACCCGCCGCAATCAGGGCTTTCCGCATGGCGGCGGGGTAGGTGCGGTCAACCCCCATCACCTCGCCTGTAGACTTCATTTCCGGGCCAAGATAGGTATCCACCCCCAGCAACTTCGCCATACTGAAGACCGGGGCTTTAACCGCCACCAGTGGTTGTTTGGGCCACAGACCGGGTTGGTAGCCCTGCTCTTTGAGGCTTTGACCCAGCATAATGCGGGTAGCGATTTTCACCATCGGCACGCCCGTCACTTTGCTCAGGAAGGGGACGGTGCGGCTGGCACGAGGATTCACTTCCAGGATATAAACCTGCCCTTGCCAGATTACAAACTGAATATTTATCAACCCTTTGGCCTGTAGCCCGATGCCGATGCGGGTGGTATACTCCACAATTGTATCCACCTCATGACGGTAGAGATTAACGCCGGGGTAGACTGCAAAACTATCACCGCTATGCACACCCGCCCGCTCGATATGCTCCATCACGCCGGGGATAAGCACCTCTTTGCCGTCGCAAATCGCGTCAACCTCAACCTCTTTACCTTCAAGGTATTTATCCACTAATACCGGGTGTTTTTCGTTGATATTGACGACGGTGCTAACGTAACGTTGCAAATCCTGCTCATTGTGGCAGATTTCCATCGCCCGCCCGCCCAGCACATAGCTAGGCCGCACCAGCACCGGGTAACCAATACTGGCGGCAACCTTGAAGGCATCCTGGTAGTAGTTCACGGTCGCGCCGGGAGGCTGACTGATACCCAACCCCGCCACAAAATTCTCGAAACGCTTGCGGTCTTCGGCAAGGTCTATGCTGTCGAAACTGCTCCCCAGAATCGGCGCACCCGCCAGCGAAAGCGGCTCGGCTAAATTAATCGCGGTTTGCCCACCAAATTGCAGGATAAGAGGGGTATAATTGCCGTTGCCAGAGGAGTCGCCGCTCTCGTTGTCCAGAATGTCCAGCACGCTTTCCACGTCCAGTGCCTCGAAATAAAGTCTGTCGCTGGTGTCAAAGTCGGTGGAGACCGTTTCAGGGTTGCTATTGACCATAATGCTGCGAACCCCCGCCTCCTGCAAGGCCCAGGCCGCATGCACACTACTATAGTCAAACTCGATACCCTGCCCGATGCGAATTGGCCCACTCCCGATTACAATCGCCTTTGGTTCAGGCAGGGGTAGGGCTTCGTTTTCTTCCTCGTAGGTGCTGTAGAAGTAGGGCGTAACCGCCTCAAACTCGGCGGCGCAGGTATCTACCATTTTGTAAACTGGCACTATCCCGTTACGGCGGCGGGTTTCGCGCACTCGCTCGGCTAAATCGTCGGTGAGGGCCGCAATCTGGTCATCGCTAAAACCCAGCCGTTTGGCTTGTCGCAACAGGTTGGTGGTCATCGGCCCGCGCAGTAAGCGTCGCTCCATTTCAATCATCAGTTGAAACTTGCGTAAGAACCAGAGGTCAATCCCACTGCGGCGATTAATTTCCTCCGCCGTTACGTCCCGCCGGATAGCGGCAAAAAGAGCCCACAGGCGGCGGTCATTGGCCTTATCAATATGTTTCCAGAAGCCCGCTTCGGGATTTTCACCCTCGGTAGTTTTGCCCCATTCGGCCTCCTCCCACATCAGGCTTTTGCCACCCCATTCCAGGCTACGCACCGCTTTCTGGAAAGCCGCCTCAAAATTGCGGTCAATCGCCATTACTTCGCCAGTGGCTTTCATTTGGGTGCCAATGGTGCGGTCGCCAGTGGGGAATTTATCAAAAGGCCAGCGCGGAATTTTCACCACGCAATAGTCCAGGGCTGGTTCAAAAGCGGCCTGAGTTTTGCGAGTAACAGCGTTGGGGATTTCTTCCAGCCGTTTGCCGATGGCGATTTTGGCAGCGACGCGGGCGATGGGGTAGCCCGTCGCTTTGGAGGCCAGCGCACTACTGCGGCTGACACGGGGGTTAACCTCAATCACATAATACTGAAAAGAAACGGGGTCAAGGGCGTACTGGATATTACACCCACCCTCAATGCCCAGCGTGCGGATAATTTTGATACTGGCACTCCGCAACATCTGGTACTCTTTGTCGGAAAGGGTTTGGGAAGGAGCAACCACAATGCTATCGCCAGTATGCACGCCTAGCGGGTCAAGATTTTCCATGTTACAGATGATGATGCAGGTGTCGTTAGCGTCGCGCATCACCTCGTACTCGATTTCTTTCCAGCCGCCCAGGTATTTCTCAACCAGAATCTGGTGGGTCGGGCTGGCGCGGAGGCCACTGGCGATAAAGTTCTCGAATTCGTCCCAGCTACGGGCCACCCCACCGCCGGTGCCGCCGAGAGTGTAGGCTGGACGGATGATGATGGGTAAGCCGATTCTATGCCCAACCTCACGGGCGTATTCCAGGTCGTTGGCGATGTCGCTTTCGATTACGGGTTCGTCAATTGAGCGGAGTAGCTCTTTGAAAAGTTCACGGTCTTCGGCCTTTTTGATGGTTTCGAGAGGAGTGCCGAGCAATCGCACGTTATATTTTTCCAGCACACCCGCCTCGCTTAAAGCCACCGCCAGATTCAGGCCAGTTTGACCACCGAGGGTCGGTAGTAAGCCGTCGGGGCGTTCCTGTTCAATCAGCCGCGCCACCGCCTCCACCGTCAGGGGTTCAACGTAAACTGCATCCGCCACCCCTTCGTCGGTCATAATAGTAGCTGGGTTGCTGTTGACCAGTACACTTAGCACGCCTTCTTCGCGTAGAGCCTTGCATGCCTGGGTACCCGCGTAATCGAACTCGGCAGCCTGCCCGATAACTATCGGCCCGCTACCCAACACCAGAACTTTTTTTACCTTCTCCAACCTTATCTCCCCAAGCAGTTGTCGGTTGTCAGAGGTCGGTTGTCAAAAATTTTCAACTTCCAACCCTGAACCGGAATGCTAACTTCTATCTATCTATAATAAGAGGGATTTAACCCCTGCCAACTTCTCAGGGCGACACTGCCCAAAAATCAGCTTATTATAACAAGAACTTACCCTATCTGCTTGTTTGGAAAAGTCAGTTGTCAGTTGTCGGTTGTTAGTGAAAACGATAATTTTAAGGAAAGCGGAAATTGGTTTTGCGCGTAGCAACATCTTTTAAAAATCTATTCTAAGGCCATTGGAAATTCTCAAAAGATCGAGGTTTTCGTAACCGTTCACGGGGGTAAAAACAAGTTCAAATTTGGAGTAAAGAAGGGGCAGGGAGGCCAAACCATTTAGCTTTAAGGGCTAGAGTCACAAACTCAATTAAATCCCTTCCTTGTTGTTTGAGAGTGGCCGCCACCGTC
>JBBQZS010000012.1:0-111097 GCA_038207495.1 Chloroflexia bacterium
TTATGAATGGTTGTATTTATATGGTTTTGTTTGTCCTCAAAGCGGCCAAACCCATTGGCTGCTAATGCCGACGGTCAATATTGCAGTTTTCAATCTAGCCCTGGCCCATTTTGCGCGGGATGTGGGGGTAAGCCAGACCAAGCGGATTGCCTTAATACTAGATGGTGCAGGCTGGCATAGAAGTACAGAAGTTGAAATCCCGCCAGGGCTCCATTTCATTTTTCTGCCGCCATATTCGCCGGAACTACAACCAGCCGAAAAACTGTGGCCTTTAACTAATGAAGGAATTGCCAATCGGCATTTTGCAAACCTTGATGAACTTGAGCAAGCTCAAATTCAACGTTGTTTAGCCTTACAACAACAAACCAATTTAATCAAAGGCTCAACCCTTTTCTATTGGTGGCCCAATCTTGCTTCTTAATGTGCATTACTTATCAAGACTTGGTATTACAGGCTACTAATTCAGTGGCTCAAATGGGTTTAGTGACTGGTATCTTTGGTCTGGGACAATTACTGGCTAACCTGGTTTCTGGGCTGGTGGTTGACCGGGTAAACCGCCGCTTGCTGATGATTTATTGCGACCTGGGGCGTTGTCTGGTTTATTTGGCTATTCCACTAGGTTGGTTAATTATTGGACCCCAACTCTGGCTTATTTATTTTGGGGCGGTGTTTGGTGCTGTTCTGGGGGCTTTCTTTCAGGTCAGTTACATTACGGCGGTGGCAAATCTGGTGGAAAAAGACAAACTCACCGAGGCTAACGGGCGATTGCAGGTTTCAATGGGAGTAGTTTTTGTATTAGGGCCAATGCTAGCCGGGTTAATTTCGGCTCAATTTGGCTCTACCGCCGCCATTGGTATTGATGCTGTTTCCTTCTCTGTTTCGGCTCTTTCGCTTGTGCTGGTGCGGCTAAAACCAACTTCTGCTGAGTCAAACTTAAATAGAAAATCAAGTTTAAGACAAGAGTGGTTAGAAGGAGTAAGTTTTCTTTTCCATAGCCGAATTTTGTTTACCGTAATGATTATATTAGCGTTTTCGTCATTTATCTCAACGGCTACCCTTGATTTGTTTATTTTTCATCTCAAGCATGATTTAGGTCAGGACGATAATGCGGTTGGTTTAGTGTTAGGTATAGCCAGTGTAGGGGCGATTATAAGCGGCCTAACAGTTTCTGTAATACGGCGGAAATTTGGGTTTGGGGTCTGCCTGTTGGGTGGATTAGCTTTGTGTGCCCTGGCAGAATTCGGGATTGCTTACAGCGGATTACTTCTAATAATTGCTCCGCTCGCAATGTTGTTCCTGTTGGGGGATACTACCAAAGGAATTGTGTCTATGTCCTTGCGCCAACAAATAACTCCCGACTACTTGCTGGGTCGGGTAACTTCAATATTCTGGGTGGGAATAGCTGTCCCTGGACCAAGCGGCGCAGCAATTTGTACCGCCCTGGCTGACCAACTTGGTGCATCAAATGTTTTAGCTATTCTAGGGGTTGTAAGTCTCGGACTGGCGGGCGTAGGCCTGTTTACTCCGGCCCGACTGCGAAATCCTGACAAAAGCTAAAATCAAACATCTAAAATCTAAAATTTGTACAAAAGGACTTTCGATCTTCGATTTTAGATATTCGATTACTCAAATGGTTCCATTAATCAACCCCATAGTATCAGCCACTGGCTTAATTTGCCCTAGATTATAAAGCGAAGGGCGCAAGAATTCAGTTAGGTAAAGCTGGACAGATTGCAACGATCGGGTAGCCCAAAATGAATCATAGCCAAAACTAAATTCGGTCTCGGTTAGCCGTAACACCGCCGCATAGAGCGTCGCCATAGCCTCGGCTAATTGAGGGGCGGCAACTTCCTGTAATTCCCGCGAACCACTCATAATTCGGCTGGTTTCCGCAGCAAGTTCCGTCAGGGTTTGCCGAACTTCAGCCTCACAATCAGCCAGAGCCGGGTTATTAATAGCCGCCAACTCCTTCTCAATAGCCGCCGCATAAATAGGCCAAACCCCTTCCCGTCCCAATAATCGCAACACATCGAACGACACCATATTAATGCCGCCTTCCCAGATAATGTTGACGTAGCTATCCCGTAAAATTCGAGCGTTGGGCCAATCCTCGATATAGCCGTTGCCGCCCCGCAACTCCAGAGCGGACTGAGCGGCTTTTACCCCATGGTCAGTGCCGTAGCGTTTGAGCAAGCTTATCAGCAAACGTGAAAGCAAGTTACCGTCATGGGACGCAGCGGGGCTATCCGCCATATCCAGAGTATGGGCGGTTGCCAGCATTAATGAAGTAGCGGCCTCACTATCCACAATCAGGCGGGACAGTTGACGGGAAATCAGGGAATGTTCTGCCAGAGTGCGCCCGAAAGAACGGCGAGTAGTAGCGTGTTGGGTGGCCTCGATTACCGAGCGTCGCAAAGTTCCAACCCCACCCACCCCGCTATGCAAGCGAGTTCCGTTGACCATCTCCATCATCATCACAAAGCCCCGCTCCAGTGGTTCAATCAAATAAGCGGTAGCCCGGTTAAATGTTACCTCACCACTAGCCATGCCCCTCGTACCAAGTTTGTCTTTCAAGCGGTTGATGAGATAGCTATTGCGGCGACCATCCGGCAGGCTGCGGGGAACCAGGAATAGCCCCAAACCTTGCGTCCCAGGCATAGCCCCTTCCGGGCGGGCTAAAGTCAGAATTAACTCCGCCCCTACATTCGAGCAGAACCATTTGTCGCCACTCAATTCCCAACCATCCTCGGTGCGGTGGGCGACTGTAGTGGTTGCGCCCACATCCGAGCCGCCGATTTTTTCAGTCATAAACATTGACCCGGTATAAAGTTGGTCATAATCCAGGCTGGTCAGGCGCGGCAAGTAACGCTGAATTAGCTCCTGCGAGGCGAATTTATTGAGGGTGCGAACCATAATGTCGGTCATTGAAAGGGGGCAACTGATACTCCCCTCCACCTGACAAAACTGGTACATCGCGGCGAATTTGGCAAGCTGCGAAGCTGGACGACCTGACCCTTTAAAGTTAGCGACATTGCTCATCGCCGCCAGGCCAAAGCCATAAACCAACTTCCCAATAGCATGATAGGCTGGATGGAATTCAAGTTCGTCTACCCGTTCGCCCCGCCGGTCAAACTGCTTCAAGGTCGGGCTATTGCGCTCGGCCTCAAGGTAAAGCGGTTCAATTTGTTGGGCGCAGATTTCGCCCCATTCCCGCAGTATTCCTTCTGTCCATTGCCCGCCCGCCGGGTCATTCTGGTAATAACGAGCCAGAGCCACTTGCAAATGGCGGTCACTTTCATAAAGATTCAAGGGGAAAGATGGCTCCGGGATAGGGTGGGCTTCCGTAGAGTTTTGGGGTTCAACATTGAACAATTTCGCGGTCATTGAGTTTCCCTCAAAATTAATTAATTGCCACCTTGTTGGGCAAAGAAAAATAAAATTTCTTGGCGAACTTGGCGACTTGGCGGTTTATTTTATCTTTAATTTACCCCAGGAAGGCCAGCACGTCCCGGTTGAACTGTTCGGGTTGCTCGATAATTGGCACATGCCCGCTACCGGGATAAATAAGCAACTTTGCTCCGGCAATCCGACGCCCTAATCGTCGTCCATTCGCGGTGGGAACCAGCAAATCTTTGTCGCCGTGAATAACCAGGGTAGGCGCATGAATCTGGTTCAGGCGAAAGGCAGCGTTATGGCGCAAGCAAGCCCGTAATTGATGAGAATAAGCCTCCGCCGTCATCGGGCGATAGCGGGCAATCTGGACAATTTCTTCCATAACTTCAGGGTGGTTGGCTGCAAAACCAGGGCCCATAATCCGGGTATAGGTTTTGCGGGCACGTTCACCAGCATCTAGCTTTTCCCGGCGAAAGAATCCTGACCACAGCACCGGACTAGCTGGCACATTGGTAATTCCACCGCCGGAGGTAGAAACCAGCACCAGTTTATCTACCATTTCAGGGTGGCGTAGAGCTAGTTCTAATGAAATAAAGCCACCCATTGATATTCCCACAATATGGGATTTGGCAATTCCTAAAGCCCCTAGAAAGGCGGCAGCATCATCCGCCAGGTCGGCGATAGTATAAGGCTCGGAAGTCGGGTCACTATCGCCCACATCCCGATGGTCAAGGGCCAGGGTGCGGTAGCTACGGCCAAACACTTCCAATTGCTTGTACCAACCCAGCCGTTTTGAAGCAAGGCCTGTAAGCAGTAATATTGTGCCTTTGGGGTTAGGTGGACAAACCTCATCGTAGGCTAATTTGCGCCCGTTAATCGAAACCAGCGAGGGTTCTTTGAATTGTAACATTCCTGTCTCTTCTTTAAAAGTAATACTGCCTGAAAATATAGGATTTCAGAATAAGCCAAAGTGGTCTGTGGGTCAAATCCAGAAGATGTTAGGCGTGGCTATAGATTACGTTGCCCTGCGCATCCACCTGAACTGTATAGTTGGGAAGGCTGGTACGAGCCGGGCGACGTAAAGGCACACCCGTTTTCATATCGAAGGGGACATTGTGAAGGTTACAAACCAGGGCTTTCTGACTGCTATCAAAAACCAATTCATAAGGGCGGTGGGTGCATTCGCTACTAAAAGCCTTAAACGAGCCATCCGACTCACATACTAAAAAAGCCCCCTGCCCGCTATCCGGCGTGGTAAATTTGATAGCACTTCCCGGCTTTAAACTCGCTTTGGTGGCGATTACCAGACCTTTGGAGGTTGAGGGAGCTGGAGTCGAAGTTGGAGTAGCCAATGCTGCTTTAGGGGTGGTTGCCAGAATTGGCCCGGCGGTTGGTTCGCCTAAATTAGAAACCGTAACCGGGGTAGAAGTAGCCAGAGCATCAACCTGGGGGGTTGGCGGAAGGTCGGCGATTACCGAGCCAGTTGAACCAGGAGACTTTGGGCTAGAAAACTTTTGCCCCAAAACTATCCCGGCCCCGAACCCGCCTAAAACCAATGCCCCACCTGTTATCAGAAACTTGCGCCGCCCTCCCCAACTTTCCTGGGGGCGACTTAGGGTATATAGAAGGGGCAATTCCGCCACCAGCGCATCACTATTATTGATACTGGCCCAGCGTCTTTGATTTCGGCGCAACGAGATAACAACCCCTGCTATTTGAGCTACCAAAACCAGCACACTCGTACCGATAACGCCGTAGTAGAAAAAGGATTCGCGCAGGTTCAGGATTAAATAACCTATAGTGTGGATTAAGACCAAAATCACCAGAGGATAATTAAATCGTTGGATTAACTTCCAGCGTTTCCCTTTGAGCCAGCGTAGCGACAACTGGTTAGATGTTACCAGCAAAACCACCAGAATAACCGTAGCAATCAGGCCCACATAGTTACTGATTCCGAAAAGGTCAAAGCGAGGTTCAAGACGTGGCGTATCAGGGTTAAAAAAGTAACCCCAAATATCAGCCGTCAGGCTAATTTGCAAGCTGAAAATAACGTGCAGGACACCCGCAATCCCGGCCCAGATTCCGGTGTCTCGCCGTAAATCTATATTAACCGGGTTTTTTCGTTTCCAGTACAGATTTAACGGGCCAATCAGCAAAGTCACCGCCAGCATAATCAAACCAACATAACCCAACCCTATGGTTAATACTTCGTTGAAGGTGCTATTGGGGGCGTAAAGAAAAGCCAACCCACAGCCCGCCACACTCAACAAAGCCATTAAAAAATGAGTAATTATTCGTTTTCGATTAAAGCCGGGAACTTGTTTCGCCATTTCAGCCCTTATTTATAAAAGTTGGGGACGGCATCGGCCCCTTCAGCACATAGCATATATTAACCACTATACCTGAAAGGCGTTACAAAGGTATAAAAAGAGTATGAAGAATTTACTTAGTAATTGTAAAGAATATTAACTCAACAAGCTTTCTACCCCTTAATTTAACCGTTTGTACCCATCAAACTATTGCTATAGCTATTCTTTTAAGCTACATTTAGCCAAAGAAGAGGATAACAACGAAAGGACAAATTTAACAGATGGCTAATAGTAAATTTTTGGACGATACTTTCCTGATTGGTGGCGACCTTAAGGTTCGACGGTTGGGTTTTGGGGCAATGCGAATCACTGGTCGCGGCATCTGGGGGCCACCCAAAGACCGCAACGAAGCCCTGGCGGTTTTGCGCCGCACTCTTGAGCTGGGAATTAACTTTATTGATACTGCCGACTCCTACGGCCCCCATGTCAGCGAAGAGCTAATTGCCGAAGCCCTTTACCCCTATCCCAAAGAGTTGGTAATTGCAACCAAAGGCGGTTTGACCCGCAGTGGGCCGGATCAGTGGGCGCCCAATGGTCATCCTACTTATCTGCGCTCGGCCCTGGAGGGCAGCCTCAAACGCTTACGACTTGACCATATAGACCTCTACCAATTACACCGCATTGACCCTAAAATCCCGGCGGAAGAATCACTGGGGGTGCTATCCGATATGCAAAACGAGGGGAAAATCCGCCATATCGGGTTATCGGAAGTGGATGCCGAGCAATTAGATAAGGCTCGGAAGATGATAAAGGTTGTTACAATTCAAAACCTTTACAATTTGACCAATCGAAGCTGGGAGAAAATGATAGATTTGTGCCAGCAAGAGCAAATCGGCTTTATTCCCTGGTTCCCTCTGGCAACAGGAGAATTGGCAAAGTCCGGTAGCAAACTGGACGAAATCGCTCACCAGCACAATGCCACGCCCTCACAAATAGCTTTAGCCTGGCTATTACGTCGCTCCCCGGTTATTTTGCCCATTCCTGGAACTGGCTCGGTAGACCACCTGGAAGAAAATTTCAAAGGGGCGGAAATCGAGTTGACCGACGACCAATTCGCAGAGCTGAATTCGCAGGATTAATTAGTAGGGACAACCCTTGTGGTTGTCCGCCAAAGAGGGTAGACACACTGGTCTACCCCTACATTTATAACTTTGTGGTGAATAAATTCCGTTGAATTTTGGTTCAGGTTCGAGGAAAAGGCATAACCCACACCCAGATACCAATAACATAGGTCAAGCCAGCCGCTACCACAAACAGATGAAAAATCTCGTGAAAACCGAAAATGCGCGGGGAAGGATTAGGCCACCGGGTGGCGTAGATTATTCCCCCAACCGTATATAGAACCCCGCCAAAGATAAACAGAGCGATTGCCAACCAGGGCAAAGTGCCAATTACCGAAGGTAACAGCCCCAATCCCAACCAACCCATCCCGATATAAATTATAGTTCTAACCAGACGATTGATATTAGTGAAAATCGTCAAACCAACCCCCACCGCCGCCAATAGCCAGATTAGCAACATAAAAGTCAGGCGTTGCCAACCCGCCAATACGTTAAAACAAATCGGGGTATAAGTCCCAGCAATCAACACAAATATATTGGCATGGTCAATTGTTTGGAACAGGTTATGCCAGAATCCATGCCAATTAAAAATGTGGTAAATCGCGCTGACCGAATAGAGAAGCAACATACTGAGGCTAAAAACTAATAAAGAGAAAAGCCGGGGTATATCGCTATGGCTTTGCAGACAAAATGCCACCATCAGAGGCAAAACCGTTATTGCTGCCCCTGCATGTATCCAGCCCCGCAGCAGGGGTTTGGTTCTTGTTATAGTCCGACTGTTTCCAGGTGTTTCCTGTATCATTGGCTTGTAACCTCCCGTCACAAAATTACTGAGACAGGTTTATACTACTCGCTTTAGTGCGTTACGGCAAGGTAATGGTACATAAAGGTTAGATTTGCCAGATTTGCCCACCTATCGCTGGGAGCTTTGCCAGCGATAAATAACCGTCTTCTACCACTTCTTCTACGCCCGATAATACTTCCCGCATGAGGGTACCATCAGCAATCCCGGTGGGCAACAGGGGTAAGCGGGCTAGACCGTCATCTTCACGCCGAGCCACAACTAACAACTTTTCGCTAATTGACTCGCGCTGAAAAGCCAGGGTGTCCCCGCCAGCATATACAATCTGGAAACCGCCTTGCTGTAAAGTAGTGGAAGTGCGGCGCAGGTTAATAATAGTCCGATAAAATTCCCGTAATTCAATGTCCCATTCCTCGCTTTGCCAGGGCATACAACGGCGATTATCGGGGTCGCCCGCCCCCGTCAATCCCACCTCGTCACCGTAATAGAGGCAGGGCACACCGGGGAAAGTAAATAGCAACGTCACCGCCAGCCTCATTTTAGCCTTATCCTCGCCCACTATAGACAGGATTCGGGGAGTATCATGGCTACCAAGCTGGTTAAATTGCTGGTTGGCTACCTGCCAGGGAATTGCCGCCATAAACTCCCGCCACTGTCCGGCTAAAGCCTCTGTGGGCAGTGGGATGGGGTCGGAGAATTCCCGCTTATGAATAGCCGACATATCATAACCTGCCAGCCACTGCCACACCGGGAACGTAAAGCCCTGGTAATTCATACAGGCATCCAGTTCGTCCCCCTGCAAATGGGAAGTGCCATCGTGAAAGTGCTCGCCCACCAGATAGGCAGCTTGTGACTCGCTTTTTATCGCCCGCCGCACTCCCCGCCCAATTTTGTGGCCCAATTGGGTTTCGCCCTGTCGCCCCATCATATTCGCCACATCCACCCGCCAACCGTCAATCCTGAAAGGTGGTTGCAGCCAGTAGCGCATAATCGCCCCCGCGCTTTGATACATTTCCTCGCGCAGCTTTTCGCTCCGGTAGTTCAATTTGGGCAAACTCCGCACTCCAAGCCACGATTCGTAGTCGTCGGGGTGCTTATGAAAGGTAAAATACTCGGCGGTTTTAGCATTTGGGTCAGCCTGGGCCTCCAGAAACCAGGGATGGGAAGCACTACAGTGGTTCGGCACAATATCCAGTAATAGTCGCATATTCCGGGCGGTGGTGGCCTCTCTCAAAGCGATTAAGGCTTCGTCGCCCCCAAAGTGAGGGTCAACCCGCCGATAATCTTCCACATCGTATTTATGGTTGCTGGGCGAGGTAAAAACCGGCGTCAAATAAATACCATTAACCCCTAATTCCTCCAGATAGTCCAGCCGTTGGGTAATACCCGCCAAATCCCCCCCGTAGAACTCGGCACTTCCACCCTGCCAGCCGGATTTAGGAGGCTCTCCCCATTTTCGAGCCTTTACCGGGATGCCATGACACAGATATTCCCCTTCCGTTACGTTATTGGTAGGGTCGCCGTCAGCAAAACGGTCAGGGAAAATCTGATAAAAAACCGAGCCATGCACCCAATTGGGCATTTTAAACCCGGCCAAAACCTTGAAATCGTTATAATCAGGCGGATTGTAACGGCTCAATCCTGCCGCGCTAAACCACCAACCCCCCTCGGCGGTCATCAGGAAAAAGCGGTAATGCGTGCGGGGCATATCCAGTTTTAGCGTAGCCTCCCACCAGTTAGAACCCGCCTCACCTTCGATAGACTTCATCGCGACCATCGCCTGCTCCCCATCAGGATTGGTTCGCAAATAAACACGCTCGATGGGCGTGGCTAATCCTGCCCGTAACTTCAAGGTTACGGATTGACCCAGGCTAAAATTATCACCAATTACATATTTGGGCGAACCGTCATGATGAACAGTCTCAGCCCAGGTCGGTTTATCCAATATTAATATTCCTTGTTAACCACAATAATTAAACTACTTCAAGGTGAAAGCTTCATGAATTGGAGTTTGGGAACCGCCAGGCGTTGGCCCGCCCGAAGGAATGTATATAACCCCATCAATTGTCACCGCCCCAATACCATGCCGGGGATTAGGCATCGGGGCAAGACTTGCCCAACGGTCAGAAACAGGGTCGTAGGCTTCATTCTGCTTGAAAGTCCCGGCGTCGCTTTCCCCACCAAAAACAAAAATCCGACCATCTAAAACCGCCGCCGCAATACCACTACGGGGGGTAGGCAGCAAGGCTTTGGCTTCCCAGCGATTGGTAAGCGGGTCGTAGGCCTCGTTAATCCCAATATTGCGGGTGTAGCTGCCAAGTCGCCCACCAATAACATAAATCCTCCCGTTAACCACCGCTATCGCCAGATGGTCACGGGCAGTTGGTAACCCTGCCAGTTTAGTCCAGCTGTTAGCTACCGGATTGTAAACCTCGTTTGCATTCAGGTCTACATTATTTTGTCCGCCTATGGCATAAATTTTAGAGTCTAACACGGCGACCCCTAACGCGCCACGCGCTGATGGCATAGGGCTTAAATCCGTCCATTTATCGCTAACAGGGTCGTATTGGTATACATCAGACACGGCTCGCCCGTTATCGCCATCAAAACCGCCCACCAGATAAAGCTTGCCAGCTAACGCGGCTACTCCCGCATGATGCACTGGGCGCGGCAAATTTGCGCGTTTGCGCCAGCTATCTTTTTGGGAGTCATATTCTTCGTTCGCTTGCAGTCCGCCATAGCCGCCCAACACGTATATTTTGCCACCAAGCTCGGCTACACCCACTTCACTCCGAGGGGTGGGGATTGGGGCTTTTTGTAACCACCGCCCGGTTTCATTGGCAGATTTGGGGGAAGTAGCTGCCGGGGAAGTGATAATCGTGGTAGGGACGGGAGCACTAGGTAAAATGGGAGCAGCATTAGAGGTAAGGGCGGCGGTGGAAGATAAAGTGAGTACAGCAGTAGTAAGGGCAGTAGTTGGGATTGGCGGTGGCAGGGTAGAAATGGGCGCGGTGGAGGGTAAAGGGGTAGTCGTTTCCCCACCACACGCTCCCAACAAAAATACCAGTCCGCCCAGCAATAAACGCCCAAAATTTATAGGTTTCATTATTTAATACCCTAAAATTTACACTCTTAAACCAGCAACTACCAATAGCTTACTGAATCCGTTTATTCTTTCCAGCCCATTCTTTCTCGCGCAACACGAATTTCTGAACTTTCCCGGTAGAAGTTTTGGGCAAATCGCCAAATTCTACCGCCGCCGGACATTTGAAATGCGCCATATTCTCGCGGCAGAAAGCGATAATCTCTTGCTCAGTAGCGGTTGTGCCAGGTTTAAGGGTGACAAAAGCTTTGGGACGCTCGCCCCATTTTTCGTCAGGGATAGCCACCACTGAACATTCCAGCACCGCCGGATGACGGGAAATCACTTGCTCTACCTCAATTGTTGAGATGTTTTCCCCGCCGGAAATAATAATATCTTTTTTGCGGTCGCGCAATTCCACATAACCATCCGGGTGCCGCACTCCCAAATCGCCGGAGTGAAACCAGCCACCCCGGAAAGCCTCGGTGGTCGCTTCGGGCTGGTTGTAATAACCTTTCATCACGTTATTGCCCCGCATGATTACCTCGCCCATCGCCAGGGCATCATGGGGTAAATCTTGCATACTATCATCCACCACCCGAACCTCGTCCGCCCCGATATAACTCTGCCCCTGTCGCGCCAGCATCTGGGCCTGTTGGGTAGGGGTAAGTTCTTGCCATTCGGGATGCCACTCACAAACGGTAATCGGCCCATAGGTTTCGGTCAGGCCGTATACATGAATCGGTTTGAAGTTTAACTTTTTGAGTTGCTCGATAATAGTTGGGGAAGGAGGTGCGCCCGCCACCGTCACGGTAATCTCCCGCTCCATCCGCCGCGCTTTGGGGTGATTGACCAGAGTAATCTGGACGGTGGGTGCGCCGTTATAGTGGGTGACTTTTTCAGTTTCAAACAAATCCCAGATTATATCCGGGTCAACCTTTCGCAGACAAACGTGCGTCCCCGCCACTGCCGTTACACCCCAGGTAAAACACCAACCATTGCAGTGAAACATCGGCAACGTCCATAGATAAACCGAGTCAAAGCCCATCCCTGTTTCGATAACTTCCCCCATAGCATTGAGGTAAGCACCCCGGTAGGTATACATCACCCCTTTGGGTCTGCCTGTGGTGCCGGAGGTATAGTTGATGGTAATAGTTTCTTCCTCGTCTTCCAACCAGCTTACTACTGCTTCGGGCGAACCTGCCGCTAGATAATCCTCATACGGGTCGCCTGGAACACCAGTGTCAGCAATTCGCACCACCTGTAGATTGGCGGCGGCTTCTTCTGTCACCAGCTTTTCCAGCTCGTAATCTACGAAAAGGAATTTTGCCCCGGAATGTTCCAGAATATAGGCAATTTCCTGCTGGTTGAGCCGGGTATTAATCGCTACCAGAACTCCCCCCGCCGCCGGAACTGCGTAATGGGCCTCAAGTAAAGGAGGAGTATTGGGACATAAAAAGGCTACCCGGTCACCCTTTTGCAATCCGTCCGCCCTCAAATGCGAAGCCAGAAGGTTTACCCTTTCCTCAAACTGGCGGTAGCTATAGCGGCGTTCGCCATGCACAATCGCAGTTTTATCCGGTAGCAGGCGCGCGCTTCGTTGTAAAAATGTTAGTGGGCTTAACTCGGTGCGGTAAACTTTAGATTGCGCCATCTCAAATCCTCCTGATTTCAACCTTGAACCTCTGGAAAAATATTCATAGTGCCGTTGGATACTTCGAAGTCTAGCATATTTGGGCGGGTTTGTCAGGGTTTGGGTTTTTGCTCAATAAAGTTTCCCAATACAAGGAGACCAAGCAAAAGCGGGGGGGTTTTTAAGAACATTTGTTCCTTGCCCCCCCGTTAAAGCGACCTTTTCCCCCTCGGTTGTAGTTAGATCTTTCACATTATTTAATTTATCAAAGCCGTTTCAGAAAGACACTGGCCATTAAGCCCTTGCCAATTATGCTGCCGCCAACTGTATTGATTAGTTCAGTTATTACTGGCTTATTAGTTGTCGCAATCATAAGGTTTAATCGTTAGAAAGTAACCGTTCACGAGACATATCATACCCCAAAGGGGCGTGAGTGAAGTGAAGAATCTCAACGTTTTAAACAAGCCCCTTCGGCAGGGTGACAATCGTGGTGAACACTTACTACTTTCAGGGAACAGGAAATCACTGAACCTAAAAATCCAGCCATTAAATAGCCACAATTTAATTTACACCGAGACTGGCATTATCAGTGCGATAGAAATAATCTTGTTCTATAAAGGTAAACCTACGTCGTGACATCTTGTGAGAGAGTTTCAGAAATTCGTGACCAGTTTAACAGCCCAACAACAATCGGGATGGATAATAGAGCAACAACACAAGCAAGCAAAGGGACTGTCTCAATCGTGGTGAACCCAAGAATACTGATGATGATTGAAATGAATATCATAGCCCGTTGGGTATTGCGAAAAGCTGGTTCAAAATACTCATCGGGATGTACTGTCTGTATCAGGAAGGCTATTCCTAACAGCACCGTTACAATCGAAAGTACCAGTAACCAGCGCACCTCTAAAGGTAATGCTCCACCAACATGTTCAACAACATTGAGATTCGCAGCACCAATCATTGCAATGCCGCCAGTAACAGGAAGATGCGTATACAGCCATAGCGCTGACCAAACTTGAGGACGGGGCAAGCGATGCGAAACAGTATCAAAGTACAGCCACCAGAGCGCGAATGCAACGACCATACTCAACGCAGCAATTGCGCTAATGCTCCATGTCAGTTGTTCGCGTTTCGCAATACCTTGTACAACATCAACAATCACCTCTCCCATCACAATAATCGTTAATAGCCCGAAGCGTTCGACAAGCGAATGTGATGCACGTGAGCCTATTTCAAGATGTTTCAGGGCTACTGGGTTGTTTCGCCCTAGCACATAGACCAGTAGAGGCATCAAAATTGCAATCAAGGTGGCAAACGCCCACAGATACAAGCGGATTGGAGGTTCGAAAAATATGGAAGCGAAAAATAGCGTCGTAACTGTCAGATATACGTAGGTGTATGGTACTGATATGGGTTTGTGATCAGGATCATGGATCCCGGTTCGCCACGACAGATAAGTTAAGATCAACTGAAACGCTCCAAGAGAAGTCGCAAAACCAATTGAAGTGCTTCCAATCGCATCGTGTGCGAAAACTGCCATTGACATCACACAAAACATTTGAGCGAATGTAAATACGCGGGTACGAATATCATCATTGCCGTGCAATTCATAATAGAATGTGCCATTGAGCCATGCCCACCAGATAATTACAAATAAGAAAACAAACTGTAAGAGATGCTCAAGGTCAACATGATTTGCAAGCGAGTGGGTCAGTTCAGAAATGATAACGACATACACAAGATCATAAAATAGCTCCAGAAACGTTACCTGACGGTGCTCTGGTCGGTCCAGGATATTGCGGGGCGGTTGCCACCAGCTTCGGAAATTACGCAGTAGTATCCACATGAACTTTCTCCAATTCTTAGCCTGATTAAGTTTGCAAGAATGACAGTTTCAATTCAAATTCCAATACTTTGAAGGAGTGAGTCCGGTTCTTGATTTAAACAGCTTGCTAAAATGCTGCGGATTTTTGAATCCCAAACGATACGCGACTCCACTAATGGAATCATTCTAGTTCTGAACTTGCCCAGTAAAGTGGAGTGAAGGAATAATCGGAGAATAAGCTGTTCAAACTCCACGGGTGTCAGATAACCCAATGAACAATGAAGACTGTCAGTCGTAACAATCTTGCCATTCTTGCTCCATTCGCAGTCGCTTGTTTTCCTGACGAAGACGGCGGAATTCTTCCTCAGCCTCAGTTTGATGACCCTTACCAGGAAATGCTTGATCCCCCTTTTCAGCCAATATTTTGCGCCAATGATACACCACGTTAGCTGATATCCCAAACTCTGGCTAGATAGAGCTAGAGACTGGAGCGAAGATAGGGTTTCTTGTAATTTCCACTCCAGTCTTAGAATGGGATTTCAGGAGAAACTTTGGTAATTAAGTTGTGAACCAACAGATTCAGTTGTATCATGAAACCGTCTGCGAAATTTAGAGTTATATATAATAAGCGGAAGGAGGAAAGGCGAGCTTTTTTACGCCTTAAACTTATGATTTTGAATGTTCTGACTACCCCACGTTACGGTTTTGCACCCGGTTCTCAACCTGATGTTCAGCTTGCTTACGCCGATTGGGGTTCGCCCGATACTCTGCCCGAAGCCACTATAATTGCGGTTCACGGGATTACGGCTAATCTGCGGGGGTGGGATGCCCTGGCTGAAAAACTAGTTGCTAAGGGCTATCGTTTTATTGCCTATGACCTTCGAGGCAGGGGCGACAGTTCCAAGCCTGCCTCCGGCTATAATCTGGCTCTCCATTCCTTTGATTTAGCCGCATTGCTGGATTATTTTAAGCTTTCTCAGGTTAATATTTTCGGACATTCTTTAGGGGCGGCTATCTCGGTTTACTTTGCGGCTCATTTTCCTAATCGAACTCGCCGATTAGTTTTATTAGACGGTGGCGTACCGATGGCGGATGATACAAAAGCGGCTATATCTCGTTCTTTGGATAGGTTGGGCAAAGTGTTTCCTTCTATGGCCGATTATCTTGCCCAATTTCAGGGCTCGCCCTATTTCCCGGTCTGGCACGATATTATCGAAAATTATTATGCGTATGACGTTAAGGTAAACGCCGATGGTACGGTTATTTCTAAAATCCTGCGTGCTGCTATTGATGAGGAGTGGGAAAATCTGACCCTCACTCATCAATATCTGGCAGTGTTGCATAAAATGATAAAGTCGCCAACCCTGATACTAAAGGCCACGGTAGGTTTGTTGGACGAGGGTAAAGCCGGGTTTATTCTTACCGAAACTGAGGCTCAAAAGGTTATTGCGTCAATAAGCCCGAATGCGGCGGTGAAATTGGTAGAAGTTCCTGATACCAACCATTTTACGATCCTGTTTGATGCTCAACCAATGATGGTTCAGGAGCTTGAGGGGTTTTTCAGGTAGATTTGGGCTGTGTAGTTGAGTGAAAGCCCACAACCAAAAATCAGGATAGTCATAATGAAAAGGGTAATGTTGATTTGGTGGGTGGTGCTAGGGCTGACTATGCAGCCGCTATCTGACCAGCTTTGTAACACCCCGCCGATTGTACAAACAACCTTGGCGGCAGCCTCAAGTTTTCTGCCTGATGCTCCACGTGGGGTTGCCGCGCTTGGTCAAATATCTTCATTGCCCGCATTGCAGGATGATAGTATTGTAAAAGAGGTTTCCAGCAACGACCCTACCGGCGGAAACGTGGATGTCTTTAACTATCTTTATCGAGACGCGGCGGAAAACTATGTTATTCTGGACGAGCAAGGCCCTGCCATAATCTACAATAGCTGGATGACTACCCTCCCTGGCGGTGGTTTACCCGGTGGTAATATCAGGTTTTATTTTGATGGCGAGACCAAAGCCAGTCTGAGTATGCCAACCTCAAATTTCTTTGATGGTTCTACTGCCCCCTTCAAGCCGCCGCTTAGTTATGCCGCCAAAGTCGGAAATGCCGATAACTGCCTCAAATGCCACTCTACTTTTTATAACTATTACCCGATAGCCTATCAGAAGTCGCTCAAAATCACAGTGGAAAATGTGCCAGGCTATTACCATTTCTTCCTGCGCAAATATAATAATTCAGTTGGCATTCAAAGCTATTCCGGCAAAGAAAATCTGGAAACGGTGCGCCAGCAATGGAGCAATTTGGGCCGCGACCCAAAACAATCCCCCAACCAGGCGATTGTGTCGGGTCAGGAAAAATTAACTAATAACAGCCAGCCTGTCACAATTTACACTGGTATCATTCCAGGCTCGATTAGTCAGGTAGCTTTGCGCCCCGACAAAATCACCCCGGATGTACTGCAAAACCTGCGGGTGGTAATTTATTGGGATGATGCGATAAACCCGGCAGTGGATGTTCCGGTAGGCTTTTTCTTTGGTGGGGGGACAAGCCTGCGTCCTTTCCAATCCCTGCTTACCGGGATGCCCGAAACTGGTCTCTGGTATAACTATTTCCCGATGCCTTTTTGGAAAAATGCGACCATTCAACTGGTCAACAGAAGTACCACTCCCCTCCTGGTGAATTATGAGGTAAAAGCCAACCCAGCGGTTTATAACCCCGGACGAACGGGTTATTTTAATGTTACTTACACTGCGGCGGCCCAAACTAGGGTGGGGCAGGATTGGTCTTTACTTAAAGTAACCGGGCGAGGTGAACTGGTGGGCGTGGTAATGAGTACCGCTCTGACGGGAGGTTCGGACAACTGGTGGGAAGGGGACGAACGATTTTATTTGGACGGTAGCCGCTACCCTCAGATTCTGGGCACTGGTAGCGAAGATTTTTTCAATCTGGCCTATGAGCCAACCTCATTTTGGATTTCGCCCCTCTCTGGTTCTACCTCCGAAAGCACCAAAAATGACGGCAGCCCTGACCGGGCGATGAGTTGGTATCGCTGGTTCCTGGGTGATAAAATCAGCTTTCACAGTTCAATTTCGGCTGGCATTGAGGTCGGCCCTACGAATAACCTGAGTGCAAACGACCGCCGCAGTGCCGCTTTTTGGTATGGTCTACCCGAAACACAATCCAACCTGAGCGATAGCCTGGATATTGGGAAAGCCGCTGACCAACAAGCTCATAGCTATATAGTTCAAGGCCAAAACTGGTCGGGAAATCGGACCTATTCTTATCCGGGAGAAGCCCAAAATGTTCCGTTTGGCGATGACGGGGTGGCATTTAAAGGGCAAAGCGATTTTAGGGTAAAAGTGCGCCCTGATGCTAAAGCGGTGGTATTGCGCCGCCGTTTGACTACAAATGTGGCTAATCAGGTGGCTGATGTTTATGTAGATGGCAAACTGGCGGGGCGGTGGCAGGAGATGGGTGGTAAAACCCCCGGAGATTGGCGCGATAGTGAATTTATGCTGCCGTCTAATCTGACTAGAGGCAAATCGCAGCTTAACATAACTGTTAAATTCGTTAGCTCCGCCGCCGATTGGAACGAATTCTATTACGAAGTGCTATCGCTGGGAAGTACCACTTTCAAATCTATGGCTTGCCCTTAATAACATTTATATCAGTGGGTGTAGCCAGCCGTAGTTTTACTGGCCTGGTATCAGTTGGCCTACGTTCTGAACATTGCGTGCTTATGTTTATCTTGAAAGGGTTTTGAAATGGCTGCTGAGTCACTAAACATTGGATTGATTGGAGCTGGACGCATAGGCAAAATGCATGCTGCAAACCTTACTCAACGGATTCCTATGGCTCGACTGATAGCTGTTTCTGATATTGACACGGAAGTAGCCCAGCAATGTGCTGCGGGGTTTCAAATTCCGAAGGTACTCACCGATTATCGAGAGTTGCTGGCTGACCCAGAAGTTGAGGCAATCGTAATCTGTGCTTCTACCGACACCCATGCCCGAATTATTATCGAAGCGGCTTTGGCGGGAAAACACATTTTTTGCGAAAAACCAATCGCCCTCGATCTGGCTAACATTGACCGGGCGTTAGAGGCGGTTGAAAGGGCTGGCGTCAAGTTACAAATAGGTTTTAATCGTCGCTTTGATGCTAATTTTCGCCGAGTTCGGCAGGCGATTGAGCAGGGCGAAATTGGTAAACCAGAGCTTTTACATATTATCAGCCGAGACCCCGCCCCCCCGCCTCTTGAGTATATTAAGGTCTCAGGCGGTATTTTTCTTGATATGACTATTCATGACTTTGATATGGCGCGTTACTTGATTGGTAGTGAAGTGGAAGAAATTTATACTGTAGCTGGGGTGAAGGTAGACCCACTCATTGGTCAGGCGGGCGATTTGGATACTGCTCTAGTTGTCTTAAAGTTTGCTAATGGAGTTATTGGCACAATTGATAACAGCCGCAGAGCCACTTTCGGTTATGACCAGCGGGTGGAGGTATTAGGTAGTCTTGGCTCTATTCGCACCGAAAACAATTATCCTAATAATGTTGTTCTGAGTGATAGCCAGAGCATACGGCGTGACCTGCCGCTAAACTTTTTCATGGCGCGGTATACTGAAAGCTATGTTAATGAGATGGCAGCTTTTGTTACAGCAATTTTAAATAATAAGGCGGTACCAGTTTCCGGTTATGACGGGCGGATTCCTGTAGTGATGGGGTTAGCAGCTCGCCTATCTTACGACCAGAACCGCCCGGTACGATTAGCGGAGATTAAGAGTTAACCTGTCATTGGTTCTAATTATCCTGACCAGGTTTCAAATAGTGGTCAAACCAGTTCACAACCCGTTTTACAAAATCTTCAAAATAATCTCTTACCCTTTATTGGGTTTTCAGGCTCAAAATAGTCTCAATAATCGCGGTGGTTTCTTCGGCTCGCTGGGGTTCTCGTTTCTCGGCAAAGAAATCTAGTAATACCAACCGACTCTCGTCCGGCATTTGCCCTGGTAGCAACCCAAATCCCGGCAAGTCGGGATAAGTTTCCCAGAATTCCTCAAACCATTTCGCCATCAGCAGCGTAACAAACATGGGGCGTTCGATAAAAGTGCCTAATTCTTGCCCTTTGGAATTGTAGAAGATATAGGTAGGCAGGTGGTTACGCCCACTTCGCAACAAATATTGGGCGGCAATATCCTGATTTTGGGAACGGCGCAACAGGTGCAGCTTTAACTTCCCGCTTTGGTCAGCCAGCTTCATTAAAATCGGCAAGTTAAAAACCACATCGCCGGAATCGTCCTCTACCAACCCTAGCACTTCCAGCGTATCGGGCAAGGCCACCACCTTTGCTAACTGCTCCGGGCTAAACTCAGTGGTAGCATAGCCCGCCATTAGCCGCTCGTCATAGGCCTGCATACTATTAACAAACTCCTGAGGAGTCAGGGCCTCGGCAAAGGCTTTGAGGCGGCGTTTCTCGCTTAATGGCATCGCTTATTTCCCCTCAAGTTGGCCCAAATAATCCAGCAACAGCCGTAGCACCGCTTCCGCCGACTCACGTTTATTCTGAATGCGGTCACCCGACCAGACATAACGTTCCACCCGATGGTAGTTATCCGCCGCAATCCCCACATATACTAAACCAACAGGTTTATCAGCAGAACCACCGCCCGGCCCGGCAATCCCGGTAGCACTTAGCCCGATACTGGCCCCGATAACCTTGCGTGCGCCCAGTGCCATCGCCAGCGCACATTCGGCACTTACCGCCCCTACGGTTTCCAGCACTTCGTGGGGAACGCCCAGCACCTTTTCTTTTACTTCGTTGCTATAGCTCAAAATCCCACCCAGAAAATAGTCACTCGAACCTGAAATATTGGTCAAGCGGTCACCCACCAAGCCACCAGTGCAACTCTCGGCGGTAGCCACCGTTTGTTGGGCGGCCCGCAACTTTGGCCCGACTATATTCTCTACCAAAATAGTGTTTGTTATTTCGACCATAGTTTCCTCATAATTTTCTTACAATCGCTCTACTCAAGGTAGGCCCATGACTACCCCTACAAATTGGGTGAAGGGTAGACACATTGGTCTACCCCTACATAAATTCCTATTTCTGAATTCTGACTGCTGCTGGTTCTATCTAACTATGCTTATAGATAAACCGTCGAAATTGTTGCGGACAATCGGCAGAATCAGACTTTCAAGGCGCGGATGGGTGGCAATTGTCCGATTAAAATTCTGGATAGCCTGAACGTAAATATCACTAGAATTAACTTCCATAACTTTGCCATTGCGAATCAGATTATCAGCCAGAATTATTGAGCCGGGACGGGCTAATTTCAGCGCGTATTCCAGATAGGCCGGATAGCCATCTTTGTCTGCATCAATAAAAAAGAGGTCAAACGGCCCTTCGCCCGCCTCGACCATTTTTGCCAGGGTTTCTTGTCCAGGGCCAACCCGCACCTCAATTTTGGCAGCTAATCCCGCCCGTTCAAAGTTGCGGCGCGAAACCTCGGCATGTTTTGGGTCAATTTCGAGGGTGACTAGTTTTCCATCCGCCGGGAGAGCCCGTCCTAACCAGATAGCACTATAGCCCGCCAGTGTGCCAACCTCCAGAATTTTCTTAGCACCGCTCATACTCGCTAACAAATATAACAATTTCCCTTCGTTAGCTGAAACGTTAATCGGCGGTAATCCCGCCCGTTCCAATTCCTTGAGAGTTTCGACCAGAATCGGGTCGGCGGGGTTAAAAAGTTGTTCAATATAATCGTCAATCTGTTGGCCCAGGCTAATTTCACTCACAGCTAAAATCTCCTTTTAGATATTTTTATTTTTCGCGGCTGGGAATCTGGTTGGCATATTTCAAATAGCCTTTGTTAAGCCAGCCCCCGCCATCAATGGTTAAACAAGCTCCGTTAATGTAATCGGCATAATCAGAAACCAGGTAGGCGGCGGCGTTGGATATTTCCTCCACCTCGCCAAACCTACCAGTCGGATTGTCTTTGGACATGGTCTCGAATAAATTCCCGCCCTGGAACAATTGGCGAGTAGTGTTTTCAGTGGCAACTGGGCCGGGAGCAATAGCATTCACCCGGATTTTGTGTTTACCCCATTCCACCGCCAGCGATTGAGTCAGACTCAAAACCCCGGCTTTGGCGGCAGCACTGGGAGCAGTTCCCGGCGCACCCGTCCAGACGTAGGTGGCAATGATATTAACGATTTTGCCGCCCCGCCCCTGCGCAATCATCTCTTTAGCCACTGACTGAGTGCAAAACCAGGTGCCATTTAACACAATCCCGACCACCGCGTTCCAGGCGTTGACCGATAAATCCTCGGCTTTAGCCACAAAGTTACCCGCAGCGTTATTAATCAAAATATCAATACCGCCAAAATGCTCTTTGGTCTGGTTAACCATTGCCTGTACCTGCGACATATCCCGCACATCTACCGGGATTGCCAGGGCTTCCCCTCCTTGCGCTTCAATCTCGGCAACCGTGGCTTCCAGGTTTTCCAGTTTACGGCTGGCGACCACCACCTTTGCCCCAAGCCTGGAAAACATCAGAGCCATAGATTTGCCCATTCCCGTGCCGCCCCCGGTAATAATGGCGACTTGTCCATTTAAAGTTCCCTCTGGCAACATTGCGGTCATATTTTCCTCCTTGAAAACAAAAAGTTGTCGGTTGTCGGTGTTCAGTTGTCGGAAATAATTGCAAAAATCAGACTTGGGCTAAGTGTAGTCCAAACTGAAATTAGGTGCAAACCTGACTCGCCATTAGGCCCAAAGCCTGATAAAATATCTTTACTGCTATTATTACATCTGAAATTGGTTCCACATTGTTAGGGCTAGGGCGGCGCGGCTGCTGGCCTTATTTGGTTTCTGACTCTAGAACTTAAAATCCCGCGCAAAATTACCATACTTCTTACCCCTTTTGTCACCCTGAATGAAGTGAAGGGTCTCTATTACGATGAAATTCTTCGCAAGCTTAGAATGACAATTCCGGTGGACGGTTAGCATTAATACAGGAGAAAATAATGAGCGAAATTGCGAAGGTTGGTACTCCTCAGTCGCAGCTAGGCGACCATGAGGCGGTAATTGTGAGTTCGGTGCGTACTCCGGTAGGTCGGGCGGTTAAAGGCTCTTTGAAAGATATGCGAGCCGATGACCTGGCGGCGGTGGCGATTAAAGCGGCGGTAGCGCGTATTCCGGGTTTAGACTTAAAACAGATTGAGGATGTAATTCTGGGTTGTGCCATGCCCGAAGGTGAGCAGGGCTTGAATGTGGCTCGTAACGCTGCTTTCCTGGCGGGGTTACCCGATACTGCTTCCGGGGTTACGGTTAATAGGTTTTGCGCCAGTGGTTTACAGGCCATTACTTTTGCCGCCCAACAGGTGATGTTAGGGTTTGGCGATATCTATGTGGCGGGTGGGGTAGAATGTACCAGCCGAGTGCCGATGGGTGGTATGAATCCCAGCCTTAACCGCAAACTGGTCGGCGGCAAATTTGGATTGCCCGAAGTTTATATCCCAATGGGCCTGACCGCCGAGAATGTAGCGAAACGCTTTAATATTTCGCGCGAGACTCAGGACGAATTCGCCCTTGCCAGCCAGATGAAGGCCGTTCGCGCCCAAAAAGAGGGTTATTTTGACGAGGAAATTATCCCTGTCACCCTGCCGGATGGTTCGGTAGTTACAAAGGACGACGGGCCTCGCGCCGATACTACTATGGAAAAATTGGCGGCCTTGAAACCAGTTTTTGTAGAAGGTGGCAGTGTTACCGCCGGAAATAGCAGCCCATTGAACGATGGAGCCGCCGCTACGGTGATTATGAGCCTGGGTAAAGCCCGCGAATTGGGTTTGAAGCCGTTGGCCCGGATTATCAGTTTTGCGGTGTCGGGAGTTGAGCCTGAAATTATGGGGATTGGCCCGGTTCCGGCGGTGATAAAGTTGCTGGCGCGGGTTGGTCTGAAAATTGAGGATATTGATATTGTGGAGTTAAATGAAGCCTTTGCCAGTCAGGCCTATGAAGTTTGTCGCCAGCTTGGAATTGATATGGACAAACAGCTTAATCCGAAAGGTGGGGCGATTGCAATTGGTCATCCCCTCGGCTGTAGTGGGGCGCGGATTATGGCAACTCTGATGGCGGACTTGCGTCAGTTTGATAAGCATATCGGGATTGAAACGATGTGTGTCGGTGGCGGGCAGGGTTATGCGGCGTTGGTGGAGAGGTTATAATTATGCCTGAGATAAAAAAAGTTGCCGTGTTAGGCGCGGGTATAATGGGCAGTGGGATTGCCGCCCACCTGGCTAATGCCGGGATACCCGCATATTTGTTGGATATTGTGCCTAACAAACTAACGGCAGAAGAAGAAAAGCGGGGGTTGACCCTGCAAGATAAAAGTGTGCGAAATCGGTTGGCGGAAGGCGGGCTACAGAACGCCCTTAAATCCAGTCCGGCCTCGTTTTACACACCCAAAGGGGCAGAGCTTATTACCATCGGCAATTTCGAGGACGATTGGGATAAGCTGGCGGAATGTGATTGGATTATCGAGGTGGTGGTAGAGCGGCTAGATATCAAGCGGCAGGTTTTTAAGCGGGTGGCAGAAATAGCCCGGCCTGACGCGATAATTAGCTCTAACACCAGCGGTATTTCGATAGTGGCAATGGCGGAAGGCTTGCCCGAAAGTTTCCAGAAACGCTTTTTAGTTACCCATTTTTTCAATCCGCCCCGCTACATGAAGTTGCTGGAATTGGTGCCTCACCCTAATACCGACCCGGCGGTTATGGAATTTATGCAACAGTTTGGCGAGGATGTGTTGGGCAAAGGGGTGATTATCGCCAAAGATACCCCCAACTTTGTCGCCAACCGTATCGGCATCTATGGTATGGGCTCGACTCTGAAGTGGATGGCGGAATATGGTTTGCGGGTGGAAGAGGTAGATGCCGTGCTTGGCCCCGCCAGTGGTCGGCCCAAGAGCGCGGCCTTCCGCACCAGCGATATTGTGGGCCTGGATACTAGCCTACATGTGGCTCGTAACGTCTACGAGAATGCCCCCACTGACCCGGAGCGCGAGAGTTTTAATATTACGGGCTGGGTGTCCCAGATGGCCCAAAATGGCTGGCTGGGTGACAAAACCGGGCAGGGATTTTACAAAAAAACCAAAGACGCAAAGGGCAAAACCGTAATTCTATCGCTGAATCCTCAAACTATGGAATACGAGGCGCAGCTTGAGAAACCCCTGGCTGATACCAAGTTGGAGGAGGCCGCCCGACGCAGCGACCCGCGCAAGCGATTGGCAACCCTGGCCTATCTGGAAGACCGAGCAGGCAAATTCGCCTGGGGAGTGATGGCGGATGGGCTATTATATACCGCCAAAATTATCAGCGATATTGCCAACGATATTGTAACGATTGACCAGGCGGTGAAGTGGGGCTTCAATTGGGATTTGGGTTTGTTTGAGGGTTGGGATGCAATTGGTGTAGCTAAAAGCGTTCAGAAGATGCAGGCCGAGGGGCGCGAAATCCCCGAATGGATTAGCACCTTTCTCAGTCAGGGGCAGGGAACTTTCTACATCGAACAGGACGGTCGCCGTTACTTCTGGGATTTTGTGACCGCTACTTACAAGCCCGTCCCGGAACGCACCGACCTTAGCAGCCTTGCCCGTTTGAAAAAGGATAAGGCTAATATAGTTCTTAGCAACGAAAGTGCCAGCCTGATAGATATCGGTGATGGGGTGGCCTGTCTGGAATTCCATACCAAAATGAACACGATTGACCCAATGCTGGTCGAGCTGGGAATGCAAGCTTTGCACGAAATTAACAGCAACCCGAAGTGGCTAGGTCTGGTTATCAGCAACGAGGCTGACGATTTTTGTGCGGGAGCTAACCTATTTATGGCAGTGATGGCGGCTAATAATGGTCAGTTCGATGAAATCGAGAAGGGCGTTAAAGGTTTTCAGGATTTCTGTATGGCTATCAAATACTCAACCAAGCCGGTGATAGTCGCTCCTTTCGGGCGAGTGCTGGGGGGTGGGGCTGAGATAGTGCTGGCGGGAGCGCGGGTGCGAGCTTATGCCGAAACCTATATCGGGTTGGTTGAGGTAGGAGTAGGGATAATTCCGGGCGGTGGCGGCAACAAAGAGCTACTATTGCGGAATATCGAAAAGATGCGGGGTATGGCCGGGCCGTTTCCGCCTGTCCAAAAAACTTTCGAGACCATCAGTTTCGCCAAAGTCAGCACCAGTGCCGAGGAAGGCCGCAGTATGGGCTTTCTACGCAAAACTGATAAGTTAACCCTTAATCGGGAACGACATATCACCGATGCTAAAGCGGATGTGCTGGAATTAGCGAATGGCTACAAAGCACCCCAACCCGCAACTTACAAACTACCCGGCGAAGGTGCATATCTGGCTGCCGAGCAGCAAATTGAGGGTATGGAGATGACCCGTACCATCAGTAAACACGATGGTGCAATAGCCCGCAAGTTGATTTATGTGTTAACTGGCGGCGACCAGGCCAGCCCGGTCAACGAGGTTTCCGAGCAGTTTCTTCTAGACCTGGAGCGGGCGGCCTTCGTGGAGCTTACCAAAATGCCCAAAACTCTGGAAAGGATGCAATATATTCTGATGAACGGGAAGCCGTTACGGAATTGATCCACTACTAACTTACTTTCATGTAGTATAGTGTCCAAAAAGAAAACCGCTACAGCTCCCAACGAAATGTAGTGGTTTTCCTTCTGCTTATATTCACAAACTACCCATAATTCGGCTTTAAACTAAAACGACTGCCCCATTACGGCACCTGGCTCAATTTATGGGCGCGCCTTTTACGGTAGCGTTAGGTGCGGTCATTTTCGGGGGTACAGTTTTAGGGGCTTATCTTTTCGTGCAGAGCCTTCGTGGGTTATAATTGGCGGAATAAAGAATAAAGAAGCAAAAATAATTGCAGGAAGATGTTCTATCATCCGATGTTTATCGCAGTACAGAGCCTGCTGCTAGAGTTATTTCCTAACATCCTGTCCAGCTTGTTTATCCTTGTTAATATTTTCCCGACAACCGACGACTGACCACCGACAACCCTTTTACTCGGCACTGTTATAGAAGGATGGTGCATAAAATGGCTACAACCCCCCGCAAGGGATTTAACCCGGAAAGGATTGCCTATTTTGAGGCCAATGGCTGGCGAGCTTATTATGAACATAAGTGGCTCAAGCTGCTGCGCCTGATTGTGGTATTGAGTCAGGAGCAGTTTCGGATACCCTTCCCGCGTTCGTTGCTGGCGGCCTATTACGTCACCCGCGCTTCGGTGGCCTGGGTGCCCGTTGACCACGATGTGCAGAAGGTTTGCAAGTTTTACGAGAAATTCTACCGGATGGCGGCGCGTTATTCCGGCCTGAAATTCGACCCTAAACGTGTAGCCGAGCTGGAACTGAAATATAACGATGACCATCGCCGTCTGGTGAGCAACCCTGACAAAAGCGAGTTTATCCAGACCATGACCGAATTACATAGCGCGGTTTTTGGTATAACGCTGGAACAGGCGAAGGAATCTGCCGAATATCGGGTGTTAGCGAACAATACGGTTGATCTGATTACCGGGAAAATCTCCACCGATGTGCCGGGCGATTGGACCAAACTGGAAGATTATCTGGTTAGGTGCTACTGCTCTATCCTGAGCCATTTGAAGTAGTTGTTGGTTATTAGTTATTGGTTGTTGGTTATCGGAAAATTAGTACCTTTAAACAGGATATAGAGGCAAAAATGTCTATTACTGCTGGGTTAATTGTCAAGCTATCCAATACCAGTTGGCGAAGCGGGCCAGAAAGAGACCCAGCAATAATAGGGCGGTATAGAGGTAGAGGTAATGAAACCAACGCCACTTTTGACCGAGTTGGGCTAGCAGAATAAAAGCCGGGAATAGGGCCAGGGCAAAGCGCGGGAAACTTAAAAGTGGTACCCGCTGGGCCGGGGAGAGTAGGGGGAAGATCAGACCAATTGCCAGAAATATTAAATAGCTAAAGGGTAACTTGCCGCGCCACCAACGCCAGCAACCATAGAGAAACAGTCCGCCTAGCAATAGATAAATGGGGAAATCAATCAAGGTTGGTTCGTCCCAGTAGGCTTTGGGGGGTGGGAAACCCTCGGGGCCGCGCGAAGTGAAAAAGATTCGTGTGGCATCCACCAGCGTATTCCAGGGCCAGTTAAAACGCCTGTCCCAGCCCGCTTGCGCCCCAAAAATTGCGAAAGGGTTGCCAAAGTTCAGCCCAACCCAACCTAACCAACCCGCCAGCGCGACTACCGGCAATCCCAAAGCCACTAAATTGCGCCACTTGAAGCCCGCCCCAATCGAAATAGAAAAGGAAAAACGTTTCCCGCCCAATTCCAACTGCCTCGCCCGTCCCTGTTGCCACCATTCCCAGGCTAACGGCACAATCAGGGTTACGCCCAGGTTGCGGGTGAGAGTCGCCAGGGCCGCCAGAATCCCAGCCAGCCACCAATTACGCCCGTGCCGTGCCGCCAGAAACGCCCCTAACACCAGGGCAAGAAAGAGTGATTCGCTATAAATCGCACAGAGAAAAAAAGCTGATGGAAAAATAGCTAAATAAAAAGTGGAGCGTCCGGCAATTTCGCGATCAAAGTCGCGGCGGATCAGCTCGTATAGCAGAATCAACACTGCCAGAGTAGCCCCACTAGACAGCACTACTCCCGCCAGCAAATTATTCCCTAAAAAAATAAAGCCAAGAATTTTAATCAGCAGTGGATAAAGCGGGAAGAAAGCCAGCGAATCATCGTTGCTCTGGTAGCCGCTTGTGGCGATTTTCAAAAACCATTCGCCATCCCAATGACCCCAGACACTCAATAACCGTTCACCCCAAAAATTAAGGCTGGGTAAACTAAAGCCGGAGCGACTTTGGGGAGCTACAGTTGGAAAAAGCACCCAGGCAAAAAAGGGCAACGCCCCCAATGCCAGCCGCATCCCAATGAAAATTGCAATTGGTTTTTGCCAGCGTTGCCAGCTGCTCAACAAAAAACGCCGCCAGGCTTGTAGCCCGGTTGCGTTGGTTGCTGGTTGCTCAGTTTTTTGCTTTGCCTCAGCCATTTTTTTAGGCCATTATTTCCCCCTAACCCTCTTTTCTGTAGGGGTGCAGCTGCTTGCCGCACCCTGGGGTTAGGTTAGAATGTTAATTTTCCTCGCGGCGTTCCGCCCAGGCCAGATTATCCACCACTTGGGCACGAGTCGTTGGGACAGGCTGTGACTTTGGAGCGGCGGTATTTAGCTGGGTAAGGCTGGCAGTTCCGGCGGGTTTGAAATCCTTACCAAGGTAAAGCTGTATCGCCGCCTCATTGGGGGAATTCTTGGGTCGTTTATCAGGTGTTAGCTGGGTAACTTTCACATTCAGGGTCGGGAAAAAGGATTTAAGGCGGGCAACGGTGTTAGGAGCCCCACCTTGAGTGTAATCTACAATCTCGGTTTGGTCCCGGACGCCTTCACCATCCTGCTCCTGACTGACCCTGAATCCCTTGTCAAGCAAGAAATCGGTAAACTTGCTGGCTATCCCGATTGTGCCGTTCGAGTTCAAAACCTGAACATAGACACCCTCACGCCTGATGTCAGCGTTAGAAATAACACTTTGCACCCAGCGTTGAATAGCGGTATATTTGCCTTGTCCTTCTTTGGGGGTCAAGACGTAGCCCTCTGCTGGTAGCGAAGTTTCGTCCAGGAAGCGGTCATTCAAGACCTCTGAGCTAAACTTAATATCATTTGCCAGACTTTTACCTTCACCATTGAAATAATTCGCCAGCGCAGTAAGCTCGCCAAATTCCAGGCTAAAACGGACATTCCCCTGCAACGCGCCCATATAATCCAGCGATTTCAGCACCAGATTTTCACGCAAGGCTTTTTCCTTGACTGCTTGAATCAAGCGCATCTGGCGGCGACTACGGGCAAAATCCCCGCCCTCCATTGGCGTTTCGCTTTTACGGCTGCGTGCATAGCGAATCGCCGTTTCGCCGTCCATTTTCTGCACTCCGGCCTTGAAGAAAATGGTTATATAGCTGGCATCCACCTTGTCGTTGTCGTTTTTAGGATATTCCTTATCCATGAAGGCCCGTTCGACATCTACCTCCACCCCGCCCATCGCATCAATAAACTTGCGGAAACCCTCGAAACTCAGGGTGGCCCAATAATCTATCTGGAAACCCAGAACAGGTTCAACGCTGTCGGCTACCAGGTTGGCGGCACCGTCCTGTTTGTTCTTACTATCCGTCCAGCGGTAGCGGGCATCCAGGCCATCGGCAGGTTTGTCCATCGTCATGATATAGCTAAAAACGGAATTAATTTTCATAAAGCGTCCCCTGTTTTTGCCTTCGGTTGGGACATTAACATAGAGGTCGCGGGGAATATTGAACTGAAGGATAGTTTTGGTTTTGGGGTCGTAGCGCATCACCAGAATTGTATCGGTAAGCCACTCACCATCATGCCCAAAGCCGCCATAACCCAATAGCAATACAGTAATAGGTTGTCCACTCTTGATTTTCTGGACAACGGTGGAGCTATTAAAATTAGGGGTGGGGGTTACAGCAGGTAGGGTGGTAACGGCGGCGGTAGTGCCACCAGGGGTAGGCGTACCGAAAAGCTCGTTAGACAAAGCCTGGGCTGAAACGGAAGCCTGGACATCTGGCGTAGGCTTAATATATATGCTTTGGCGGGTAGGGGCGGTGATATCACCAATAAATGAGATGACCCGGAAGGCTAGAATAAAGATTACAGCTACTATTAACAGGGCAGTACCGCCTGCAATCCATTTCCAGTTCTTCTTCAAAAAAGCTGACACTAGGCTGTGATACTCCTTTACAAACAAGCCAACGGCAAAAATTGTGGCAACCTTTAGCACATTTGAGCAGAACCCCTTGTGGGGTAAAAACGGGCTCATTATATCATAAACTGGCGAAGTGCAAATAAATTAATTTATAACAATTTCATTGTAAAGTTTAATAGTTTGGGGCATAGGTTCGATTCCCAGTTCTTCAGCCAGAATAGCACTGCATTTCTCATAGGTGCGAATGGCGGCGGCCCGATTCCCCTGTTTCCACAAAGCCAGCATCATCAAGCGATAGGCTTCTTCCCAGCAGTTATCACGGGCTAAAATCAGCCGACAGATGCTTAGACATTGCTCCCATTCGGCCAGGGCTGCTAGCAAGCGGGTCAGGCGTTCGGCAGTGGTGAGAAACAGAGCCAGCAGCCGTTCCCGCTCGGCGGCGGCCCAATCCTCATATAAACAGCCAGGTAAAAAGTCGCCCTGATAAAGTTCCAAAGCTTGATTGTAAAAATTCAGGGCAGCTTTTTCATTTCCGGCTAACTCGGCTCGCGCCCCCTGGGTTGCCAGTTGCTCAAACTCAACCGCATCCAGCCAGACCTGCCCCGGCTCGATGCTCAGGCCATAAGCCAGACTGTTGCCGCCCCCTGAACGAATAACATAGCTGGATTGGGCTCGGCTGGAACGCTCTGGCTCAAGGGCGCGGACGAGGGCGTTAAGGGCCACTTTGAAGCTGGAGTCTGCGGCTTGCACATCACTTTCCGGCCACAAATAATCCAAAATTTGCTCTTTAGCCAGGGGTTTGTCACGGCGAGTGAGTAAAAGTTGAAAGAGTTGGCGGGCTTTTTCCCTTTGCCAATCGCGTGGTCCGATTTCCCCACCATCGGGGCGACCTACCCGAAAAGAGCCCAGGGTGCTGATTCGTAAAAGCAGAGCGACGCGTTTGGGAGTAACAGGGGTTACAACTTTAGCGGGTGTGCCTTTGATTTGGGCTAAAAATTCCAGGGTTTGAGGATTTTTGGGGCCAAACATGGTCGGTTTTTCCAGTAAAAAGGCGTAACCATGACGTTCGCACTCCCGGCAAACTTCCTGCAACTCGCCGGGATTACCGTTTGACAATGCTTCCCACAAACGGGTTAGAGTCAGGCCAAATCGGTCTCCACAGTTTTCCAGCACGGCGCGGGCAGTCTGAATCACCCCGATAGCCTCGGTATTCTCGCCATGCTCGACCAGCGCCGCTGCCAAACTTAACTGGATAAACCCCTCGATCCATTCATCACCCGCCCGCCGCGCAACTTGCAAGCCTTCTTCTCCCGCCCGTCGCGCCTCGGCTAAATTCCCGCCAGGGTAACGCCCCAATAACAGACATTGCCCCATAAGCCCTTCGGCCCGTAACCGCCGCACCTGAAGTTTATCACCAAGGGCCTGCCCTTTTTGATAACTTTCCAGGGCGCGTTGGTAATCCCCACTTACATTCAAAGCGTGTCCCAGGCGTTGCCAGGCTACCGCCTCGGTGAAGGGGGCATGTAACTCTCGCGCCAGGAAAATCCCTTGCTCGGCCCGTAAAACCGCCTGTTCACCATCCCCCCGAATAGAGTCAAGGAGCGATAAAATTAGCAGACCCTCGCGGTGGCTACGTCCGGCTCGCCGGGGAGTGCGTTGGCTATTTTTATCGGGCGGTAAGTTAAAGGTTTCTTCAGTAATAACCTGTTGCAGATAGTCGCTGGCCTCGTTGATGCGCCCGCTCCGCAACAAAATCCGCACATCGGCGGGTTTATCATCCTCCAACTCGCCCAGTAACAGCCGCGCCTGACGGTGCAACTCCTCGGCTTCCAGAGGGCGACCCCGATTGAGTTTGTTTTCCGCTAAATCCCGCAACAAAGTTGCCTGTAAATGTTTATCGGCAGTTTTCTCGGCGGCTTCCAGGGCGCGTTCCAGCCATTCTTCAGCGGCGGCGGGTTGTACCGTATCCAGATAAACCAAAGCCCTTCCCCGCAACGCTTTCGCAAGGCCGACAAGATAGGGGATAGGGGATGGGGGTTGGGGGTTGAGATTTAAAGTCATTGACCCATACCCATCAATCGCCTGACGATAATTTTGCAGGGCTTCCTCAAAACGGCTGGTCAGACGTAAATAGTCGCCCTTGAGCAACAAGAGGCCGGGTTGGTGGCGCAAAAAATCGGCGGGGAAGCTAGCCAGCCATTGTTCCAGCCGCTCCAGTCGCCCGGTATTTAGCAAATTCATTCCCAGTCCATTTTCAAGCAAGTTGGCAGCTCTATCCCATTCCTGGGCGGCTAAATAATGGTGAAGGGCGTCTTCTGGCTTCTTTTGTTCGTGGTAATAATTCGCGGCTTTATGATGTAATCTCTGGAGGTGTATCACATCAGTTTGGGTTTGGGCTGCTAAAAACTCACCGAACAGATGATGATAACGATACGAGCGGTTTAAACCATACCCTTGCGCAATAATAAACAGCCCAGCCTCGCTTAATTGACGCAACAGCTTCTCGCACTCTCCCGGCGGACGCTCAAGCACTTCGTCACATAGCGGCCCGGTCATTCGCCGCAAAATCGAGCTATCCAGCAAGAAGCGTTGGATATCCGGCTCCTGTCGGCTCAAAACTTCCTGGGCCAGATAGTCAAAAAGACCCGTCAGGTTTTGGGGCAAATCCTTCAGGATGTTGTCCAGTTCGGCTGTTAGCGGTTGTTCGGCGGTCTGTAGATTTTGCCAGATCATTTGCAGGGCAATCACCCAACCCTCGGTTTCGGTGGAAAGGCGGGTGGCCTGATTTTCGTTCAGGCTCAAACCGTAACATTCTTCAAAGAGTCGGGCGGTTTCGGTAGGGGTAAAGGCCAACGATTCTTTACCAATGTTGAGAATCTCCTGTTGCACCTGCCAACGTGGCATCGGCTCTAACATCGGTGGACGACGAGTGGAAATGATTATATGCAAATTTTGGGGGGCGTTGGCGATAAGTTCTTCGGCGATTGCCAGTAAGGCGGGTTGACTTTCTAGCAGGTGAAAATCGTCCAGAATTAAAAAGGTATCCTCCTGAAGATTATAATGTAGTTCATTTATAAACAGGTGTAGGGCGGGTCGGGCTGCAACTTGCCTTTCGCTACTGTTGCGAGCTTCTTTCCACTCGCGCTCCAGGATTTCGAGGGCTCTATCGCCCATCAAAAGTGCTGCGTGCTGAGGATTGAGGACTGAGTTTTGACCTAATCCCCTTTCCCGGACAGGAACAAGGCCAGTCCCTACGAAGGAAGGGGGAATCGGAAATTCTTGTTCCACCTGCCCCCTTCTGACTCCTGACTCCTGACTCCTGACTCCTAGCCCCCCGCCCTGGCGGAACGAATGAATCAGGTGGAGCAGGAAAACGAAGGGGTCGGTATCGTGCTGACCCAGGTTATACCAGGCATAGGGCCGCTTGGTGTCGGTTAGCCAGCAAGCCAGCAGGGTGCTTTTGCCATAGCCGGTAGGCGCGTCCAGAATAGTCAGACGATAATCAGCCGCCTGGTTGAGAATTTCAAGCAGCCGAGGACGGTCTAACGTCCAGTGACGTAGCCGAGGAGCTTGCAATTTGGTTTGCAGGATTAGTTCTTCACCAAACATCATCGTTTGTTTACTCTGAGAAAATAATCTAAAAATATGAGAGGGATTAGTTTACCTGAGACTAATACCCCCTGGTGGCACAGACACCGCCGTGCTGAGAGAGCCTATGGTTTCAGCAAAACGGTATAGCTAAATTAAACCTCAAAAGTCTAAATTGTAGGCTCTATTAGCCCGGTGATTTATTACCGGGTAAATTTTAAGAAGCAACTAGTACCCTGCGTACAGGACACAGGCGTCACCACTACTTTATCGTTCTATTATAACAAAGCTAAAGTTAAGTGTAACTGGTTTGTAACTGCGATATGGTAGATTTATTCCAGTATCTTCAGAAAATACCAATTTTTACCAAAAACCTGAGCAAAATTATTACAGTTGAAGGCGCGGCGTTGCGTGTTTGTAAAAAGAGCCAGTAATATCTCTTTCTTTTTTACTGACAACTGCTAACCAACAACTCCTAGCAGGAATTATCCCATGTCGGCAAATCGGCAAAAACCGAACCGCAAAGTTATAGTTAGTTTTATGCTTCGCTTTGTGGGCGAGGCTGAGGACGATGCGCCCGAATTAGCCCTGGCTGAACCCGAACAAAACGGGGAAGCATTATCCGGCTCATGGCGTGGCGTGGTTAAACATATTCAGAGCGGGGCGGAGCATCATTTCACTACCCTGGCTGAAGCAGAAAATTTTATGCTGAAGTATCTTGAGAAATAAGAAGGAGAATCCAGAAATGAAACGTAACCGATTTTATCTGTTTGTGGCCCTGATGTTGGCCCTGTCGTGGGTGCTGGCAGCCTGTGGCGACCCAACTGCCACTACTGCCCCCACCACTACGGCTGCTACGGCTACCACCGCGGCTGCCACGACTACGGCTGCCGCTACTACCACTACGGCGGCTATTACAACCATCGCTACCACTACCGCCTCGGCAACTACGGCGGCGGCTAACACCAGCCCGTTGGTGGTGGGGATGATTGTTTCCAGAACTGGCGCATTATCTATCTACGGCAAAATGCTGGAAGACAGCTGGCCGATTGCGATGGAGTATTATACCAAAGGCACTAATAAAATTAACGGGCGGGATGTCAAACTGGTAGTTGAAGATGACGCCAGCGACCCGAACAAAGCGGTGGAGGCTGCCCGTAAGCTGGTACAGCAGGACAAAGCCGAAGTTCTGGTTGGTATTCAGGGCAGCGGGGCAGCCCTGGCAGTAGCAGCGGTTAACGACAAGGAACTGAAGAAAGTTTTGATTGTGGATGCTGCCGCCGACCCCAGTGTCACGGGGGCTGGTTTTAGCCGTTATACCTTCCGCACCGGGCGTAATACTGACCAGGATGCGATTTCCGGCGCGGCTTTAATGGTTGATATAGCTTCCAAGAAGAATAAAAAGATTGTCAGCTTCTTCCAGGATTATGCCTTCGGGCAAGGCGGTAACGCCAGTTGGAAAGAGCAAGTTATGAAAACCCCCGGCATTAGCTGGACAGAAATCGCCGTGCCGCTTGCTGCTACCGATTTCACCCCCTACGTTCAGAAGTTGTTGGATGCCGCCCCGGATGTGTTTGTGCTAAACTGGGCGGGTACAACTACTCCTAAACTTGCTCAAACTTTGAAAGATAATGATGTTTTCAGCAAAATGATCCTGGTTAGTGCGATTGCTGACAGCAAAGTTTCGATTAAGTCGCTGGGTGAGGCCGCCTATGGTTTCCAGGGCGTGTCGGTATACTGGCACCAATTCCCCAAAACCGCCGAGAACGATTATCTGGTAAAAGCTTACAAAGATAAGTATAATACTTTCCCAGACTTTTTTGATCCAAGCGGGATGAACCTTGTTTCGGCTCTCAGCACCGCCCTTGGCAAGACTAATGGTGATACTGACCCTGAAAAGCTTATCCCGGCGATGGAAGGGATGTCCTACCTTGCTCCCAAAGGTAAACTGACTTTCCGCAAGGAAGACCATCAGACTCTTCAACCGATGTATCTGGTAGAATTGAAGAAGGATACCACCGGAACGTTTCCTTTCGCGGTGCCAACTTTGATTAAGGAACTGTCGGCGGAAGAATCTGCACCACCAATTCGACGCAAGGCTTAACAGTTGTCGGTCGTCGGTTGTCAGTTGTCGGTAAAAACTCCTTACTTTTTACCAACTTCCAATCACGAACGGTAGGGGCAGACCAATGAGTCTGCCCTAGCCTGTACTATCCCATATTGGTTTTTGTTACTCAACAAAGGAATATTAATGTCGGTTAGCCAGAATAACATTTTACAAACCGAAGGGTTAAGCCGTAACTTTGGCGGACAGGTGGCGGTCAACCAGGTTACGTTTGCCGTGCGCCAGGGCGAATTCAAAAGTATAATCGGGCCGAACGGGGCGGGCAAAACCACCCTCTTTAACCTGATTAGTGGCTTATTACCCCCCAGTTCCGGGCGCATTATTTTTGATGGGCATGATATAACCCATCGCCCGGCCTATTTACGCTCACACTCTGGCATCGGGCGTTCCTTTCAAATTACCACGATATTTCCCACTTTGACGGTGCTGGAGAACGTGCGGCTAGCGGCGCAAAGTCGAGGTGGTCACGCCTTTAATTTCTGGCAATCGTTCCGCCACTTCTCGCAGGACGAAGAAAAGGCTTATGCTATCCTCGAACTGGTAATGCTGGGCGGGCGCGAATTGCAACCGGCTCAAACCCTTTCGCATGGCGATAAACGCAAGCTGGAAATCGGAATTTTATTAGCGACTAACCCAAAAATTCTGTTATTAGACGAACCTACCGCCGGAATGAGCCGCGACGAAGTGCCAGGGATTATCGAGGTAGTGCAGCGCATTAAGCAGGCGGGCGGGCGTACCGTAATGCTGGTTGAACACAAAATGGATATGGTTATGAACGTTAGCGACTCGGTGATGGTGATGCACTACGGGCAGGCCATTGCTGACGGTAAACCGGAGGAGATTGCCCAGAATGAAACCGTCCAATCTGCCTACCTCGGCAACTATACCGAACGGGCCGAATAGCGAGGATTTGTTGGTGCTGGAGGGTGTCCACACCTATATCAGCCAGTTTCATATTTTGCAGGGCGTATCGATGACCATCAAGCGGGGTGCTGCAACGGTCTTGCTGGGTCGGAATGGGGCGGGCAAAACCACCACCCTAAAAAGCATCATGGGTCTGACTCCGCCGCGCCAGGGTACAATTAGTTACGATGGGCAACCCCTGGTGGGCAAAACCACCTTTGAAATCGCCCGTTCCGGTATTGGTTATGTTCCCGAAGACCGGGGCATTTTCCGCGAAATGACCTCCGAGGAGAATTTGTTGCTGGCGGCGCGGGGCGAAACTACCGCCGAATATCGCCGCCGCCTGGAATTTTGTCTGGAATTATTCCCGGATATGGGGCAATTTTTGCGCCAGAAGGCTGGAACGCTTTCGGGCGGGCAGCAACAGATGGTGGCTATCAGTCGCGGTCTTATGACCGATAACAAACTGTTGCTGATTGATGAACCCAGCAAAGGTTTAGCCCCCATTGTGGTCAAGGCCGTGATTGACACTCTGGTGAAGCTAAAAGAGCATGTTACGATCTTGCTGGTTGAGCAGAATTTCACGATGGCAAGCACGGTTGGCGACTATTTCTATCTGATTGATGATGGGCATAACATTACCGATGGCCTGATGAGCCAACTAATCGGCGACAAGGAATTGACCAGACAATATCTGGGGGTGACGGTAAAATGAAAGTAGCTCAAAGACCCAATCTGTATCTAGCCTTGCGAAACCCGCGTTTACTGACTTTAATTTCAGTGGTAGTGGGGCTGCTGCTGGTTCTACTTTACATAAATACCGCAATAAAGTTTCCGGTTTTCGTAAAATTCCTGATAAACGGGCTGGTGGAAAGCGCGGTTTTATTCCTGATGGCGAGTGGCCTTTCGCTGATATTCGGCTTGATGGACGTGGTAAATTTTGCGCATGGAGCGGTTTTTACCTGGGGCGGTATCGCTTTTATGTGGTCGTTTAACCTATTCACTATGCCCCCCGCCACTGGCAAAGATAGTTCCAGCCCGGTAGCCTGGATGCAAATGGGACTTGAACCGCTCCCGGCTACGGCTCTGGCTTTGGTGGTGGGTCTGGTAACGGGCGGTTTATTGGGGGCAGGGGTGGAATTTCTGGCGATTCGGCGGTTGTATGGTCGCCCGGTCTTCCAGATTTTGTTGACTTTAGGGCTGGTACTGGTGCTGGACGAGAGCCTGAAAATTGTTTTCAGCCTGAAGTCCCAGAATTATGATTTCCTGGCGACCCCCTGGCCTACTGGCAATTTCAAACCCAGCTCCGAAATTTTGGTGAACTGGAAATCGGTAGCGATTGTGGTGGCTGGTTTACTGGTTTTTGGCGGGGTTTACTGGCTGCTCAATCGCACCAAAGTCGGGCTGGTAATTCGGGGCGGGGTAGAAGATCCGCAGATGGTCCAGGCTTTGGGTTATAACGTCAGGGTTTATTTCTTTGGGGTTTTTGTGCTGGGCTCGGTGTTGGCGGCTCTGGGTGGCATTGCCTATAGCATCAACAGTGCTGGTGGCAGTGATCAGATGGGACAATTTAGTCTTTTGACCGCCTTTGTAGTAGTAGTAATCGGGGGTTTGGGCAGCTTTAGCGGGGCGGCAGTAGGAGCTTTACTGGTAGGGATAATAAGCCCTTATGTGGCTTATCATTTCCCCGGCCTCGCTGATAGTTTTGTGATGCTTTTATTGGTGCTGGTGTTGCTGATTCGCCCGCAGGGGCTATTTGGTGGGAAAAAGTATTAGTTATGGAAACAAACTTAAAAGAAGCTCAAATCAAAGAAGATGGGGCGAGGTTTACCCTGAGTGCCGACGCCCGCGAACGCCTGCAAGCTGCTCATAGTTTGCAGCGCAAGGGATATTATGGGCTGAGTCGGCCTGGACTGGTAATTGGCGGCCTGGCAGTGGTGCTGGCGGTCTTGCCATTTTTAGGGATTGCACCCACCAACCAACGCCTGATTGCTCAGGTTCTATTGTTTTCGGCTTTTGCGATGAGTTACGACCTGCTTTTTGGCTTCACCGGGATTTTCAGTTTTGGTCACGCATTATTCTTCGGGATTGGAGCTTATAGTGTGGCGTTGGGTGCCTTAAAATTCGGCTGGCCCATGTGGGCGGGAGCGATAGCCGGGGTATTAATTTGCGCTCTCCTGGGGGTCTTTGTAGGTTTTGTTTCGTTGCGGGTACAGGGGGTCTTTTTCGCAATGGTGACGCTGGCCCTTGCTACTACCGCCCACAACCTGAGCGGCAAAATGGTAGAGGTTACCAACGGCGAGTCTGGTTTATCACTAATCCAAGCCCAGGATGCCCCCAACGAAACTACCACCTACTTTTTAGCTCTGGTGTTGTGCCTGGTGACCTATTTTGGACTGAATCGGCTGGTGAGTTCGCCGTTAGGTCGGGTGCTGGTAGCTATTCGGGAGAACGAACGTCGCGCCGAAATGATTGGTTACAATATACTACGCTACAAAATTGTGGCATTGGTGTTTTCAGCGGTAATAGCGGCTCTGGCTGGGATGGTTTACGGCTTCCGCAACGGGATTGTAAACCCAAATGTGTTATCGGCTGATATTTCGTTGTTGCCGTTGGTGATGGTTATTCTGGGTGGGGCGGGCACGCTCTACGGGGCGATAATCGGCGCGACCATTATTCAGGTGCTTAATTTCGTTTTGAGTAGCCGAGAATTCGTGGATAGCGTTAAGGGCTGGTTTATTGTCGGGCCGATTCTGGAGCACTGGCTCTTGTTGTTGGGATGTATTTATGTGGTGATTGTTTTGTTCCTACCCTATGGGATTGTTGGCACCTGGGCTATGTATCAGCCAAAAATCAGGCGGTTATTTAAGAGGACAACCTAATCCCCTTTTAGGGCGGTTCGCTAACCGCCCCTACGAAACACAAATCGGTTCTAAAGGGTTTTGCGGGCTTTGATGAAGTTAAGGACTTCCAGGGCATGCCCTTCAACCTTAACCTTGCGCCAGATTTTGGCGATTTTGCCGTTTTCATCAATCAGGAAGGTTGAGCGTTCAATCCCCATATATTTCCGGCCATAGTTCATTTTTTCTTTCCAGACTCCATATTCAGAGGAGACTTTCGCGCCCTCGTCGCTCAACAGGGGGAAGGTCAGGTCATATTTTTTGATGAACTTATCGTGCGAAGCCAGGCTATCGGGACTAACCCCATAAACCACTGACCCCGTGCTTTCGATAATCGCCATATTATCGCGGAAGGCACAGGCTTCTTTGGTGCAACCCGGTGTGTCGTCTTTGGGATAGAAATAGAGGACTGCCATTTTACCCTTCAAACTATCCAAACTGACGCTGTTCCCGCCACTACTGGCGGGCATGGTAAATTCGGGGGCGTTATCCCCTTCTTTTAATTCAACCGCATCTGACACTTGTTAACAGGTCTCCTTTGTGCTTTATTCTGAATCCTGATTTCTGACTCCTAAATTAACAAACAAGTGGATTTAGGGCAAACCAATTCGGGGAAAATAGTGGTTAGTTATTAGTTGTTAGATGTTATACTAAGGCTAAGTGTTCTTATAACTGACTACTGTTTAGGATAAAACGATGGCCCATATTTTGTTAATTGATGATTCGGACTTTGCTCTGGAATTAATTAAGGAGATGCTGGAAGGGTTGGGGCATGTGGTAGAGGCTACGGCTGACCCCCAACGTTTCTTAACTTTGGCTCAAACCCAAAAGCCTGATTTGGCGCTGGTGGACTCGGTGATGCCTGATATTAACGGTAAGGAACTGGTGGCAAAATTGCGTCAACAAAGTGGCGGGTTATTCCTGCCCGTTGTGCTTATCAGTGCCAGCGAGGAACAACCACAACCCGGCGATTTGACCTGGAACTTGCCCAAGCCTTTTGGCCCGGAAGATTTTCAGACTCTTCTCACTCGAATTTTGAAAAAGTAGCCTTTTTACCCCATAAAGCCCCCACAATAGGGAAAACTCCCGATGTTTCCTGATTACAAATTTACTAAAGTAGTGTCAGCTCCAACCGCACATCAAACAGGCAGGTTGAGCAAATAGCAGAACTTGAACTAAATTTGTAATAAGAAAAGGAGACGTTATCATGAAAGCTGAAGAATACAAGGAAATTACCCGCCGTTTTATCGAAGATTACCACATGAGTTTCGCACATTTCCCGGATTTTACTGCTAACTCCCTATTTCATCTAGCAGGGGTTCCAGGCCCAATGGATCTGGCAGCCACTCAGCAGATGAGCCAGGTCTATGCAACGGCCTTTCCCGATATGAGTGCCAGGGCTGAAGAAATCCTGGTAGAAGGTAACAAAGCGGTTTGTCGCTGGACTGCCACCGCCACCCATTTGGGCGATTTAATGGGTATCCCCGCCACTGGGAAAAAGGTGACTCTTACTGGAATTTGTATTGAGCGTTTCGAGGGTGGGAAAATCGCCGAACATTGGGTGAATATGGATCAATTCGGATTATTGGTACAACTTGGGGCTATTCCAGTGCCTGCCGCCGCTTAATTATTCAAGAAATGGAGAGCCAAATTATTATGGCAGACTATAAGGCAATTATTAAGAGGTGGGTTGAGGGCGGCTGGAACAACGGCAACCTGAATTTGGTGGATGATCTATATTCACCTGATTTTGAAATCCACGACTCAACCTCACCCGTCCCGGTCAAGGGTTACGCCGCTTTCAAGAGCTATGTGCAGATGTTTCGGACGGCTCTGCTGGACATCCACTTTACCATTGACGATATGGTTGAGGATGGGGATAAAGTGGCCTGGCGTTGGACTGCCACCGGAACTCATCTGGGTGAATTAATGGGGGCTGCCCCTAGCGGCAAAACCGCCAGTGTTACCGGAATCGTTATCTCGCGCTTTGAAAATGGTAAGTGGCGAGAGGATGAAATAAATTGGGACACGCTGGGCATGTTACAACAATTAGACATAATTCCGGCCTAGCTGGGTTTTCGAGGTTTGAAACTTCATAGCTAAATTCTATCTCAGGCCTCCTCCCAAAAGGGGGCTTTTTATCTTTCTAGCAAGCCGTTTTGCAAGGCGAAAAGGGTTGCTGCTGCTCTGGTGGAAATACCTACTTTAGTATAGATGTGTTGGATATGATGGTCAGTGGTTTTGCGGGAAATAGTAAGGGCATTAGCGATTTCGGCGGTAGAATTACCCCGCGCAATCAGGCGTAAAACCTCCACTTCGCGCTCACTCAAGCCTGCTAGGTTACGCGGGCGGGTCTTTTGAATTGGTAGTCCGGCAGCTTCCAGTACCGCCTGACAGGAAGCAGAATCTATTCTTCCAGCTTTAACCTCAGTTCTTAGGGTTTCGGCAGCCTGTTCGGGTGACATTGCTGGACGGTGGGGGCGGGGTTCGGTCATAGCTTGGAAAATATCCGCTGCCGCCAGTAATTTAGCCTGGACTGGTAGCATTTGCCCGACCAACCCGCGATGATAACCGCTACTATCCAGCCGTTCATGGTGCAGGGCGGCGATTTCCCCTAGTTTAGCGAGTGCTGCCGACCTTGCCAGAATCCGATTGGTGTAGTAAGGATGCAACCGCACTTTTTCCCAATCGCTCTCGGTCAGGGGGCCTTGCTTCCCCCAGATTCCGGCAGAAATGCCCACCCGTCCAACGTCATGCAAAAGGGCGGCGCGTCTCAGGTTGGTAATATCGGTTTCAGGAAGGCCAAAACAGTGACCCGCTTCCGCTGCCAGTTGGGCTACCCCGCTGGAATGCCCGATGGTATAGGGTGATTTCAGGTCGGTAAAATCGGCTATTACCTGGCATGCCTCATCTAATAGAGTTTCGGAAAGAATTATACAGGGCGTTGGTTCAAGGGCTATTACACTATCCCAGGCTGGTTCGGTTTCCATTCCCGCCATTAACTCAGGGGCGTGGGTGGCGAAGTGTTCCACAATTTTGGGGTGGTAAACGGTGCCGTTACGCGCCTGAATAATATTTCGGGCGGCTTCGGCTCCTTCCAACCGAGTAAGCACCACCATATCCCCCGCCAGCGTTACTATTTGCACCGTAAAGGATATATTCTCACCTTTGAGCCTGGCGGGTAAGCCTTTTCCATCCCACCGCTCGAAAACCTGACCCAGCGACTGAATCAAACTACCGCTAAACCCTAGTCGTTCAGCCAGCCGTTGCCCTACCTCGCAGAACCCGGCAAATTCTTCCTTCATCAAACCGGGCATAGTCGCCATATCCTGAGCAATAATGCCTGCCAAACGTAAAGGTGAGGTACCCACGCTTGCCTGTCGAATATAGCGCAGTAGTAGGCCCATAACTTTAGAGGTTTGGGCCATGTCAATCGGCGCAATGTCAGTGCGAAAGGCCAACTCGTCCCCTACCACCTCCGCCATGCGGTAGGTCTCGGCATTGCAACCGATATGGCGCAGCAGGGAAAGATAATAGACCTCCCGAAGTTCATCCGCCCCCAACTTTAGCGACTCCCCTAGCCGCACCGCTAACTGGCAGGTACTGAGGGCATATTCCAGGGGCTGGCCCATCGCAAGGTCGGTTGCCATTGAGAGGGTGGCTACTACTTCGGATAACCGGGCGTTAGTTTCGGGGTTTTGGGCTGTTGCCATTGCCTGTTACCTGTTTTAGTCTGGTTTGGACTCGGTTTTGAGATAAGAAAAGGGAAACGATTTTACCCAAATATTATAGCAGAAAATGGTTTGTGTCTAGCCATTAAAAAAATTCTACGGGTATTTTCTGGGTGACATATCGCAAAATACGAACATTTATCTGACAAATATGTTATAATGAAGCGATTAACTAATCCGACATAGTTTCAGAAGTTGGGAGGGCTTTGGGGTGTCTCAAGAAATAGAAAATTATAATGCCAGTAGCATTCGGGTGATGGACGACCGTGAGCATGTGCGCGCCCGTCCGAGTATGTACATTGGCAGCCCCGATATACAGGGCTTGCACCATCTGGTCTACGAAATTTTTGATAACAGCGTAGACGAGGCCATGAATGGTGGCGCAACCCGCATCGAAGTTATTATTCATAAAGATAATCAGGTTACGGTTTCCGATAACGGGCGCGGTATCCCCACCGATATGCACCCCGGCGAAGGTCGTCCGGCTCTCGAAGTAGCGATGACCAAGCTTCGGGCTGGCGGCAAGTTCGGTGATGGCGGGTACAAGGTTTCGGGTGGTTTGCACGGGGTGGGCGCAAGTGTGGTGAATGCTCTTAGCACCTTTATGCGGGTGGAAGTCCGGCGCAGTGGTCTGTTGCATTACCAGGAATATGACCAGGGTCGCCCGCTATTCGATATGAAGACCGAGGAAATTGGTGGCGATGAACGCGGCACTACCACCACTTTTGCGGCAGACGGCTCTATTTTTATCGATGGCATCGACTACATTTATGAGACTCTGGCCCAGCGTTTTCGCGAGACCGCCTTTCTCACCAAAGCCCTGTTTATTCGGTTAGTGGACGAGCGCACCGATAAGGAGCAGAGTTTTTATTTCGAGGGCGGAATTGTTTCGTTCGTGCGGCAACTAAACCGTGCTCGTGGGGCAATTCAGCAACGCCCCTTCTACGTGGATAAAACCGTTGGTAATACTAAAGTCGAAGTGGCCTTGCAGTACAACGATGGCTATAGCGAGTCGGTTTACGCCTTTGCCAACAATATCAATAACGTGGACGGTGGTACTCACCTGACGGGCTTCCGGGCCGCCCTGACCCGCACTATCAACAAATATGCCCGCAAGGTTGGCGCCTTAAAGGAAAAAGACGAGAATTTCACTAATGATGATATTCGGCAGGGTTTGTGCGCGATTATCAGTGTGAAGCTGACCAATCCGCAGTTCCAGAGCCAGACCAAAGTTAAGTTGACTAATGCCGATGTGAAAACGACGGTGGAGTCGGTGGTCAGCGATGGCCTTGAGGAGTATCTGGAGCAGAACCCCAATGATGCCAAGCGGATTATTGACAAGTGCGCGATGGCCCAGCGGGTGCGCGAGGCTCAGAGCAAAATCAAGGAAAATATCATCCGCAAGGGGGCTTTTGATGGGATGTCGCTGCCGGGTAAGCTGGCTGACTGCTCCGAGAAAGACCCAGGCCGTAGCGAAATCTTTATTGTCGAGGGTGATAGCGCAGGTGGTACGGCTAAACAGGGCCGTGACCGTCGTTTCCAGGCCATTCTGCCGTTGCGTGGTAAGATTTTGAACGTGGAACGGGCCGCTCTGGATAAGATGCTGGCGAATAACGAGGTTAAGGCTCTGATTACGGCGTTAGGGGCGGGTCTGGGCGACCAATTTGAGGTCGGCAAGTTGCGCTACCATCGCATTGTGATTATGACCGATGCTGACGTGGACGGTAGCCACATTCGGACGCTGCTGCTGACTTTCTTCTTCCGCCATATGGAGGAGATTATCACCAACGGGCATTTGTATATCGCCCAACCGCCGCTCTACCGGGTGGCGCACGGCAAGCAGGTGGTCTATGCCTATAACGAAGTCGAGCGCGATATCGCAATCAAGAAGATGAACTCCGACAAGGTGGGTATCCAGCGTTACAAAGGTTTGGGCGAGATGAACGCCGAGCAGTTGTGGGAAACGACTATGGATCCCCATAACCGCACCTTGCTTCAGGTGACAATTGACGATGCTGCCCGCGTTGACGAGACTTTCCAGATGCTGATGGGCGATGAAGTGCCACCCCGCAAAAGCTTCATCACCACCCACGCCAAGAACGTCAAAAATCTGGATATTTAGCTACTACTATTTAAGTTTGGTATAAGCTAATGTAGGTAGTCAATATTATTTTGACTACCTACATTCTTAAACCCTGTTAAATAATTAGGAGAACCCAATTTGGCAGTAGTTTTAAAGAATGGGAAATTAGTAATTCAGTATTTCCAAGATGCCGCTCTACAAGTTCAAACTGAGCTAAAAAAGATGCCAGATGATAATGTTCTTGCAAATGATGAAGAAGTATTAAGCAAATACTTTATAACCAAATGGGAGTTAGAGCCTGTTACCCAAGATTTTTCACGAAATATTAAAGCTTTACAAGAAAAGGATTTTCAACAAAGACGTTCTGGTGATTTTTTTGATGGACCAAAAGAAATAGAACTAATTTATTCTGTTATTGAAATACCTTTAGAGCCTCGCTCAACCAATTCCCTATCTTTACAACTAAGGGCTAACCCTTGGCCGATTTATAGTCCAATTGAAGCAAGGGGCGTACAATTTCGTGACGTTGACCATATGTTAATCTTAAGAGTGTTTGCAGATCAAGTGAAAACCAGTATTGAAACAATCAAGCAAATGCTAAACAGTATAAATGTGGACCTTCTTCAGCAACAGCCTGCGTTTAAGTCTCGCGTTTTAGAGATTGTGCGCCAACGTAAATTAGAAGTAAGCAAAAACAATAACTATTTTGAGCAGCAAATGAAGGAATTAGGAATCGAGATTAAAAAACGCTCTGATGCAATTGAGCCTATTAATGTTCAAGTCAAACACTCTGTTCAAATACTTCGTGAAAAAACCCCCCAAAGTTCGACTCCAAGTGAACCACAATTAACATACAAATCAGTAACGGATATAGTTGGTTTGATTGATCAATCCGGCAAAGGATTTGAAACCTCACCTTCAACCTATTCGACATTAGCTGAAGAACAACTAAGAGATATTATTGTGGGTCATCTCAATGCTGTTTTTGAAATTAATGCTGCAACTAGGGAGACTTTTTCCAAAAAAGGTAAAACTGATATTTTCCTTAATACTCCAGGAGGGGTAGTATTAATTGCTGAATGCAAAATTTGGGGAGGGCAAAAACTTTACAGCGAAACAATTGACCAACTTTTTGGTTATTTAACTTGGCGCCACACCATAGGTATCATGATTACTTTTTCACGTAATAAAGGTTTAACTAAAGTTTATAATGAGGCAGCTGAATCCACCAAATGTCACCCTTCGTTTCGGAACGACTTTTCACTGAAAACCCAAACTTACTTTATTTCAAATCACGAACACCCCAACGATTTAGAAAAAACTATCGAAGTACACCACTTATTTTTTGATTTGTATCCTGGATAAAATTTTAAAAGTCTATTAGTGAAGTGTGTGGGAATTATGCCGCCTACTACTCAAATACTTTATACTCCGGCGGAATATCTGGCTCTGGAAGAAGCCGCTACCTATAAAAGCGAGTATTATCAGGGTGAGATATTTCAGATGGCGGGTGGTTCGTATAACCACAACGTCATATCCAGCAATATCAACGCTCTGCTGAATAACGCTCTGGATAATAAGCCGTGCGTGGTATTTAGTAGGGATATGCGGCTGAATGTAAAGAAAAACGGCCTTTTCACCTACCCCGATGCAATGGTGGTGTGTGGCACACCGCAGTTTTTTGAAGGGCGCACCGACACACTTACCAACCCGGTTTTAATCGTGGAAGTATTGTCCCCCTCCACTGAAACCTATGACCGCAAGGGCAAATTCACCCTCTACAAAGCTATTTCTACCCTACAGGATTACGTGCTGGTAGACCAGGATGAAGCCTTAGTGGCATACTATCACCGCCTCGAACCGCGCAAGTGGTTGCTTGAAACCTGTGAGGGTTTGGAGAGTGTGGTTAGTTTGAATTCAATAGAGGTAGAGCTACCCCTGCAAAAAATCTATCGCAAGGTGCTGTTTAATCACTAATCGCCCCTACAAACCCCAGAGGTTATTCTTGTGTAACATCGAGTAGAAGCGTTGCTCGATCAGGGGGTCAACCTTTGGCCCCATCCGCACCATAAACATATTGGCCGAGTCCATCATCACATTCGGCTCGTCGGTATCCATCTTGATAAACCCGGCACTCTCGATCACCTTTTTGAGCATATTCCGATAGTTGAACTTGGTCATGCCCAACTCCTCGTTGTCCCAATGCCAGGAAAATTCCACCGAAGTAACAATTTTATCGTCAAACCAATCGTCCCCCTCGAAGGCCGCTTGCATCAGCCCCTTGCTAACGCCCAGCCCTCGCCAGTTACGCCCCACCTCAATCGCCCCAAAATCGTAGGCACGAACCGGGCCATCCGGCTCGTTCAAAACACTCCAACGGTCATGCTCGTCGGTCAGGTGCATACTGATATAACCCGCGATTAAATCATCGGCGGTGTGGGCCAGCACCAGATTACCGTATTCCATCCGGGCCAGCCTGAGCATATTATCTTTTTGACGTTCCAGGTCGTAGCGAAAGAAAATCCCCAGCCCCTCGTCCAGCCGCATCATTTCTAACCGGCTGGCGGGAACTCGGCGGCGGAAATAGAGGGGGCCACGCGGTGTTTGTTTGGTAGCCTCCTCAATCAAGATACCGTCCGGCTCCACCGCCAGCTTATTATGCTCGCCGCCCTTCAAAAGTTCCATTATTACTTAATGGTGATCTTGCCCTGGTACTCAACCTCGCTGTAGGTCATCAGTTTATCCAGACGGTGACGGGCGCGCACATCTCGCACCGTGCCGGATTTACTGCGCATCACTAGCGAATGAGTTTCCACGCCATGTTCGTAATATTTCACCCCGTCCACCAGTTCGCCGTTGGTAATCCCGGTTAGCGATACAAAGACGTTATCGGATTTGACCAGATCATCCATCGTGTAAAGCTTGGTGAGGTCGGCCCCCATAGCCAAAGCTTTGCGGCGGTCTTCCTCGTTGCGCGGGTAGGGTCGGCACTGCATATCACCCCCGATGCACTTCAGGGCGCAGGCCGAGACCACCGCTTCGGGGGCACCACCGATACCCATCAACACATCCACCCCCGTATCTTCGAGCGCGGTCATAATAGCCCCGGCAATATCGCCATCGGTAATCATTTTGATACGCGCCCCAGCATCCCGTATTTCGCGGATGAGGTGTTCGTGGCGGGGACGGTCAAGCACCACCACAGTAAGACCTTCCACTTCCATCTTCTTGGCGGCGGCAATACTTTTCAGGTTCCAATCCACCGGGCGGTCAAGGTCAATCGCCCCTCGTGCGGCGGGGCCAACCGCGATTTTATTCATATAGAAAATGCCGGGGCTAGTATACATTGTGCCTTCTTCGGCCAGAGCTACCACCGAAATGGCGTTGGGCAACCCCAGCGATAAAAGACGGGTGCCGTCAATCGGGTCAACCGCAATATCCACTTTGGGGTCTTCGCCCGTGCCGATTTTCTCCCCAATATAAAGCATCGGGGCTTCGTCTTTTTCGCCCTCACCGATTACAACTGTACCATCCATCCGCAGGTTCGTCATCGCTATCCGCATAGCATGAACCGCCGCATCATCGGCCTTATGTTTGTCGCCGCGCCCCATCAGCCGGGCGGCTGCCATCGCCGCTGCCTCGGTAACACGCACCAATTCCAGGGAAAGGTTTCGGTCAATCTTCTCCGGCATACAAGTCTCCTTCCAGCACTCTCCATTGAGTAACTAACTCTCTTCGATTATTCCATTGTTACATGCAAGTTTACCCATGCAGTACCGCACAACAAAGCCTCTTGCTATTAGTTGCTATATAATACCCTTAATGGGGCTAAACAAGCAATCCAAAAAGGTTAATCGGTTGGCGGTAGTCGATAAAAAGAGGGGGGATTTTACAAAATAATGGTTAGGCGGCACAAACTCAATTTAAAGCTGGTTACACTGATTCTTACCCTGTTGCTGGTGGCTTGCGGGGAAGAAAATACCCCTACCCCTTATGCCTTGCCTACGGTGGTATTTCCGACTCCCACTCTAGCCCCGCTTACCCCTCTACCCGTACAATCGTTGCCCGGTGTTACCTTTGCCGCGCCAACTACCGCCCCAATTACAACCAGGACTGTGCCCCCGACCCCCACCTATCGGCCTAGCCCCACCCCTCAACTTCCAAATCTGCCCGCAATTCCGACTTTTAGCCCGGCCAAACCAGAGGGGCTAGTTAAAACAGTTACGACCTGGTTGAATCAACAAAAAGATGCCCTACCCGCCGCCGAAAATGGCCCGGAAAATGCGCGGGTCAGGCTGCGCGATTTGCTGGTAAACTGGAAATTCATTGGGGCGGAAGTTCCACTTTTTACGGGCGACCTGGATGGCGACGGTAAGCTGGAAATTGTGGCTACAGTGGCGGACGACTGGACGCGCTTCCCTTCCAGTATTTCAGGGTACGGCCTGGTGTTGGTGTTAAAGAGTAACAACAATGGATGGGCTGGTTCTACCCTAAAACAGGCCGATTTAAAACCTCAAAAAAATCCTAACCGGGATGAGTTTGTCTACCCCAAGCTGGAAAAAGTAGACGATTTGAATAGCGACAAGAAGGCCGAAATCGTCTTTAGCGAGCTTTATTGTGGCGCAAGCACATGTACTACTACTTTGCACGTTTTGGATTGGGCCAGCAGCAAATTTACCGATCTGACCCCGGAAGTGCCGGTTATGCCAAGTGCTAAAGTTAGTTTTGAGCCAGGTGATATTGGCACCACAATTTTATTTTCAGGTGGCGGATTTGGTTCGGTGGGGGCGGGGTTACAACGAGGCCGTACTGAATATTGGCGGTGGGATGCTGCCAGCAAAACCTTCAAGCTGGTCGAAACTAAATATGAAGTTTCCTATTACCTGTTTCATCGGGTAATTGATGGTAATCTGGCATTAGATAAAGCAAATTATCCAACCGCGATTACTCTTTACTCCGGGGCTTTGACCGACTCGACCCTGAAACTTTGGTTTAACGAGAGTCAGGGAACACCCCAACAAATTCAGGATGAAAAGGATATTTTGACCGCCTTTGCTCGCTTTCGGCTGGCCCTGGCCTATGCCTTGAGCGAAGACCGTGCGAATGCAACCCAGACTTTGCAGACGGCTATCGCCAAAGATGGCAAGTATAGCGGTTGGGCTACGGCTTTTTCCGGAGCATTTCAGGCTAGCAAAGCCCCTACAGCCTCGGCGGCGGCAAAAGAAGGTTGTGTGGAGGCGGTGAAATTTTCCAAACAAAACCCTGGTTTGATTGAAGGACTAAACCAGTTTGGTTATGCCAACCCCACCTTTAAACCGGAAGACATTTGCCCCACTTTAAAATAAAATATCCCCGCTCTAGATAGGAAGCGGGGATAACCAATTCATCCTCAAACTTGTTCAGGCAAAGACTGCTATAAATTACCCGCGGGCAGCTTTGGCCTGTCGAACAACCTCGGCTACCTGGGCATAGTGGCTGTCCAGATGGAGCATTCCTACCAGAAACCTGGCTACCGGGTTGATTTTACCCTGCAAAAAGCCAAATTCCACGAATATTTCAAGATGGGGTTCGTCCGGCCACATCTCCAGCGAGGCCAATTGCATCCGGCGGCTTTCTTCCAGGCGGTGTCGGCACTGGGCAATGGTGGTGACCGTTTCCCAATGTACTTCGCTGCGGGAACGTCCGTGATTTTCTACACCCCGCGCCATTTCTGCCGCCAGAAAAGCCGCCTCCTCTGACCCTGCGGTAAAATGGACAATTACATGGCCCAGGGTCCAGGCAATTTCCGCTTCCGCCTCATTAGCAGCAAAAGTGTCTTTGGCATTGGGGTCACTTGGCATAAATATCACATCGGCGTCGGTGCAATCTTCAATCATATTAAGCACTCTATCAATGGACTCGTTGGTAAAAGCCCGCAGGTCGGCAGTGGTCAGGTTAGCGGCTAACTCCGCGATTGTCTGAGTCTTTTGGCGAATTGGGGTAAAATCCAGGGTACGTACCGGGGTAACGTCAAGCATAATATCCTACCTTTTCTAATATGGAAAATATGTGTTGTGAGTTTTTTATATAAGCAGCGTGCCCAAAGGCCTGGACATTATAGCAGAAGTGCAGCCCAGCGCAATTCGCGGTACAATATAGCTGGCAAAACCCCTAATTTTCACACAGCCAGATATTTCAAGGAGAAGATTGATGTCACTCGAAGCAATGACGCGGAAGGGTCGCGGGATTATTGACCCGCTAATTACTATGATTTATTTTGTGCCGGAAGGGCCGGAACACTACACCAAAATTGGGTTTGAATCGCCTCGCGTCTCGAGCCAGGCTTATTTTTGTACTCGCGGCGCACCCCTGGGCACATCGGCGGAGTTGGTCGCTTCCACTTTTTACAATTTTAATCCGGCAGGGGTAGTGCCGTTGGTGCATGCTGGTTGGCAAAAAACTACCCCCGAAGCCGCCATTGCCGCCCGTAATCAGGCCGTGATTGCCTCTCTTTCCCGTTTGTTAGCTGGCGAGGATAATGTTACTCTACCCAATGTTACCCGCGAAATTGAGCTGGTAAAAAAAGCTACTGACAACCTGAAATACGAGGGTCGCCCCCTGTTTACGGCGCATTACGCCCAGCCCTGGCCCGAAGAGCATCCACTATTGAGCCTGTGGTGGGGTTTGAACCTGATGCGCGAATACCGGGGCGATGGACATATTGCCGCGCTGGTGACAGCCGAGATTTCGGGGATTGAGTCGAGCCTTATTTCTGGCCCCTGGCAAAATAACCCCAAATATACTTCCTTTATGATAAAAAGCCGTCTCTGGTCGGAGGCCGATATTGCAGTGGCTTACGAAGGGTTGGCAGCGCGCGATATTATGAAAGACGGGGAGTTGACTACGGCAGGACGAGCTTTGCGAGATGAGATTGAAGCCACCACCGACCGCCTCGATCTAACCCCCTGGCGCAACCTCGGCGACGACCTGGAAGAGTTCCTGACCCGCATGCAAACTCTTGGGGCAGTTCTCGCCACCCGCTACCGAAGATAGAAGTTAGGCTAGTTATTGTATTCTAGGGCGTGACTCTCGCGCCCTATACAGAAAAACAATTGCCAAGAACTGGTTCTCCAGAAATTACCACAGTTTTCTGTAACTACCTCCGCCTAGAAATTCAATTATGCCCAAATCCCGAAGATATTGTAGTTGTTGGCGAATTTTTTCTTGTATATTATTATTGGCTGGGTACTTTTTTTGCAAACTACTTTCAAACGTGTACATATCTGCAAGGGTAAAGTCTTGAAAGGGAATTTGCTCAAGGCACTGAAGTATTGATAATTTCCAACCAGTCAAAGCCTGCAGAATAGGATCGATTCCACCTACAAAACTATCTGAAATTTCATTTGTATCTATTTCTATTTTGGAAAATTTAACGGTAATTTCCCTAGGAGTCGCCTCAAGAATTTTGCTAACTTCTTCTATTTTGGCTGCCGTAATTACCCCAGTTGATAAATCATTATAGACATCTTCAAAATCCTTAATAACATCTTGCACAAAAGTAGGCTCAGTTACAAAAACTCCGTATTCATGATTGTGTTTTAAGCCATTCCAGGTGAGATTTCCCGAAGTTATAATTGCCTTCGAGTCATCGAATATATAAATTTTTGAATGTAAGCGTGGTAAATTTCGTACTGTTCCTTTATTGTTAAGTATAGCGGTTAATGCCGATAAATCGGAAACTCCAGAATAGAAATGTTGAGATTTGAAGCTGTTCAAATATTTGATAGAAACTTTGTGGGATTTTTTCTCGATTAAACGACTAGTAACCCCTTCCTTTATAAAAGGGCTGGCGATTCGGATTACCTGATTGCTTTGTTTTACACAATCAAAAAATAACTCATCCCAGGGGCTTATAATTTTTGTGAACAATTGAGTTCATTCTCCATAGAAATTTTTAGGGTAAATTAAAGTATAAAGCCTCAATAAAATATTTACTTTTGGTAATTCTCCAGATTTCTTACAGTCCCACAAAATTGCAGATAGATTTTATTATAGCATTTTTTACCTTGCCCAAATCCCCAACTCGTGATAGTATATACAGGTAAGCAATTATAGATGGGTATTAGGTATTTTGCTAACACCTAAAACCTGAAAGCTGACTTGAAGAGGGTTAGGGTAAGAATGAAAATTCCGTTACGGCAATATTGGAAATTGCTGGTAAATTATTTGAAGCCGCAAAAAGGCCGGGTATTTTTACTCGGCTTACTTTTGTTTAGCAACCTGGGCTTGCAACTTCTCAATCCCCAGATTGTCCGGCAGTTTATAGATCGGGCGGTGGCGGGTGACGGAGTGGACAAGCTCTTGCCAATAGCCGGAATATTTATCGGGCTGGCTCTGGTAGTACAGATTTTAGGGGTGCTGGCGACCTACATCAGCGAGAACGTGGGCCTGACCGCCACCAATGCCCTGCGCCTGGATTTAGCCAAACATTGTCTAAGTCTGGATTTGCCCTTTCACAACGAACATACACCGGGGGAGCTTATCGAACGGATTGAGGGCGATATCACGGCGATGGCGGCCTTCTTTTCCCAATTTGTAATTCAGGTATTGGGAAATTTCCTACTGCTAATAGGAATACTAATCGTGTTATGGGGTGAGGATTGGCGCATTGGGCTGGCTCTCACCCTTTTTGCGGCCTTTGCTATTTTTGCTATCAACAAAACGCGTGATTTGGCGGTGGGGCCGATGGCAAAGGAAAGTAAAGCGCGAGCGGGGCTATTCAGCTTTATCGAGGAACGATTGGGCGGCACCGAGGATATTCGGGCGAGTGGGGCGCGGCCCCATGTGATGGGTGGTTTGCACAAAGCCTTACGGGAGGTGTTTCGGCAGGGGCGCAAGTCGGGGATTTATCTCTCGGTAATTTGGACGATTAGCAACGGCCTCTTTTTAGCCAGCAATTTGCTGGTGTTTGGGGTAGGAGCCTGGCTATTTAGTAGTGGGGCGGTAACGCTGGGCACGGTTTACCTGGTTTATCAGTATACCGATATGCTGCGTTCCCCCCTGGAGCAAATGAGCCGCCAGATTCAGGATTTGCAGAAGGCGGGGGCGGGAATTAGCCGGGTGCAGGAATTATATTTTACCCAGCCCCAGATTTCGGATGGCCCTGGCAAACCCATACCGAGTGGTGCGCTTTCGGTAGAATTTGATGAGGTTTCCTTCAGCTATAACGAGCTGGATAATGTGTTGAAGGAGTTGAATTTTCGGCTGGAACCGGGCAAGGTGCTAGGGTTATTGGGGCGAACCGGGAGCGGCAAGACTTCTACCACCCGCTTGCTTTTTCGGCTCTATGATGTCAGCGCAGGGGCAATTCGCCTCGGTGGGGTAGATATTCGGGAGGCTAAATTGGCGGATTTGCGCCAACGAGTGGCGATGGTGACGCAGGAAGTCCAGATTTTCCACGCCAGTGTCCGTGATAACCTAACCCTCTTTAACCCAGCAATTAAGAATGCGCGGATTTTGGAGGTTATCTACGAATTGGGGCTGGGCGATTGGTTTGATCGTTTGCCGAATGGTCTGGATACCGAGTTAAAGTCGCATGGGACAGGGCTTTCGGCGGGTGAGGCTCAATTATTGGCTTTTGCGCGGGTGTTCCTGGAAGAACCGGGCCTGGTTATTATGGATGAGGCCAGTTCGCGGCTAGACCCTGCCACCGAGCGCAAGTTAGAGGAGGCGGTGGATAAATTGCTGGAAAATCGCACCGGGATTATTATCGCCCATCGCCTCGCCACCGTCCAACGCGCCGACGATATTATTATTCTGGAAAACGGGCGAGTGCTTGAATATGGCCCGCGTGCCGAGTTGGCCCGTGACCCCGACTCCCGTTTCTACCAACTCCTTCAAACCGGCCTGGAAGAAGCCCTTGCTTGAAGCAGGGGTTGGGGGATTGGGAAATCATAATAGTGACTTTCGACTTTTGACCGATAACCAGGAACTAATAACTAATAACTATGAATAAAAACCGACAACCGACAACCGACAACTCCGAACTGACCACCCGGCAGTTTATTTTTAGGATGATTACCTACCGACCCTGGCTATTTCTGGCTAACTGTGTGGCCTGGACTTTGGTGCATAGTTTGCCGCTAGGGGTCGGGCTGGCAGCGCAATGGTTCTTTGACGAACTAAGCCACTCCGCCCCGGCCCAACTTAACCTGTGGGGAGTATTCGTGCTGCTGATTGGGGTGGAGTTATCTCGAATTGGGATAATCTTCGGAGGTGAGTTTATCTGGCGAACGTATTATATGTCGCTGGAAGCCCTGTTGCGGCGCAATTTGTTGGCGGCTTTGCTCGAAAGGCCAGGGGCAGCAACCCTGCCCGACTCACCGGGCGAGGCAATTAACCACTTCCGTGAGGATGTGCAGGAGGCGGTGCGCTTTCTGGAGAATTTTGTGGATGGTGGGGGTTTTGTGCTTTATATGGGTATCGGGCTGGGGGTAATGTTCAGTATTAGCCCGCTGATTACCCTGATTTTGTGCGTGCCATTATTGGTAATATTTTTCCTGACCCGGCTACTAAGTTCAAAAATCCGCATCTATCGCCGTCGTAACCGTACGGCTACCGGGCATATCACCGATTTTATCGGCGAGATGTTTGGGGCAGTGCAGACCGTCAAGGTGGCTTCTGCCGAGGAGCATACCATCCGCCATTTTGCGCGGCTGAATGAGGTACGCCGCAAGGCCGCTCTGAGAGATAGCCTGCTGACCGAAATTCAGAAGTCGCTGACCCAGAACGTGACCAGCCTGAGTACCGGGCTAGTGCTGCTGCTTTCGGCGGGGGCGATTGAGGGTGGCACTTTTACGATTGGCGATTTTGCCCTGTTTGTGGCTTTCTTGCCACGCATCAGTAATAGCCTGACTTTTATCGGGGGCTGGATTATTCAATATCGGCGAGCGGGGGTTTCGTTCGAGCGCATGCGTGAGTTGTTGCAGGATATTCCCTCCCAAAAACTGGTGGAGCATGCCCCGCTTTATCTTTATTCCGACCCGCCGCCAATTGAGACCCCCCTTAAAACTACCGCTGACCGCCTGGAACGGTTAGAGGTTCGCAACCTGACCTACCACTACCCCGGCACAGAGCGGGGTATAGAGAATGTGAACTTGCGACTAGAACGGGGCTCGTTTTTGGTGATTACCGGGCGGGTGGGGTCGGGCAAAACTACCCTGTTACGGGCTTTGTTGGGCCTCTTGCCAAAGGAGTCTGGTGAAATTCGTTGGAACGGGCAATTAATAGCGCAACCCGCCGAATTTTTAGTGCCGCCCCGTACTGCATATACGGGGCAGGTGCCGCGCCTGTTCAGCGAGAGTCTACGCGATAATATTCTGATGGGTCTGCCGAATGATTCGGTGAGGTTAGAGGCCGCCATCCAGCACAGCGTTTTAGAGCGGGACATAACCGAGCTTGAGGCCGGGCTAGAAACGCTGGTAGGGCCACGCGGGGTTAAACTTTCGGGTGGGCAGATTCAGCGTGGCGCAGCGGCCCGCATGTTCGTGCGCCAGGCGGAGTTGCTGGTGTTTGACGACCTTTCCAGCGCGCTGGACGTGGAAACGGAACAGCAACTCTGGGCGCGCATTTTTGCCGACCAGGATTCGGCGGCCTGTCTGGTGGTCTCGCACCGTCGCCCCGCTTTGCAACGAGCCGACCATATTATCGTGTTGAAGGACGGACGGGTTGAGGCCGAGGGTAGCCTTTCCGAACTTCTTGCCACCTCCACCGAGATGCGCTTCCTCTGGAATCTGGGTTAGTCTTGATTTTCAAATAAAATACTCCTGGTAAAGGGTAAACAGAGCGAAGCCTCCCCTTTGGGGACAAGGTTTGCCTATACAAATCCACCTCTCGCCTGAAAATTGTAACATGTAGAAACCAACCTTCAACCAGTTCATCAACATTAGGGTGAACTGGTTTATATATTCCGAATATACCAATTGAGTAAAATAGAGTCATATTTATGAGATAACTTTCTGGTTCGAGCCGTTAGTAGAAAGCAAAACTATGACTCCAGAGCAAATAAGTCTGGTGCAGCGCACCTTTGAAAATATCAAGCCAGTATCCGACCTTGCTGCCGGGCTGTTTTATACCCGTCTTTTTTGGTTACAACCTTCATTAAAGAATTTATTTAATCTTGACCCCGCGACCCAACGGCGCAAATTTATCCAAATGGTCGAAGCGATAGTATGCAGTCTGGATTACCCTGGTCAGTTTATGGTGATTTTAAGCAAATTGGGGGAGCAACACGCAGCCTTCGGCTTGACTTCAGAGTATTTTGAGCTAGCAGAAGAAGCCTTGTTGTGGATGTTGGAACGCTGCTTGCGCGAAGAGTATACCGAAGAAATCGAAACTGCCTGGAAGGAAGTTTATCAGGTTAGCGTTAATATTATGCAAAAAAGTAATGCCCCTATTTCCGGGACAGCCGAGATGAGCCTCTTAAAGTTTATCTAACGGTTGACGGTTGTCGGTGGGAATTCGTAGGGATAGACTTCTGTGTCTATCCTTTTTTATTCTTGCTCCTTGCTCCTTAATTCTAAATTCTAACCCCATTTTGAGCTCATGCAACCATTTTCAAGGCCGTGCGTTATATAGCATGAGGTTGAATATCAGCGCTGGAATAACCTCCGATTACTTACAAGGATAACGGAGGATATCAATGAAAAATCAAAAATTAGGCAGAAAGTCTGGCTGGTTTGGACGGTTTGCTATGGCCGTCCTCGTATTATTTATGCCGTTGCTGGTGGTTGTGCCTGGTTCGGCTCTGGCGGGGCCCTACACTGACCCTAACGTTGACAAGACCTGGGAACGCACCGATTTATCAGTAGCTACTGGGCAAATCGCGCGTTCGTGGCTATGGGGGCCAAATACTTTTTACGCTGGATTTGAGGATTACACCGGGGCTTCGGGTGGCTATGGCCAGCCTGTGGGCAATCGGCTCGTTTTTTACTTCGATAAGTCGCGCATGGAGATTAATAATCTCAATGGCGACCGCCTGAGCAAGTGGTTTATCACCAACGGCTTGCTGGTTAAAGAGCTGATTAGTGGTAAGCGGGCTACGGGCGATTTCACTTCTACCCCTTATCTTCCAGCCTCCCAGATTCCGGTGGCGGGAGATGAAGACCCGAGTGCCCAGGATGCCGCTCCGAGCTATGCGGCCTTCTATAGTGTAACTTCCTTTGCACCCGGTCAGAACGCTTCCCCCGACCGCACCGGACAGTGGGCAACTCTGACTCTAGACAAAGCGGGTAACGCCGGGAACGACTTATCTCGCACTGGTCAGGTCAAGCTTGCCAATTATGACCCGGTTTTCGGACACAATATCCCCCAACCGTTCTGGGATTTTATGAACAAGCAGGGGAAGGTCTACGAGAATGGTAAGCTGGTGGATGGCCCGGTAGTGGATTGGGCTTACAGTATGGGTTACCCGATTGCGGAAGCTTACTGGACGCGGGCGATGGTGGCGGGTGTGTCCCGTGATGTACTGGTGCAACCTTTCGAGCGGCGCGTTTTGACCTACACCCCCGGCAATCCGGCGGGCTGGGAAGTCGAGATGGGCAATGTGGGCCGTCACTATTACAAATGGCGTTACCAGACTCCTTTGCCGGTTTGCGATTCTACTCCGGTGCGCGGCTTTGGTAAAGTTTGGGCTAATAATCCCTCAGTACAGGTGCGTTTGGGCTGTGCCTACGCCTGGACTAATGGCGAATTGGCAACCAATACTGCGGTCCAAAATTTTGAACACGGCAAGATGATCTGGAATGACACCAGCCCTTCACCGCAGTTCTATCCTTATAACGGCTGGCAAAAGACGGTGTACGTTCTGTTTGACGATGGGACTTATGCCCAATTCCAGGACACCTGGGATGGCAGTCAACCTGTCAATAGCAGCTTGACTCCGCCAACGGGCCTCTATGAGCCTAGCCGGGGCTTTGGGAAGGTCTGGCGAGATGCTACCGGGGCTAAGGTACGGGAACGCCTGGGCTGGGCCACTGAGCCTATCGAGCGGGGCGGCAAGGGCGCAATTCAGGGTTTCTGGAATGGTCAGATGGTCTGGATTGAAGCCAGTAACGAGGTTATGGTGAACTATCGTTACTATAATCAGAATAATATTTACGAGATTTACAAGGACGATTTCAAGTCCTGACCTAACCCCTCAGCCCCCTTCCTATAAAGGGAGGGGGAATCTATAAGTCATTATCTTCTATTCCTTATATCAGGATAACGCCAGGGGTCTGCCTCTTACCAGATCCCTTTATTTTTTTATAGCTATCAGCCGTCAGCTTTTAGGTATAAGTCACTGTGTCGGGTATTTTTGAATTGGTAAGCGTTCACCACAATTGTCACCCTGAGCTTGCGAAGGGTCTTGTTTAAAACATTGAGATTCTTCGCTTACGCTTACACCCCATAAAGGGGCGTGACAGGTTTCGTGAACAGTTACTTGAATTGAACTAATAAGACACTAGGACACCAATATTTAAAGTTTTCTCTGTGTTCTTTGTGCCTCTGGGTTAAATAATCTTAGCAACGGTTCTTGGATGAAGGAGCATCCACCTACATGTTTCTCCCAACCTCCGACTCCTATCCCTTGACCCCTACCCTACAACATGTAGAGGTTTATACACATCATACCCCAATATGTGGATAAAATGTAGCACATAACCCTTGACAACCACTAGGGATTGTGCTAGAATTTCCCCACAACTACAAGATTTAGTATGTTATGACAAGTATTCACTTGGATAAGCACTAAATCAGCTCGCTGACGTGAGCGCCTTCAGATGTGGGGGTACGAGAAAAATTGGATAGTGGGAGAGAGCGCACTGCCTAGTGAAGTGTCCTTATTGCCATCAAAACGATAGTAAGGTTATAGATTCACGAGACTTACGTGGGGGTGAGAATATCCGCCGCCGCCGTGAGTGTCTTAAATGTGGGCATCGTTTTACCACTTACGAACGGGTCGAACCGATTAATATTCTGGTCATCAAGAAGGATGGCGTACGCGAAGAATACAATCGCCAAAAACTCAGCCGGGGCATTTTTACCGCTTTTACCAAGCGACCAATCCCCGCCTCGGAAATTGAGCAACTGGTGGATGAGGTAGAGGCGGAAGTTTTCCGCAACGGCGAACTGGAACTGAGCAGCCGCACGATTGGCGAACTGGTGATGGAAAAGCTTCGCCAGCGCGACTCAGTGGCCTATATCCGTTTCGCCAGTGTCTACCGCGAGTATGCCGACCTGGGTGAGATGTTGCGCGAAATCGAAAAACTGGCCGCATTGGAACGCCAGGAACGCGCCCGCCAGAATGGGCTTCCCCTTACCGAAGTCGCCAATTTAGACCCTACGACCTAATCCCAGTTCTCCAGATGGCAGCCTTAAATATTTCATCCCAAGATTAATTTGCAGGGACTTTTTTCCAGCCCCGTGCTTTCCCGCCTGGGCTAGAGGTTTATTTCGTTTTGGGTTTTTTCTAGTTAAATTTCGAGGAGTTTCAGAATCAATTATGGTAGTCAATCAAATTTCAAAAACCAAGGCCCTAGAAATACTTGATAAAAAAATTTCACATTTTCAAGAGCTTATTAGTAATGCAAATTATAACAATGATTTTAGTGGAAAATATGAGGATTCTGTAAAAAGCACTAAAAGAATATTAACTATCTTATTTCCTACCGATTTGGAAGCCCAAAAATTTGATACTAATATATCTGAACCTCGCATTAGACGTATTGGTAGTTATATAGACCCCGAAGAAGAGTTGACAAGATATAAAAGATGCCTCGAAAAAGGTATAAATCAACTTTCAGCATATAAGGAAGTTATCCAGGAGCTTTGGTCTGATGAAAGTAATGAAGGCGTTCTGGTAGATCGATTAATTGTAGCCCGTGAGCACAAAGCTCGTTTAGAAGAGCAACTAGCAGCATTTGGGCCGCTCTATGCACCTGTTTATAAATTAATTGAATTGGATTCTGTTAAGGAAAAAATAAGCGAATTAGAAAAGCTCTCTATAGAAAAATGCTAACTGTACAGGCAAATTTTGTGCCTGTCTAGGGCGAACACAAGGTTCGCCCCTACGGAATACCTGAAATCCGTAATATCGGAATACACAGCAACTCCAACGACCACCACACCATCAATGACGATGGAGCGCAGTAAGAAAGGTAAACATTCACCCTGTCATCCTGAACAAAGTGAAGGATCTTGCCCAAAATAAGTAGATTCTTCGCGTTCGCTCAGAATGACAGGTTTCGGGAATGAAAAATGCAATTCTAGTAAGTATAATTTGTTGAATGTCCATCAATGAAAGGGGACTGACCTTATGACCGACATACTTTCCGCACCAAACGGGCGGGTATCATCTGTAACCGAACGCTTTCCTGGCTTCACCAAGTTGCCGCCGCCCGAAACAATTCTAAAACGCGACGGACGCTTAGTGCCGTTTGACATAGAGCGCATCGAGAACGCCCTGGAACGCTGCTTTGATAGTTTTGGTCGCACGCCTGTAACCCCCGTGACGGAACTGGCCCAGCGCGTGGTCAACATCATGGTTGCCAAAGACCTTGACATGACGGTGGAAGGAGTCCAGGACATCGTTGAAATGGTGTTGCAAGCGGCGGGCGAATTTGAAGCCGCCAAACGCTACATTCTGTATCGGGCCGAACACGCCCGTAAGCGCGAACAACGCCCCGTGCCGGAAAGAGTGCGCGCCGCTTTCGCCGAGTCAGCCACCTATTTCCCAACGGTGTTGCAGCAGTTCCAGTTCTTTGATAAATATGCCCGCTTTAACTACGAATTAGGTCGCCGCGAAACCTGGGTCGAAACCGTAGACCGCACAGTCAGCTTCTTGCACGAACTGGCCGGGCCACGCCTGGAAGCCGAAACCTACGAACGAGTCCGCCGGGGCATTCTGGAAATGAAAGTTATGCCCAGCATGCGGATGCTGGCGATGGCTGGCCCTGCCGCCCGTCGCAGCAACATCACCATCTACAACTGCTCCTACCAGCCCGTAGACGGCATACAGTCGTTTGTAGAGGCTCTGATAATCTCGATGAGTGGCTGTGGAGTTGGTTTCTCGGTAGAGCGCGAATATATTGAAAACTTCCCGCGCATCCGTCGCCAGACCGGGCGAATGGCTCCTACCTACATCGTGCCAGACTCGGCGGAAGGTTGGTCTGACGCTTTGCGCATGGGCCTGGAAACCTGGTTCGATGGTGGTGATATTCGGTTTGACCTTTCGCAACTACGGCCCGCCGGAGTACCGCTCCAGACCAAAGGTGGTCGGGCTTCCGGGCCGGAACCGCTACGGGCGATGCTGGAATTTGTGCGCTCCCGCTTGCTCTCCCGCCAGGGTACTTTCCTGCGCCCGATTGATGCTCACGACATTATGTGCATCGTTGGCAACGCCGCAGTATCGGGTGGCGTGCGCCGTACCGCCATGATTTCGCTATTTGATTATGATGATCTGGAAATGCGCCAATCCAAAAATGGCGACTTTGAACACGAAAACAGCCAGCGTTGGAATGCCAATAACTCGGCGGTCTGGCCCGAAGGTGGCCTGAGCCAGGTAGAAGTGGCACAGCAGGTTCTGGATATGGTACAGTCTGGTCGGGGCGAACCCGGTATCTTCAATCGGCAAGCTGCCCTGGACATGGCTCCTGCTCGCCGCCAACTGTTGGACGAGAATGGCAAGAATATCAAGTTCGGTACAAATCCCTGTGGCGAAATAATTTTGAGGCCGTTCCAGTTCTGCAACCTGTCCGCCGCGATTGCCCGTCAGGAAGACACCCTCGAAAGCATGCGTGAGAAAATCGAACTGGCGACTATCATCGGCTCAATCCAGTCAATGGCGACCAATTTCCCCGGTTTGCGTCCGCAATGGGCCAAGAACTGCCAGGACGAACGATTGCTTGGAGTTGACATAACTGGACAGTTGGACAGCCCAGCGGCTCAGAATGCTGAAATCAAGGCCGAGTTGCGTGGCTACGCAATTGAGGTTAACAAGGAAATCGCGGGCAAGCTGGTTATCAATCACTCCGCCTCGATCACCTGCGTCAAACCGAGTGGCAACACCTCCCAACTGGTGGACTGCTCCTCTGGTTTGCACGCGCGGTGGGCACCTTATTACATCCGCAACGTACGGGTGGCTACTCACTCGCCCCTGTTCAAAGTGCTAAAGGATGCTGGCGTGCCGATGGACCCCGAAAACGGTCAGACCGAGGAAAACGCTAATACCTATGTTATTCACTTCCCGGTCAAAGCCCCCGAAGGCGCGGTTACTCGCAACGGACGCACCGCCATCGAGCAGTGCGATTACTGGCTGCAAAACAAGCTGCACTGGACGGAGCACAACCCATCGGTGACTATTACCTATCGCCCTGACGAAGTTTTGGGCTTGCTTAACTGGATCTGGGAACATCGCGGACAGCTTGGCGGCATGGCCTTCCTGCCGACCTTCGATGCTCAATATGCCCAGTTGCCCTACATTGAAATCACCAAAGAGGAGTTCGAGAAGCTGGCACCCCAGTTCCCCGAAGTGGATTTCTCCAAGCTCTATCGTTACGAGAGCGAGGATTTCACCAAGGCCGCGCAGGAGTTAGCTTGCTCGGCGGGCACCTGCGAGATTGATATGTAGTTTTTTGGACTGACTTCCCTCCTTCCGCGCGGCCTTGATAGGCCATTCAGGGTCGCTACTTCTATCCAGTAGCGGCCCTTCATTATTTTAGTTCACAATTATATTGTAGTTTTATTCACAGACTACTTAAGCTCATCGTGATACCATAAACTCGCTATTGATAATAGTAAAATATGGGTACATAATTAAAGTATCTAAAACCAGGGTTTAAAATAGCGAGAAAGGAAAATGCCATCAATGCAACCACCTAACCAACAACCACCGCAAGGTCAACCCCCGCAATATCCTAACCAACCACCGATGCAGGGTCAACCCCCGCCATATCCTTACCAGCAACAACCGCAAGGTCAATACCCTTATCAACAACCCCCGCCGCAGGGTCAGTATCCCTATCAACAGCCGGGCTATCCCCCGACTCCCGCGCCCAAAAAGGGAGGGTTCCCGGTGTGGGGTTGGTTTGCCATTATCCTGGTGGTACTTCTCCTGTTAACTGGTGGTGGCTATCTTGTGACTTTTGGTTTTGGCGACCCCAGCATTAAAACTGCGGTAATGGCTAAAGGTTTCAAGGATAACAAAGCCGTAGATGAAACTAAGGTCTTTAGTCCGAAGGATAATCCCTTTAACTGTGTGGTAAATCTAACTAACCCGAAGATTGATACTAAAGTAAAAGCGGTCTGGTTTGCGGTTGATGCTGATGGTGTTCAGAACAAGAAAATCCTGGACAAAGAGGTTACTACCGAGAACCGGGAGTCAGTAATCCAGTTTACTCTAACCCTGCCCCAGGACTGGCCTGTTGGTAAATATAAGGTTGACCTTTATCTTAACAATAAGCTAGACCGAACCCTTGAGTTTAGTGTCAGCTAGGTATTAGGTAAAAAACCAAAATCTAGTCTTGTTGAGCGAAGTTGATTTCAAACCTCGCCCCAAACCGGGCGGTTCGCAAACCGCCCCTACGAATTTCCCCTTGCTCTGATTTATGGAAGGTGGGCAGGGGGTTAGGTTTTCGAGGCTAGAACTTCCAAATAATGCGGGTTATACATTATGCCCAGGATGTTGCCGAAAGGGTCAGCTACCGAAGCAGTGATGAAACCGCCACCCCGCTCTCGGATAGATTCAAGCTGTTTCGCCCCCACCGCTAGTAATCGGTCAAAGGTTGCGTTTACATCGTCCACATGCCAGTACAATATCGCGCCGCCAGGACTGCCCGTGGCGAAGTTTGGCGCGTACTTGCTATCAATCAGACCCAACTCTTGTTGGTAGTCACCCAGGCGAAATTCGGCATAGCCGGGGCGTTCAAAGTAGGGTTTAATACCCAGCAATTCCGTATACCACTTTTTTGCTGCTTCATGGTCAGCCGCGAAAAAACTAATAGTGGCAACTCCTCGTAACATCGGTATATCAGCCATAACAGGATGCCTCCTTGTTAACAATTCCTACACTCAGCTAACAATGGGTTGTTAGCTTCTTACCACCAGAGTTTTTGCTCCATTTCCTCTTCTAGCGAATCCATATCTTTGGTGAAAAGGCCCGCGCTCAAGTATTTCCAGCCACCCTCCGCCAGCAGCACCACTACTTTGCCAGATTTACCCGCCGCGCCCCATTCTTTGGCAACTCGCATCGCCCCGTAAACCGCCGCGCCGCAAGATACGCCAGCGAAAATTCCGGTTCTTTCCAGCAAGACCCGTTGACTTAAGACCGATTGGGCGTTGGTGACCACTAACTTGCGGTCAAGGCGGGTCAGGTCAATAATTGGAGGGACATATCCCCCTTCCAGATTGCGCAAACCCTGCACCACCTCGCCCATCATTGGCTCAACTGCCACAATCTGGATATCGGGGTTCTGCTCCTTGAGGAAGCGGCTCATGCCCATCAGCGTGCCGCCCGTGCCTAGTCCGGCAACGAATGCCGAGATGTCGGGCAGGTCGCGGTATATTTCTGGGCCGGTGGTAGTGTAGTGGGCGTTGGGGTTGGCGGGGTTAGCGTACTGAAAAGGCATAAAATATTTGGGGTCTTTGGCTCCCATTTCCAGAGCCAGTTCTACCGAGCCGTTGCTGCCCTTGCTGCCGTCACTCAGCACCACCTCCGCCCCGTAAAGTTCCAGCAGTTGCCGCCGCTCCATCGTAAAGCTGTCGGGCATAACCACCGTAACCTTGTAACCCTTGAGGCTGCCAATCATCGCCAGGGCAATCCCGGTATTACCGCTGCTCGGCTCTAGAATATGTTGTCCGCTACCGGGTTTTAATTTGCCTTCGCGCTCGGCGGCTTCAATCATAGCCAGGGCGATGCGGTCCTTGACACTGCCAGTGGGGTTTTGCCCTTCCAGTTTGGCGTAAATCCGCACCAGGTCGGGGTAGGGGCTGAGTTCGCTTATTTCTACCAACGGCGTATTACCAATTGCCGCCAGTAAGCTAGGGTATAACATTGGACGACCTAACCCCCTAGCCCCCTTCCCTACATCTCGGAAGGGGGAACTAATTTCTAACCTACTTGCCGCCGCTCATGGCAGGCAGAATTACAATCGTATCGCTGGTGGCAACGGGCGTGACCAGACCTTGCAGGTAGCGTACATCCTCATCATTCAGGTAGATGTTAACGAAGCGGGCAATCTGTCCATCTTCAGTCAAAAGCTGGGTTTTAATCGAAGGATACTGGCGGTCTAAAGCGTCCAGCACTTCGCCAATAGTCTGGCCTTCGGCTTTTACTTCTTTGACTCCACCCGAAAGTTTACGCAACACCGGCGGCAATTTTACGGTACTCATTTATTAACTCATCTCCCTGGCTCTCTTCCCCAGACAGGCACAAGGCCAGTCCCTACGCAGGAAAGGGGAACGATATATATATTTTAGGCTATCCGGCAAGCGGGAATAAGCACATCACCCCGCTTGTGCTGCTCAATCAGGTCATCAATATCGGCATGCTCACCACAGGCCACGCAATGCGGGTCACGCCGCAGCTTGAGTTCGGTAAACTCGGCTTCCAGGGCATCAAACAACAGGAATCGCCCTGCCAGACTGTTGCCAATCCCCAGAACCTGCTTGATGGCCTCGTTAGCTTGCAACAGCCCAATAACGCCCGGTAAAACCCCCAACACGCCCGCTTCGGAGCAGTTGGGAGCCATTGCCGCTGGTGGTGGGTCGGAATAGATACAGCGATAGCAAGGGCCGTCGTAGGGTAGCAGGGTGGTTAATTGCCCGTCAAACGAAAGGATACTGGCGTGGATAACGGGCTTTCGATATTTCACTGCAAAGTCATTGACCAGATAGCGCGTCTCAAAATTATCGGTGCCATCCACCACCAAATCGTATTCCGGCAGAATGCGTTCGATGTTTTCGGCGGTCAGCCGTTCTTTGTAGACCACTACATTCACATCAGGGTTCAGCCCGGCAATGGCTTTAGCGGCACTGTCAGCCTTGTACTGCCCAATCCGATCCATCGTATGGATAATCTGACGCTGCAAATTGCTTTCTTCCACCTGGTCGTTATCAATAATGCCAAGCGTGCCAATCCCGGCGGCAGCTAGATAAAAGGCGTTCGGTGCGCCCAACCCACCCGCGCCAATCAACAGCACTTTGGCGGCCAGCAACTTTAACTGTCCGGCCTCGCCCACTTCCGGCACTAAAATATGGCGGCTGTAGCGCGATTGTTGGGCATTAGTCAGGGTTTGGGGTTTGACGGTCTTGAACCCGGCATTTTTCCAGCCGTTATAACCCCCTGCCAACGATACCACGTCGTTATAACCCATCTCGTGCAGGGTTTTGGTGGCGAAGACGCTCCGTACTCCCCCGGCACAATAAACCACTAACGGGGTATTTTTGTCAGGCACAGTTTCTTCAATCCGGCTTTCCAGGAAACCGCGCGGCACATGAGTCGCACCTGGAATATAGCCATCATCCCATTCGTATTTTTCGCGCACATCAATCAGACGAACCGCTCGATTATTACACAATAGGTCGTCGGCCTGGGTGGCATTAGTTTCCATTATTTCGTTTTTGGTCTGTTTTAACAGCTTATTATAAGTTTCGCCCATTTTTTTATCCCTCGAAAGGCATTACTATTTATTAAGGCTATTTGCTTTATTGTCTATTAAGTAAGTCAGGATTGTAGGGCTAATGATAACATTTGAGTAGGGCTATGTCAAGGAAGGATGGGGGTTGGGGAATTTCGTAGGGGCGGGGGAAATCTAAAATCGAATATCTAAAATCGGGAAATTCGTAGGGGGGTTCGTGAACCGCCCGGCATTAATACTTCCCTACCAACAGACCTCCTTTAATCAGGGTTTATTTTTTGGCTCGGCGTTTGGCATATTGCTTGACGTCCTGGGCATAAGCCTCCGCCAGTAGCGGCTTTACCACCTCCTCAAAAGTGGCTGGGCTGGGGTTCAAAATGCAGACCCAATACATCCGTCCATAAACGGGGTGGGGCATTAATTTATCCAGGGCGGTAAAATCATATTTGCTATCCAACCCCTTGCTGGCCTCGGACTGTGCGTAGATTTTGTCAAACAGGGAGAGGAAGGTTTGTTTGCTGATGCCCATATTCAGGCGGAAAACGTCAGGGCGATTGAGGTTTGAAAGTTGGTCGTACTCATCATCTTTGGTAACGATGGTGGCGAAGGTAAACTTTCGGTCATGGTCATAGAAAAAGAAGGTACTGTCGGGGGTGATGTGCGTATGGATGTCAGCGAAGGTGTCATTGATATATTGGGTAATTGTGTCCTGGTTCATGTTTTGTAATCCTTTCTAATTGATATTTTTCACCTTGTGGAATACCCTTGCTGTTAAACTAGAGTTTTGGGTGCTGCGGACGGGGTGTTTATGCTGGTCAGTTTTTTTCTGGATTACAAGGAGAGCCATTTTACTCTGCGGCAAAAATGGTGTCAAGGGTCGCCCCTGAGAATTGGTGATACGGGCGGTTCGTGAGCCACCCCTCCATATAAACAGGCTGGCCCAACCCCTGATTTCAGCTTTTGTGGAAGATAAGGGCGACCAGGCTGCCGTCCGGTTTGAGTTGGCGGGTTAGCTCCTGAGCGGTGGAGGGGCTGAAAATGCTCTCCAGCACCGCCGCACTTACCACCACCAGAATAACCTCCCGCTTGCCCGCTGCGGTATAGCCGAGGGCGAAAGTTTGTTCGTTGGAGAAAAATTGGTCAAGAGTATCGGGAATATAGCCCGCCGCCAGCAATACCGCCTCGGTAGTTTTGGCGGTATCGTCCCAATCATGGCTGGAGCGATAGAATTGCCCGGTATGAAATGCGCCGTTGCCCTTGGTGAGCTTGTCTACAATTTCGTTTTCGGTAAGGGGGTCGAAAACCGCCTCGTCCAAACCCTGGGTGGTCGGCAGGTAGAGGCCGTTGACTGGAGTGAGACGGGAGGCCGGGGCTGGGCTGGGGAGCGGGGATTCGCCACAGGCCGTTAGGAGCAGGAATAGGACCAGCAGCAATAGAAGGTGGTTGTCGGTCGTCGGTCGTCGGTTGTCTGGGGAAATGCGTAGGGGCGATTCGAGAGCCGCCCGATGCTGGATTTTGGTTTTCGATTCAAGAGATTTGGGTAGTGCCATCTTTTAACCTGCCCTTTCCCCGGTGCAATTCCACAAAAAGTCTTGTGCAAGGGATGTTTGACCTATTCCTCAACTCCGCAGGCGGGCTGGGTGTTAGGTTGGTGTAATAGACAACAACTCTCTTGTTTTTGCACTGAAAATATAGTCCAGAATAAACAGGATAGCCGAGCTTGTCAACTTATCTGCTCTTCCGTAGTTCAAGTTTTATTTCGTTCGATTTTTTAATAATTTTGTAATCTGAAATGTAAGGTATTTGTATTAAAATTTGGGTTGATAGTAGGGGTTATTAGGGTTCAAAGGAATATATTAGATTCTCGCAGGGATAATAAATGAATACTTCCATCAGTGAATTGGCTGGCAAGCGGCAGTTCGAGAGTGGTACAGATTTTGAACAGGCCGATTATCAGCGCAAATTGCGGCTCCTCAAGATTTATAGCCTGATTTTAGTAGGTTTTGAGCTTTTTTTCTTTACATTTTCGTTTCTTGTCACCACCATTATGTATTCCCGGCAGGGAGCTTATTACAATTATATTTTTCATGGTGGACTGTTGATAAGCGCGATTGGCAGCTATTATCTGGCGCGGCAGGGGCGATTGCTGGTAGGGGCCTGGCTGTTAATCGGGGCTGAGTTTATTTTTGTGACCTATATTGACTATTCGGTGGGAATGTTGACCGCGCTGATGGTCACTTATATGCTGGTGATTGTGCTGGCGGTGGCTCTGCTAAATACCCGCTCGACCCTCTGGCTGATTGCGGGCGGGATGATGATGTGCGCTTTTTTGAATCTTGGGCAGAATTTCTTCAAGTTTTATACCCCAAGTGGCCTTTCACTGGAGTCGGCCCGCCCGGTGATACTGCTATTTGTAGATTTGGTGCTTGCGCCGCTAATTCTGGTGCTGGTGATTGTGCCGAACCGCAGCCAGACCCGCTTATTAAAGATGCAAAATGAAAATTTGCGAGCGGCTCTGGAAGAATTGAAAAGTCGGCAGGGCACTAGCCAGCAGGTGGGGCAGGAGGTATTGCGGCAAGCCTCACAGTTGAACGCTACCGCCAGTCAGCAGAGTAGCGGCAGTCAGGAGCAGTTGGCTAATATTACCCAGATTAATGCTTCGGTGAGCGAGCTTTCGCTTACGGCCCGGAATATTGCCAATTTGTCGGGGCAGGTGACGGAGTTGGTGAGTAAGGCGGCGGATAACGGCCAGGAAATTGAAGCTACCGCCGCCAAAGTGGTGGATTATGGGGCGCAATGCCTGCATGGGGTGGAGGAAAATATCACTAACACCGAGGATGCGGCGGCCTTGTATCAGGAAATGCTGGAAATTATGGTGGATTTGAAGCAGAAGAATGCCAATATGCGGCTGATTCTGGTGGTTTTGAGTGATATTGCTGGAACGACACATCTTTTGGCTCTTAACGCGGCGATTGAAGCGGCAGGGGCGGGGGAATATGGCGAACGTTTTGGGGTAGTTGCGCAGGAGGTTAAGGCTCTGGCCCAGCGCAGTGCGGGGGCTAGTAAAGAGGTGGTAGAGATTATTGAGGAGATTGAGGGAACGACACAATCGGCGATAGCGGCGGCGGAGATTGGTTTTGGGAAGGTCAAGACCATTGGGGTGCAGGCCGGAATCAACGCCCGGATTATTAAGGAGATGCAGGAGTTCAGTCGGCAGTCACAGTCGCAGGTGGAGTTGATTAGTGGCTCGGTGGACGAGGTGAAGGTTTTAACTGAGTCTATTCGGACTTCGACCTCGCAGCAGTTTTATTTTAGTCAGCAGGTGTTGGTAGCCCTGAAGGAATTAGGCGTGGTGGCGCAACAGCAGACGGCGGGCAGTCGCCTGGTGGCCCAAACGGCGGTTAGCCTGGAGCAGTTGTCGGAAGATTTGAGCCGAAGTCTAAGGGAAGGATGAAGAATGAAAACAGCAATTGCGTAGGGGACAGATTGGTCTGCCCCGGCGAGTTTCCCTTCTCCCCCAACCCCGTCTCATATCACCTCTTTCTCATCCTACCCCATCACCTTCACCCCCGATTTAGGCGGCAAGTTTGAAGATATTGGCGGAACGCTCCAGATCATGGGCCGAGGAGCTAAGTTGTTGGGTAGCGATTTCCCCTTGCCGGATACTACCGAGGTTTTGGGCGGTCACGGCCTCAATCGAAAGCATCGTTTGCAAAACTTGCTGGCTGGCGGCCTGTTGCTGCTGAGTGGAGACTCCGATGCCGGAGGCTAATAAGGTAACCTGATCAATTTGCACAACAATGGCGCGGGCGGCGGTTTTAACCTGCTCACTTAATTGGCTAATGGTCAGTAAAGTATTATCGGACTGATTGGCCTCGGTAGTGGCCTTCTCGGCCTGCCGCACCCCTTCGATGGCACTCTGGTTGGAGCGTTCCACCGCCTCTGCGATACCCTCAAGCGATTTACGCACCTCGTTGGTGGCGTTCACCGAGTTATTAGCCAGTCGTTTGACCTCCCCGGCGATAACCGCGAATCTATCGCCAAACTGACCTGCTCCGGCGGCTTCGATGGCGGCGTTCAGGGCCAAAAGGTGGGTTTCGCGGGCAATATTATCAATTATGCCGATAACCTTTTGAATTACCTCGGATTGTTGCTTTAGCTCTTGTTGTCGCTCCTCAATTGCCCCAACCTGTTCTTTCAGTTTGTGAAGGGTTTGGATGGTTTGGGCCACATTCGCCCGCCCAAGCTCCTGGGATTGGGCCATCTCTTCCGAAACCTGACTAACCAGTTGGGCTTGCCGAAGAGCTGTTTCGCTGGCGGAGGTGGTTTCCTGAGCCTGGCTGGCAATATGGTTGGCCGCCTCGCCCAGTTCCCCCAGGGAATGGGTAATTTCAGTAATGGCCCCGGCTTGCTGGTTGCTGCCCGTCACCTGGTTTTTGGCTTGCAAGCTCAGTTCGTAAGTGGCGGATGAAACCTGTTGGCTCTGGGTATGAAGCTGTTCAACCAGCATTCGGAGGGCTTGCAGGGCGACATTGTAGGTTTGGCCCAGTTCACCAAGTTCATCTTTGCCAAGATATTTCACCTCCTGAGTCAGGTCGCCTTGTGCCAGGGCGGTCATAGACTTGCGAATCCTGACCAAACGGCTGTTAATAGAGTTCGCTATCACAAAAACACTGAGCAAGGTAAATGCGATTAGAAACAAGGAAACAGCACCCAACGCCACCAGCACGGTGGTGAAGGTTTGGCTGGCAATTGCATGGGGCTCATCCCGGTTAAGCTCGATAACTTTTTGTAGACTATCTCTCAGGTCATCAAATTCTTCCTGACTCTCCAGAGCAATAGCCTCTTTTTTGGTTTCAAGGGTATTTGCCTCGATTAATTTTAGTGCATTGTCAATCTTAACCTGCCACGCCTCGAAACCACTCTTCATAGATTTAACTACCTCGATTTCGTCGGCGGAGTGGGCGGAGGAGTTGAGGTAAGCTTTCACGTTCTTCTGGACAATTTGAATGCTTGCTTTGGATTTGTTTAGATACTTTTCAATCGCGGCTGGTTCAGTTTGAAGGAGGGCTAAATGTAAGCTGGATTCATTGGCCTCTATTTCAGTAATCGTCTCACCAATGCTGATAAGTTCGGGAATCTGATCGTTACTCAGGTCGTCCACCACCTCCCGGATTCGAGAGGTTCCCCACACACCAACGACCCCGAGACTCAGGAGAAAAAACAAGATGATGACGGATAATAAGAGGAATTTTTTGTAAATTCTGAGATTGTTTAACCAGGTCATGGGTGCATCCTTTCTGGGTCATTGCTACTACGCGGTTTTAAATGCTGGATTGGGACAGGTTGACCGTAGAATTTAAAATACTACCATAATATTAAACCATATAAGAGCTGAAGAAACAATTATCTTTAACTCTCCAATACTATTAAACTTTAATAATTAAACTTATTTAATACATTTTGATGTAAGATATTCGGATTCCCTATCCCCAGTTTGTGCTCCTACGAATTTCCCTGAAATATTATAGATTTGAAGAAAAGATGTGTAATTTTATATATTGCCCGGTTGGTTGGCCTGGATTCATGCATCTAGGTTGGCGAAACTGGCTATTTTTAACTTATTTTATTGTTCCCTGGCAAATGTGTAATTTTATAGATGTATTAATAATCAAATTGGGTTAAATATTAAGGGCTATACAGGTAGCGTCAGGGGGTACGAGGCTATGCCACCTTGTCCCCTATTATTTTTTAAAAAAGTTATGAATAGGGGTTACAATTATTATGAAAAGTTCCAGATTAAGTTCAAATGCTAATGTTTTGCGCCGGGGGTTGGTTGGCTGGCTGTTAATGCTGGTGGTGCTGGCGGCCTGTGGCGACCCGACCACCGGGCCTGTTCCCAAAACGCCTTTGGAGGGGTTGGCCGCTATCAGTGGGGTTAAAATGGTGGAGTTTGATCAGGCTTTATTTGCCGATGTCCTGAAGCAGTTTTCCAATACCACGATTAATATTTACGTTTCGGACGACGATTATACCAAATTGTTCCCAAAAGCTGAGGAGGCGGTTACGGCTACTGGTTACCAAAAGCTGGATTCGCCTACGGTCAGTAAATTAATCACAGGTGATACACTGGGTGGGATTTATGCCAGGGGTAGCACGGCAGATGTATTAATGGCGGTGGTGGCGGTACCCAGCGACTCGGCGGGGTTAGCCAAATCGCTGAACCTACCGGGCGCGACCGAGGCCCAGATTGCTAATCTGGCGCGTCAAATTAAGGGTAAGAAGTCGGCGATTGTGGTTTATTCCACGCCTGGGATTTTTAGTGCCCAGTTTAAGGGGCAAACGCTACTCCCACCACCAAACCGTAGGGGAAATCTAAAATCGAAGCCCTAAATCCAAAAATAGGGCATTTGTAGGGGCAAGCTCCATACTGCGATTATGGGTTGGCGGAGCAGCTTCCTACGAATTTCACCGATAACCTTTAATGATGGGTTTCGCGGCGTAAAGTAGTTATCAGGGTAAGGAGCAGACCTAGAATAAGAATGTAGCCACCTGCTCCTTTTAATCCGCTAAAGGTTTCGACATTTTCCAGCAAGGCTACTACCACCACCGTAATCGCTACCCCGATTAGAATTATCCAATCGCCCACAAAAAAGTTAAAAATCCCTTTAAGCAAACCTATCATTTAAATCTTTATCCTGTCCATCCTTGTTAATTTTCTTCCGACCACCGCCTAAACCACTGGGGCCTTGGTAGGCTTGCGGGCGTAGGAGCGCAGCCATGTCACCAGCACGAAACTTAACAGCAGATATAGCCCGACCAATACTAACAAAAACAAATCCTCTCCAGGCCATTCCAGTCCTAGCCCCTCACCACCCCAGAAAGTGCCAAAGCTGGTGAGCATAACCCCCACCACAAACTTAAGAGTATTTTCTGGCACACGAGTCAACGGGCCACGAATGATAACCCCGGCTACAATCACCAGCACGGCGGCGGTTGTCGCCCCCAGCGTCGCGGCTAACAGCGCGGAGCCTTTTTCCTGTTCGCTGCGGGCGGCGGAAGTGCCAAAAGTTACCACAATAAAAGCCACTTCTAACCCCTCCAGTAATACGCTTTTGAAGGCGGTGGCAAAACCAAACCCGTCAATTTTATTGGGCAGCGACTCACCCCGTTCCTTCATCTGGCGCAGCCCTTCTTCGTAAATCGCTTCTTCATCATGCATAGCTTTCAGGCCGCTATAGCGCAGAATCGCCTTTTTGAGCCATTTCAAGCCAAACATCATCAGAATCAGCCCGACAATTAGCCTTAATGCTTCAATCGGGATAACCGTGACCAGCGTAACCCCGAAAATTGCAATCAAGGCTGCCAGAGCCGCCGTCGCCGCTACAGTGCCAGCCAGAGCCGATTTCCAGTTGATAGTTACTCCGACCACTAGCACAATCGTTAGGGCTTCTACGAATTCAACAATTGAGGCCAGGAAAGCCGAAAGAACCGAAGACCAAATCACAATATATGTCCTTTCCAGTTTTTTGAGCAGTAGCGGTACTGATTATACTATGTCTGATGCACGTTCGCCGCAAGGAAGTGGTAAAATTAAAGCAAGCGATAAGATGAGAGTAAAATCACGACCATTTAAAGTGTAGAGCTATGAAACAACCTGAGTTAAAGCTAGGGCTAATTGGATTTGGCACCATCGGCAAAGGTTTGGCACGGGCTATTGCGGGGGGAGTTGCCGGACGCACCCAACTAAGCACCGTTTTGGTAAAACCTTCTAACCTTGAAACTGCCGTAATATGCCTGGATGAGCTTGGCCTGAAAACCCAAATAACTACCGACCCGGAGGAATTTTTTGCCATAGAAACCGACCTGATTGTGGAAGCCGCCGGACAGCAGGTGGTGCGGGAATACGCTGCCAGAGCCTTGCAGAGCGGACGCGATTTGCTGGTATGTGCTAGTGGCGCGTTTACCGATGATGTTTTGTATGGGCAACTGGTAGAGTTGGCGGAGCAACATGGTGGCAGATTGCTAATGCCTTCTGGGGCGTTGGCGGGAATAGATGCCCTGTCTGGTATGGCTCTGGCGGGAGTCGAGGAAGTTACAATTACCACCCGCAAGCCGCCCCACGCCTGGTTTGGCACTCCCGCCGAAAAACTGGTAGATTTGTCCAGTATCACCCAGCCTATTTGTTTATTTGAAGGTTCGGCGCGGGAAGCGGCTAATCTCTTTCCTCAGAATGTGAATGTTGCTGCAACCCTGGCCTGGGCGGGCATTGGTCTAGACCGCACTATCTCCCGCGTTTTTGCTGACCCCAGCGTTAGCCGTAATGTTCACCAGATTACCTTGCGGGGAGTTTGTGGCGAAATTTCGATTGAGGTTTGCGGCAAACCCTCCCCCGATAATCCGCGCACCTCGGCCCTGACCGCCTACAGTGTTATCAAAACCATCCGCAACCTGACCGCCAGTGTGGTTATTGGTTGAAAGTAATCGGTAATCAGTAATCAGCATTTTTGTGTTAAAATTGGGATACATTAATTATTACAACTTATTAAAATGTTTTGAAGTACATTTATTAAGAAAGGTATGACTAATATATGAGCGCGACTAAATTAACTTTGATGGCGGTTCACGCCCACCCCGATGACGAGGCTACCAGTGGCGGCGGGGCTTTGATGCGGTATCAGGCCGAAGGGGTGCAGACCGTGCTGGTGACTTGCACCAACGGCGAGGAAGGCGAAATCCACGACCCCGCTTTGGTAGAAGAAGAAGCCCGTCCCCGCCTGGGTGAGATTCGGCAGGAGGAATTGCGCCGTGCTACCGAAATCATGAAAATCTCGGTGGTGGAGTTGCTGCACTATCGGGATAGCGGGATGGTTGGCACGCCACCCAACGAAAACCCCGAATCTTTCCACAAAGCCGATATGCGCGAGGCTACCGGGAAGCTAATCAAACTGGTGCGGAAGTATCAGCCGCAGGTGATGTTCACCTATAACTCTTTTGGGGGCTACGGTCATCCCGACCATATCAAGGCCCACAAAATCAGCATCGCCGCTTTTGACGATGCCGCCAATACCCGCAAATATCCCGAAGAAGAATTTGGCCCGGCCTGGCAGCCTAGCAAACTTTACACTTCGGCTTTTGGTCGTAGCAGTTGGCTAAGGGTTTGGGAAATGTTGATGGAGCAGGGGCGGCCCTGGCCTTTCCAGCGTGAGGGTATGCCTACCATTGACCAGAATAATCCGCCTGAGTTTGGCTCGCCCGACAACGAAATTACCACCCGGATTGACGTTTCGGATTATTTCAAGGATTTGCGGCGGGCTTTGTTTGAGCATCGCACCCAGATTGACCCCAACAACCCCTGGGTCAAGACCCGCGAGGAGTTTTCCAGTATCCTGAACACCATTGATTCGTTTATCTTGTTTAAATCCACCGTCCCCGCCCAGCGTCCCGAATACGATTTGTTCGCGGGCTTACGGTAGTCGGTGGTCAGTGGGAGGTTGTCGGAAAATTCGTAGGGGTTGGCCAATGTGTCTCCCCTGGTTGCCCGGACAACCAGAGTGTAGCCTCCCCTTTAGGGACAAGGGTTGTGCTTACGAATTCGGTTCAATTATTTATAGCCAACTTTCCATTAATTAAAACGGGACAACCACAAGGATTGTCCCCACATTGGCTGCCGGAGCAGTATTGTCTATCCCCCATCCCTACCAACAACTTACCACCGACAACTTACCACCGCTATACCGCCGCTTTTTCTATCTCCGGTGCGCTAAAATCTTCGCTATCATCTGGCAGGCTGTCGTTGCTGGTGAGAATACGAATAGCCGGAACCTCGCGAGTTTCCTCTTCGGGAATCTCGTATTCGACCACATTTCCACAGCTAGTGCACTTGGCGTTGTGCCGCCCCGACATTACCATCATCCCGCTACAAAGCTCGCAAGGGACTGGAATTGGCCTATCCCACGAACTGAACTCACAATCGGGATAGCGGGTGCAACCGTAGAAAATCCGCCGTTTCTTGGTATTCTTGATGATTAACTCGCCTTCGTGGCAGGTGGGGCATTGAATACCCAGCTTTCTATAAATCGGCTTGGTATTGCGACACTCGGGGAAACCAGAACAGGCCGTAAATCGCCCGAACCGCCCCAGCCGAATAATCATGGGCCGTCCGCATTTTTCGCAATCTTCGCCCGCCAGCTCCGGGGCAATCTGGACTTTCTCCATCTCCGCCTCGGCTTTTACCACTGTAATCTCAAAAGGGCTATAGAAAGCGGCCAGGACGGGTTGCCAGGGCTTTTGACCCCCGGCAATTTCGTCCAGATTATCTTCCATCTGACTGGTGAAATTGGTATCCACGATATTCGGGAAGAACTCCACCAGTAAATCATTAACCAGCACCCCTAGCTCAGTCGGCTGGAATTTTTTGTCTATTTTGGTCACATAATAGCGTTCCTGCACCGTCGCCAGGGTGGGAGCGTAGGTGCTGGGTCGCCCAATTCCAAGTTCCTCCAGAGTTTTCACCAACGTCGCCTCGGTGAAGCGGGGCGGTGGTTGGGTGAAGTGCTGCTCCGGCAAAAGCTGGGTCAGACCAAGTTGGTCGTTGGCTTCCAGGGCGGGCAAGGCTTTTTTCTTCAGTTCATCTTCGGCAGAATCATCGTCAGTGCCTTCCTGATAAACCGCCAGGAAGCCCGGAAAGCGGATAACCGAGCCAGTAGCCCGAAAAAGATAACGCATGTCGGCTGGTGCAAGGCTTATATTTTTATCAGCCTTAACGTCTACCGAGGTACTATCAAGCTGGGCGGGGGCCATCTGACTAGCCACAAAGCGTTGCCAGACCAGACGATATAACTTGTATTGTTCCAGGGTCAGGAATTCCTTGATGACATCTGGCTCGCGCATAGCACTGGTCGGACGGATAGCTTCGTGGGCTTCCTGGGCGTTTTTGGACTTCTTGGTATAAACCGGGGGCTGTTCCGGTACGTAAGTCGCCCCAAATTTTTCGGCAATCAGCTTGCGGGCTTCTTCCTGAGCTACTGTCGCCACATTGGTGCTATCGGTACGCATATAGGTAATCAGACCAACGGTGCCCTCTTTACCGATTTCTACGCCCTCGTAGAGCCCCTGGGCGACCCCCATCGTCCGTTTGCTGGTGAAATTAAGCTTACGGCTGGATTCCTGCTGCATGGTGCTGGTAGTGAAAGGAGCGGCAGGGTTTCGAGTGGTCTGGCGTTGGCGCACCTCTCCCACCACGTAAACCGCTCCATCCAGCTCTTTCAAAACCGCATTAGCCTCGGCTTCATTGCTCAGCTCGGCCTTTTTACCCTCAATACTGTGCAAACCGGCCTTGAATTGTTCCAGGCGTTTGGTTTTGGATTTGGTCTGGCGCAAGTCAGCTTCAATTGTCCAGTATTCCTCCGGCACAAAGGCCTCAACCTCCCGTTCGCGATCAACAATCAGCCGCACCGCCACGCTTTGTACCCGTCCGGCACTCAGGCCGCGCTTAACCTTTTTCCATAATATAGGGCTGATTTTGTAACCCACCAGGCGGTCTAGAATACGGCGGGCTTGCTGGGCATTAACCAGGTTCATGTCAATATCGCGGGGGTGTTTAATAGCTTCCTTGATGGCCTCTTTGGTAATTTCGTGGAATACGACCCTACCCACCTTTTTAGTGGTGTTTTCCAGCCCCGTGGCCCCTACCAGATGCCAGGCAATTGCCTCGCCCTCACGGTCAGGGTCAGTTGCCAGCAAAATTTCATCCGCCGCCTTTACCTCTTTCTTGAGGTCTTTGACTGTGGCACTTTTATCGCGGGGGATTAAATATTGGGGGATAAAATCATGTTCAGTGTCTACCCCTAGTTTACTTTTGGGCAAATCGCGCACATGCCCGAAACTGGCTTTAACAACATAGCCCTTGCCCAGATATTTGCCGATAGTTTTGGCTTTGGTGGGGCTTTCTACAATTACCAGTTTTGTTTTTACCGCCATGAATATCTAACCTCTTGTTTCAAAGCTTTTGATTTCTATCCCGGTAATATCGCCTTTTAGGCAAAAACAGATTTGCTTTTTATTGGGGATAGTAGTTGTGGAATGAATATATATTTCCCTCAATGCTGTGAGACTATAGCGCAATGATAAGAGTTGTGTCAAGAGAGCATTTGCAAGCTATCGGTTGGCGGAGCAACCTCCCACCTATTGACAGAAATTTCACAAACTGCTATCATAGTTGTTGTAGACGTTTAGAATTTTCTGAACGATGTGAACGACTAATCCAGGTTTGCAGAATCCGCCTGCACTAGATTTCAGGAGCTAGGGAAAAGTATGCTAGATAGCCGACTCTATCAAAGCAAATCCCAGAGTGAAGTTGGCGAAAGCCCCTCCACCGCTAACCAGCTTGACGAACTGGCAAAGGAATTTATTAATAATTTGGGCCGCGTGGCTGACTTTTTTGGCTTTAATCGCCTGATGGGGCAGCTTTATGCGGTGCTTTTTCTGAGCCCGGATCCCCTTACCCTGGATGATATGGTGAAACGCCTCGATAGTAGCAAAGGCAACGTTAGCATCAACATCCGCAACCTGGAACGCTGGGGACTGGTGCGTCAGATTTATAAATGGGCTGATCGCAAGAACTATTACGAAGCCGAAACCGACATCTGGAAAGCTATTAGCGGAATCCTGCAAGAGCGCGAACGCAAAGAGAATCAGCAAATTTTGCGCTCCCTTTCCCAGAGCATGAAAAAGTTAGAGGAAGTTGGAGCCGCCGCCAGTGGTGAGGAAGCCGATGTGGCCAATTTCTACCTGAAACGGATGGAAGTCTTGCGCCAACTCCTGCAATTTGGCGACCAACTACTGGAAATGATGGTCAGGGGCGGGGCGGTAGATTTTGCCCGCGCTCAACAAATGGCCCATACGGTGGCAAACGCTGACAAATCGCCCCAAGTCGAAGCCACATTTGAGGTCATAGATGAAGAAGACACCCTAAATTAAGAAACATGAAATTTAAAGAACTTTGATTTACTTACATAAAATAAATTTTAGAAGGATATTGGCTTATGAATACCCTGGAAATGCCTAAATCGCAAATCAGCCTTGATGATGAAGTTGAAGAAGTTAGTAAAATGCTGGTGGAAGCAGCTTCGCTAAACTATCCACTATTATCCGGAATACTACAAGCGATTATCCAGGCTGGTGGCAAGCGTTTACGCCCCCGAATGGCTTTGCTTTCGGCGGGAGTAGCTGGTCATCCCGAAGCGGTTGACCACTTAAAATTAAAACAGGTGGCGGCGGCGGTTGAAATGCTCCATACCGCAACGCTGGTTCACGATGATACGATTGACGAGGCTTTGCTGCGGCGGGGCTCGGCTACTCTAAATTCGATGTTAAGCGGGGGCACGGTTATTCTGGTGGGCGATTATCTCTTTGCCCAATCTGCTATCCTGATTACCCGTCCTGGCAACCCGCGTGTAGTGCAAATTTTTGCCGAGTGTCTGGCGACCATCTGTGACGGCGAGTTGACCCAGATTTTCAGTACCCGCCAGTGGAAACAGTCCCGCGAAGAATATTACAAACGAATTTACAGCAAAACTGCCGCTTTATTTGCTACCGCCTGTGAATTAGGGGCAATTATGGGCGGCTCTGATGAAGAATTAGTTGGGCGGTTACGGCGTTTTGGGCATTTGCTGGGAATGGGTTTCCAAATCGTTGATGATATAATTGATTTCCAGTCCAGCGAGGTAACGGGCAAGGCTACCGGGGGCGACTTGCGCCAGGGTATCGTTACCCTGCCTACGATGCTTTTCTTTGAAACTGCCGCGCCTCAAGATGCCGACTTTGTGAAAAAAGTGGTGCAGAACACCTCTGCCAGCGATGCCGATATTGAGAAGGCGGTTGAACTTATTCGCAATAGTGGGGTTTTTGAAGTGGCCTATACCGAGGCCCACGATTTTATTCAACGCGCTAAAGATTGTTTGGCTGACGAAGCCGATAACGAGGCCGTGCGCAGCTTGCTCCAGATTGCTGATTACGCTCTGGGTCGTGAAAAATAGAGTTTCTGGAACTTACTAAAGGGAGCGGTAATTGCCGCGCCCTTTTTTGTTATAAAATGGGACTATACAAATGTCCGAAATCTGGTAAACTCAATGTTAACATCATATCTCTGGATTGACCGTCTTACTGAGTGGAAGTGTTAGTATAGATAATGTTGTTTGATAGAATATTAGCCGGAAATAGCGGCCCACCCGAAACCCTGCCCGGCTTTAATATCCTTGATAATCTACCGGATGAGGCTTTTGATACCATTACCGAATTAGCCGCCCGCACTTTTAACGTTCCTATTGCCCTGATTGTCCTGACCGACCCCACTCACCTCTGGGTTAAATCCGCCTATGGTCTGAAAATCTCCGAGAAAGTTCTTGAGCCTGAGACCTGGGATAATATAATTCGCACCAACCAGCTTTATTTCATCCCTGATGCTTCCCAGGATTCCAACCTGACTGATAATCCCCTGGTAATGGAGGTAGGTTTGCGGTTTTATGCCGCCGCGCCTTTGATGACCCAGGATGGTTATAACCTCGGCACAATTTGTCTGATTGATAAAAACCCGCGCTTTTTGACAGATAAAGATTTACGACTTTTAAGTAACCTGACCCGAATGACGGTTGACCAACTGGAATTATATAATTTTCGCCAGTTTGTAAACCTCCATTCCAGCCCAACCCCGGCATCGTTAGCCGAACAGCAACCCTATTCGGATTTAAGTCGGCAGGTTTTTTTGTTTGACCAGATTCGCTCGGCGATTGCGCTGGAGGTTGACCTTAAAGAGCTTTGCCGGATTGCGGTTCAATCAGTCGCCAAAACTTTTGGTTATAGCCTGGTCAGTTTGTATCTTATTGAAAATGATTGGATGGTTATGCAGTATCAGGTTGGCTATAACCTGGATACCTCCTATATTCCTCTTAGCCGGGGCGTGATGGGACGAGCGGCCCGCACCGGGCAGGCTACCCTGGTGCCAGATGTTAATACTGACCCGGATTACATTGAAGCTATTCCCGGCGTTTGCTCCGAAATCTGCGTTCCTATTTTCGATCAGGGACATGTTATTGGGGTGCTAAATATTGAAACCACCCAAAATGTTGTGCTGACTGCTGCCGATTTTCAGTTGATTTTAGCCTTGAGTGAACATATTAACCCGGCGTTTGGGCGGGCGCGTCTTTTTAAGGAAGCCTTAGCCCGTGAACAATTTTTGAGTAGTATTTATAACGGGGTTGAGGAAGTCATTTTTGTGGTGGATATAATGGAGGATGGTACTTTCCGTTATGCTGGCCTGAATCCGGCGGCGGAAAAAGTTGGTGACACTACCTCCGCCGAATGGCAGGGCAAAACTCTGGAAGAAGTCTGGCCGACCTCTACCGCCCGTGAAATTATGCAACGTTATTCTGAATGTGTAGCGGCTAAGGAGACCCTTAATTTTGAAGAATATCTTCCGATTAAAGATGGGTTTCGCTGGCGGCTAACCAAATTTACCCCGCTATTGAACGCCGAGGGGCGAGTTTACCGGGTAATCGGCACAGGCACCGATATTACGCTCCTCAAAGAAATCGAGGAACAATTATCGGCTGAAAAAGAACGGTTAAGCGTTACCTTGAGTTCCATTGGGGACGGGGTAGTTACTACTGATAATGTTGGCAAAATTACCCTGCTAAATGAAGTAGCTGAAGATTTAATCGGATCTTCCCAGAGTTTGGCTCTGGGCAAACCGCTAAATGAACTATTCCAGCTATTGGATCAAAAATCTAATGAACTGCTAGAAAGCCCCCTGAAACAGGTATTGGAGCAGGATAATGTTATCCTTTTCCCTGACGATACGCTCTTACTCAGTCATAAACACCAGGAGTTATTTATAGCTGGTAGTGCCGCCCCTATCCACGATAAGGACGGGAAAATTATTGGGTTGGTTTTAGTCTTCCGCGATATAACTGAAAAACGACGGTTGGCGGACGAACAGCTAAAAGCCAGTAAACTTGAGTCGTTAGGAATCCTGGCGGGTGGAATTGCCCACGACTTTAATAATATTCTGACGGCAATTCTAGGCAATCTTTCTCTGGCGGCGGACTCGACCCAACCGGGCGAGGAGTTACATATGATTCTGGAGGAAGCCGAAAAAGCCAGTATCCGGGCTAAAGGGCTGACGCAGCAACTTCTAACCTTTGCCAAGGGCGGTTCCCCCATAAAAACTACCGCTCTCTTACCTGAGATTATTCGTGAGTCAGCCCAATTTGCCTCACGGGGTTCAGGAGTTGAATGTGATATTTACCTGCCGGAAAATTTGTGGCCGGTAGAGGTAGACCAGGGGCAACTTAGCCAGGTGGTTCATAACCTGATAATCAATTCTATTCAGGCAATGAAAAATAGTGGGATGATTAAAATCTCGGCCAAGAACTTTTACATAAACGAAGGTTCAAACATTCCGTTGAAACCCGGCAAGCATATCCAGTTAATTTTCCAGGATAATGGTTCCGGCATTAGCCCCGAAAATGTGTCCCGTATATTCGACCCATATTACACCACCAAGCCCCAGGGAAGCGGTTTGGGGCTGGCTATCTGTTACTCAATTATTAAAAAGCACGACGGGCATATTGCGGTTAAGTCGCAGTTAGGCAAGGGGACTATTTTCTATATTTATTTGCCAGCCTCGCAAAAAGCGGCAGTTACCCTGGAAGATAAGTCCCAACCTATCCCAAAGGGGCATGGGCGTATTCTGATTATGGATGATGAGCCAAGTATCCGACAAATTGTTACCAAAATCCTGCTAAAGCTGGGCTATGAGGCCGAGGCTGTACCGGACGGTAATGATGCAATCCGTCGCTACGCTGATGCCCTCAAGGAAAATAAGCCTTTTGATGCCGTCATTATGGATTTGACTATTCCCGGCGGGATGGGCGGCCAGGAGGCAGTAAAATATATCCTGGAGCAAAATTCCGGGGCTAAGGTTTTGGTTTCAAGCGGCTATAATAATGACCCAGTTTTAGCTGATTTTAAGACGCATGGTTTTGCTGGGGTTGTTATCAAACCTTATACTCAACAGACCCTTTCGAGGGTTTTGCATCAACTTCTAAAAGTAGAATGATGAACAATTTTCAATCGCTACAACTTCTGGACAGCTATGTCCAAATACCCACTATTTCCAGCCAGATTACCCCTGAAATTGTGGCGCAGGTTCAAACTTTCTGGCACAATCTGGGCCTGGAATTTGAGCAACTCTGGCCCCAGACTCCCGGCTCTGGCAATATCCGAAATCCGGCCCTGTTTTGTGAAATTCCGGCGGATGTGTTGGATGCTCATAGCCTGCTACTCTATGGACATTGGGATGTCCAACCCACTGGGGATGTGAACCAATGGGTCTGGCACGGGCAGCCTTGCCCGCCCTTCCAGCCCACCTATTTTCTGGATACTAACTATCTTGGCAGCAGCCCGACGGAAATTCAAAGTAAAATTGACCCGCAAAACTTAGCTCAATTATTGATGGTGGCACGGGGCGCGGCTGACAATAAGGGTCAACATCTGGCGAATATTCTAGGGGTGTTAGGGGCTAAACAGGCCGGAACTTTGCAATGGAATATCAAAATCCTGCTGGACGGCGAGGAAGAAGTGGGCAGTCCCAACCTGCGGGCTATCGTCCATAATCACCGCCATAAATTGACCGCCGATTTTATGGTGGGCAGCGACGGCCCCAAAAGCGATAATTTCCCGACCCTGTTATTAGGGGTTCGCGGTTTATTGGCTCTGACGGTGCGTTGCCAGAACGGTTCGGGCCGCATGCTCCATAGCGGCAACTACGGCAACATTACCCCAAACCCTACCTTACCCCTGGCCCATCTTTTGGACGATATGGAGGCGGCAGTTGTGGAAATGGGGCAGACCAGCACCGCCTTCCGGGATGAGGTGGATAGCTTTTTTGGCAAAGTTTCGCCAGACCGCGCCCGGTTTGAGCCCTTTTTGTACCCCACTTTTAATATCAATTCGCTGATGACCGAAGGGGCTACCGGGGGCCAACGCCGTACTATTATTCCTAGTTGGGTGGAGGCCAGCGTGGATGTTCGCCTGATTCCCGGTCTCCATCCGCAGGAGGTTTACCAGCGTCTGGCCTCTATCGTAGAAAAAGCCAATCGCAGTCAGGTGGGTCTGAGTTTTGTTATTGCGCAGGGTTCCGCCACCGCTGCTTCTTATACTTCACCCCAACGCGAGGGTTATGCCTGGTTAAAGCAGGTCGTGGATAATTTTTGGGGTGAAGGGACGCGCCTGATTCCGATTCTGGGTGGCACGCTCCCCAACGATATTTTTACGGAGGATTTGAGTCTCGCTTCCTACTGGTTGCCCGCCGCCAATAGCCATAACCGCCAGCACGACACCAACGAGCATTTTATCCTGGAGCATTTCTTCCGCCAGCAAGAATTTTATCAGGTTCTGGCCTCCACTCCCAATCAGAAATAGGGTCAGGTTCCTATGCCTGCCCAAGTTATCTTCTGATTTAATCAAATGAGTTTATTCCTTTTCCAATACACATATCGATTGTCCAAAAGCATGGGTGCCTTTATTAATTACACGACCATCCTCGAGTGATAGAGGGTTGGGGATATCAATGAAAAGGTGATCGCCTTTGTGAATGAGCACAACTTTCATACCCAAATGTTTGGCAAAAGTTTGCACACCATCGGTACTAAGGAACATGTTGAGAGGGTGTTCGGTATTATCAATGGATTGCTGAATCATATTCTCAAAAATATTCCATTGTAAATCGACACTGAATTCCAAAAACGAAAATATAATACGTCCACCGGGTTTTAGTACCCGCTTGGCGTCTTGCAAATAACGATAGCTTTCCTCATGTAGCAGGTGAGTAAGTACGGAGAAAAAGCAGACTATATCTGCTTGGCCATCGCCTTCGGGGATGGCAAGGCCGGTAATAGGTTCAAACTTCCAATCGCTACGGGCACAACGTTTGTCGGCGTATTGCAGGAGTTCGGGTACCACGTCAATCCCCAGGTAACGCAGGTTGGGCATATCCTTCAGCGCATACGCAAGACGTCCACTACCTGCTCCAACATCAATTAAATATGAATCGTCCTTCATGCCGCATTGTACCAGTACTTCACGTTCCAATGCACCTATCAAGTAATATTCCCCACCAACGGCCAAAGACATAGCTTTGTCGTAATCGTATTGCACTTTCAGTTTATCCGTCAGATTTTGGTAGTTACTAGCATAATCAAATCGCCCGGGTGTATCGGCAACTTTCGGGCGTACAGGTGCGTTGGCAACAGCTGGGGTAGATTGAAACAACTTTTTCAGGACGTTCATAGGCTACCTTTCGTTTTGTAATGTGGGCGGGCTGGTGTTACACTAGCCTTTCTTTCTGTTTTAATTATTCAGCAGTCCTAACCGAATGTGTAAAACCTGCACTTGAATTCAACTAAACCAACCCAGGCTTTCAACGACTTACTGTAACTAATCACGAAACATGTCACACCCGAAAGCGGCGTGAAGCGAAGCCGAAGAATCTCAATGTTATCGGCAAAGCCCTTCGCGAGCTCAGGGTGACAATTGTGGTGTATGTTTACGATTTCCTCAACTATCAAGGATAGTATAACATAAGAGGTTAAGCCTATTCTAGAAAAGTCTTGGAAATCATTTCAAGCTGTAGCTGAAAGAAATCTCTAGAACTAAAAATTGGAGGATTCAATTAACAAATTTAGCGGTCATATAACTGCTGGTTTTAGGATAAACACCGGTAGCGCAACCTGAAATGGGTGGCTGGTATCCAAAATCGAATATCTAAAATCGCAAAACTGCCAGCCCTCAGCAAATTCTTATCTCGTTACTCGTTACTTTTCAATAACCTGTTTATCCTTGTTAATCTTTTCTATTGGGCGGGGAGACCTCGACCCTACTCGGCACTTTTAACTCGTTACTTTCTTCTGACAACCGACCACTGACCACCGACAACCGTTATATCGGCGGTAGCTCGGCACTGATTTGTCTGGCGGTTTGAATCAGCAGCGGTAATAATTCTCCCTTGAGTTGTTCCAGGCTGGTGCGATTCACCTGGGTAGAAAGATTCAGGGCAGCAATTACCGAGCCGCGACGGTCACAAATCGGGGCGGAAATTGAGCGTAGCCCCTCCTCCAACTCCTGGTCAATCAAAGCCCAGCCCTGCATTCTAACCTCTGCCAGCATTTCCCGTAACTTGGGGGGGTCGGTCACGGTATAGGGGGTGCGGGGTATTAATTCGGCTTTCTTGAAGAAATTATCCAGGGCTTCGGGCGACAAATCCGCCAGTAACACCCGCCCCAACGAGGTAGTGAAGGCGGGCAGACGCGACCCCAGTGCCAGCGAAATGTTCATAATCCGTTTGGTAGGCACCCGCGCCACATAGACAATATCCACCCCATCCAGCACCGCCGCCGAGCAAGACTCGCGAACCTTCTCGGTTAATACTTCCATATGCGGTTGGGCCACCTCCGGGAAAGAGAGGGTCGAAAGATAGGCATAACCCAGGCATAGCACGCTGGGGCGCAAAGTAAATTTCCGCTCGTTCTGGGCCACATAGCCCAATTCTTCCAGGGTAATCAGGAAACGACGGGCGGCGGCTCTGGTCATACCCGTTTCTTTGGCTACTTCGCTCAAAGTCAGCGAAGGTTTTTCCCTGGAAAATGCCTTGATTACCGCCAGACCCCGCTCTAAAGAATTGACAAAATCAGGGTTCTTGTCCTTTTCCACTTTTATATCGTTTTCCCCTAGCATTACACTCATAGCCTAAAATCCTAACTGTGTGGTTAACGGTTGTTATACTAAGTCCTGGTAAGTAGTGATTAAAGGTAGGGGTGGGTTTATAACCCACCCGGACGGGTTTGAAACCCGCCCCTACCCATCTTTTCGTATTGTAGTCAGCCGTACTTAGTATTAGTCGTTGGTTGTCGGTATTATCACTAACAACTATATAGTATAACCTAAAATAATGAACCAGATTCGTAGGGACGGTGGTCGTGTTAACCAGGGCGACAGAGTGGAGCCTCCCCTTTCCTGTGCATCCTTGTTAATTCTTTTCCGACGACTTTACAGGCAACCAGCGACTAATCGGGAAAACCTCTAGACTGAATTGCCGCTTGAGCAAGCCCCACAGCCCTTCCGGGGCGAACAACATCGTAATAACGGCGATAGCTCCCAGGATTATCAAAGCCCACTCGCTCAGGTCGGTCAAACCCTCGCGCAGGAAGTAAAAAACTATAGTGCCGACAATTGGCCCCTCGATAGTACCAATACCACCAATAACCACAATAAAAATCATGAAAGCCGTCCACTGTGGGCTAAAGGCGGCATCCGGCGTAATCCGCAACTGGTTCAGGTATATCAACGCGCCCACCACGCCCGTCACCCCGGCGCATAAAACATATACGAATAACTTCATCCGATTTGTATTAATTCCCAGGCTTCCGGCGGCAACCTCGGCATCCCGAATAGCGGTCAGACCCAAACCCACCCGCGAACGCATCAACCAGAACACCAGAGCGGTGGCCCCAATCCCGATTGCTACCGCCAACATATAGGTCACAAGCTCGCGGGTGTCAGGGTCAAAATCGGCGACATTCAGGGTGCGCCCATAACCACCGCGTAACCACTCCACATTATTTGTCACCAGCAGCCGAAAGACCTCGGCAATTACCCAGGTTCCAACCGCAAAATAACCCCCCCGCAGCCGAAACAATAGCCAGGAAGCGGGCAGAGCCAGCACCGCCGCCACTATCCCCGCCATCACAAAACCAAGAATCAAGGGTAACTGCAAATCGTCTGCCACCACAAACAGGCTATAGCCACCCAGCCCAATCCAGGCCTGTTGCCCAATTGAAAGCATTCCGGCATAGCCCGCCAGCAAATTCCACATCTGGGCCAGGGCCAAATAGCTCAGAAAATCCACCGCATTCCGCATCAGGCCCGCCCCCGCCCAGAGTGGCCCGGTAAGTAGCACTACTACCACTATCCCACTGATTAGGGCGAACCACCTCTCCGGTATCCGGCGAAGTTTAGGAATATCTGTCACTACTGGCGTTATTTCCGATTTAAGCATCCCTAACTCCTAAGCTTCGCGGGTGCGGGCAAACAACCCGGTTGGGCGCACCACCAATACCAATAAAGTGAGCAAATGCCCGGTAAGCTGAAACCAGCCGGGATTAATCTGCGCCCCGATACTCTGGGCCAGCCCCAACAATAGCCCACCCACAAAACTGCCCCACAAGCTGCCTAAACCACCAATAATTACCGCCTCGAAAGCGAAAATCAGGCGAGCGGGGCCGTCCGAAGGGGCAAAGGTGGTGCGAATCCCCAGCAATACCCCGGCAATCGAAACCAGGGCCAGCGAAATCCCCATCGCAATCGCGTACATCTTGCGGCTGTCAATCCCCATAATTTCGGCGGTAGCGGCATCGTCCGAAGTCGCCCGCAAAGCCCGCCCTAAACTGGTACGCCCCAGCAAGGCTTGCATCCCAAACATCACCGCCACCGTTATCGAAAGAGTTATCAGGGGTAGAATTCCCACCGCGATATTGCCGCCAAGTTGCAGGCTGGCAGTCTCGACGCTTCCGGCATCCAGCCGTTTGTTATCGGCCTTGAAGCCTAATAGCAGGGCATTTTGCAGAATAACCGAAAGGCCAAATGTTACTAATAGCGGCGGGAGCGGCCCTTTGCCCAACGTGCGATTGAGCATGCCAACCTGGAACAGCATTCCGATGCCGAAGAAGGCCGGAATAACGATTATCAGGCTCAAGAAGGGCGAGATGCCTAGCGATTGGGTTAAAACCAATCCGAGATAGGCCGCACAGATTATCAAATCGCCATGCGCCAGATTGACCAGCCGCATCACCCCGAAGATTAGCGATAAACCCATCGCAAACAGGGCATACAGGCTACCCAGCAAAATCCCCTGTAACACTACCGTAATTACTGTCTCCATCCAAGCTATACTCCAAAATATGCCTGAGAAATTTGTTCCGGCCTCAAGTCGGCAGGTTGCCCCTGCAAGCTCACGCGCCCCTCCAGCAAACAATACACTCGGTCAGCCACTTGCAAGCTGCGGCTAACGTCCTGCTCCACGATTATCAGGGTCGTACCGGAACGGGCGATGTCTTTGACCACGTTATAGATATCTTTCACAATAATCGGGGCTAAACCGAGCGAGATTTCGTCCATCAACAGCAAGTCTGGGTTGTTCATCAAAGCCCGCCCAATCGCCAACATCTGCTGCTGCCCGCCCGAAAGGTTAGTCCCCGAAACATTAGCCCGTTCTCTGAGTACCGGAAAAAGCTGATAAACTTTTTCGAGGTTCCAGGGGCCTTTACGGTTGCTATAGGCTCCGATTTTAAGATTTTCGCTGACCGACAGGCTCGGAAATATTTTGCGACCTTCCGGCACTAACGAAATCCCTAATTTGGTTAGTTGGTGGGCGGCTACTCCTCTGGTGGCCTTATTCTGATAGTTAATCTGACCCTGTTTGACGGGCACTTCGCCCGAAATCGCCCGTAACAGGGTGGTTTTACCCGCCCCGTTAGCCCCGATTATAGCGATAGTTTCGCCCTGCCCTACCTGAATACTAACCTCAAACAAGGCTTGAAGCTCCCCATAAAATACGTTGACTTGCTCTACCGTTAGAAGTTGTTGGTTATTGGTTGTTGGTTGTTGGTTCACCCTTATTCCACCCCCAGATAGATTTCCTGCAATTCGCGGCTGGCTAAAACTTCGGCGGGGGCACCTTCGGTTAACTTCTTACCGAAATTTATCACCACAATTCGGTCAACCGCCGAGGCCAAAGCCTGGATAATATGTTCAATCCAGATAATAGTCACGCCCGTTTTCTTTATATTGTCTATTACTACCAGTAGTTCCTGGACTTCGTGCTGGGTGAGGCCACCCGCAATTTCGTCCAGTAGCAACAATTTTGGGGCAGTTGCCAGGGCGCGAGCCAGTTCCAGCCGTTTGCGTTCCAACAGGCGTAATTTGCTGGCAGGAAGGTTGGCTTTATCCAGCAAATCGGTAGTGCTTAGAACTTCCTGACACAAGTCCCGCGACTCATGAATAGATTTATTCCGCCCGTAAGTTGCTCCCACCAGCACATTCTCGTAAACGCTCATGCCGGAAAAGGGGCGGGGTATCTGGTAGGTGCGCCCGATACCGCCCCGACAACGTTGGTAGGCGGGAATATTGGTTACGTCCTGTCCCTCATAGAGGATGCGCCCCGCCGACACCGGGAAATCCCCCGTAATCAGGCTGAACATGGTGGTTTTGCCCGCCCCGTTCGGCCCCAGGATACCCAACGCCTCCCCCGGCGCAACGCTAAAGGATAGCCCGTCTATAACCTGTAGTTTTCCAAAGGCTTTGGAAACTTCGTGTAATTCTAATAAAGGAGCCAAACCTAACCCCCTGACCCCCTTCCCGGATACAGGGAAGGGGGAACTCGAACAACTAACAACCAATAACGAACAACCAACTACCGCGACCAGCCCATCAGTTGGGCTTTGCCCGTCGCCGGAATATTACTGGCGGTAGTGTTATTAACAATGCTTAAATCCCAGGGAAACTCTGTCCCCTTGCCCCATTGCCCACCGACCAGCGGGGTTTTGGCGACGTTCGGGGTTGGCCCTTTGTCCCACGAAACCGGGCCGACGATAGTGTTAAGGTTGGTGGCCTTGAGAGCATCCCGGATGAGTTTCTTGTCGTCTACATTGCTGGTGCGGGACAGCACATCCGCCGCTACCTCGAACAGCGAATGCACATAGCCAAGCGGCTGCGTCCACTGCTTGCTGGTATCCTTTTTGTAGGCGGCAGCCAGGTCAGCCGAGCTTGCCCCGGTAAGCGAGGATTTGAAGGGATGGCTGGGACTCCACCAGACTTCGGTAGAAATACCATCGCCCAAACCGCCGCTCAAGCTGGTGACCGCCGAGGGGAACAGGGCGGCTTTGGCTACCGTGACCATCTTGGGTTTAAAGCCTTGCTGGGCCGCCTGAGTCATAAAGGTTTGGAGGTCGGGCGGAATAACCACCCCTGTGACAATCTCGACCCCGGCACTTTTGAAGGCACTAATCTGGGCCGAGAAGTTATCGGTCAGGTTCTGGTAACGACCTGGGTCAACTATCTTATAACCTGCGGCGGTTAAAGCGGGCGGGAAGCCAAGTTTGGCATCGCTCCAGGCAAGACCGTCACTGTCGTTGGGCCATAACGCCCCCACCACTTTGTTAGTTGAGACACTTGCCCAAATATTGGTAAACACCGCGATTATATCTTCCAGACCCCAGAAGTAGTGATAGGTCCAGCTATAACCTTTATCGCTTACCTTTGGGTTGCGGAACATCCAGGGCTGCCAGGGAGCCATCGTGGAGATACAGGGTACGCCGTTGGCCTCACAGGTGTCGCTGACCGGGTTGGTGGTTTCGGGGGTAGATGCCACCAACACCAGGTCCACTTTGTCTTTGAGAATCAGGTCGGCGGTAACAGTTCCGGCCCGGTTGGTATCGGATTGGGTATCTTTGACGATAATCTGAACTTTACGCCCGTTCAGTTTTTTCTCCATTGCGTCCTGCACGCCTTTGGTGATAAAGGCATCGGCCTCGCCAAACCCGGCTAATGGCCCGGTTTGAGGGCTGACATAGCCGATTTTTATAGCTCGGCTACCGCCAGAACTACTGTCGTCACCACAGGCGGCGAGAGTTCCGGCCAGGGTCAGGGCAGCGGTTGCCCCGGCGGATGTCTTGATAAAAGACCGACGTGAAAAATAGCTCATCTTCGCGCTCCTCCATTTGCGTTCGTTGTACTTCGTTATACAGTTGTTGTCGAAAGTCAGAATAAAGAAAAAAGAATAAAGGAGTAAGAATAGAAAGACTTTAACTCGTTACTCGTTACTCGGCACTCGTTACTTCCTAGAGTCTCTCCACTACCAACGCCACCCCCTGCCCGACCCCAATGCACATAGTAGCCAGACCGTAGCGGCCTTTGCGCCGCCCCAGCTCATAAATCAGGGTTGTAGCCAAACGCGCCCCACTGCAACCGAGCGGGTGTCCCAGGGCAATCGCGCCGCCGTTGACGTTTACCTTTTCGGGGTCTAGCCCTAATTCGCGCACACAGGCCAAACTCTGGCTGGCGAAGGCTTCGTTTAGCTCGATTAAATCCAGATCATCGGCGGTCAGTCCGGCGCGGGCCAGGGCTTTACGGCTGGCGGGTATCGGGCCTAGCCCCATTACTGAAGGGTCAACCCCGGCAACGGCGGTTGAGACTATGCGCGCCAGTGGTTTTAAGCCCAACTCTGCCGCTCTGGTAGCTGACATTAGCACTAAAGCCGCCGCCCCGTCGTTAATGCCGCTGCTGTTCCCGGCGGTGACTGAGCCATCCTTGCGGAAGGCGGGTTTGAGTTTGTTCAGGGCTTCCAGGGTGGTAGAGGGGCGGGGATGCTCGTCCTGGGCGAAAAGTAGCGGTTCGCCCTTCTTTTGCGGCACTTTGACCGGGACAATTTCAGCCTCGAATTTGCCTTCAGCCATCGCTTTACCCGCTTTTTGTTGCGATTGATAAGCAAAAATATCCTGGTCTTCCCGGCTGACCTTGTGCTGTTCGGCGACGTTCTCGGCGGTTTCGCCCATAGTGTAGGGGTAATATAGCTCTGACAGCCGCGAGTTGATAAAACGCCAGCCCAGAGTAGTATCCTGTAAAACTGGATTGCCGCGCTGATAGGCTTCCTCGGCCTTGCCCATTACAAAGGGGGCGCGGGTCATGCTCTCCACCCCACCCGCAATAAAAATCTCGCCGTCCCCGCTCATAATGGCACGGGCGGCATCGTTAATCGCCTGTAAACCACTGCCGCACAGCCGATTGACCGTCACCCCCGCCACGCTGGTGGGCAGTCCGGCTAACAACAGACTCATGCGGGCCACGTTGCGATTGTCTTCCCCGGCCTGATTGGCACAACCAAAATAAACGTCCTCGATAGCGGCAGGGTCAATTCCGGCGCGTTTGACCGCCTCGGCAATCGCCACCGCCCCCAGGTCGTCGGGTCGCACCGTTGCCAACGTCCCGCCATATTTGCCGATTGGAGTGCGGGCAGCGGATACGATTACGGCTTCCTCAAGCTGTTTATTCATTTTGTTTCCCCTCAAAACTTCTAATCAGAATTTCCCTGACCCCGGCAAGGTCTACGGTTTTGGGATTCCAGGGCGGCGGACTCATCACCAACCGGGCGGCCTCGTCAATCCCACTTTCGGGCATACCCAACGCCGCCAGATTATTTGGCGCACCCAACCGAGCGGTCAGGTTAAAAATACCAGTGACAGCATCGGAGGCATTCAGCGAACGGGCTATCTTCGCCATCGCTTCACGGGCGGTCTTGCGGTTGTACCAGACCACCTGCGGCAATACTACCGAGTGGGTTTCGGAATGAGGCAGGTTAAAAGTGCCACCCAGAACGTGACAGATACGATGATGCAGAGCCGTCCCGACTGTGGCTAACACAACGCCCCCCAGATAGGCCCCGTATAGAGCTTGTTCGTACCCTTCGTGGTCTTGATTATCATCCACAATGCGGGTTAAACCTTGCGCCAGAGCCCGACTACCTTCCTCCGCCATAATATCGGATATGGGGTTGGCGGCCTTGCCATAAAGGGCCTCCACGCAATGAGCCAGCGCGTTCAGACCACTGGTCACTGCCAGGGCGGGCGGCATACTGTAGGTCAGTTCCGGGTCATAAATTACGGTTTTGGGTAAGGCCCGCAAATCGCGCCCGGTTTTCTTGCGCCCCTCACTGGTCAGGCCAAAAATCGGGGTCATTTCCGAGCCGGAAAAGGTGGTGGGAATAGCAATCAGGGGTAGCTCAGTTGCCACTGCCAACGCTTTGCCCAAACCTATCGCCGAGCCGCCGCCCAATGTCACGAAGCAATCAGCCTGAACTTCGCTCACAATTCCCAGATTGGCTTGCACCGTTTCGGTGGGAACGTGCTGCACCACTTTGTCAATTAATCCGGCGTAGCGAGGGCCGAGTTGCTGCGAAACTTCCGCCACATATTTACTCGCCGACCCGGTGGCGATAAGAATGACCCGTTTGCCCTCTAACCGATCCACCTCTTCGGCTAACTTGCTCAACATGCCAGTCCCGAACAGCACTCGACCCGGCAAGGCCTCGTAAGTAAAATTTTTCATTTGCGCCCTTCACTGCGGCTTTGTAAAGCCCGTAATATTTCCAACTCTTCGGAATTTGGCGGTTGAGTTTCGCGTAAATCGCTGGCAATTTTCAAATCCCAGGCAGTGGCGGCTTTTACCTGCTCGACGGTTATACCCGGATGCAAATCGGTCAAAGTCAATTCTTTGGTTTCAGGGTCAGGCCGCAAAATCCCCAACTGGGTAATAACGGCGGTTGGCCCTTTGGTGTGGATGCCCAACTTCTGGCGCGAGTCCCCGCCCGTGAGGTGGCCCACCGAAGTCATAAAATCCAGCTTTTCCACAAAAGCGCGAGGATTCTGGCGCAAGATTATAATCACCTCTTTGGTGCAGGTGGCGATTTCGGGCGCACCACCCGCCCCCGGCAAGCGCACCTGGGGCTTATCGTAAGAGCCGATTACGGTTGTGTTGATGTTGGCGAAGCGGTCAACCTGAGCCGCCCCCAAAAAGCCCACGTCAATCCGCCCCGCCTGTAGCCAGTAGTTAAAAACTTCAGGTAGGGGAATAACAAAATCGGCGGTCTCGGCTAACTCCCCGTCGCCAATCGAAAGCGGCAGGCGGGTAGGTTTCGCCCCCATCGTGCCGGACTCGTAAATCAGCACGCACTTTGGGGCATGGGTGGCGCGGGCCAGATTCGCGGCGGCACTCGGCAAGCCAATCCCCACAAAACAGAGCGTATTATTTTTTAGCATCTGGGCGGCGGCTACCGTCATCATCTCATCGGAAGTATAGGTCAGGGTTTGCGCCATAAAAAGCTCCTGGAAAATAGTTGTTGGTTACTAGTTGTTGGATTATAGTTGTCAGAAAAACTGGTAGCCAGTAGCTTCTAGGATAAGTTTTTCGATTTCCTACTAACAACCAATAACTAAGAACCAACAACCGAGATACTTTCTGCTTCTGACATAATATGTTCCTGCATCCAGGCCAGAAAAGTTTCGCGCTCTTTGCTGATGTTTTCCCAATCCTGATAGAAGCGGTTATTTCGGACGGTATAATCCTGGGCATAAGAGGGGAAGCTACCCCCTGGCACATGAGCAATTGCCGTAACCACCCAACTCGGTAGTATTACCGCGCCGGGGCGAATTTCGAGCTTTTCGACCACTTCCTCCACCGTAATTATCGAGCGGCGGGCGGCTAATATCGCTTCCTTCTGGATGCCCACGATGCCCCAAATCATCACGTTCCCGGCTTTGTCGGCCTGTTGAGCGTGAATAATGCTGACATCGGGATTGACTGCCGGAACCGCCGCCAGCTTTTCCCCGGTGAAGGGACATTCTACCGTAGCTATACGACTATTATATTTCGGCAAATCGGTGCCTGAATAACCCCGCAAAATAGCGAAAGGCAAGTTACTGGCTCCGGCAACGTAGGCGTTGGCTAACCCGGCGTGGCTATGTTCTTCGATTTCGAGCGGGCGGGGCCAACCGTTTTCGATAGCATCCCGAAAGCGATACAACGAACCAACCCCCGGATTACCACCCCACGAAAATATCAGCTTACGAACGCAGCCCATCCCGATTAGCTGGTCGTAAATCAGGTCGGGGGTCATTCGAATCAGGGTCAAATCTCGCTTTTGTTGGCGGATGATTTCGTGTCCGGCGGCGAAAGGAATCAGGTGGGTAAAGCCTTCCAATGCTACCTTATCACCATCATTTATTAGACTGCGAACCGCTTCGGAGAGCGCGAGAAATTCTGCCATATTTTGGCCTCACTAACGGTTTTTGGTTATTAGTTGTTGGTTGTCGGAAAAAGATTAACAAGGATAAACAGGATATTTTCAGATTTCTTATTCTTACTCTTTTATTCTGACTCCTAAATCTTAACTACCTCAACTCAGCTCTTTTATTTCGTTACGTTTTCTAATAACGAACAACTAATAACGAACAACTATCTTGGATAATAGGGCGGAATATTGGCATCCACATTTACCCAGACGGATTTAACTTCGGTATATTGATGCATAACCTCAAAGCCCATTTCGCGCCCGTAGCCGCTAGAGCCCACTCCCCCAAAGGGTGAGCCTGGGTTGGCCCGTTTGTAACAGTTTATCCAGACCATCCCGCTGCGCATTGCTCCGGCAATTTTGTGGGCGCGTTGCAAATCGCGTGTCCAGAGTCCACCGCCCAGGCCATATTCGGTGCCGTTGGCGATTGCCAGGGCTTCCTCGTCGGTTTTGAAGGTCGTGACCGATACAAACGGCCCGAAAACTTCTTCCTGTGATACCCGGTCAGTCGGTTTGGCGCGGACTACGGTTGGCTCGATATAGTAACCCTTCGCCAGTTCGGGACGGTCAGGGGCTTTACCGCCGATGATAATCTCGCCGCCCTGCTCCTGGGCAATCTGGCAATAACTCATTACCCGGTCACGGTGTTGGGCCGAAGTTACCGGGCCCATCTCGGTAGTGGGGTCGAGCGGGTTGCCAATTTTAATGGATTTAGCCAGAGTAATAAATCTTTCCAGAAACTCTTCGGCGATAGATTCGTGCAACACCAGCCGCGACCCGGCGATACAGGCTTGCCCCTGATTATGGAAAATAGCAAAGGCCGAACCGTTCACTGCTTCGGTCAGGTTGGCATCGCTAAAAACAATATTCGCCCCTTTGCCACCAAGCTCAAGTTGCACCCTTTTCAAGTTCCCGGCAGAAGCCTGAACAATCCGGCGACCCACGGCGGTTGAACCAGTGAAAGCCACCTTGTTGATGTTAGGATGCTCGGCGATATACTGCCCCGCCACTCCGCCTAACCCCGGCACGATATTCACCACGCCATCCGGGAAACCCACTTCCGCCATCAACTCGGCCATTCGCAGGGAAGAAAGCGGGGTGATTTCGGCGGGTTTCATTACCACACAGTTCCCCGCCGCCAGGGCCGGGGCCATCTTCCAACTGGTGAACATCAGGGGGAAGTTCCAGGGTACGATTTGCCCCACGATGCCCACAGGCTGGCGCAAAAGATAGTTCAGAAATCCGGTATCCACCGGGACAACTGAACCTTCATACTTATCCGCCATTCCGCCAAAATAACGGAAAGTAGCGGCGGTACGGGGCACATCCAACCCTTTGGAGTCACGCAGGGGGTGCCCGGTGTCCAGGCTTTCCAGGCGGGCCAATTCATCGGCGTGGGCTTCCACCGCGTCCGCCAGCTTTAGCAGCAAGCGACCACGATCCGCCGCCGAGGTTCTGCTCCATTTCGGGAAAGCAGCCTGAGCCGCCTTGACCGCTTTATCAATATCGGCAGGCCCCGCCATTGCTACGTCCACAATCTTGCTATTGTCATGCGGATTATAGGTTGGCAGAGTTTCGCCATCTTCGGCCTCGACAAATTGACCGTTAATAAAAAGCTTGGATTGCATCACTTCCCCCATCAAAATTTTTACCAAGTAAATAATTATCGTCGTAGGGACAACCCTTGTGGTTGTCCTGTATCAACCCTGGACAGGCAGAGCGAAGCCTCCCCTTTGGGGACAAGGCCAGTCCCTACAAATTACCCGGTATAGGGCAAACATATTGGTCTGCCCCTACCGAGATAGACTACTAGAAACTAACCGGGTTGATTGGAGTTTCACCCGCCTCGATTTCGTACACGATTTTTGGTGAGCCATTCTCCCAGACCAATAGCATCGAGCGTTTGGGCGAATACCCCTGGTGGCGGCAGTCGGCGGGCATAGCAGCCATGTCCCCGGCCTTCATAATGACCCTGGCGCGAGGTGCGCCCGTCATCTTATCGCCCACGTTCCAGTGAATTTCGTCTGACATCTGGAAGAACCACTCCACCCGGTCATTGCCGTGAATAACGGGCAGAATATGTTCCTCAGTGGTAGGGCAGCAATAGCTGTACTTGACCACCGAAGTAAACGAGGGATTCCAGGTAACATCGGAGCGTGACAGATAAGCATGCAGGTTGAAGGCATGCACTTCGCCTTCAAAACCCGGCTCAGGATGCAATTCCGGCTGGTCCTGGGAGACATCGGCAAAAGCCCGGTTGACCGGATAGCCATTCTCATCACTTCGCATCGCCAAATCGTCCTTCAGTCCGACGCAGCGAGTAGCTAACTGGCGTACCCGATGGGTAGCGGCGGGGTTCGAGCCGTGTTTGCGACCATAAGGGCTGCCCGTTTCCTGGGGAGCGGCAAAGGGGTCATAGCCTTCGTTCGTCCAATCTTCCAGCATTTCGGCAAAGGTGTTGCGGATTAAATCGGAAGGATGGTTTTCCAGGTAATCTACTCCAGATTTAACATAATCGGCGTTGTAACTTCCGGCGTAGATGTCTACGGTGCCGTAGTGGTTGCAAGTGCCAAAAACGGTGTCGAAATGTACCCAGCCATAGAAAAAGCCCCAGGCCACATCCCGAATAAGCGGGCGCAGGAAGCTACCAATATCTATCGTGTGGCTGCCTTTGGGCCAGCGGATATGGGCGAAATATTCGTCGCGGTGGAAGGAAAAATTACCCAGTTTGAAATCCCGATAGCCATAAATCTCATGGGGCTCGGAAGCAGTAACATCAATAAGAGTCGCGCTCATCATTCTCTCCTTTCAAGAAATTTTGGTTTAGCGGGTCTGGCAAATTTCAGCCCATTTTTGCACCGACAGCTCGCCCAGGCAGGTCTGTAATACCACCACCGCTGGAGCTTCAGTCCGGAACTGATAGGCGGAATTGGCCGGAAGCAGAGCTTGATGGCCGCGTTTAATCTTAATCCAGCCCATCTTAGCCCCTACTGGCTCGCCACCCACCAGAATTGCGCCGTTTTTCTCGGCGGGGGCCAGGGCGGTGTCCAGCTTAACCAGATGAATTTCGACCTCTTTGTCCATACAAAGGGCAAATTCATCGTGAGCGCAGGTATACCAGGGGGAAACTCCCTCGGCCCGGATGGCTTCTAGTACGTAAATCTGGTTGATGCCAAAAACTACTTTTTCGTAGGGTTTGGAGTTGCTACAAATCTCAAAAACGTTGGAGAAGGCGTAATTTTTCGGGTTGTCATTAATGACCTCTACCCCACCTTTTTCGTAATGCTCCAGTGAGCCAAATTCGGTCTGGTATCGCTGCTCCGTTGTCAGCATCGTTGGTTCTCCTTTCAAACTACTTGTTATCTTTATTTAGCCAGGGGTAACGCTCTGTATCTGCCCCGGCATAATCCGGGTCAAGATAAATAAACACCCGTTGGATTTTGAAATCCCGGATTTCAAAAACATCACACCAATTTCCGGCATGGGTAACGCCCGCCCTCCATTGTGTGCCATTTTTGGTAGTGCCGTAGCTGGTGCCTTCCACTACCACTGTATCGCCGCTGTGAATGTAATTGAAGTAAGCGTAATCGTGACGGATGCCACTTAGAATTGAACCTAAATCAATGAAGAGTCGCTCGAACTCGGCCCGCCCGTTTGCCAGACCCCATTTGGGAAAGTAGACCTGAGCATCGTCGGCGAACAAATCAAAAATCCCTTCACCTCGGTCTAGCCTTTTCAGGTATTCCAGGGCAATGGCTTTGCGTTGTTCGTCGGTCATCGTCTGCGTTGACAATGCCATAATACACCTCCAGATTGTGTTTTAGTTGAATTACCAGAGTAATCCAGGGCAAAAAATCGCCGGGAAAGGTAATACCGTTGAATATCCAGCAGGGTTATATTGGTTTAATTTTGTTCGTATAGCGGACAAATGTGCGTATATCGTACTTTAATTTTAGGGCATGAATTTTGGTTTGTCAATAGGAACAACGGAATAAAAAGGGTTTCTGGTTGTTAGTTGTTGGTTGTTAGTTGTTGGTTGTTAGTTTGTAGGGGTAGACCATGTGTCTACCCTGAGAATGACTCATACAAAGGCAGACATGTCCCCTACCGTTAAATTCCTGCGAACCTATCAATTACATCCAGGCTTTATTTAATTGTTCACCAAAGAGGCAGAGCGTAAGCTTCCAACTTGTTAGACAGAGTACACAGGGAAAATTAAACCGCCAAGTCGCCAAGAACTCCAAGTAATTTCATTTTTTCTTGGTGACCTGGTGACCTGGCGGTTTGTACACTTATTTTCAGGAGTCAGGGGGAGGGCTAAAGGTTTTATTCAGCCTTCATCCCTCCTCCTTCGTCCTTCTTAGCTATTAGTCGTGATGTTAGCCCCATCCTGTGGTTTGGTGCCGTTCTCAACCCAACCCCGAACCGAGTTCCAGGCGGAATTAATTTGGCCGGGGGCAAAGTAACAGTGGGCTGGGCCGCTCTTGGAGAGGTCAGCCAGGTTTACCGGAGCAGCGTCTACCACCTGTTGGGCAAAGTTCCCCAGATTATTCTGGGCGGCTACTTTGGCCCGAAGTAGCGGCTCTTGCTCGTAGGGAACGAGCGGGTCAATGGTGTTGTGGATACTGAGTAGTTTGGTAGCAAAGCTGCCGGAAGGGGTAAACCAGTTGTTGATGTAATTTAGTGCGCCAGAACTAGCCTCAAAGCGTTGGATTCCGGCGTTCAAAGCCACATCATCATCCGAACCCTTGTATTCCTTGCCAACGTTAGAGTAGGGCAAACCCCCTGACGTTTCAAGTAAATCAACCGTGCCCGAACTATCCCCGCCCAGGGCTGTAATGAAAGAAATAGGGTCGGGATTTGCCCCGGTTATGACCGAAATCTGGCGGATAATATTGGCAAATTGAGGGTTTTTGGCCGCAACCGTAAAAAGGGACACTACCGAAGTGACGGTGTTAGTCAGACTGGAGTCAGGGTTAGGGGTAACTACATCGTCGGCGTTTGGTAACTTAAACGGCGCGCCTAGCGGTTTGGTGAAATAGCTATAGACCAGCGCGAAATCGGTGAGATAACGGATTTCCTCGTACCAACCTGCGACTACCCCACACAAAGTAATTGTTCCGGTGTAATCGTTGGGATATTTCTCCACCAGACCCATACTTATATTCCCACCCATCGAAACACCGACCAGATATGTTCGCTTTGTACCCATATAGCTAACCAGCCGATGTAACAGATTGGTATGGAACATTCCGTCCTTGACGGCATAACCCAACTTGCTATATTCGGAATGACCAGTGGCAAAGCCCTGGAGGAAAGCCGACTGGGTAAAAAACAACTCCTCATTGGCATGTCTTGCCAGCTTTAAGCCAGTTGGCCCCTCGGTTGGCCCGGTGTAGCCGTGTGCATATAATACGAACTGGCGATTCCAGTTTGCCGGGAAGCGCAGGGAAAACTCCGCTCCTTCCAGTTTGCCCGCAATATAAACGGTGCCCTTGGCATCATAGGATATTGCGACGTTGGTAACCTGTAGTCCAGGGCGCAAAATAAGGCCCGGTTTATCAAGTTCCATCTGGTCAGAAGGTGGCAGATTAGTCAAAGTCAGGTGGGTCACGGCCTGGGAAAAGAGTTCCTCAATGCTGAATTGCTCAGATTCCTGGGCCTGGGCAATTGGCAGCACGAACAGGGACATCATAAACAATATGACCCAGAATAACCTTTGTGGTTTATATTTCAACATAGCTTCTCCTTAATTTTTGGGGTGGCAACGCTGCCTTCCTCACTCACTAAATTTTGTCGGCGTTGAAGCTTACTACCGCGAATTGACCGCTAATGTTGCCATAGGCCGTAACCTTGTAGGTGCCAGAGGTCCCTGGGAAGTAAAAACCTATCCAGGGAGAGGCTGGCATCGTGCCATCACCATTGGCGTAGTAATAGCCTACGCCCAACACTGAGCCAATTCCATCGGTAATCCAGGTTGAAATTTTCTCACCGGGCGACCAGTTTGCCCCGTTAAAGGTTACAACTACTATCGATTCGTCCAGGTTAAAGCTACGGGTTACTTCCATCGTGGGTTTTAGCAGGGTAAAGTTGACGATTCCCTGATTGCCAGAATTGTCCCCTTGTACCGTAACCGCCCAGGCTCCAGGAGTACCTGCCAAAATTGTAGTAGCGGGGGTGAAACCACTGAAGGAACCGTCACCTCCGGCGTTAAGATAGCCCAGATCTATTACGGTTCTACCCGGACCGGAAGCCCAGATTGCAATTCTCTCTCCACCACTAAAACCGCTCCCACTAAGACTGAGCGGTTGACCATAGCGAACCGTGCTACTGGCAAGACTAAACGAAGCCGCCGCGTGGGCAGGTTTGGCAGTAAAAGTTACTAGAAACAGACCCACTAGCAAGACCATAACGAACAGCAAATTCAGGCCCCGACCTTGCCCGACTCGTGAAGGTTGGCGAAATAAACTTTGGTGCATCATTGCTCCTTTCTGTTTTCGCAGATTTCAAATGACTGGTATTTTGGTAGTCGCGCCACTGTGAGGTGCACACAGGGTATTAATGATTCTTTAATGTGATAAAAATATTATAGCACAGGATGTTGGAGAAAGGATGAAGGATGAGGGATGAAGAATGAAAAAGCAGGGAATTTCGTTGGGGCTGGCCTTGTCCCCAAAGGGGAGGCTTCGCGCTGCCTGGGCGGGGTTAACCGGACAACCACAAGGGTAGTCCCTACGACCTGGATTCAATCCGGCAAACTGGAAGAAGGAAATATCAGGCTAAAGGTCGAACCGAGGTTAGGAGTGCTTTGTAATTCTATGCGGCCTCCCTGCGCTTCTACGGCCATTTTGCAAAAAGTCAGGCCTAGCCCGCTATCGGTGCGCGAACCACCCTGCCGCACCGTAGCCTGGGTATATCGCTCGAAAATCCGCTTCTGGTCTTCCATAGCGATGCCTTCGCCCTCGTCCTTTACCGCAATCAGGAGGCCAGGTTTGAGGGAGTTAGCAATTCCTTGAGTTTTGAGGGTAACATTCCCCCCGTGTACACTATGCTTGATTGCATTTGTTACCAGATTTACCAGCACCCGGCTCATCAGACCCCAATCCAGGGTATAGACCAATTCTGGCTGGGGACATTCGAGCTGAATGTTCACTCCATAACTCTGGGCCATCCAGTTCAAATTTTCGGCGACCTGTTGCAGCACCTCACAGGCGGAGTTTTCAGACAGATTCAGAGCTAATTTGCCTTCCTCCATGCGCTGGAGGTCTAGAATCATATTGGTCATATCAAGTAAGCTACGCCCATTACGCTGGATTCGCTGCAAAATATCCAGTTGATTAATGGGGATTGAGTCGTCAATCTCTTCTTCCAGAATAATATCAACATAGCTGGAAATAGCCATCAGGGGGGTTTTCATATCATGAACAATCATGTGGGTCAGGTCGCTACGGATTTTCTCAAGGTGGCGGGCGGCTAATAACCGCCGCACCCGTTGGCGCAACACCGCCCAATGAATCGGCTTGGTAATATAATCGGTAGCACCAGCCGCAAAGGCCTTGTCTACCGAGGTATTATCCTCTAACGCCGTAACCATCAAAATGGGTAATTGTTCACCCTGGGGTAATTGGCGGAGTTGGGCACAGGCCTCGAACCCGTCCAGAATCGGCATCATTCCATCCAGCAAAACCAAATCCGGGCGAAATTTGTTATATTTTTCCAGGCAATCCTCGCCATCTTCAGCTTCAATGACCTCATATCCCTCCCGCTCCATCACTCGGCGGGTAATATTGCGCGTCCCACGATCATCGTCTGCTACCAGGATAAGATGCTTTTCAGAGCTGGCAAACAGCCCGCCACTCTGGGGTTTTTCTGACATACTTTCTCTCCGGGAATTCTACTACCACTAACCCATTTCTAAACTATTATCTTAAACTTTGCTCGAACATTCAACCTCAAGGGCTAAAATCAATTCATTATAAGCTGCTTCCAGGTCTGCCAAGAGCTCTTGCGCCCCGCCCAGGAGTCCGTTCCGACCCATTGTTTCAAGTTGGGCGCACAGGGCTACCAATTTAGTTGCCCCCAGGTTACTGCTACTACCTTTCAGGGAATGGGCGGCTTCGGATAATTTTTGAGAATCAAGCTTGATCACCGCCTGACGTATTTCCGCCAGAGTTTTTCGACTATCTTCCAGATAAATTACCACAGTTTCGGTTAGCATATCGGGCTCATTATAGTCGGACAACTGGCGTAAAGTTTCTATTACTTTGGCATCCAAAACTGGAAGATTGTTTTGGGAAGTTTTAGTTGGCCCACGCAGGGGATTAGTTTGGATTCTATTCGAGCGATTTTTGCTCCGACTCTGGTTTTCCTGTCTGCTCAGGGGGAGCCAGCGTTTAAGAACCTGCTGCAACTGGTCTAATACTACCGGTTTGGCTAGATAATCATTCATGCCTGATTCCAGACAGCGTTCGCGGTCGCCCAACATAGCGTTGGCGGTCATGGCGACAATCGGGATTTGCAGCCCACGCTGCCGAATAGTGCGGGAAGCTTCAAAACCATCCATTTCCGGCATCTGGCAATCCATCAAAATCAGGTCATATTGTTTGCGGGCAATAAACTGGAGACCCTCCAGGCCATTGATGGCAATTTCGGCCTGATATCCCAGCTTTTGCAATTGGAGAATAGCCAATTTTTGGTTCACCAGATTATCTTCCACCAGTAGAATAAGGGGAGCCGTTTCAGAGGCAGGGGTTATCAGCCTATCAAAGTTTTGGTCAGGAAGGCTAGTAGTTTCAGTTTTATAGATAACGTTGTTAAGACAATCCAGAAGCTGCGATTGGCGGACGGGTTTGGTGAGGCTGGCCGAAAATAGCGATTCATCATTAATGGTCTTATCCCCAAAGTCCGACAGCAGAATAAGCGGTAAGGTCGCCAGTTCCGGTTGCTGGCGGATAGTTTTTGCCAGCTCGACCCCCGTCATACCATCATTCCGGCTGTTAAGAATAGCGACATCAAAAGCCTGCCCTTTATTGGCAGCCTCAATCAGTAATTCCACCGCGTCCAGATTATGGCAAACTCCTAGCCCTAGCATACCCCAGGAGCTTAAATATTTCCGGATAATTTCAAGGTGACGGGCTTGCTGGTCAACAATCAGTATTTTAAGTTTTCGTAGAAAAGGCGATTGGTTGGGGAGTTGCGGAATAACTGCCGCCGAATGGGAACGACTGAAAGTTAAGTTCAGGTTGAAAACTGACCCTTCCCCTTCTACGCTTTCCACTGCAATCGTTCCACCCATCATCTGCACCAGTTGCTGGGCAATCGAAAGGCCAAGGCCAGTGCCACCAAAGCGGCGGGTAGTAGAGCTTTCGGCCTGAGTAAAGGGCTGGAACAGCTTGGCCTGGGTAGCGGGCGACATTCCAATTCCGGTATCGCGTACTTCCAGATACAATCTAACTGAGTGTTCGGTAATTTCCTCGACCACCACCTGTACGAGAATTTCGCCCTTGAAAGTAAATTTGATAGCATTAGTAACCAGGTTTAATAATACCTGACGCAAGCGGGTAGGGTCGCCCAATATCCAGCCCTCGATTTGCGGGTCAATGAAGCTCATCAAAGGGAGACCCTTTTCCAGAACTTTGGGCATTAGTAAGTCAAGGGTTTCTTCTACCAACTTACTCAGGTCGAAATCAATTATTTCGAGGGTTAATTTGTTGGCTTCAATTTTGGAGAAGTCCAGAATATCATTTATCAGGGCTAATAGTAGTTCGCTGGAATTGCGAATGGTATTGGCAAAATCACGTTGCTGGGAATCAAGCGGACTATCGAGTAAAAGCTCAGTCATGCCCACCAGACCGTTCATCGGGGTACGAATTTCGTGGCTCATATTAGCCAGGAACTCCGATTTCAAGCGTGAAGCCTCCAGAGCCTGGTCACGGGCAATTGCTAAACTGGCTTCGGCGCGTTTGCGTTCATCAATTTCGGTCTGAGCTGAGGCATACAGTCGGGCGTTATCCAGAGCTACCGAAGCTAAAGCCCCAAATCGTTCCAGCATTTCAATTTCCTGGGTGGTAAATTTTCGGTTTTTCGCCATATAAGCCAGCCCGATTACCCCCATTACCACTCTGCCCGATTTTAACGGTAGGCAGGCCATTGCATGATAAGGGTCGTTCTGGTAAATTGGCAGCCTGTTTTCCCAGGTGGAATAATCATCCACTACGACCGTTTCACCACTTTCCCAGACCAGATTAACGCTTCCTTTACCAGGGGGGTTTATAGCACCGATTTGGTCACTGAAAAAGCCGACCCCCGTTACCATTTTTCTAACTAAACTTTCGCCTTCGGGCAGATCCAGAATAATAAAGCCGTGTTCTGTACCGACCAACACCCCGGCTTGCACCAGAATGTTTTCCAGCAAATCATCTAAATCCAGCCGATTAATCATTCCCAGGGTGGTTTCGTACAAAACCGAGAGGAATTGATTGTGTTGCCGCTCGGCTTTCTCCCGTTCGGTTAGTTCACCAAAAAGGCGGGCATTTTCCACCCCCACACTAACCTGGTCGGCCATAAGTTTTAACAGGTTAAAATCTTCCTGGGTCAGGAAGGGGTCGCCGTTTGACTCCACACTCAAAATTCCGATTACTGGGCCATTTTTACTCTTGAGGGGGTAAATAATCCCTTGATTAATTTCTGGCACTACCGCAATAAAATCCGGGTCACTGGTCGCATCCAGCGAAAATTCGGGCTGACCACTCCGCACTACCCGCCCACTCATGCCTTGCTGAATATTTATCACCCGCATCACCCGGTCATAGCCAACATAGGCTTGCAAAATCAGGCTATCTTTTTCTAGCAGATAGATACTAATCATTTTATAACCAAAAGCAGCATTAATTTGTTCAACTACCATCTGGAAAAACTCATCCAGTTGCAGGGTCGAGTTAAGGGCCTGAGCCACACTCTGGATAGTGGTCAGTTCATTAAGGCGGCGTTGGGCAGAGGCAAACAACTGGGCATTATCGAGAGCAACTACTGCCAGTTGGGAAAACCTTTCCAGCATCAGTATCTCTTCTTCGTTAAAAATCCTTTCCTTATCGTTGAGGGTTAAAACCAGCACCCCCATTATTTCCTCGCCGGATTTCAAGGGTATTGCCGCGACAGCATTGGAAAACTGTAATGAAATTTCGGGCAATCTACCCGGCCAGTTAGCATAATCATTTAATACCAGACTTTGCTTCTTCTCCCAGACGGTGCCAACCACCCCCTGCCCGCGTTTTATCTCCAAGCCAGGCCGTTCCTTGAAAAATCCGGTGCCCAGCATCTTTTTCATTTTGGGGTAGAGGCCCTTTTTATCTAACAGATAAAGATAGCCATGCTCTGTGCCGACTAGATTACCCGCCCGTAACATAATTGCTTCCAGCAAATCGTCCACGTCCAGGCGGTTTATCATACTCAGGGTGGTTTCATACAACGCTTCCATAAAGCGATTCTGGCGGCGAATGCGTTGCTCGGCCCGGTTCTGCTCCAGGGCGGTAGCCAAAATGTTAGCGGTGACTTGCATAAAGTCAATTTCGTCCTGAGTGAATTGGCGTGGCATAGTGCCATAAGCCGAGAGTGCGCCAAGTGGCCCTTCCTGCCCCCGGATTGGCACGCTCAAAATGCTAACAATCTGGTATTTTTTCGCAGCCTGAAAAGTAAAACGCGTCTCCTGATTTATATCTGGAATAATGACTGGTTTTTCACTTAAAACCGTCAGATTTGCCAGCGAATTCTCACCAGGATGGAAGTTAGTGGTAAAGGGTAACTTTATATCCCAACCGACCCCGGCCTGAAGGATTACTTTATCCCCGCCGGGCGTAAGTTCAACTACCCCACTCAGGGGGACGTTTAAGATACTATTTACCAACTCAGCCGCTTCTGCCATCAGGTTTCGCAGGTCATTTCGGGCTAGAGCTTTTTGTCCAAACTGAGCCAGCAGACTGGCTTGTAATACCTGGGCCTGTAGGGCATTTTCGGCCTCCTTACGGGCGGTAATATCGTAGAAGCTGGTGAGGACACAGGGTTCCTGATTAATATTGATTATTTCCGAGCTGGCAGTTATTAAAAACTCCTTACCGGATTTATCGCGCATCAGGGCTTCATAGTTAAAAATTCGGCCCTTTTCCCGAATCAGGACTTGCATTTTTTTCCGATCAAGCGGGTCAAAACCACCTATTTCGTAATAATATTGACCGAGTAACTCAGCCTCGGCATAGCCCATAAAGTTTAGTCCGGCGGTATTAACTGCCAGGTATTTGCCTTCGGGGTGGCTTGTAACAACAGTTGGAACCGGAGAATTCTGGAACATTTTTGAGAAACGATCTTCGCTAACTACCAGGGCTTTTTCAACTATCTTTTGCTCGGTAATATCGCGGCCTGCCCCAAGCACCCGCACTAGCTGTTGCTGTTCATTCCTTTCCAGTTTTTCGGAGTGACGTAACCAACGGGTCTCGCCATCCGGCGTTATTACTCGACACTCAATTATATCGGGCTCCCCGGCTAATACTCTGGCTATGTGTTGCTGGAAAATTGAATAGTCATCGGGATGAATGCATTTATCCCAATTATCTTTTTCGATCAAGTAACTGATACTGTAGCCAGTAATACGCTTAAAGGAGTGGGTTGACCATTCTTCCTGCCAGCGTTGGTCTGGCCCCAGGGTTAAGGAATAGGCATAATCGGCGGTCAATTCAGAAAGGGTACGGTGGCGCAATTCACTATGGCGCAACTGTTCTTCAATTATCTGTCGCTGTTTTAATTCCTGGGCCACTGAAGCGAACAGGCGGGCATTATCAATTGTCAGGGCCATCTGTCCGGCGGTGGATTCTATTAATCGGGCATGCTCAGGGGTAAAATGGTTAGCTTTAGTATGCACCAGGGTTAAAATTCCCAACAGATTGCTATCCCGAACAATTGGCACGACCAGGGCTGAAATCGCCACGTAGGGTTGATTAGGGTATGTTATCCACCGATTGTCCTTGCGAGTGTCAGCGATCATGACAATCTATAATGGACCCATAAAACTGGACAGAGGGATAGGGTGGTGTAAGGTATATAATAAAGAACATGACAACCACCCGAAAACACTATACGCCAACTTTTAAGGCCGAATTGGTGCAGGAACTGCTGCACGAAGAGCAAACGC
>JBBQZS010000013.1:0-111013 GCA_038207495.1 Chloroflexia bacterium
ACCCCGTAAACCTGGCTGGCCTCGGTTTTGTTCATTCCTTTTTCGACCGCTTTTACTATTCGTGTTCTTAAATCTACACTATATGCTTTCATCCTTCTAGTTTACTTCTAGCTCTACCTTTTTGCAATTTGCTATAGGCGAAGGATTGCTCACCAGCGAAGGGGAATTTCACCTGCGCCAACGCCGTTTAGCCCAACCCGCCTTCCACCGTCAGCGCATCGCTAATTATGCCACTACTATGACCGATTATGCTCAACGCACGGGCGAACGCTGGCAGGACGGCGCAACTCTGGATATTTCGCAGGAGATGATGCGACTGACTCTGGCGATTGTTGGCAAAACTCTCTTTGATGCTGATGTGGAAAAAGAAGCCGAGGAGATTGGCGAAGCTCTGACCACTTCGATGGAGTTATTTGACCGTTTTACTTTGCCTTTTAATGCCCTGCTGGAAAAAATCCCTTTTTCGCCCAGCGTCAAACGCTTTGAACAGGCTAAAGCTCGGTTGGATGCGACGATTTATCGCCTGATTGCCGAACATCGGGCCAATGGGGATAGTGGCGATTTGCTTTCGATGTTGATTCTGGCGCAGGATACCGAGGGTGATGGCGGCAGAATGAGCGATTTGCAGTTGCGGGACGAGGCCATGACTATTTTCCTGGCTGGTCATGAAACCACCGCCAACGCCTTGACCTGGACCTGGTATTTGCTGTCGCAGCATCCTGAAGTTGAAAAGAAGATGCAGGCCGAGATTGATACTGTTTTAGCAGGTCGGGCCGCTAACGCCGAGGATTGGCCCAAACTGCGCTATACCGAAATGGTGTTGGCGGAGGCGATGCGAATGTACCCACCCGCCTGGATAATGGGTCGCCGCGCTCTGCATGATTACCAGATTGGCGAATATTTTGTTCCGGCTAACTCGATTATATTAGCCAGTCCATATATTATGCACCACGACCCGCGTTATTATCCCGACCCTGACCGTTTCGACCCCCAACGCTGGACAGCCGAAGCCCGCGAGAGTCGCCCCAAATTTGCCTATTTCCCCTTTGGAGCTGGCCCCCGCATCTGTATTGGTGAACAATTTGCCTGGATGGAAGGGGTGTTGTTGCTGGCTACCCTGGCCCAAAAGTGGCAATTGCGCTTAGTGCCGGGACATCCGGTTGAGATGCAACCGCTGGTCACATTGCGGACAAAGCACGGCATGCGAATGACCTTGCACAAGAGGGGTTAGGGGTCAGGCAGAGGTGCTAATTCTTTAGAGGCTAAAAATGGATTTTGATTATTCGCTCAACTTTAAAGAAATTGACTTTCGCCAGCACCCTGAATATTACCGTATTGGCAAAGGCGAACAGGGTGTACTCCTGGTTGAGCCCTATAAAAGCGAAATACTTCCACACTGGCGTTTCAAGACTCCTGAAATAGCTCAGGAGTCTGCCGACAAAATATACGCAATGTTTCTGGAATATGGCGAAAATAACGATTTTGTAGGGTTGGATATGGCCCGCAAGTTTCTACAGATGGGCTATACCCGTTCGCGCCGCTATGCCAATCATAAAAGCGGCAAAAAGTGGTCAGACGACCATAAGGAGGTATTGCCTCGGCAAGAAGATGAGGTCAAGGCCAAGTCTGCCGTTATCTTTCGGGCGAAATGGCTACAGGCCAGGCAAAATGTCCGCTACCTGGAACTTATGAAGCAACATCGCCAATTATATGAATTGAATTGACTTGATAGGGAAGATTTAAGGTTTAGGCATTGATTTTGATTACCGACAAATGACCACTGACAACCGACTAACCCTGAAAGTAACGGCACACTCTTTATCATACCTGCCAGGCAACTTCAAGTAGACTAACCAGTGCTTTATCGAGTTTGAGTGGTTCATTTTCCAGTAGTTTGGTAACTTCAAAGGCCATTTCGTATCCTCTAGCCCACATCTCGTTCCATTTCTCAGCAGATAGTTGCGCACGAGCCAGCGCAATTTCAAGGTCAAGTTCAACCTTTTTAAGAGGAAATAACACAATATTTGCAGACTTTCCTAAAGTATCCGCCGCTCCAAAGAGAAAAGCCGCTTTCTCGGTGTGGTGCTGGGCCTGGGCCAAAACTCCCAACCCACCTAAACCAGAATAAATTGTCTCTAGCGACCTTGTAGTCTGTCCAAGTTGAAGCCCCTTCTTGAATAGCTCGCTGGCTTCCTGCTGATTGCCTTCGCCTAACGCTACCCAACCTAGCATTGTCTCTAAATAACCTAACATATTTGTGTAGCCTGAGTCGCGGCTCCATTGCTGGCTTTCCTGCCAAAAGGTTCGGGCTTCTCCATATTTTTTTTGATAATAAGCTACATGAGCTAAATTATTCAGAACGGAAATAACACCAACATATTCACCAACCCCTCGAAAGAGCTGCAAACTTTCTTCCAACATTGGTCGGGCCAGGCTAATATTGCCCTGTTTAAGATTGGCGACACCAATGTCTTGCAACACTGCCGCAGCACCCCACTGGTTGTCCAGTTCTCTATAAAGCTTCAGGCACTCCTTTTGAAAATAATAGGCTTTTTCATAGTCGGCCTGGTTCAGGGCTACCACTCCCGAAATGAGCAATACCAGGGCAATTAATTGCTTGTCACCCAACTCGGTAGCGATACTTAAACTTTCTTCAAGCAAGGGCGGAATCGTACCAGGAGTCTCATTCACGGGGGATATCCTACCCACGATGGCGATAGCTTTGGCATAAATAGCCCTTAGTTCGGGCAAATTAGTCGGTAGCGGTTTTGGAACCTTCGAGAGAAAACTCATCAACCATTGCACCCCTTCGGTGAAATGACCTCTTTCAAACCAAACTCTTCTCAGAGCAGTAGCTAACCTCAAGCCTTTCTGTAAATTTAGCAGGTTATTAGCCTTATCTTGAGCCTCTACTTGTAATTGATACCAATCCAGGCCCAGCCGCATATTATCGAAATCAGCTTTTTGTCTATTCACCCAGGCAATTTGGTCTGCCCCCCAGCCAGGATATTGGGTGCCAGTGAAGTGTTGCTCCGCGCGCTCGGCCAATTCTAAATAATAATCAGCATGCCCACTGCGGGCCTCGGTTATTTCTCCGTGCTTTTCCAGTTGTTCTACGGCAAATTCACGGATACTTTCGAGTAGCCTAAACCGTACTGCTCCTGATTTAGCTATTTTATTTTCGGTAAGGATTAGATTTTTTTCGTTTAAGGCCAGCAACGTATCAAAGATTAAAACAGTTGGAGCTGGCTGCTTCTTGCCCAACCAGCCTAAAGCTTCGTCAGTAAGGCCCCCAGCGAAAATTCCGGCAAATCGAAAAAGTCGCTGTTCATTCTCATTTAACAAATCATAGCTCCACTCGATGGCATTCCTCAAAGTACGGTGTCTGGTAGGGAGGTCTCGCGCTCCGCCAGTCAACAACCTGAGACGGCTATCTAAAGCAGAGTACAATTCCTTTGGTGAAAAATATCGGATGCGGGCCGCCGCCAGCTCAATTGCCAACGGCACTCCCTCCAGTTTTATACATATTGCGGCCACCTCACCAGCGTTTTCCCGGTTTAGCTCGAAATCAGCCATGACTGCCCTGGCACTTTCCAGGAACAGTTCAACCGAAGGATACGCCTCTAACGCCTCTAGTGACTCAAACTCATTTATGTCAGGCACTGCCAGAGGCGGAATATTAAAACGACGCTCCCCCCTGACCTGAAGTGCCTCACGACTTGTTATCATTACTTTGAGCCAGGGACTTGCCTCTAAGAGTCTGGTAATTGAAGTGGCGGCATCTAATACTTGCTCAAAATTGTCCAGAAAAAGCAACATTCGCCGTTCACGAATATAATCAAGTAATACCATCTCAAAAAGTTCCTTACCTCTCTCCTTCAAACCAAGAGTCTGGGCTATGGTTGGGATTACCAGGTCAGGATCTATGACAGAAGTTAAGTCTATAAAGAAAACACCGTCCTCGAAAGCTTCAACCAGATTAGCGGCGACCTCCAAAGCGATACGAGTCTTGCCAATACCAGGTGTCCCGGTAATGGTAAGCAACCGCATTTTGGGCTGCCGAAAATAGCCCAAAGCCAACGCTAGTTCACGTTGGCGACCAATTATGGGAGTGAGCATAGTTGGTAGATTGGTTTGGTGAAAATAAACCCGCCGCCAGGGAGAGCCAGAAGTTCCTGAGGTTAAATCATCAGCATAAATAGATTCTGTCCCGCCAATACGAGCAAACGTTATGAAAGCATCGCGTTCATCAGCCGGAATGCGAAAATATTCCGCCAGTAAAGCGACAATCTGACCGGAGGGGCGACGCTCTGAAGACTCAAGCTTTCGCAAGAGGGCCAACGAGAACCCCAGCTGATTGGAAAGTTCTTCCTGAGTAATTCCCAACTCGTTACGCCGTTGACGTATCCAGCCGCCAAACGTTGATTCACCGCTCATCAATATCCCTCAAAGAACTTTACTACTTTAGGACTTTCGCTGGAGCCCAATTATTAAGCTCACATTGGAGCTATTTTACCAGGCTAGTGAGTTCCAAAGCGAAAGTCGTGTACTTATGAAATCTATTTTAAAAACTTTCGAGTTCATTGGTAGCCTATCGAAATTGTAGCGGTTATGTAACGCTCGATAAGTTTGATTATACGGGATAATTCAATTACGAACTACCAGCCAACTAGCACTACCATTGAAATAACGAACGATTGAAGGAGCGAAATCTTGAACAAGTACCAACACAACCGCTCAAACTTATTTCTAGTGCGCTTGTGGGCTGGTAATACCGACAGCGACAGTGGCAAGGTTGAATGGGGTGGCAAGGTTCAACGGGTTGTTGACGGCGAGTCACACCAATTTAGTAACTTGCAGGAACTGGTGAACTTACTTGAAGCATTGGCTTCAACCAACCAACCAAAACAGTAACCAAAAGGAGATTTTGACGATGAAACGATTAGCGAAAATAAGGGTTTGGTCATTAATAATAACATTCGGCTTAACCCTGGGATTAACCAGCGTGGCAGGAGCGCAGTCGGTAAATGATCCAGCCGCCGCGTTGGCAGCTTTTGAAAAGGTTGCTTTCGGTAGTACCCAAAATGTCGAGGTTGCCGTCGCCTTATTCACTGACGATGCGGTACTAACTGTTACTCCTCCTCCGGCTAACACTTCGGGAGTCTGGACTGGCAAGGAAGAAATCAGGAAAGCTATCCTGAGTAACCTACAACTGAATGTCAGCAAAGTTAATATTGGCACTCCGGTGGTTGAAGGGAACAAGGTAAGTACCAATGCAAAGATGACTAACAATTTCTTCAAGATGATCGGAGTGGCACCGGTGGAATTTACCACAGTCGTGGTGACCGAAGGTGGCAAAATCAAGTCCTACACCAATACAATGTTAGCTTCAGAGCAGTCAAGAGTTGGGGCAGCTACAAAGGCCTTTCAGGCGGCGAACCCTGTTCAGCAGCCCGGTTTGCCAAGTAGTGGTACAGGTCAGCAAGCCGCCCAGTCGGGCCTAAGTTTTGATTTGACGATGATTTTGGCCGGATTGTTGGTAGTAGGGCTATTGAGCATTGCAGCATTGTTCTTTATTAGACGACCAGCTCAACAAGCTAAATAGCTTAATATTAGGCTTACTAAAGTCTGAACTGGTTACTTTACTCATCTTGTTCCAAACATTTTCAAATTAGCAGCTTAGATGAAATAAGTAACCAGTACAGGTAAAACTTATTGAATTAAGTCACTGAAACCCCCACAAAACTTAATCAGGAGCAAAAGATGAGTGACCAGGATTTAACCCCCAGCATCCAGGAACTAATGGTTCAAATGGCCCAGATGCGAGCGGAACTAGCCGACCTCAAAACTCAAGCTACCCAATTAACCCCGCCAACCCCAACCGCACAGTCTGGGGTAACGACCACCCGCCGCAAAACCATCAAAAAATTGGGGCTGGCTTTGTTGGGTGGGACGGCAGCCGCAACCGCTCTGGTAGCGACTCAGGAAACCCAGGCCAGAACGATTGTTAACCCAACTGGCTTTAATAGCAAAGTTGGGATGATAGTGGTGCCACCGGGTGGGGCAACCCCTGCCAATAAACCTACCATCGGTTATTATGGCTTGATTGCCTGTGGTGACACCGCCGCTTTGGACACTACACTCTTGACTGACACTCAGGTTGGTATGAAAGGAATTGGCAGCGCGGACGGGCTGACTGGCATTGGTGTATCTGGTTATGGTTATTTCGGTGTCCAGGGCAACGGTAGCAGAGGGGTCTATGGCGTTGGCAGCGAATCTGGCGTTTATGGCTATGGCAGCCTCAATGGCGTTTTTGGTAATAGCTCTAACATAGGGGTTTTAGGCTTTAATTTTAATGGTGGAGCTGGAACGGCGGCGGTCAAAGGTGAAGGCAAGAATATTGGGGTATGGGGTGAGTGCACTTTTGGCAATGGTACTAGCGGAGTGGGGGTGTATGGTTCTAAAGGTAACGGGTTTTACGCGGGGTATTTTGATGCGGCGGTATCAGTACAGGGAACTTTAACCAAAGCTGGTGGCAGTTTCAAAATAGACCACCCCGTTGACCCGGCTAACAAATATCTCTATCACTCTTTTGTCGAGTCACCCGATATGCTGAATATCTATAGCGGAATTGCTACTTTAGGGGAAAAGGGTGAGGCAGTGGTGGAACTACCGAGTTGGTTTGAAGCCCTTAACTCGGATTATCGCTATCAGTTAACCCCAATTGGAAGGTCAATGCCTGACCTGTTCATTGCTGAGGAAATAAAAGAGCGCAAGTTTAAGATAGCGGGGGGTATATCTGGTCAGAAGGTAAGCTGGCAGGTAACAGGAATTCGGCAGGATGCCTGGGCCAAAGCTAATCGAATTCCGGTGGAAGAAAACAAAACCGTTGCCGAGAAAGGGAAATATCTTCATCCCGAACTCTTTGGCAAGTTGGCTGAGTTAAAAATCGGCAAACCGTAAAGCTAAACCCTGAGCGCGGGTGTAACAGTCTGGAATTTCAGAATAAGCAGGGACACAGAGCCATGCCATACAAATATAACCATTCGTAGCGCGGGATAGTCGTTATGAATGGTCTTTTCCTGTTTAGCCCACATTTTACGATTGATTGGCTGCAAACCGAGTGGGGTGCTCGGCCTGGCGATAGCGGTTAAGAATTCTTCTTCATTATCTATTCTTTATCTATTCTTTATTCTTACGCCTGGAATTTCCTAACTAACGCTTAATACCTACTAACCTTGACACTAAGACCACAACTGTTTATCATACCTCCCAGGCGCGTAGAAAATAAAAATTCGGCGCGACATTTATTCGTTCCGGTATGGAGTAGGGCCGGACGCACAAACGGCAAGGAGCAAAACAAATGGCAAATACATCTGATAATAAATCGGGTTCGGACAAGAACGCCGGGCAGAGTGGAAACTATGGCAAGCTGGCGGCTGGGTTGGGGCTGGCAACCGCCGCCGCCTTTGGAGCAGCCTGGGCTAACGCTCGTACCCGCGAGGCTCAACGCAATGGCCCACCAAATATGATAGATTGGGAAAAGGTGCGTCAGACCGCCCATCGTATGAACCCCGAACCCGGCGCGACAGCCGAATGGCGGGCTAAATGGAACGATTACTATAGCAAGTTGGCGATGCGGGTGGTGCCGATTATCGAGGAATACGCCAATACCAAGTTGCCGCGCGACCTGACCACCGTCCAGGCCGTCAGCCGCAACGAGTGGGTTGAGGCCAATATTTCCAGCTTTCGGCAGCTTTTTGAACCTATCGAACGCTTGAACCGGGACGCAATTCGCAACAGTAGCCCGGTGGGGCAGGCGGTTGTAGGCGGCTTCAACCAGTTGATATTAAGTGCTGAGATGGGGCTACTACTGGGCTATCTGGCGCGGCGGGTTTTAGGCCAATATGACCTGAGCCTAATGGGTAAAGAGCGTTTGAGTGATGGGCGGGTCTATTTTGTCGAGCCAAACATCGCCGGAGTAGTTAATAACCTGGGCATAAGCGGCGATGAATTCCGGTTGTGGATTGCCCTGCACGAAAGCACCCACGCTTTTGAGTTTGAATCACATCCCTGGGTGCGGCTGCATTTTAACAGCATTCTGGAGAAATATTTTAGCTTTATCAGCCACGATATTGAGAACATGCGGGTTAGTCAACAGGGTTTGAGCGGCTTTGTGAAGCGGGTACGCGATAATGGCGCACAGGGTGGGGCATGGCTGGAGCGGATTATGACCCCGGAGCAACGCCAGCTTTTCCAGGAGTTGCAGGCTTTGATGAGCATTGTAGAAGGCTACAGCAACCACGTAATGAACGCGGTGGGCGTGAAGCTGATGCCTGATTACGAGACCATCAAAGACCGGATGGAAAACCGCCAGAAAAACCGCAGCATTATTGACCGCCTGTTTATCAAGATTACCGGGCTAGACCTGAAAATGGAGCAATATCGCCTGGGTGAAATCTTTGTTGATGCGGTAGTGGCGAAAAAGGGTATTGATTTCGCCAACCTGATGTGGGACAGGCCGGAATATATCCCAACTCTGGAAGAAGTTAAAAAGCCCGACCTCTGGGTTAGTCGAATAGAAAAAACCCAGGTAGCCTAACTTATGAGTTACCGCCCACCGATGCCGGGTTCCAGTCCCGGCGGTTTTCAGCAGCCAGGCAATTCCAATCGCTACGTCTCGCCGGGTAAGGTGCGGGATGGGCGCAAGAAAGGGATTCCCTGGGTGCTGGGCTGTGGCTTGCTACTAATGGGTTTTGTTCTGGGGGTAGCCGGGATACTTATCCTGGCTTTGTTAGTCTTTGGCTCACCCGTATCCAATCAGCCTTTCCCCGCCCGTCAACCTGTGCCCGGTATTACCGACCTCTCGGCTACCCTCAGTGAAAGTTATCTTAACGCCGAAACTTTGCGTGAGGTAAAAGCTAATCCCTACACTATCGCCGGAATTTTCAGTCTTAAAGATATAAGTATCAAGATTCTCCCGGGTCAGCAATTCGAAATAAATGCCAAATTGGGCAATAGTCTGGTGGATTTTGATGTTAGCGTTACCGAAAGTGCTTCGGTGGTTAACAACAAAATCGTCTTACGGGCGATTGGGGAGCCAAAGGTAGGAAAGGGTAATTTGCCGATTAGCACCAATCAGGTAGTACAGGCAATTAACGATAACCTGATTGAGCCGCAACTCAACCGCTCCGCCGCCACTATTAAGGTCAATGACCGGCAACTTAACCTGATTGACCTGGAAACCCAACGCGGCTTGCTTATTGTCAGATACAACGCCCGTTAACCTGACCCCACCCGCAAGCGGGTATCCGCCCTCTCCCTGAATCAGGGAAGGGAGAACTCGAACAACCAACAACTAATAACCAACAACCATTATGCCAATAAATCCCGAAGATTTAGTAAAACAGATTGAAGCCCAATCCGAGCGGTTGCTGAAGGATGGCGAGAAGCTGCGCGACAATATCGAGGAAGCCCTGGCACTTTATAAAAAATCCAGCACCTATGAGTTAAACGTAGCCGCCCAGCAGAAAACCCGCAAGGATATTACCACTGCCCGCCCCATAACCGAGCCGAATGAAGTAGTAGAGATTCGCCCAACGGTTGGGGAATATTGCGTGGTCGCTACCGATAGTTCGCCGATTCCGCCCGACCGTCATAACGGAACGTCCCTTTACTATGTGATAAACGTGGGGAAGGTGATGCTGCGGTATGGCCCGGATTCGGAGGCCGAGATAGATAGTGTAACGCTGTTCGAGGCCGGGGATGTCGCCAGCGAGGAACAGGAAACGATGGCGGCTTCACTCCTGGATACCCGCTCGGCTCTGGAGGAGCTCAAGGTGGCCTTCGAGATGGCCCGGCAGCATAAGGCGACGGTGGTTTTTCGGGACGGGCCGCTGACCCTCTGGCGCAGTATCAACCTGCGGGGACAAAAAGGGACGGCCTTACGCAACGAGTATTATCAGGTTTTGGGGCAGTTTCAGACCGAAGGCATCCCGGTAATCGGCTATATCAGCAACACTCACAGCGACTCGGTGGTGGATACCTTGCGAGCCTTAGCCCAGAACCAGAACTCTTCTGCCCGTTTTGCCGGGGTGCAGGACGCGATGCTGTTCCGCCAGCTCTTGCCGGAGAATTCTCGTGGCCCGATTTTCGGCACGGTGCTGAACGAGCCGAAAGAGTTGCAGGAGCATATCGGCGATATTTATTTTACCTATCTGCATACCCCCTTTGAGATGGTCAGGCTCGAATTTCCCCAATGGCTGGCCGACGACCCTCAAAAGCTGGCAACCTCTCTGGCTATCGTGCAAAAGCAGAGCGAATTAGGCCAGGGCTACCCGGTGGCTCTGATGGAAGCCCACGAAAGCGCGGTACTGCGGGGCGATGACCGCGAGTTACTGCGAATTTTATTAGAAGAGCGCGGCCTCCTCCAGACCGAGTCCGAAAAGGGCCGCAGCAAACGCCTCCGAGGTATTTAGGGCTGAGTTGTATTATTGAAGCCAGATTTGTTACGTGATAAACTGAAAGTGCGATAATTTTTTTATTAGGACTTTCGCTTGAGGCCAATTATCAGGTTTAATTTGTACCCGTTTATTCAGGTTACTAAGTTCTAAAGCGAAAGTCGTACTTATAAATATTGGAAGTAAAACGGAAGGCAAGTATTATGCAAAAGGTAAATCTTGATGAAGCCAAATTACATTTATTAGATTTAATTGATGCTGCCTTAAATAGGGAAACCATTCTAATTACGAAGGATAACCAAGACACAATCCAATTAGTACCAATAGTAAAACCTAAAAAAAAGAGAGTCTTTGGTAGTGCCAAAGGGTTAATAACCATTGCCGACGACTTTGATGAACCTCTTACCGATTTTATGAAACAGTAAAGGAAAACTTAATGGCAGGGCCGCAATTCGTTCAATATTTTGAGCATGTTATTTCCGCACTTAAGGAACTGGGAAATTCAGGAAGACCTGCTGAAGTTAGAGAGCTAATCTCGCAAAAGTTGAAATTATCTGATGCAAAAAGGAATGAACAAATTAGTAGTGGTGGATCGCGATTTGAGAATCAAGTTGCTTGGGCCAAATTCTATTTATCCAAAGATGGTTATATTGATTCATCAAAACGTGGGGTGTGGAGCTTAACAGAAAAAGGGATAAGCTCAAATCTTACACCTAAAAATTACCAAGAAATTCTTGAAAGAGTTCGTGAGCAAGTCAAGGATAGTACATCCATTGCTGAAGATGATTTTAAAGTAAGTGAGGAAAAAACTGCCCCACCTGATATTGGTATATCTATCCCAAATGATTACCGCTCAGAATTACTTGAAATAATCAGGAAACTTCCGCCGGTAGGATTTGAAAAATTGTGCCAGAGATTATTGCGTGAGTCTGGATTTCAGCAAGTTGAAGTCACGGGGCGAACCGGAGATGGAGGCATTGACGGTAGAGGTATTTTACAGATAAACCCATTATTAAGTATGCAAGTAATCTTTCAGTGCAAACGATATAACGCAAAGACAGCTATATCAGCTCCTCAGATTAGAGATTTCCGAGGGGCGATGGCGGGTAGAACAGATAAGGGTATATTTCTTACTACTAGCACATTTACTGCTGAGGCCCGTAAAGAAGCATTTCGAGAAGGAGCTTCGCCAATTGAATTAGTTGATGGTGAAAAACTGGTTGACATGTTTGTCCAATTAGAGTTAGGTCTTGTACCTAAAACTGTCTATGAAGTGGACACTCACTTTTTTGACGAGTTCGCCTAATTTTAACTCAGCTTAGTAACCCCAAGATTTACGAAACGCCCCAAGCCCCCTAACCCCAGCCTCATAAACAAATGTCTAACACAACTCTAACACCTAAAAACGCTACTTTCTATAGCCCCAACCCGTAAGTTGTGTTAGCATATCTCAGATGAGAGTGCTAATTATGCCTATTGACTAAGGATATGCAGTAATAGATTGCAATATATAAAACAAATTTTTAAGTTTGGAGGACTGAAATACAAATGGGCAAGATTTTAGGAATTGACCTGGGAACTACTAACTCGGTTATAGCCATCATGGAAGGTGGCGAGGCGGTAGTAATCCCCAACGCCGAGGGTATGCGAACAACCCCCAGCGTGGTAGCAGTAAATAAACAGGGCGAAAGGTTGGTTGGACAAGTTGCCAAGCGACAGGCTGTTACCAATCCGGAAAACACGATTTTCTCAATCAAACGCTTTATGGGCCGTAAATATAATGACCCGGCAGTGCAGCGCGACCTTAAACTCGTCCCTTACAAAGTTTCGCAACGCCCGAATGGTGACGTTGAGGTATGGATGGGCAACAAGGGCTATAGCCCGCCCGAAGTTAGCGCAATGATTTTGCAGAAACTAAAATCAGATGCCGAAGCTTATGTGGGTGAAAAAATTACCGAAGCGGTTATAACCGTTCCGGCCTACTTCAACGATAGTCAACGACAGGCCACCAAAGATGCTGGGGAAATTGCCGGGTTAAAGGTTTTGCGGATTATCAACGAACCTACCGCCGCCGCCCTGGCCTATGGCGTGGATAAGAAACACGAAGAAAACGTCGGGGTTTATGACCTCGGTGGTGGTACTTACGATATTTCTATCTTGAATCTGGCCGAAGGTGTGTTTGAAGTAAAAAGCACCAACGGCGATACCCACCTGGGCGGTGACGACTTTGACCAGCGCATTATTGAGTGGTTAGCCGACGAGTTCAAGAAAGAACAGGGCATTGACCTGCGGATGGATCGGATGGCCTTGCAACGCCTGAAAGAAGCAGCCGAGAAGGCCAAGGTGGAGCTTTCCAGCGCACCCAGCACCGACCTCAACCTGCCCTTTATCAGTGCCGATGCCAGTGGCCCGAAACATCTAAACGTCAACCTGACCCGCAGCAAGCTGGAACAACTGGTGGGCGACCTGATTGACAAGACCGTGCCGCCGATGAAGGGCGCGTTAGACGATGCCGGGATGAAAACCACCGAAGTCAATGAAATATTGATGGTCGGGGGTATGACCCGCATGCCTTCTATCGTGGAAAAAGTTCGCACCTTCTTTGGTAAAGAACCCAACCGGGGAATTAACCCGGACGAAGTGGTAGCAGTTGGCGCAGCGGTTCAGGCCGGGGTACTCGGTGGCGATGTTAAAGACATCCTGTTACTGGACGTAACCCCCCTGACCTTGAGCGTGGAAACGCTGGGTGGCGTGGCTACCGGGCTAATCGAGCGCAACACCACTATCCCGACCCGCAAGAGCGAGGTGTTCAGCACCGCCGCCGACGGGCAGGGCAGCGTGGAAATTCACGTGGTTCAAGGTGAACGCCCGATGGCTAACGAAAACAAGAGCCTGGGACGCTTTATCCTGGACGGTATTCCACCCGCACCGCGTGGAGTGCCGAAAATCGAGGTGACATTCGACATTGACGCTAACGGTATTCTGAACGTTTCGGCTAAAGATACCGCCAGTGGTCGTGAGCAGAAAATCACCATTACCGCTTCCAGTGGTCTGTCGAAAGACGAGATTGAGAAGATGAAGCGCGAGGCGGAAGTTCACGCTGGTGAGGATGCCAAGAAGCGTGAGTTGATTGAATCTCGTAACAAGGGTGACAGCGCGGCTTATACCGCCGAAAAGACCCTGCGCGATTTCGATACTCAAGTCCCCCAGGAGTTGAAGGAAGAAATCAACGGCAAAGTCGCGGCAGTACGGAGCGCGTTGCAAGGCGAGGATGTCCAGCTCATCACCAGTGCTACTAACGATTTGATGACGGCAGTACAGAAGGTTGGCTCGGCAGTCTACGGTCAGCAGCAAGCGGCTGGCGGCCCTCAACCCGGTGGTAGCGAACAGCAGCCCGGCGAAGGTGGTCCTCAACCCGGCGGCACTCGGCCTGATGGCACCGTCGAAGGCGAATACCGCGAAATGTAATTCAGGGGTAGTTTGACCCCCACCCCCGCTATCTTTAGGACAGCGGGGGTATTTTTATTTGGATACTTTCAATGTATCCCTAAACCCTAAAGTGGGAGGGTTATTTTATGGCTAGTGGCTGCCCCCGCGCAAAAAGTCCAATATAATCTTATCCACCAAATAATCCCCCCGCCAGCGTTCTTCCAGATTTTCCTTCGAGGCAAAGTTTTCAAAAGCTTTACGGGTGGCGTTATCGTAAATCCCGCTTACTTCTCCTTCATAAAAACCCAATGTCGCTAATTGAGTCTGTATTTCTTTGGTAAGAACTGCGTCAATTCTAATCAGTTCGGCGTCAGTTCGGGTAGAGGCAAAATAAACCCGATGCAAAGCTAAAACCCGCTCAAGTTCGTCAATCGGTTTGGGATGGTCTTCCACATGCAAATGAATATAGCGGTCATTAAAACCGGAATAGCCCCCTTTATCCTTAACCACCAGCAAGGCCGCCGATTGCTCACCTCGGCTATCACCACCTGCCGCCTGGCCCGCCTGTAGAGCCGCCACCAGACGCTCCGGCAGAGGCAGCGAGACGTTCTCCTCAAAGCTGCTTGCCATTGCGTCCACTGTGGGCTGACTGACCAGAATATTACCCTGACAGGCATAGTTTTGTCCGGCACGACCGCCAGCCCAGGCAAAACATTCGGCTCCGGTAAAGGTGGCCGAGCGGCCCTGCGCGTCCACAATTCCAACCTGACGCCGCTGGGCTTCGGGGTCTTCGGCGGTCAATTTATCCACGACCTCTTGCGGACTTAACCCCTGCTCCAGAAGTTCCAGCCCTTTGGGGCCATAGGTGGTGTTGGCATAGGCCTGGGTTGCCACCGCCCCTACCCCCGCCTTAGCCCAGGGCACTACCGCCCCTACTCCCAGAAACTTTGACTCTACCGCAATCCCCAATTCCCCGGTGTTAGGGTCGAAAGCCACTATCGAAAAGGTTGCCACAATTTGCACGGAAAAGCTCCTTGTAATTAAAGATTAACGTTTTTTGGGTAGCCTAGTATTATGAATTTTTTGCAGAAAGATTTATTTTACAGGTAATATTTATGAGTTTAACAATTTCATACGAATTTTGCTATGTAAGCCACCACAGCCCTTAACCGTAGATTTTGTGCTAAATCACAAACAAAATTTTCAAATCAGGGTCAATCAAGGTAGACACATTGGTCTACCCCTACAAAATGAGGTCAACTATTCAGGTTCAAACTTCTGCTAATTAACGAAAGCTCCGTAAACCCAGCCGCCGCCCTGTGAGAAGCTAATATAAAACCAACGTGAGCCTGAGCCCAAATCAGCCCCGCCCTCGGTAAAACCAATAAACTCTAAAACTGTACCAGCCTGAAAAGTATTAATAACCGCCGAGCCAGGAGCGGGGTTTTCGTAGGCTGATACTGAGCCGCTATTCACCGTGCCTTTGCCGTTATAGGTGGTCATCTGGCTGGAATAGCCCGCCATAATCGCGTCTATCTCGGCATTTGGCTCGGAAAAACTGGCGGTTGTAGTTTCGGTCAATTGGCCTGGGTCAACCGGAGCGGGGGGCGACACATCCTCAACCGTTGAGGCAGCTTCCACCGCCACAGGTTGGGACTCGGTGTTAGTCGGAGCGGGGGGCGGGGCAGCAGCGGCGGAAGCAGGAGCTTGTTCAGGCTGGGTGACAGGTTCGACCTCCGCCATCAACGATAAATCATCAGTTGAGGCGGATGCAACATTTTGGGTAGTAGCAGGGGGCGGGGCAGATTGAGTGGAGGGAGCGGAAGCCTGGGGCGCGGGGGTACTGACCGACATCGCCGCCACCGAATTAAGCAGGGCGGTAATCATTTCTCCATAGGTTGTGCCGGGAACCGCCCACCGCCCGTTTAGGTCGGTAACTGCTTTACACAAAGCCCAACCCTTTGCGGCAAACTGACCACGTGCTGCCGAGTAGCGCGGGTCAAGTTGACGGGCATTGTTGCGCTCGTCCGCGAAAACATAGGCCGACATATGGGCAAAGTGGGCCTGAACTGCCGCCCGCCAATCGCCGAAAGAGTAGCCCTTGAACCATTTGCCCGCTTCCGATTTGAAAGCCCAGGCGTTGCTCTTAGGATCGTTGGCACTAACCTCGCCCGTCACTCCAATTCCAGCCATATTGCGGCGGGGTGGCTGACTCCACCAACTAGTCAGGTAGCCCGTTTCGTGGAACATCTGACTCACCAACAAATCCGCCCTCAATCCCCAGCTTGATTCAAGCTCATAATAAAGGTCAACCACTTCCAGGGGCGGGTTGGAATTCTTACGGGCTAAAAGTTGCTTGAAACCTTCTTTACCTACTCTTGAACTACCAGTTAATAATTCCGCCATAATTATTGCTCCTTAATCGGTTATCGGCTGCATCTAAAATCTAAAATCCAATATGTAAAATCAAGAATTCCCCGTAGAAGGGTGCTCTGTCACCCGATGGTTATCGCAGGACAGAGCCTGCTCCTACAAAATCCGAAATTCAGGGCGTGGCAACCCCGCCCCTACGAATTCATGCTTCTTAATACTTTATTCTTTATTCTTCCTCATTCGTCCTTGCCCATTCCTCTTCCACAATCTCGCCGATAGTGCCCCAGGGGTCGGGTTTGATAATTTTGTAAGCCTTAATAACCGGGCTGTCCGGCTCAGTCAGCGAAACCAACAAATAATAACTATCAGGATAATAGGCGGTACGAACATCGGTGGGCGAGGGATAAGCCGGGGTATGGGTGTGACTATGGTAAATAGCCGTCAGTTCCAACCCCAGATTGTCCAACTCCTCTTCAGCCGCCAGTTGCTCTTTGGGGTCAATCAAGTAGCGGACATATTTATTTTCCGGCTCAACATTAGTAGTAGGCCAATGGTGGCTAACTTTGCCGTTCAGTCCGCCTAACAAGCCGCAACCTTCATCGGGGTAATCCTGACGTAGGTGCGCCAACATTTCTTCTATAATATTTTCTGGTATAGATAACATTATGTAAACCTGTTTTAGTAGAATAAACAAAAAAGGGCGGTTGAGTAACCGTCCTTCAGGCGAATTATATTACCGAAGGGAAGAGCTACTTTCCCCCCTATTATACCTTACCAGGCCTGGAAACTGTTAATAATTTGATTTAGAACTTCGGGGTGGGCGAACCCGGCAATAATATAGCCTCTATTACCTTTGGTCAGGTAGACGCTGGTATAGACGTTTGAAACCGTATGATTTTTCAAAACCTGCCCGGTATCAACATCCAACCGAATAGCCGGTACACCATCCACCGTGATTTTAGAAGCATCACCGATTAAAGCCACATTAGTACGTGAAGTCAGAAACTCCAGGGCGGTAGTACCAGCCGAAACTTCAAAACTCAGCACATCAATTTTGCTAAACCTATCAGCCGGGGTCTGGTTGGCACGATATCCACGAGGGTCAATCAAGCCACCCTCTTGTGTAGTAGGGGCAACATTGGAAGAGATAGTGGTTACTCCGGCTTCCTCGTTACCACCACTAATCTGCCAGCTTGTGGGATAGCTAATCACGAACCTATTTTGTTGGCTACGGTAAACGCTATAGCTACTCGATGAGGCCGCGTTATCGCTGCTGTTACCAAAAGGATTGACAACGAAAAGAAACAAAGCCGTCAGGGCGAAAAAAGTGAAAATAACGAAATATAATGTAGGGAAACTATTGCGGGATTTAACTCCATGTATAAGCATTCTAAATACCCCCGCCCACTGGTTTCTTTACTGTCGGTATGGGGCCGACATTTGGGATGACAACGACAATCGCCCAGTCTCATATTAGTAGATAGTTTCACAAATATGAACTGATTTTTAAGAAATTTAACCACCAAAGTATATTTAATATTTTACCGTTTAAAAAACTGCACCGCTATGCACCAAAGGTACTACTTTTTTGGTACTACTTTAGTCCAATATCAAAATCTTTGGTTTGTACTAAGTTCTCTAAATCTATTAGCCGGAAAGTAAAAACTCTCCTGCGTTAATAAACGCAACAAAACCAAAAAAGTTACATTAGATTCGGGCAATTTATAGCCGAATATAAAATATACGACTAAAGTCCTATAAGATGGAAAGGGTTACTAGCCTGGGATATAGACCGGGTAATTCTGGGGGCGGTAAAGTGGGAGTTGTTTGGTATCCTTGCCGAACTCACTAATTAAATTCTGGCTGGGTGCTGATAATAAATATTCTACGAATTTCCTCGAAAAAGTTATATCCTGTCCTGGAACACTTATGTAATTCCGAATGGTGGCTTCGTAGGGGAAAAATAAAGCTAAATCTTTATCATATATTATTTTTGATTTGTTTACATCGTGATTATTTATATAGACATCCAATGGTATAACAGAGTAGCCACTAGTTTTTTCGGCTTCTTTCAAAGCTGCTAAGGCATCCCCATCCAAAACCCGATAGCCAGAGCCCCGCGAGGTTAGCTCATTCAGCCCAACGAGCTTCCAAAGTCGCTCTACCTGAAGATTTAGCCCCGGTTCACGGGCTGGGCTGATGATTTTGGCATTGCTAATCGCCAGTTGTTGCAGGGATTTTGCCACACTGGAGCGGTTAATTCCCACCTCTGGATAATCCAGCGGGCCAACAATCACAATCGGACTCCATAAAATCACCTTGCGCTCGGCAAAAGGCACCTCAAAGGGCAAAGGGGTCGGAGTAGGAGTCGGTTCGGGGGCGGCGGCGGGAGTAGGCAAGGGCTTGTCAGAATAGGCAGGGATATTGGGGGCTTCCCCGGCAAGTTTTTGCAAATCAGCTCCGCCGCTGGTAATCAATACCTCAACCCCGCCATTGCGAGCGTAGGTCAGGGCTTCGAGCGGGTCAACCGGGAGTAATTTTATCCGCAAATTGTTAGCTTTTTCAAAGGGCAGTATCAGGGCAGCCATAAGCCCGCTCTGGACTAATTTATCGTCCGCCGCTACCACCAGCCAGCGCGTTTCAACCGCTTTTTTGTCCAGGGAACAGGCGGTCAAAAAGAGGGATAGGAGGATTAATAGGGCAAAAGTCAGGACGAGGCGAGAGTTTTTCAACATTTGATTAATCCCAAACCACCGGGCGCGCCCCCACCCAGATTGACTCAAAGAGCAAGCGCATCGCCCCGGCAAAATCCGGGTGTTCAATTCGGAGGCTGGTCAGGCTTTGCTGCCCGGTGATGGGGTCGCGGAGGGCGCAAATTGCCGCGCGATCATCAGCAACGATTAGTTTCATTGGTAAAACGGGCAAAACCCGTACTTCCGCCCCGGCAAATTGCAAAGGGGCAAGACGAGTAGAAATACCGGGAATATTTTCTTCAAAGACGCAACGAACCTTTACCCCCCGTTCCAGAGCCGCCAGTTCGTAGGCGTTCAGAGTGCGGGGGTCCTGGGCATAGGGCTCTTTCTCGAAAATCAGAATCGTTTCGTTAGCCGAGGCCAGTAAATCATTAGCGACCTGAATAATCCGCCCGCGCTCGTAGAGTATATCAATATAGTGCATTGCCCCGGTTTCGCTTTGTCCAGCGTTGTGGAGCGGACGTAGACCTTCAACAAGAGTATCCATCATACGGCGGCGGTGATTTAGCTCCTGTTCGATTTCGTGTTCGTGGCGGCGATGCAGGTCGTGGAGAGCCTCGTTGGGCGCGACGGCACTATATTGGGCGACGTTCCCCGGCACCGAAAAACAAAAGCCCTTATTAACCAGATTATTAAGAGCCTCGTAGACTTTAGGGCGCGGCACTCCCGCAACCTGGGCAATTTCCGCCGCCTTGAATACAGGTCGTCCTAGCATTGCCAGATAGACTTTAGCTTCGTTGCGGGTAAGCCCCAATTCTTCCAGTTGTTTGATGTGGTCTTCGTCCAAAGTTTGAACCCTAGTTGTTGGTTGGTTGTTGGTTGTTCGTTATTAGTTGTTGGATTTCACGTCCCTTAACCCTTATTACCCTTCGTGTTTCGGACATTTTACCAGAAATTCGGCATAACGTGTATAATCTCAAAACAGAAGCAAGAATAGATAAAGATTAGACGGGACTTTCAACCTTCGATTTTTGTCTTTTAACTGAAAACTGACTACTGATTGCTAATAGAAGGAGCTTTTAGCATTGAATAAGAAAACTGACGGTATGGGAAATTTATTCAGGGTGGTAAACCTGGCGGTGCTACCCTTTTGGTTGTTAATGTTGATTGCGCCTCGCTGGAGTTTCACCCAGAAATTGATGAAGAATAACTTTATCTTTATGGCAATGGGCGGACTCTATACCGGGCTATTGGCGACTGGCGTTGCTACTAATCCCGGCGGAATGAAAGATATTATGAACCCCAACCTGGATGGGATAACCGAGCTACTGGGTAATCGGCAGGGGGCTTTCACTGGTTGGGTGCATTTCCTGACCTTTGACCTGTTTGTGGGTCGCTGGATTTACCTGGACAGTCTGGAACGGGGCAAACCTGCCCGATTATCTATTTTGTTTTCATTCCTCGCTGGACCAATCGGGCTAACGAGTTACACGCTTCGTAATCTTAAAAAATAGCCAAACCAGTATTAACAATGCGCCCAAACTAAGGGCTGCCAGATTAACCGAGGGAATAAGGCTGGTGGCCCGCTCCACTGGGCGAAAGTTATTGGGCAGGGTTTCCTGGGGCGGGATGTAATATCGCATTCGCCACCACAAGCGGAGTGTCTCCTTCATAGCCCGAATTATAACCCGCACACTGGCCCCCGATTGCTCACCCACCAACCGGGGATAGTGGTTCACCCCTACCTCGATAATACTGCGCCCCTGACGCTGGGCTTTAGCAAAAATTTCGGTGTTAATCAACGCGCCGGGGGAAGTCAGTTCCAGACCTTTCAAAAACTCCGCCTTGAAAACCTTAAAGCCACAGTCAATATCCCGCAGGTGTATATCAAAAAGCAGCGTAACGGCAAAATTAAAAGTATAACCAATAAGGAAGCGATAATAAGGGTCGTTGCGCTTCTTGCGATACCCCGCCACAATATCAGCCTTCCCGATATAGGGGGCTAATAACTTGAGGTCTTCGGCTTTGAACTGGCGGTCACTATCCATAAACATCAGATAGTCGCCTTGAGCGATTTTGAAACCAGTGGTGAGGGCAGCTCCATAGCCCCGGTTGGGATTATGATGCACAACGCGCACACTATCGGGATGCGAGGCCGCTAACCTATCGGCAATTTCGCCCGTTTTATCCTTGCTGCCATCATCAACCACAATAATTTCGTAGAGTTCAAAAAACTTTGGTAGTTCGGTCAGGGCTTCATTGACCACAATCTCAATGTTTTCGGCCTCGTTATAAGCGGGAAGAACCAGCGAAAGCATCGCGTTATCACCTCATTCGTGAATAAAAGAGGGTAGACACATTGGTCTACCCTTACGAATTTTCCTATTCCCACTAACCCCTACGACTTTGTGGTCGGGGCTGGTGGGGGTGGTGCAGCCGTAGTCGGCGGGGCATTGTTACCGCCGGGAGCAGGAGTACCAGCCGGTGCCGGAGTGGCGTTCGGGTCGGGTGCAGCGGTGGTAGCATTAGGATCCGGTGTAGGAGCAGGCCCGACTTTGATGATATTAGGCCACGACTGGAACCGGGTGGGGAACTCATCGCGCTTTACTTCCGTCCCATTAACCTTAACTACTCTGGTAATGTTGGTAGTCAGTCCCTTGCGAGCATAATCTACCTGTTTTTTCTGACCCGGCAATAAACTTTTATCAACTTCGATACGGTCTGGAAGCGGTGGGGTTACTTTGCTTATTCCGGCAGAAACCAGATCAACCGTCTGCCCAGGAGTTTTAGTGCCATAGAGCCGGACATATAGCTTGCCGTTTATTACTTGAGCTTCCAGATACATCCAAAAATCAGTGTTGTTCTCGAATTTCATATCAACACCAGGTTGGTACACCGCGGCATCGAAGCCAACGGGCTCGCCCATTTCCTCATACCAGCTAACCCGGTAAGCGTGAGCATTGCGTTCGACAATCGGTAATCCGGCGAAGAAAGCCGCCCGGAAAGTGGTGGTCGAAACCTGACAGATACCGCCGCCGACATCTGGTACAGTTTGGTCAGCTATAATTGCATAACCGTTAACGTAGCCCCGCGACTGGCTGATAAGGCCAATCGAGTCCAGGAAGCTGAAAACGGTATGCGGGCGAATAAATTTGCCATTCAGGTAGCCTGCCCCAACTTTGATATTGGTAGAGCGTTCATAAGCCGAACCTACAAAGGAAGAAATCCCTTCGCCTATCACTTCCTTAATACCCAGTTTATCCAGGTTATTGGAGCTGATTTCGGGTTCTTTGACATCAACTACTAACTCAGCGGTGCGGGTGCTGCCGGAGGGGTCTAGAATCTGTTTCACAATCTCATCAATCGAGCGGTCAACCACTAATTGCTGCCCGTCCAAACTGGCTACCTTTGCCACGACTTTGCCATTTTCCCAGCCAATAACGGCGGTTTTGGCTTCCTGGTTGATGCTAGAAGTAAGACCCTTAACGAAAGTTTCAACCGGCTTTTTGTCAAAGCTATAACTGAAATGTTTAGTATCGGTGGCACGGGTGCTGCGAGTTACCTTAATCATAGCCGCCAATTGGTTCTGGTCTAAGGTCCAGTTCTTGTCCTTGAATTTAATAGTGACGGGCGTAGCAACCAGAGCCGTCAATTTATCCTTGAAATCGGTAAATTCCTGTGGAGTGATAATCGGGCTGACATCACCAACCTGCAACAAATTCTGGTCGTTGGACTTAAGGGTGCCCAGACTCTTTTTAATGTCCTCCAGGGTGCGGTTGTAATCAACGTTAAACCCGATCTTACCTTCGGTAAGAACCACCTGCGCCCCGTTAAGCTGCACATTGGGTTCAATTGGGTCGCGCCGGATACGGTCACTTATATCGCTCAAGTAACCCCGCAATTTGGCCTCGTTAACCATTAGTTCCAGCGGTACGTTATGAGTTTCGGGGGACATCAGCTTGTAAAGTCGGCTATCCTTAATAAAATCGCCATTCTTGCCAAAACCAAAGGCCATATCCAGGCTGGCATCAAAATTAAATTCTGCCCCTAATTGTTCAAGATTAGGTTGCCATTTTTTATCCTGAAACTGTAATAGCACAGGCTGGTTAACAAAAGACGCTACCTGTTTGTCCAGGGCGGCCCGCGCCTCTGCCCGGTTCATCTCGCCGACATAAACACCGCTAATGCTTACTCCCGGCTCAATTTTATCTTTATATTGGCCGTCTAATATGGCGTTAGCGATTGCTAAACCAATGAGGCCCGCCACAACAAAACCAACCAGGCCGATGCCGATTATCAAGGGCAGCTTGGATTTTCGTTTACGGGAAGGTTGGGGGTTAGTATTACCGGGGGACGGTTTGGTGAGACGACTTTTTTCTACTTCAGTGCCAGTATCAAAATAATTTTGGTTTTCCATCCAGGTTCGTTACCTCTGGGATTTCCTTTTATGGGATGAACAGTTAAATAATGCATTGTAAATATAAAGACGCACATCTTCGTGAATGGTCACATTTAGATTAATTATAACCCAAAACGTTAGATTATGCTACCAATAAGATAACGCTCGAATAACCCGAAAGTTACGTTTCCAACCGCAATTTGACCCGCCCAATCCCCACTACGTCTCCCGGTTGGAGAGGGCGGGGCTGATTCAACCTTTCGCCGTTAAGATAAGTGCCATTGGTGCTGGCTACATCGCTCAACCACCAGCGCCCATCCCGAAAGGCAATCAGGGAGTGTTCGTTAGATACAAATTCATCATTCAGGATTATGGCCATATCTGAGCGGCGACCTATCGGCATGACCGGCTTGAGTTCAAAAACTACCCCCGGTCTAACGGTGGTAGCCGTGCCTACTTCCATAACTACCAATCTTCCCGGCATCCCGGTTGAAGGTCCATAATAAGGTTCTTCAGGAGCGTAAGCGGCAGAATCACGGCTAATCGGTTGGGCTCGACGGCGGCTAGCAAAATTAAACTCTCGCACAATCACCCGCACCACCAGAAACAGGAAAAAATAGAGCAAAAAGATAAAGGCGACCCGCATAACCAAAATGAAAATGTCAAAAGCCGAGGCATCCATATTTGCTCAATTCACCTGGAAAATCAGCTCAAGACCACCCAATGAGATTCGGTCATTGGGGGTGAGGATAATCTGGGTTACGGGTTGACCGTTGACGCTGCTACCGTTGGTACTATTCAGGTCGGTAAACAGAAATTGCCCATACTTAAACTCGATTTTGGCATGATGGCCCGAAACCCTGGGCTCGTCACTGAAAACCACCTCATTGCTTAAACTGCGCCCGATTGTCACATCCCGCTTGAACATAATATTTTTGGCAGGATGATTAGAGGGATAATGCACCACCATCAAAGTAGCTTCGGGGCGGGCGAAAGCGGTGCTACCTCCCCCAACTTTTTGCGACCCGGTAAGTGGCAAAGCCCCCACATTCAGGATACTTGTTCCTTCGGGGATAGCATCAGGGGCGGCGGGGGCGGGTGGTTGTTTGGCTGAAAATTGGGGCTGGTTGGGGTCTACGGTATAGGCCTTGAGGGTAAATCCCCGGCGACGCACCTGGTCAGACGAATTTAGCCAGACGCGAGGTCGCCCACCACTAAAAATAAAGTGGCGTTGCTGCCCATAATTAAGCACATGTCCGCTCATATCACGTTCCAGGTTGGTTTTATGGGGTTCAAACTGGCTGAAATCTTCGGGATTGAGGTAAACTTCATAGCGGTTTGGCACATAGCTTTTACCAAGGGCGACTTCCTTGGTATCTTCCATTAACCGTTCCAGCCGTTTGACGATTTCGGCAGGCTGGATACGGCTACGAAATAGGCGGGTGAAAGAGCCTTCCACCACCGTTTCCATCATTCCTTCAAATTTGGAAATTACTCCCACTTAAGCTGTGCTCCCACCGGGTTTTTCTGGCCTAATATAGCTCTAATATGCTCTAACTAGAGTATTATTATACCATGTAGCATTACATAAAGCCAAGTGGGATATGTTGTAAATCCCTTATAAACCCGTTAGGTTATGGTTTTGATGCTATGCAAAACATACTCACCCGCTTTACGGAGGTCATCAAACAGGGTTATTACTTGATAGGTTAAAAGAAAGAACAGGGTATAAAACAGGGGTGAATTACGAGTAAATAACCAATGAGCGGGGAAATTAATTATTTTTCTTACTTGCGACTGACAACACAGCAAAGCACTACCCGCCCCAATCAAACCACCTGCAATTATGTCGGTGGCCCAATGATAACCCAGATACACTCGGGGAATACAAATAAAAACCAATACATAGATAAACATCAAAAGGCCCATACGGCGCGAAACCAGGAAAATTGTAGTGGCTAAGGCAAAAAAGAGGGCCGCGTGGTCGCTAGGAAATGAGCTCCAACCTATCAGAAAATCTTTGTCCATCCCTATAGGTATCTGGTAATTTATTTCGGGAGTTAAGAGCGGGCGCACCCGGTAGGGTAATAAATGGGCCAATAAACGGGAAAGTAATATTGATAATATCGCTCCGACAATACCCGCAAATAGATAATCACCCCATTTTTCCCCTTTTTGGTTACCCTGTATTAACAGGTACCAAAATAATCCTAGCAGGATACCACCCTTAATCAAATTATTGACGCTTATTAACACCAATAACTGATCTAATAGGGGGATTTTTTGGGCGAACTGGTTAAAAAAAGAATTTATGCTCAAGTCAAATTGGTTCATAATTTCTAGTCTTCACTACTGTTATTTAGCCGACCTATTTTATTAATTTTATAAACCCACTTTTCATCTAGTCCCTCAATCCTCTTCATCCCTGCTTCATTTCAAAACCAAATCGGGGTAATCAATTTATGAAGAACTAAAACCTTCGTTCAGGGTTGTTGTTTTGCTATTCTTACCTTTTATGTATTAGCAAAGTTGAAATTGGCCTGAATTCGAGAGTGAAAACCGAAAGTTTTTCTGAAAAATCTATTAGCGATTGCAGAACGTAACCGTTCACGTAACCTGTCATTCTGAGCGTAAGCGAAGATTCTCAATGTTTTAAACAAGACCCTTCGTAAGCTCAGGGTGACTATTGTGGTGAACGCTTACTGCAGAACAACTACTTGCTCGAATATTTATCGAAATTTAGGACTGGGAATAAAGAATATAAGGTTGTATATTTATTAACTATAATATGCTCTTATTAATTTGATATTTCAACCATTTTGTTCCAGATTACCATTTTGTAATCAACGGTATGAAGGCTAAATTGCCGCCTTGCAGATTTTAACCATGCTTTTGGACTACTTTAGCTACTCCAAAACACCTTGACGAGTGGTGTTTTGGCTTCATGACCGTAAGCGTTCACCTACTTATGACCGACAAAAGGTAAACGAATAAGTAAAGATAGGTAAAAATTGGTTATAAAAGCTATTGTGAAATTTTAGACAATGTGCTAAATTGGTATTGTGAAATAATTCTCAATTGGGCTTTAAGGTTTATCCGCCAATTGGCTGGTAACTTCGTAGAAGCGAGGGCACAATGGTTGATAGCTCAAAAATACTGGTAATAGGCGCAACTGGCAATGTAGGGACTGAGGTTGTAACGCTATTAATCCAGGCCGGACAGCCAGTCGTCGCGGCGGTCAGGAATATCGAAAAAGCCCGACAATTGCTTGGTAACGAGATAGAATATACCCTGTTCGATTTTAAGCAACCCCAGACTTACCAGACTGCCTTTAACGGAATCAAAAAACTATTTCTAGTACGTCCCCCTGATATTTCAGACGTGGAAAAGTATGTAACACCCGCCATCCAGGCGGCTAAACAGGCCGGGGTTGAGCATGTGGTGTTTCTCTCCTTATTAGGTGCAGAGAAAAATACCATCGTCCCGCATTACAAAATTGAGCAGGCTCTTATCCAGGTCGGGATTGATTGGACTTTTCTAAGGGCCAGCTTTTTTATGCAGAATCTGAATACCACCCATCTTGAAGAAATAAAAGAACGGAATGAAATCTTTATTCCGGCGGGCAAAGGTAAGACCAGCTTTATTGATGTAGCTGACATTGCCGCCGTTGCGGTCAAGGCCTTAACCGAAGAAGGACATCGCCACAAGGCTTATCCCCTGACTGGCAGTGAGGCCCTGGATTATTTTGAGGTTGCCCAACAGTTAAGCGAGGAGTTAGGCCGACCAATCCACTACGCAAAACCTTCCGCGATTAGCTTTGGCTGGCGAATGTTTAGACGCAAGATGCCATTGCCTTTTATCGTTGTAATGATTGCGATTTACACTACGGCGCGTTTAGGTCGGGCGGGAACCGTTACCCCTGATACCGAACGCCTTTTGGGTCGTCCACCCATCACCCTCCGGCAATACATTCAAGCCTATAAAGAAGTCTGGCTTTAGAACTCCCCCAGGAGGAATTCCAGCAGAGAATCAAAAGGAGCTGACCAATGGAAGGGCAAATTTATCACCAAAAACTGGTTAAGTTGATGCAGATGGCCTATTCCGGGGAGCTTGCCGCCGCCTACGCCTACCAGGGACATTGGCGTTCAGTCAGGCGTGCGGATGAACGGGCAGCTATTCGCCAGATTGAGCAGGACGAGTGGCACCACCGCCGCCAGATTAAAGAAATTCTCCAACAGCTAGAGGCCAGCCCCAGCACCTTTTACGAGGTGAAATATTTCCTGATTGGTCGGCTGATTGGCTTTTTGTGCCATATTATCGGCTGGTATTTGGGGATGTTTGGGGCGGGGCGGCTGGAGCGCAAAAATGTTTTGGAATACGCCTATGCCGCCGATTATGCCAGCCGGTGCGGACGTTCTGAACTTATTGAGTGCTTTTTAGAGATGAGCGAAACTGAGTGGGAACACGAAAAGTTCTTTCGAGACAAGGTAGAGTCGCACTTTTTGCGACATATTTTCCCGGTGTGGGAGCAGTTACCCCCTAAAGAGGACTTTCGGCTTCAGTGCCGCGAAATAGTGTCATCACCCTCGAGTTTGGTGGGAATAGCCTCGCCCCAGCTGTAATCGCGGAATTGTTGAAAGATTTCGCGGTTTCTTTTTTGAGCTTTTATTCGCAGAATACCTTCGGGGGTGGATAAGGTTAATTCGGCAAAACCTTTGGTGATGTTGGGCTGGTGAATTAGTCGCCCCCACGCTGGCTGTCCAACCGGGAATTTTGCCAGAGCCGCATAGCTGAATTTACTATCTTCCCAGCCCGCCGAGCCGCCTTTAGCTCTGCGCTGAAAGGCCGGGCGGTTGATACGCTGGGGGAAATGACACCAATCGTTAGTCAGGGGACATGGCAGGTCGTGGGTGCAGGGCGCAATGGTCTGCGCTCCCAAGCTCAGAAGTTGCTCCCGCGCCTGTTTAACAATCGGGAAGGCCGCCGAGGTTCCCGGCTCAACCAGCAACAAAACCCCCGAACACCGCTCCCAGGCATAGGCTATTACCGTTTTTCGTAATTCCTCATTCAGTTCGTTTAGGACATGCCCAACCACTACCAAATCATAGCTGACACTATCTCGCGGCAAATTATTGGCGCGCAGAGTTATTGGCTGCCACTGAGTTTGTTTCACTACTAAATTGGGGCTGGCTTTGGCGAAACGTTGCCCTAGCGCGATAAAGGCGGGTTCGCGCTCCCAGGCTACCATTTTCTGGATACTTGACCAGTGGCTAGCCGCCGCCCATAACGCCGTACCGGGGCCACTGCCAATATCTAACATCGAGAGCGGCTTCCAATCTGGCACTCGTTCTTTAACCGCCAACATTGCCCCGCTAAGTTGGGCGTAGGTAGCGGGCATAATTATAACGGCATAACTCAGAGCGGCTAAATCCCCCTGCACCGTTGGGGATTCGCCCGCCACCAGACTCTCCCGATAATGCTCGCTTAAAATTGCCGCCGCCCGCATTAGCTGGGAATTCGGGACAGGCTTGCTAGCCTCCTCAATCGCTCGCTCTAACTCTGCTGGAAAAGATATTATCAAAATAATCCTCGGGTCGGTCTAAAGTCAAAGGTCAAAATTTTGGATTTTCCCATACCCCTAACCCCTGATTTTTCATCCTTCTTAATACTACTTGATTTTCGATCTTCGATTTTAGATTTATGATTAAACTAATCCCAATCGCTCCCGGAAATGTTTGACGAATTCCGCCGCCTTAACTTCCAGGCAAACCACACAGTTAGCCCGTTCCTCCTGATGGATAGCGATGGCGTCGTCGTAGTCGCCCTTGTTTACCAGTTGGTCAACAGTTATCTTGGAATAACCAACCGATTGCCCGCGAGTAAGTTGGCTACTAACCTCAACCTCAACCTGCATACGCTCGGTTTTTACCAGTTCCGGCCAGATAGCCACGCCTACCGCCAGGGGGTCATGCAAGTGAGCCCCAACGGTTGGGCCGTAAGGCATAGTGTAAAAGCGCAAAACTTCCAGCGATAAATTAGGAATCGGGTCAAGCTTTTGTCCGTCCAGATGGGCAATTTCGCCCCAGGTCAGGCGGGTTTCGTGGGTAACATCCAGACCAACCAGCGTGATATTCGCGCCACATTGCATAACCGCCTGGGCTGCTTCCGGGTCGTTGTAGAAATTGGCCTCCGCGGTAGGGGTAATATTCCCTTTTGTCCGCACCGCACCGCCCATAATTATCAGACTTTTGAGTTTGCGCCCAAAATTCGGGTCGAGCAGCAACGCAATCGCCAAATTGGTCAGAGGGCCAGTAGCAATCAAGGTTAATTCGCCCTGATACCGATTCGCCATTTCTATCAGGAAATTAGGGGCAGCCTGTGCAGTCGCCGAGGCTTTAGGGGACGTTACGGTAATATCAGCCAACCCCTCCGGCCCATGAAAGTAGGTAGCAATCGTCAGGCGGCGGGTCAGGGGGTGGGTCGCGCCCTTTGCCACCGGAATATCGGGCCGTCCGGCGGTTTCTAGAACATAGAGGGTATTGCGGGTGGTGAGTTCAACCGTGTGATTCCCGGCGACGGTAGTGCAGCCGATAAGCTCTAACTCAGGGGATTTTACCGCCAACATTATCGCCAGGGCATCATCCGTCCCGGTGTCAACGTCAAGTATTATCTTTTGGGGCATCAGGTTCTCTTTCTATTTTTTTATAAATGGTTTTTAATGAAATATTCTTGTATAACCTGGGTATGGAGCGAAAAAGCCAATTTCTGGGGAGTATTGATAACCACTATCTCAGAAGCCTCATCGTTAGGGATGAAGTCAGGTAAATCTTCGGCGGCAAGAGTCGATGCCAACCCAAAGACCAGCAGCGTGCCATCCGGCGCACTCAAAACCCGAAAATCGTCAATATCCTGGGATTGAATCCGAATTCCAGTTTCCTCAAAAACCTCCCGCACCCCCGCTTCCTGCCACGACTCACCCATCCCGATAAAACCACCGGGTAGGGCTAGAAAGCCCTTGCGTGGCTCAATCGCCCGCCGCACTACCAATAAACCAGCGTTTACAGGCAGCAGTATCACCGAAACGGGCAGGGGGTTAATATAGGTTACTTTCCCACAATGACTACACAAACGCGGCCAGGGTTGTTCTTCAGCAAAGGGATTTCCACAATAAGAGCAATGCGAATTTTTCTTTAATATCATTTTTTAGTTGCTAGTTATTAGTTGTTAGTTGTTGGTTGAATTTCAGGTTGCGACTTTATAGGGAATAGATTTACCATACAGGTTCGATTTGGTCAAATTTATTTAGAAAGGGCTGACAGAGCAAAACTTTTGTGCTATTATTTGGTAGGGTTTATCAAAAATATTAACAAAGAGGTAAAGCAAAATGGCAACCAGTTTTCAGGTGACATTTGATTGCAGCAACCCCGCCAAATTAGCCGCATTTTGGGCCGAAGTTCTTGGCTATAAGTTAGACGACCCACCGCCGGGATTCGCCACCTGGGAGGAAGCCCTAAAAGCCTGGAATATACCAGAAGAAAAGTGGGACAGTGCCTCTGCTATCGTTGACCCGGCAAAGGTTGGCTCAAGAATTTTCTTCCAGAAAGTGCCGGAAGCCAAGATTGCCAAAAACCGGGTACATCTGGATGTTAGGGTGAGTGGTGGGCCAACCCTATCAAGGGAAGAACGTAAAATAAATTTCGATGGTGAGGTGGCTCGATTAACAGGGCTTGGCGCAACCAAACTTCGGTTAGTGGACGAACCCATAGATTTCCATATAGTGATGGCTGACCCTGAAGGCAATGAATTTTGCCTGACATAAAAAAAGGGCGGTCATTATAACCGCCCCAAAACTGTCTTTTTACTCCGTAACTCCGGGTATCCCGATAAGTTTGAAGTAAGTTACCGCCCGGTTGCCCGTCGTTTGACCGTCAAAGCGAATTGTATATTCACCCTTAGTTGCCCCGGTGTTGGTGGCAAAGGTATAGACTAACTCACCCTTTGAATTGGCGGCAGTCAGGTCGAAGTTGGCGATATTCTGACCACTTGGCAAAACTACCGTGACGTCAATAATTTCACCCGCCCGGAAAATGTCGCTTCTGACCACAAACCGCGCTCCAGGGAAACCCGCCGAAGGGTTAATCGTGGCGCGTGAAGGCGTGGCGACTGCCACATCGTACTGGGGGTTGTATCGCCAGAAGTAGTAGTGACGACCCACATTACCCATTTCCACCTGATAATCGGTGGGGTTGCTGGGAGTAAAGGTCAGGGCGCGGCGTTCAAATAATTGAACCAAAACGTCCTTTCTTACTCCACCAACCGTTGCGGTAGTCCAGTAAGCCTCGGTAATCGGCAGACCTACGGTGTAGACCCAGTTAAACACCAGCCCAAAATCGGGGTTAGGGCCGTTGAAAATTATGCCCTTCTGGTTGAAGTAATCCCAGAACGGTCTGGCGATATTGTGGCGTAAGGTTGGCTCAAAAAAGGCGTAGTTAGTGATTCCGCCCAACGCGGCGTTACTGCTAACGACCCCCTTGCGGTCAATTGTAGAAGCTACTGGCTCACCCACCTTCGGTATCTGCTCCCGGTTTACCTGGGTGCTGGCAACGTCATAGAAACTGGCGTAGGTAGCCGAGTCGTTGTTAACCGGGTCACCCGCCACTGGAATATCATAAGCTGGATAACGGGTGGTGAAAGAGCGATCACCAAGCTGTAGATTACCCAGCACCATTTCTTTGACAATCAAACCGTTGGTTACATAATATTGGTTTTTGGTATCAAAATCCGGGCGGGTTACTTCCATCCGGGCTTTATCAAAATACTGTACCAATCTCTGCCCGTTGGGTGACTCAGCATAAGGTTCATAGGTGGTAAAAAAGCCCTCTTGCCCATAAACATAGCTACGCTTGGCGGCCTGCTGAATTATTGGCAGGTCAGAGCGTTTCCAGGTATTCTGGAAATAGGGTGAGGCAAATGGTTCAGCCGCCGCCGAGGGAGGGCTAACCAGGATGGTGGTGCAAAAGCTGAGAGCCACCAAGGTGAGGTAAAAGAGTGATACCTTCCGCAATGAACCGGGGTTAGCCGGATTATTGGATTTTTTCAGCTGTAACAATCTGAGAAGCATGAGGCAAGCCCCTCCTGGCATATGCCGTATAATCTAGTTTATCTTAACATAATTCGAGTTTCTACCCTAATTCTAATACATGTTATGTAAAAAGAAAAGGGCTATCTTATGACAAGTTGGGTATTTTTGGTCAATTTCGGCAAAATAGGAGTAATTTGCTATAATTCAGGGGCGGTTAGGCAAGCTCATTTGACCAGAGAGGTTTGAAAGAGGATGAAAAGTAGAAAAGAAAAGCTGGCAAACGGCCTGGAACAGTTCTGGTTAGAGCAGGGTTCGGGCGACCCGTTGCTGCTTTTGCACGGATTTCCATTCAGCAGTGACATCTGGCTAGATCAACTGGACTATTTCAGTAAAGCTGGTTGGCGGGTAATTGCCCCTGATTTTCGGGGTTTTGGGCAAACCACCCCCGTTCCCAGTGAAACCAATACGGTGGAACGACTGGCCGAGGATACCGCCGCCCTGCTGGATTACCTCAATATCGAAAAAGCGGTGGTGATGGGTCTTTCGATGGGCGGCTATGTTAGCTTTGCTTTCTACCGCCAATTTCCAGAACGAGTTCGCGCCCTGATACTGGTGGATACCAAATGCGAAGCCGATAATGAGGAAGCCCGCCAGAACCGTTACAAGTTACGGGAGGCGGTGTTGCGGGAAGGGTCAGGAGCGGCGAATGCTACTACGCCCAAACTTTTCGCCCCCGAAACCTATAAAACCAAGCCTGAAATGGTCGCCCAAATCGCAGGGCTGGTCGAGCGTACCGATCCGGCTACCATCACCGCCACTATTTCTGGCCTGGCGGAACGGCCCGACTCGACCCCCTTGTTGCCGCAGATTAGCGTGCCAACTCTGGTTATTCATGGCAAGTATGACCTACTGATGCCTGTAGAAAATGCCCGCGGGATGGCACAAAAAATTCCAAATTGGCAATTTAGTAGTGTACCGCACGCCGGGCATATGGCTAATATGGAGAATCCCGAATTTTTCAATCGGGCGGTGGAAACTTTTCTGAAAGAATTAAAAAATTCGTAGGGGCGGGTTTGTAACCCGCCCGGATGGGTCACAGACCCATCCCTACAAATAAACATTATTCATCCCGATAGGTTTTAGGGGGAAATATAGTTATGAATATAGATTTGGATTTGGTACTGGCTAAAGTCAAGGGTTTGTCGGTATCCGAACTGCTAACTTTGAAAGAAACCATCCAGACTGAATTGCAACAGAAACAATCAGAGGTAGAACCCGCCCAGGCCGGACAGCCCCGCCGGGTGATTATTCCGGGGGCATATCGCCGTAGTCGAGAAGAGATAGAAGCCCAATTAGCAACCCTGTTCACACCAGAGGAAATGGCTCAAATAGGCAAAACTGATTTCAGCAAAATACCAATTGGCCCTAAGTCGGCCTCAGAAATGATTAACGAAGACCGCGAGGATCGTTTCTAACAAAATGTTACCAGCAGAAATAGAAAACCTACTTGCTATAAATTTACAAGAAGTTCGGCTCAATCCGAGACATCATTTAAGTATGACCAAACGCTGGGAAATTTATAATTCCTTTGGTCTTCGCCAATCTAGCAAATATTGGGACAGAGATAGATCTATGTATCTTCTTACTCTATCCAACGCCAGCTTAATGCTTAATCACTTAGCAATATTGGCAGCAAAAAGGGTGATTCAAAAATGGGAAGGGGCGAATTTCTTCAGTGCAAATGCTTTAGGCAACTATCTTCGTCAGCTTCCTCAAGAAATGTTAGAAACGGCTGAAAGTGTGTTATTGGGTACAATAGATGTTGAGTACGCCGAAGGGAAAGATTGTAGCGATTTCTATTTCTACAGAATAGGTTTAGATGAGGAAACTTGTAGAGATATATACGCAGTATTTGAAGCGGCTGATCGGGCTTTATCTCAGACTCTTTATAAAATGGATAAACGACCACAATTTGAAGTAGCATTGAAATCCTTACAGGCTTTTGCTGGAGTTGACCAAAATGAACCTGGATTGTGGCGTGATGTTAAAATGGTAAAAATGCTGGGAATAGAATATAAAGACGCAGAAAATTGGTCTACAGAAAGAGTCAAGCGATTAGAAACATTTAAACCTTTTCGTCTTAATAAACAAAAATCTTTGGAATTCTGGGAGTGGTGGCTAACTGAAGCCATACCTCAAGCCTGGGAACTCGCCAACTCAACTTATAAAGAAAGCTAGAAAACCCAATACACTGAATTTACAATAGAAACCCACCCCTAGTTAGAGTGAAAAATGAGTCAAGAACAATATTTGCAGGAAAAAGTTAAATCGCTGCCCCATAAACCTGGCATTTATATTATGCGGGACGAGGGCGGCACAATAATATACGTGGGCAAAGCCATTTCGCTCCGCAACCGGGTATCGAGCTATTTTGGGTCACTATCGGGGCAAGTCCAGAAAGTAGTGAATATGGTCAGCCATATCCACGACTTTGAGTATATCGTGGTGGATACCGAGCGCGAAGCCCTGAACCTGGAAAACACCTACATCAAGCAGTATCAGCCCAAATATAACATCCTATTGCGGGACGATAAAACCTACCCCTATATCAAAGTGACGGTTAACGAAACCTGGCCGCGCACCATTATTGTGCGGAAGGTGCTGGACGATGGGGCGCGTTACTTTGGGCCATTTGCCGGGAACGGCTCGGCCTTTCGCACCCTGAAACTGCTGGAAAAACTGTTCCCCTATCGTAGCTGTGATATTACCATCACGGGCAAAGAGCCGCGCCCCTGCCTGGAATATTTTATCCATCGCTGCCTGGGGCCGTGCGCTGGACTTGCCGACAAAGCCGAGTACGATGAGGCTATCAAACAGGTGCTTTTGTTCCTGGAAGGCAAAACTGATGATGTGGTCGAGCAACGTCAGGCCAAAATGGAAGAAGCCGCCGAGAATCTGGAATTCGAGCGAGCCGCCATCATCCGCGACCAATTGACCGCCGTCCGGCAAGTGACGGAGCAACAAAAGGTGGTCAGTAGCAGCCAGTTTGACGAGGACATTGTAGCGATGGCCCGCGACGGTGGGGAGACGGCTGTCCAGATTTTCTTTATCCGGCGGGGCAAGCTGATTGGGCGCGAACACTTCTTCCTGAAAGGGACGGAGGACGAGAGCGAAAACGAAATCCTGAGCAGCTTCGTCAAACAATATTACAGCGAGGCTACTTTTATCCCGCCCCAGGTGCAGTTGCAATTCGAGCTGCCCGATGGCGCGGTGGTAGCCGAGTGGTTGAGCGGAAAGAGCGGGAATGAGGTTAAGCTGGGCGTGCCGGAAGATGGCGAAAAGTTTAATCTGGTAAATATGGTAGCCCAAAACGCCAAAGAAGCCCTTGAGCAAAACCGCCTGAAGTGGCTGAACGACGAACAAAAAACTACCGCCGCCCTGAGCGAATTGCAAAAAGAACTGAAACTGCCCATTCGCCCCCGCCGCATCGAGTGTTACGACATTTCCAACACCCAGGGTACAAATTCGGTGGCGAGTATGGTGGTGTTCGAGGATGGCAGCCCCAAAAAGTCCGACTATCGCAAGTTCAAAATCAAAACAGTCGAAGGGCCGAACGACTTTGCCTCAATGCAGGAGGTTTTGCGCCGCCGCTTCAAACGAGCTAAATCGGTGGAAGAAATGAACGAAGCCGCCAGCCCCGAAGAACTCCAACAACTGGCCGAGCTCGATACCGAGCATGCCGCCCTTGACGCAACCCTGGCGGAAAGCGGCCTGGAAGTGCAAGACCCTCACGATGCCAATTGGGGCGTGCGAGGGCATCCCGGCAAAGAGGAAAATAAAAATGGCAAGAAGAAAAAAGCCGCCAAGCCAGATTTGCAGGTGAAAACCAAAGCCGATTATAGCTGGCAAAACCTGCCTGACCTGGTGATTATAGATGGGGGGAAGGGTCAACTCAGCGCGGCAATGGAGGTTTTGAAAGAGCTTGAAATGGAAGATGTCCCGGTGGTGGGGTTGGCAAAACAAAACGACGAGCTTTTCCTGCCCAATAACCCGCTCTCGGTTTACCTACCGCGAACCAGCGAGTCGCTTTATCTGGTGCAACGCATTCGGGACGAGGCCCACCGCTTTGCCATCACTTTCCACCGCCAGTTACGCAGTAAAACGGCCTATCAATCGGCCCTGGACAGCGTGCCGGGTATTGGGCCAAAACGCAAACAAGCCTTAATTCGGGCTTTGGGTAGTGCCGCAAAAATCAAAGAAGCCAGCGACGAGGAATTGCTGGCAATCGAGGGCATGAACAAAGCCGCGCTGGCTAAAATCCGCGAATACCTCTAACATTTATGAATGTTAAATTATGAGTTTTGAGTTAAGAAGCTTTTTAACTTAACACTCAAAACTCATAATTCATAACTTGCTTCTAGCGGTAGCGCGGCCACTGGTTCAGGGGAGTTTGGCCCGGTGTATTAAAGTTAAAAAAGGTATCCTGATAAAGATTCATAAAAATCAGGAAAGTTACCAGCAGTAGCATGAAGGCAAACAACGCCAGCAACAAGTAGCGTTGGGCATTCCGGGTATCCTGTTTATTTTCCATAAGAAAAAATCCTCAATTTCTAGCTTTTAGCGTATCGGTAAGCCAAATCTATAGAGGCAAACAGGACAGGGTTATTAAGTTAGCAAATCAAGTTAGCGGGTTAAGTGAATTTCTATAGTTTTATTATAGCCTGACTAGCGTGGGAGTCAAGTAGTCAGGCTACAAACTTCAAAATTCAGAAGTTAGTTAAAGCTCGAAGCCATTATTGGTAATCGCCTCTTTGTACCACAGGGCACTATCCTTGAAAACGCGGGTTTGGGTAGGGTAATCCACATACACCACCCCAAAGCGTTTGCTATAGCCCTCAGCCCACTCAAAGTTGTCCATAAAGCTCCAGACAAAATAACCCATGACCGGCACACCGTCGCCAATCGCATCGCTAACCGCCCCGATATAACCCTTGAGGTAATCCACCCGGTCAGGGTCGTGGACTACTTCACCACCGTCATAATTATCCACAAAGGCCGCACCGTTTTCAGTTATGTAAACCTTCTTGAACTTATACTCCTTGTGGAAGTTGTTCAGCAACTCGCGCATGTCGGGTGGGTAAACTTCCCAGCCCATTTCAGTAAGCTTCGCCCCTGGGCGAGTGGTCATTTTCAGGTTAAGAGGGGCAAAATCAGTCCCATCCGAAACCAGATTATGGACGTAATAATTAATTCCCATAAAATCAAGCGGAGCCTTAATAATTTCCTTATCGTCAGGCTGGCTTTGCACCACCATCGCTAGCATGGCCTCCATATCAGGGTGATAGCCGCCCTTGAGGAGTGGATGCAAAAACCAATGGTTAGAAAACAAATCAGCCCGATGCGCCGCCGCCTTATCGGCTTCCGAATCGGTGGCGGGGTGGGGTAGGCTGGTGCTAAGAGTAATACCAACCTCGGCATCAGCAGCACTTCTCTCGCGCAAAATCGGCACCGCTAAACCATGCGCCAGCAACAAATTATGGGCAGCATTAGCCGCCGCTGCAAAATCCTGCCGACCCGGAGCATGTCGTCCCATTGCATAGCCAACTACCGCCGAGACCCAGGGTTCGTTAAGAGTAATCCAGTGTTTAACTCGGTCTCCCAGCCTGTCCGCTACAATCCCAGCATACTCGGCATAAGCCTCCGCCGTTGCCCGGTTGGGCCAACCGCCCGCATCTTCCAGGGCTTGCGGCAAATCCCAGTGATAGAGGGTGACAAATGGCTCGATTCCCCTATCTAACAACCGATCTACAAGACTATCGTAAAAATCCAATCCGGCCTGATTAACATGCCCAGTCCCTTGCGGCAAAATGCGCGGCCACGAAATAGAGAAACGATAAGCCTGCAACCCTAACGATTTCATCAAAGTAATATCTTCGCGCCAGCGATAGTAATGGTCGTTGGCAACATCCCCGGTTTCGCCGTTATTAATTTTGCCGGGAGTATGGCTAAATCTGTCCCAAATACTTTCGCCCTTGCCATCCTCATCCCAGCCACCCTCTATCTGGTAACTGGCGGTCGCCGAACCCCACACAAAGCCCTTGGGAAAACTCTTACGCATAGTCATTCACACTCTCCTGTAATTTTATTTTGCGAATTTAATCCTGCATCCTTTGAGTATACACCCCGCCGATAGAGGTCGCAATTTTACAAAAGCCAGTTGCCGATTTAAAAACTAAACGTTATACTTACCACACAACGAAAGTTAAGGAGCAAGTACAAAGAACTATGAAGTAAGAATAAAGAAGTAAGGAGTAGGGAACAAGCTCCCTGGTTACGATGCATCGTGTCCCTACAACGATAGGGGAACATGTTTCCAACTCTTTACTCGTTACTTTTAACTGACAACTGACCCCCGACAACCATTTACACAAGGAACGGTAACTGATGGCGAAAGAAATTATTTTATCGGTCAGCAGTGACCTTAAAAGCCCCAAATATTTAATGTGGGCTCTGGACGAGGCCGAATGTGAGTCTATCCGCCTGGCTATCGGCGATGACGAGGATATTTTTCCGCTACTCATGACCCTTTCGGATTTTTATGAGGATTTCGAGTGTACTTATGACCGTTTGTTAGGGTTGAGTCAGGAAACGATTGACCTGACAATCAAGCTGGAAGAGCACCGCCGCGATAGCCCCCTGCTTATCAAGGTTTTAACCCTGCTTGGCGGTTTGGGCGCAATTGCCCATGACCAGAAATTCAACATCTACGGATATTCCAACTAAAAAGACGGTTTGGAGCAGGAGAATAAATGTAGGGGAAGGCCCACGTGCCTGCCCTTGTTATCTACGAATTTAGCACCATAGAAGGAGCAGCCACCGATGGCAGATAAAATGTTCAGCGCAGAACATGAGGAAATGCGCCTGGTTTTACGCAAATTCATTGAAAAGGAACTGGCCCCTTTCGGCGACGAATGGGAAGCCGCCGAAGGTTATCCCAGCGAGGTTTTCAGAAGAATGGGCGAACTGGGCTTCCTGGGCCTGTGGTATCCCGAAGAATACGGCGGAAGTGGTGGCGACTATCTCTATAGCGTAGTTTTAGCCGAAGAAATGAGCCGCAGTCGCTGTGGCGGGCTGGGGATGGGGCTGGCGGTGCATACCGATATGGTGTTACCGACCATCCTGAAATTTGGTACGGAGGAACAAAAACAGAAATATCTCGTTCCCGGACTCAAAGGTGAGAAAATTGCTTGTCTGGGCATCACCGAACCCAATACCGGCAGTGATGTCCAGGCGATTCGCACCGTCGCCCGCCGTGATGGTGACGATTGGGTTATCAACGGCTCCAAACTTTACATTACCAACGGCGTGCGCTCCGATTTTATCCTGCTGGTCTCCAAAACCGAATCTACCGAACGCGGTGCTAAAGGGGTAACGCTGTTTCTGGTGGATAAAACTACCCCCGGCTTCACCGTTAGCCGCAAACTCAAAAAACTGGGCATGCACGCCAGTGATACTGCCGAATTGTCCTTCCAGGATGTGCGCGTTCCAAACTCGGCAATTTTGGGCGAAGAGGGCAAGGGCTTTTACCACATCATGTGGGAGTTGCAGGTAGAACGGCTCTATGCAGCGGTAGCAGCGGTAGCCGCCGCCCAACGCGCTTATGAACTGGCTTTTGATTATGCCAGTGAGCGGGTTTCGTTCGGACAGCCCATCAGCCAGTTCCAGGTTATCAAACACAAGTTTGCCGATATGGCGACCCAGATTGAGGCTGGACGGCAGCTTACCTATTCGGCGGTGGAGAAATATATGGCGGGGGGCTACCCGGTCAAGGAAATAACTATGGCGAAACTTTTCACTGCCCAGATGTCCAACAAAGTCGTGGATGAGGCTTTGCAGATTCACGGTGGGGCGGGCTATATGAACGAGTACGAAATCAGTCGTATCTGGCGCGACCTGCGGCTAAACCGGGTCGGGGCTGGTACGGATGAGATTATGAAGGAAGTTATTGCCAAGACCCTCGGCCTTTAGAGAAGTAATAAGTAACGAGTAGAAGAAATCAGAAGTCAGGATAAAGAATAATTGTAGGGGTAGACCTCTGTGTCTACCCTTTAAGCTGTTGGGTTTTCAACTACCCAATATCGGAATATTAAAGTAAAGTTATCAAAGGAAGTAAACAATGCCAGGTCCTGAAAGTGCTCCACTCTTTACACCTGACACCACAGTAGAAGCGGAACGTCAAATTCTGGAGAACTTGGCGGCGCAGACTCCCCTCGCCCCAGATATCAGCGTTACTAAAACTCTGGCAGGAGGCATACCGTCGGAGATGCTGGAAGTTCCAGGTGTCGCTTCTGACCAAATAATATTATATTTACATGGCGGAGCTTATTCGGCTGGTTCATGCAATACGCATCGAGATATTGGTACGCGCTTATCTCGCTCTAGCGGCACCAAAGTGTTAGTAATTGAATACCGATTAGCCCCTGAGAATCCATTTCCCGCCGCTATTGAGGATGCCACCGCCGCCTATCACTGGCTATTAAGTGAGGGTTATAAACCCGAAAACATCGCAATTGGTGGAGACTCGGCAGGGGGCGGATTAGCAGCTACCACCTTGCTAAGTTTGAAAGCGAGTGGCAACCAGCTACCAGCTTCGGCCTTCTTTATGTCACCCTGGACTGACCTGGAAGGCACTGGTGAATCTTCCAAAACCAGAAAAGAAGCCGACCCCGTGCTCTCACCTGAAAATCTACTTCCATCCGCCAAACGCTATATTGGTGATTCAGACCTCCGCCATCCTCTGGCCTCCCCAATATATGGTGATTTAAGTGGCTTCCCACCAATGTTAATTCACGTGGGAAATGATGAAATCCTATTGGATGACTCCATTCGTTTAGCCGAAAAAGCTAGAGCCGATGGGGTATCAGTCGAAGTTAAGGTCTGGGATGGAATGTGGCATGTTTTCCAGTTCCTTGCGGCGGCGGGTATGACAGAAGCTGTCCAATCTTTAAGCGAAATCGGGGCCTTTGTTAAACAACACATGGGTAAAACCGCCAGCGTCGTTTAATTTTTGGAAATGATTGGATACGACTAAACCTTCCCTTCCCCGAATAAGGGAGGGGAAATTTTATTTATACTCATTACTTCTCACCAGACTTTGGTGGCGATAATAATATGGGCCTCGCCCTGTTCATCCTCGAAAGTTTCGTCGCGGCGGACAAATCCAGCTTCGGTCAGGGGCAAGTGAAATTGGGCGAAGGCTTGTTTGGTGCGAGGCTTGCCGCCATAGCCCAGAATATTTTGATAAATCCACAGTAGGATTTTGGCTGCACGGTTAAAAGGCCGAAGTTGGGCCGTATCCACAATAATCAGCCGCCCACCCGGATACAACACCCGACAAAACTCTTTCAGCGCATTGATGTCCAGGATATATTCGGTGGGGAAAGTGCTGACCACCGCCTCAAAGCTATCGTCGGGAAAGGGCAAATCCTGCACCTTCGCCCGCAACAGTTGCCCGCTTTTCCCGGCTTTTTTCAGGCGGCGTTTAGCCTGATTTAACATTGGGGCACTGGCATCCACCCCGGTGGCATTATAGCCGCGTTCCAAAAGTTCCAGATAAAGCGCACCTGTGCCGCAACCTACCTCTAAAACCGCCTTACCCTGAATACTTGGTATAACCGACTTTTGCCACTTGGCCCATTGACCCAAGAAAGCATAATGGCTGATTTTGTCGTAAACCGGGGCAAGGGGATAGTAAAGTGCCTGAAAAGCCAGCCGCAGCAATTTGTTTATCAACACCCGAACGGCGGTCAGGGGATAGCCCAAAAACTTTCGCATCAGGCCAATCTCCTGACCATCTTAGATAAGAAAAAACCTGACCAGACCGCCAGCATCCCAAATGTTAGACTTACAAGAACATAGAAAATAGCCAGCAGTATATCATCGTGGCGAGCCAGATTAATCACCTCGTAGCTAAAACTGCTAAAAGTGGTATAGGCTCCCAGGAAGCCAGTTACAAAAGTCAGGCGAAGTTGAGAGGAAAGGGTAAAGCGTTCGTAGAGGCCAAGAACAAAACCGATTATCAGGCTCCCGCTAAGATTAATAAAGAGGGTTGATAGGGGGAAGGCCGCCCCGGTGGTCAGGCCGCTTATCGCCATTCCCAGCCAGTAGCGGATATTCGCCCCTACAAACCCTCCTAAACCAATTAACAGGTAATTTCTCATTAATCAAACTTTCGCTTAGTCCAGTTTTGAGAGTTCAAGCTCCGGCCTATTGTACCATTTTCAGGCTCAAAAGCGAAAGTTGGGATTAATTACCACGAATCGGAACTGTAACGTTCCTCTTTCCAGGGGTCGGCACTATTGCTGTAGCCGTTGCGCTCCCAGAAACCGAGCTTGTCATTGGAAAGAAACTCAATCCCGCGCAGCCACTTGGCACTCTTCCAGAAATATTTCTTGGGAACGAGCAACCGCAACGGCCAACCATGATCTTTTTCGAGCGGCTTGCCATCAAAGCTGTGGGCAAACATCACATCATCGTCCAGAAATACTTCCAGGGGCATATTGGCGGTAAAACCATATTCGGCATTAGCCAGAACGTATTTGGCGGTAGGTTTTAATTTGACGTTTTTCATCAAATCGGCGACTTTAACCCCCGTCCAGGTGGTATCCAGCTTACTCCAGCGTGTAACACAGTGAATATCAGTGGTCAAGCTGCTCTGGGGCAAGGCCATAAATTCCTCCCAGGTAAAACGCAGAGGCTCTTCCACCAGCCCATTAATATTCAAATCCCACTTATCCAGGCTGATATTCGGCACCGGACCATAGTGCAACACCGGGAAGCGTTCAGTCAAGGATTGGCCGGGGGGAACCCGTTTGGATTTCTCAGGGTCGGGTTTTTTAAAGAACTGCATTTATTAAAACCTCCAGATTTATAAACAGCTTGAAAATAATTCAGGCAGTCTTTAAGCCTGCCCTCAAGCTAACTATATCTAAAATTATTATAGTGGCTTAACCAAAAAAGAAACTCAACCAGCTTTCCCAGCCCGATTTAGGTTTTGGCTCCGGCGGATTTTTGGCGAGCGATAAAGATGTGCCTGGGCGAATAGCCTCACCATTAGAACCCTGGGGCACAGGCAGCACCACCGTTTCACCGGGCTTTGCCAGGCCAAGAGCCTGACGGGCCACTGTCTCGACATAGAGCATATAGCCGGGGCTTTGAAGGAAATCCAGTTGCTGTTGCAAACGGGTATTGCGCTCCTGGTATTGGGCTAGTTCGACCTTCCGTTGCTGGTTCGTATCTTGCATATCATGAATACGCAAGGATTGGAATATAAACATCCCCACGAAGGCGATAGCCGCAACAATCAGCACAATAGTTACCAGTTGCGAACCTAATTTGGCAAGAGTGGCTTTTAGTCGGGTCATGTTAGACACTTTCTTGCGATATATTAATATAAAAGGCGGTCGGCTAACCGCCCCATAAACTTACTGTATTTTACGAATATTAACGGGTTATGTCAACGGTTAAAACCAAATATAAAGCCCCTAAAAGAAAATCGAAATGGGGATTTGGCGCAAGACAGCTTGAGAATTTTCGGCTATACTTGGGCTATATTTTTGCACAGTTTATGCCGATTTTAAAGTTTTGAATCAATCAGGGTTAGAAAGCATTAAGAGAAAGAGGAGCTAGATAGTGTACACCAAGAGAGCCGAATTCAGCGTTGTAGTAATAGTAGTTCTAGGTTTGTTGCTGGTAGCCTGTGGCGATGCCTCCGTTACTTCACCAACCCAACCGCCCGCAACCACCGCCGCCAACCCCACTGCTACCATAGCTCCCGTTACCACTACTGCTCTTGCTACTACTATTGTTACTACTGCCCCACCGACCATTGTGCTAACAACAACCACTGCCGCCTCAACCCAACCTAAAACTCTGGCTCTTGTAACTCCTACCCCTGGCACACTACAAGCTGGTGGTGGTAGCTATGTTTATTATTTGAAAGAAGGGGCTTTATGGTCGGCGCGGGCGGATGGCACTGGCCCCCGCAAATTAGCCGACAAGGTTTATAGCTATCTACGGACAGATAGCAATGAGCTGGTGTTTTTTCAACAGGTAAAAAGCGGTAATGATGAGGCTTTACAACTAAAGTTAATCCAATTGGCGCAAGGGGCTAGCACTGGCGAGGCGGTATTGGATAGCAAAACCTTCGTACAACAACCGGGGGCAGGGGCGAGTGGTAAACCTGCCAGTCAATTCGGTGTGGACAATCGGGCAGTAGGTAAAATGGCAATCTCCCCGGATGGGACGCTGGTAACTTACACTAAAACCAATTTTACGGCCAAACCTTTCAGTGTACTTGATGACAAGGAGTATCCTACTGAGCTCTGGATAGCAAATCTTAGCTTGCAAAACCCCGCACCTCGCAAGATTGTTGCTAATGATAAAGATTACATTTCCCGCCCGCTCTGGAGTCCCGATAACAATCGAATTTCTTTTGTAAAGACTGAGTTTTTTGGCACAGGGGCTGGTTTTCCAACGGCTATCTGGTCAGTTTTCAAAGATGGCAGCCGCCTGGTTTTCCTGACCGGGCCAGATTTAGGTACCATTAGTGGGCAAAACTATAAAGCTTTTCCCGCTTTCAATATGCAATGGGTTAGCCCGCTTGCTCTGGCTTTCCAGGCTTCAAACCAGGGGGGAGTGGCTTTGTGGCTGCATGATTTAACCCAGAACAGCGATTTCCCTCGACCCATCGCCCTTGACTCAAGTTATATCAATAGCAAGTTTTGTGATACCGTCAAGCGTTTTATTTATGTAAAGCAGGAGATCCAAACTTTTAACAATGTAGGGGTATATTCGGTAGATGCTGAAAGAGCGGGGGCGGCGGGAGCAGCTCCGCCAGCCATAGCCCTGGATGCCACCGGGTCGAACGTTTTCGATTGTTATGGCGATGCGGTTTTGTATCAGGACGCGCAGGGCCAAATCTTTTTGCAAAAAATCAAAGCCGATGGCACTATTACCGGGAACAAAATCAAGTTAGGCAACCCGGTCGCCAGCGATAAAGGGCAGGTTATCGCCGATTTCTCCCCTGACGGAAAATTTATCATGATAACCGCTTATGAAAAGGGACGAGATGTGCCCGGCCTTTATATTTACCGGGGCGACGGTTCAGGGGTTCCGTTAAGTGGTACTTTCCCCACTGCTCCCGCCAGCCTCCACGAGTGGTATGACAATAAGGTGGTAGCCTTTACCGTGGGCGGGGCGGGAATTAACTCGCAGTTAGTGATTGTTGATCTGAATTTGGCAACGCCTACTATTAAAATCGCCGACTCCAGCAAGGATTTTATCAATCTGGTAACTACCGGGAACTAATTAAAATCTAAAATCGAATATCTAAAATCAAGGGGTTCGCATTTCGATTTTAGATATTCGATTTTTATTGCTATTTCTCGTTGGCTAAATAATGCGCCTGGGCTGTTTCCTGTAACTGCTGCATAAGAGCCGCCCGGCGGTCATAGAGCCGTTTCAGGGGGCGTTTTTCGCAGCGTTCTAGCACGTAGGCCGTCATAATCGGGATTGCGACAGTGCTATCCAGGTAACAAACGATGCTATCTGGCAACTGTTCGGGGTCAACCTTGCCCCAGGTCATGGCCTCGGAAGGGGTTGCACCTGAAAGTCCGCCCGTATCGGCTCTGGCGTCCGTTACCTGAATAAAATAGTCGTGTCCTTTCTCGGCTATACCCAAAATTTCCTGAATCTGGGGCTCTGTTTGCAGGATAAAGTTTTTGGGACTACCGCCCCCAAAGATTATGACCGCGCTCTGTCCGCCCGTCGCTTTGGCCTCGTAGACAATCGCGGTTGTCTCGTTAACATCGGCTTCGGGGTCAAAACCGATTTCGCTGCCCATCAACCGCAGAGCCGCCACATTCATCCCAATGGTGGAGTCGCCGGGACTGGAAGTGTAAACCGGCACCCCCGCCTCGAAAGCCGCCCCCAGAACTGAACGATATTTTGTCCCCAAAACCTTCTCGCGTTCCAGCACATATTTACCCAGCCGATAATGCATCTCGGCGGTACTCATGCGCTTCTGGAATTCGGGCAGGCGCATCACCTCCCGCAGATAAGCGTCGGATTTAAGCAAAACTTCCTGGTCAAACAAAATATCATATATCCGAATAACATGCCCCTCGCGCAAACTCAGGTCGTCAGTAAAGGGGGTAGTCTGGAAAAGCTCAAAACCCAGCGAGCGGTGAATATCGTGATAGAGATTAGCTCCGGTGGAAATAATCCAGTCAATATAGCCACCCTCAATCAAGGGGACAATAGCCGAGCCACCCAATCCGGTAGGGGTCAACGCTCCAGAAAGGGTAACGCCAACCGTAACTCCCGGTTGCATTACCTTGCGGGCCAAAAGCTGGCAAGCCTCGCGCAAACGGGCGGCGTTGTAGGCAAACAGATGCTCATCCACCATCTGGGCAACGGTTAAACCCGGTTGAATCGGGCTGGGGTCGAGTTTTCGACCATAGGATTTGTTGTCAGCAGACATATTCTGCCTTAGCTCCTTTCGATAATTAGCTGTTAGCTCTTACACCAATTCGCGATTGAAAAAAGTTGTGATGCGCGAAATATATTCGGCTTGATATTGCCAGAAAGCATCAACGTGACCAATTCCCGGCAGAATCCAGGATTCTAAATTCGGGCCACCCGCCTCAATGATTTTGTAAGCCTCGCTGACCGAAACGGTTTGGTCTTCCACTCCCTGAATTAATAATACCCGCCGACCATTGGTATTTTTAACTGCATCTTCCGGCTTGATTTTATTTACATCCATGCCCCGAAAGATTGAGCCAGAAAGCAGTATTCCACCCACAAATATGGCAGGCAAATGGGTCTGTTGGGTAAAGCGTTCCTTCATCATTCGCCCAAAATCGCCATAAGCCGAGTCGCTGACCACCGCCTTAATGTCCTGGCTCTGACCAAAAGCCATTAGCGCACTGACCGCCCCCAGACTCCAGCCTAAAGCCCCGATACTTTCCGACTTAAAACCGCGCCCTTTTAGATAATCAGCCGCTCCCACCACGCCCAATTGCTCGTTTTGCCCGAAAGTATAAAACTCGCCATCCGACGCACCGTGTCCTTGCAAATCGAATAATAACAGATTGTAACCATTTTCCCAGAGGGGTTTTGCCACCTGCAACATCTGGGTGCGGTTGCTGTTTTGACCGTGTACCAGAATTATCGCCCGTTGGCTTTTAGCGTTGGGGATAAACCAGCCCCGCAACTTAATATTAGCATTATTGGAGCTGGGAAAAGCTATTTCCTCATAAGGCAAGCCAATATTGGTAGGCAGGTCTGCGCCCAGGGCCCGGCCTGGAGAAGTAGTAAAAACATGGGTATAATAGATACAAAGGGCCACGTAGAAAATTATCAGCGTGCCAACCACCGTCACCAGGGCTAACCTAAGAATACGAGTGCGGCCTTTCTGTTTGCTGGCGACGGTCTTGACCATGCTACTAACTTTATCCTACGCGGCAGGCTTCAATTTGTTGGCGAATCCACTCTTTGTCTATATTCTGCCCGATAAACACCCCTCGCATCAGCGAAGGACGGTGACGCTGGAAAGGCAGCACTCGCACATAACCCGGCATATGCTGGAACACATAAGGCCGTTCGTCACCCTCCACCCACATAAAGCCTTTAGCCCGGTAAATATCTGCGGGCAGATTTTTCAGGAATTTCTCAAAAGCGTCTTTGTTCACCTTGAAATCCAGCTCAAAATCTACCGTATGCAGCGACATATGAGCATCCCGGTGGTCATGCTCGTGGTCGTGACCGTGGGTGTGGACGTGGGCTTCAGGTTTGGGGGCAACCGCGCCAACCCCCAATTCACTGGATAAGTCCAGTACCGCCTGAATACCCGCCGAGGGCAACCCCTGCTCCGCCCGGAAAATCTGGGCTTTAGGGTTGAGTTTTGCCAGACGTTCTTGCAAATCTTCGGCATCTTCGGTACTAATCAGGTCGCACTTATTCATAATCAGCAGGTCGGCATACTCCACCTGCCGGGCCGCTAGTTTGGTTTTCTCGGCTAAGTCGTCAAAGCGCAGGGCATCCACCACCGAAATAATACCACCAACCTCTACCGACTCCCACAAGGCCGGGTCGGTCAGTTCGTCCAGCATATCCGCCGGATCAGCCAGACCACTGGCTTCCAACAAAATCAGGTCAACTTTGGGATGAGCCGCCATCTGGATTAGAGCCGGTATTACATCCCCATCGGCGGTGCAACAGATACAGCCGTTGGAGAGTTCCTGCAACATCATCCCTTCCTGCTTGAGCATCTCGCCATCAATCGAGATTGCCCCAAATTCGTTTACAATCAGGCCGGGGGTTTTGCCATTGTCCACACACCAGCCGATTAATTTGCCCAACAGGGTGGTTTTGCCGCTTCCCAGGAAACCAACCAATGCATAAGCGGGCACTTTCTTAACGCTTGTCATCTATCTGAAACCTCATCTTCTAAATATATTGAAATTGGCAGTTTATTTAATATCAGGTTTTAATTATAACAAAATTAGCAACTAATAACCGGGCAAAATAAAAACCCCCCTCTGCGGTAGAAGGGGGTGAAACCGACTATCTCTATTTCTTACCAGTGATAGCCGCTTTTAGTTCACTGCCAGCGGTAAAACCAGGCAACTTGCTGGCGGGGATCTTTACCTTGGCTTTAGTGCGGATAGAAGTAACCTGTCGTTCGCTGCGGTCACGCACAGAAAATGTGCCAAATCCGGTCAAAGTAACGCGTTCCCCTGATTTCAAGGAATCTTCAATGACCTTAAGCGAGGCTTTTACGACCTTGGCCGCTTCGCTTTTTGTAATGCCTGCTTCTTTCGCCACGCTGGCGATAAATTCGGTCTTTTGCATTAAGACCTCCTTTCCTGATGTTGATACTAACTTTAGACGTATGTGAGCGTCTTCCCCTCTATTCTGATTATACTAAGCCTTGTCAATAGTTATGTAGAGCTAATTCTAAAACTGGCGGTTTTGAACCGATTTATGCAAGAAACTGTGCGCAAATTATGTTAAACTTAGTTACTGTTTTTTATTTCAGCACAGGAGGCTAAGAAATGATTTTCTACCAGACCCCCCAAATTACTATACAATGGGATGAAGAATTAAAGGCCGTCCATAATGAGTGGCGCGGTTTTATATTCGGTGATGATTATAAACAAGCCTTGAACAAAATTCTTGAGTTAATGATTCAAAAGAAAGCTGACCGTTTATTTTCCGATACCCGCAAATTGCGTATTCTCAACCAGGATGACCAGCAATGGGCCGCCACCGATTGGATTCCCAGGATACGAGCCGCCGGCTTGAAACATCAGGCGATTATTATTCCCGGCAGTGATCTCGCCAATAAAGCTGTACGAGAAACAATTGACAAAGGCACTATCAAAAGAAACAATATCACCGAATATTTTAATGATGTTGAAGAGGCCAGAGAGTGGATGCGTAACCTTGAGGGATAAAATAAACCTTTCTCGTCCCTAATAATCGGGAGGGCGGGGCGGCGGGGCGGCCCTTCCTTGAAAAAGGCTCATGCATCCAGTAACATAGCTAAACTGAACAAATTTTTTAATCATAGGACTTTCGTTTGAGGCCAAAAGATGAGTTCCAAAGCGAAAGTCGTAAACTGAAACAGATTGGGAATAGTGCGTTTTGAGACGCACAGGGAGAACAATGTCCGACGACCAAAATAACCAAAAACCTAAAACCCGTAAGCCTAAAACCACCCCTGAAACTCCACCAAGCGAAGAAAAGCCCAAAATTGAGCAAAAAATTGCCGCAGGTGAAGAGGGAAATTCGGTTAAGAAAAAATCTGCAAAACGGGCCTCCCGTAAAAAAGCTGAACCACCCGAATTATCGCCGGAGTTTGGAAGTTTAGACCCCAATCAGTTCCAGGGTTTAAGCGATGAGAAAGCCGCCGCCTTATTGCGGTTGCTGGTTCGCGCCCAAGTTGAGGGTGAGGAGAATTCTGAAACCGATGGGTCAGAAACTGGCGAAAGCAACCCGCGAATCCCCGATATAATCCCAATTCTGCCCCTCAAGGATACGGTGGTCTATCCCTTGACCGTTTTTCCGTTGGCGGTGGGGCAAGAGCGGTCAATTCGGCTGATTGACGAGGTAGCCGGGTCGAACGGCGACAGATTGGTCGGGCTGGTAGCCCAGAATAATCTTGATGTAGAGCAACCAGGGCCAAACGATAGCTACCGCATCGGCACGCTGGCGATGGTGCATAAGCTGCTCAAAGTGCCGGATGGAACTATTCGGCTGGCGGTGCAGGGTCTGGAAAAAATTGAAATAATAGAATATATCCAGACCGAGCCCTATCTTAAAGCCCGGATTCGAGTATTAAAAGACGACCCAGCGGAGGGCGTGGAAATCGAAGCCCTGATGCGGAATTCGGTTTCGCTGTTCCAACGGCTGGTGGCTCTTGTCCCCCAGATTCCCGACGAACTGTTAATGACCGCCATCAACGTGGACGACCCGCGCCACCTGGCCTATCTAGTCGCCACCAGTGTGCGGATGGAACTGGAACAGCGTCAGGAGATTCTGGAAACTGCCAGCGTTAAAGAAAAGCTGGAGAAACTGAATACTTTCCTGACCAAAGAGTTGGAAGTGTTGGAGTTAGGTCGCAAACTGCAAAGTCAGGTGCAGGACGAACTGAACAAAACCCAGCGTGAATATTTCCTGCGCGAACAGCTAAAGGCTATTCAGAAAGAGTTGGGCGAAGACGACCCCCAGGTTGCCGAAATAAATGAATTACGGGAGTTGATTAAAAAATCCAAAATGCCCGCCGAAGCCCGCCGCGAGGCTGACCGGGAACTTGAGCGGCTATCGCGTCTGCCAAGTGCTGCCGCCGAGTATGGGGTTATTAAAACTTACCTGGACTGGCTGACTACCATGCCCTGGAGTAAAAGTACCGAAGGGCCGCTCAATATTAGCGAGGCTCGCAAGGTGCTGGACGAAGACCATTACGACCTGGAAAAAGTAAAGGAGCGGATTCTGGAATATCTGGCAGTACGCAAGTTACGGCAGGACCGCAAGCAAGCCGAGCAAGCCCAGAACAAAGCCGCCGCGCCCGATGCCATTGACCCCGACACTATTGAACCTTTACACGGGCCGCCCACCTACGACGAAGTGCATCACTATACCGGGCCGCGTGAGCCTATTTTGTGTTTTGTAGGCCCGCCCGGCGTAGGTAAAACCAGTTTAGGCCAGAGTATTGCACGGGCGTTAGGTCGTAAGTTTACTCGGATGTCGCTGGGCGGGATGCGCGACGAGGCCGAAATCCGAGGCCACCGCCGTACCTATATCGGGGCAATGCCAGGGCGGATTATTCAGGCTTTGCGCCGAGCCGAGGCCGATGACCCGGTTTTTATGCTGGACGAAGTAGATAAAATTGGCTCGGATTACCGAGGCGACCCCAGTTCGGCCCTGCTCGAAGTTTTAGACCCGGAGCAGAACCGCGACTTCCGCGACCATTACCTGGACGTGCCGTTTGACCTGTCCAAAGTGATGTTTATCGCCACCGCCAACCTGCTCGACCCGATTCCCGCCCCGCTCCGTGACCGTATGGAAATCCTGTTTCTGTCGGGCTACACCGAGGAGGAAAAGCTCAAAATCGCGGTTAATTACCTTATTCCAAAGCAGCTAAAGGCCAACGCTTTGACCGAGGCCGATGCCGTATATGAAGAGGATGCCATTCGCAAGATAATCCGTGAATATACCCGCGAGGCCGGGGTGCGCAGCCTTGAGCGCGAGATTGCGACGGTTTTACGCAAGATTGCCCGCACCGTAGCCGAGGGCCTGACCGAGAAAACCGTAATTAATAGTGACAAAGTAGCCGAGTTGCTGGGCAAACAGCGTTACTTCTTTGATGTGGCGGAACGCACCCAGGCTCCCGGCGTGGCTACCGGGCTGGCAGTGACCGAGGTGGGTGGCGATATTCTGTTTATCGAGGCTACCCGTATGTCTGGCGGCAAATCGTTGCTTGTCACCGGGCAGTTGGGCGATGTGATGAAAGAGTCGGCGCAAGCGGCTCTTAGTTACGTGCGCTCTAAAGCCAAACATTTGGGGATTGACCCGAACTTTTTCGAGAAGAACGATATTCATATCCACATCCCGGCAGGCTCGATTCCCAAGGATGGGCCAAGCGCGGGTATCACTATGACCACTGCGATTGCTTCATTGTTGACGGGTCGCCCGGTGCATGGCGATGTGGCGATGACCGGCGAAATCACCCTGCGAGGTAAGGTTTTGCCGATTGGCGGGGTCAAGGAAAAAGTGCTGGCGGCCCGTCGTGCCGGACTGAAAACCATTATCCTGCCGAAACTTAACGAGCGCGACCTGGACGATTTAAGCCAGGAATTGCGGGACGAGCTTACTTTTGTGCTGGTGGATAATATTGACGAGGTGCTGGAAGCGGCTCTGGGCAAACCCGGCGAGTCCCGCCTCCACCCAAGCAGCTTGCCAGATGATGAACATCCCAGCCAGAACGGGCAACAAAACGGCGAGGCTTTACCAAAAAGTAAAGGGCGCAAGAAAAGTCTAAAGGTTTAGCCTAATGGAAACTCATAAATTTGGACAGACCAGACTAACCGTACCGATTATTGGTATGGGAACCTGGAAAACCTTTAACGTTAAAGGGGCGGAAGCCGAAGAGTTGCGCCAGGAAATTGTCAAAACGGCCTTCGAGAGCGAGTCGAATTTTTATGACTCCTCCCCGATGTATGGCGAGGCTGAACGGGTTCTGGGAGCGTCGGTAGAAAAGCTAAATCTGCGCGACAAAGTTATGATTGCCACTAAAGTCTGGACTGATTCGGACGAAGCCAGCGAACGTCAGTTTGAGAATGCTTTTAACTTCTTTGGCGGTTATGTGGATTTTTATCAGGTGCATAATCTGGTAGCCTGGCAGAAGCGTCTCAAAGCTCTGGAAGGCTTTAAGGCGGCGGGAAAAGTAAAGGCAATAGGTGTTACCCACTACAGCCACAGTGCCTTTGCTGAACTGGAACAGGTGATGAAGACGGGCCGGGTGGATGGAGTGCAAATCCCTTACAATGCCCTTGACCGGGAGGTGGAAAAACGCCTTTTGCCACTGGCGGCAGAACTGAATATTGGGGTGGTGATAATGCGGCCTTTTGGCGAGGGTAGCCTCTTGCGGCAAACGCCTCCCGAAAAAGAACTGGCCTATTTTGAACAGTTTGGCGTTAAAAGCTGGCCTCAGATTTTGCTTAAATGGGTCGCCAGTGACCCGCGAGTGAGCGTCATTATCCCCGCTACCTCCCGCCCGGAACGCATGACCGAAAACGCCGCCGCCGGTGAGCCGCCCTGGTTTGACCCCGAATCCCGCGAACGTGTTAGCTATCTGGCAAGCAGGGGATAGGAGTCAGGAGCAAGGAGAAAGAATAAAGAAGGGGTTAGGGGTTGGTAAGAAACCGACAATCATCTAACTCGGCACTTTTTAACATCCTGTCAATCCTGTTCATCCTTGTTAATAATTTTCTGATTACTGACTACTGATTACTGATTACTTCCCTGAAAGAGTTTGTGGTGGAGATTAGCGCACTAAACGCGGAAGAATACACGGACTATACCCAGAGCCAGTTCGATAAAATTTACCCGGAACTGGTGGAGTTGTACCCTGAGCCGCGTTGTGGGCTGGACTTTGAAAATCCCTACCAACTCCTGATTGCGACGATTCTTTCGGCCCAAAGCACCGATGTCCAGGTAAACAAGATTACTCCGGCCCTGTTCAAACGTTTTCCCACCCCCGAAGCCCTCGCCGCATCTACCGTCGAAGAAATTGAGCAGTATGTCAAAAGCACCGGATTTTATCATAACAAAGCCAAAAGTCTGTTAGGTACGGGTCGTATGCTGGTCGAGAAATACAGTGGGGTAGTCCCGGCAAAAATGGAAGAGCTTATCAAGTTGCCGGGAGCGGCCCGCAAAACCGCCAACGTGGTATTAGGCAACGCTTTCGGGATTAATGCCGGTATTCCAGTGGATACCCACGTTACGCGCCTTTCTCAACGGCTGGCACTGTCCAAATACACCACTCCCGAAAAGATTGAGGTGGATTTGATGCGGGAATCACGGCAGGAAGAATGGGCACTGGTTTCGCATCGGCTAATCTGGCACGGGCGCAAGGTCTGTATCGCCCGCAAGCCTCTCTGCCACCAATGTCCATTGTCGCAAGATTGCCCCACCGGGCGTAGCATTTTAATGTTGGCAAATAAAACCTCATGATGTTGTATTTGAATAAACCTGAGAGATAACTATGGCAACCGAGCAAAAAACTGAAGAAAAAACCCGAATTATGTCGAAAGGCTGGAAACGCTTCTGGATAGGGGCAGCGATTGTGGTGGCGATTGTGCTAATTCCTTATGGGCTCTGGCGATTAAGCGGGGGTAGTTTTAAGCCCAAACCGGAAGCACCCTGCACCAACGCCGATATCCGCAACCAATTTGTAGCCGCCGTCCGCGTCAACCCGAACGATTTCAAAGCCAATTATAACTACGCCGATTATGTTTATGGTTGCAAGGAGTTTGCTACTGCTATTCAAGCATATGGACAAGCCGCCCAGATTGCCGCGCAACCCGTTAGTAATGTCAGCCCCGACGACCTTTTTAAGGCGCGTTTTGGGGTGGGGCTGGCTTATCTTTACAACCAGAATTATAGCGAGGCTCAGACTCAATTAAAAACCTTGAGCGACGAAAATCCAAACAATGCTCTGGTATTTTACACCTATGGTACGGCCCTGCGCCCCACCGACCCCACCAAAGCAAGTGCCGCCTTTCAACAGGCTATCAAAATTGACCCGAATTCCAACATCGCGCAACAGGCCCAACGCTCGCTGGATGAGTTGAAAAACAGGTAGGATAGGAGTCAGAATGGCTGTTGGTAAGAAGCACCAAGTAGAGAGGGCCGAGCTAAGGAATTGGCAAACAGCTTTTTGATTTTAGATTTTGGCTAGGAGTTCGACCAACTCATCGCGGGTGGAGGGGGTTACGGGCTTATTTTTGAGTTCTTCCAGGCTGAACCAACCCATATCGCTATGTTCGCGGGTATCCAGGTTTTCCGGCTCACCCACCCAATCTGTCACCACAAAAACAAAGTGACGGGAGAGGTCGTCGCTAGTGGGGTCATTTTCTTCGTAGGAGCGGAAAAGATAATAAGTGACTACTGAAACCCCGATTTCTTCGACCATCTCGCGAATCAGGGCCTCTTCGGGGGTTTCTTTCTTCTTGATATGTCCGCCGGGAATATCCCAAAAGCCGGAGTAATATTTTTTGGAATTGCGTAAAACTAAAAGAGCTTTACCATCTTTTAACAAAATACCGTTAGCCGTTTTATGCTTCTTATCGTTTTTACTCATTGCCTCAATCTAAAACAAAGTGATGTTGGGCCAGATTACGGATTTTCTCGACTGCTTCCGCCGCACGCGCTCCGAGGTAATAACCATGAAGCTTAAAAGCCAGTTCGGGATGAAGCTGAAACAGCCGCCCGCCATAACTGAAAATCGGGCGTTCCTCCGGTGGGAACTCATTCAGAAGTTGGGCCGCCTCCGTCAAGCCTGCCAGACTATGGGCGGTTGAGGCTGACAAGGTGACAAGCTGGGGGTGAGTTTGACGCGCGATTTCGATAAAGTCTTTAATCTCGACATTTTGACCCAGATAAACCACCCTCAAACCTTGCCGCCGCAAAAACAACAGCACCATCAGCAGCCCGATTTCGTGATATTCCCCCGGTGCGCACCCCGCTAACACCAGCGGGCCTTCGGGCCATTGGGGACAATTTTTAAGCAAACCCGATAGCTCGGTGCGAATGATTGCACTGGCAAAATGCTCAATCGAAACCGAAAGCTCGTTCTGCGACCAGCGTTCCCCGATTTCGATCATCACTGGTTCAATCAAACGGGTGCAAAACTCTTCAATTCCGTAGGCTGCCAGAGCCTGACTCATAATCCGCTCGGCCTGACCTTCATTCAAGTTTTCAAAGGCCTCTAGTAATTGGGAGGATAGTTTGGCAAAGGAGATATCGTTGCCTTCTGACTCTGGGGTGGGGAATGATTGTTCCGGGGAATTGGAAGGGGTTGATTCGGAAAGAAAATCAAGCTTTGAACGCTCCAGAATATCCACGGCCCGACTGATAGCTAAACCTTGCTCAACCTGTTCGCGCAACCAACGGATTTTCGCTACATCTTTTTCGCTATACAAACGGTAGGTGTTTTCAGCCCGTTCGGGTGCTACGATATGATAACGCCGTTCCCAGGCTCGAAGGGTAGGAGCGGGTACACCGCTTAGTTGAACCGCCGCTTTGGTATTGTAAATCGGTTCATCAGCTATTTTATTAAAGTCGGGAGGTTTATGGTTCATCGCCTTGTATTCTAAGTTGCTACTCCGTCACTTAGTTAATAATATAACTTTTGTCGAGGCTTTGCAACTTATGATTTATTAATCTGCCAGCGTGAAACAGCTCTAACCAGTAGTTTGGCATCGCGCCAGATTTTCTGAAGTCTTATAAATTCGGTTGACTCGGCGGGACTTGGCTGAAACCAGCTATGAATTTCCAACTTATCACCCGTTACCGCACTATCAAGATAGTCAATATCGTAGCTAAGAGGCAGGAACGAGCTAGACCCCCTAATAGGGCTAAAACCGTGATGGGAAAGAGCCTCCCAACCCGCGTCGTCTAACATCGCCACGTAGGAAGCATTATTCATGTGGGCAAAAATATCCAGGTCGGAAAAACGTACTTGAAAAGTAGATATAAACGGTGGGTCAGTTGGAAAAGAAGGGAAGGGCGGGTCTACAATCTGGGCTAAGGGACCATCCGGCAACCAAAAATTGTTAACCAAATCGGGGATGCGTCCAAGCTTGCCCCGCTCGTCCAGGTAAACCCATAGAGTGCGGCCTTTTATCAAAGGGCCTGCCTCAAGCAATCCTTCAATATACAAATCATAGGCTCTTTGCGCCGTAACTCTGGTGAAGCCCAGCGAATAGGTCTCAATATCCAGGCTGACTCTTACCGGAACAGGTTTTAGAAACTCCACTATGGAGCGTTTTGCCAACCAGCCCCCAAAACTTGGCAACCCCGCTTCCGCCGAATCCAGTCCGGCAATATCTTGCATGTAGCGCAGAGCCGCCGCCGGAGTCAGGTAGCCGAACATGTCAGTTTCGTCATATCTCACGGGGTAATTTTTGCGGTATCGTCTTTGCATAGGTGGTTGTCGGTGATCAGTCGTCGGTTGTCGGTTGTCGGAAAAATTGAAAATCAGGCCATTCTGAAACCCTTGCCATTATAATACAAAGGTGGAGTTCGCGCCTGTGAAGGTGGGGAGGTAGGTGGCGATGTTAGATGCCATCCCGAATTATGTGTAAAGGTTCAAAAGAAAAAGTAACAAAGCTAAATAGCCGCTAAAGGCAAACGAGGCGGAAAAAGGAGAAAATAAAGGCATAGACCCCTATTATCAAAATATTCACCTTTAAGCAAAGGAGAAACATCTATGCCTAATGAAAAGAGTAGCACGAAAAAGCCGGAGTTGGCAAGCCCCGAAACGAGCCAACCCTTACCCAGTGAGGAGGAATTCCGGGCCTAAGTGAGAGCAGAGGCGGTGCGAGGAGTGCAGCTTCTGTTGGAAAGTGCGATGAAAGCCGAACTGGATAAGCTGATTGGCTGCGGCTGGGTGAGATTAGCCCTGAGCGGAAGGGTCAGCGCAATGGATATTATCAACGCGACCTTCTGACCAGCACTGGGGCCATTCAGGATCTGAAAGTACCAAGAGACCGGGAAGGTCAGTTCCAAACCCGGGTTTTTGAGCAGTATCAGCGCAACGAACCAGCCATAGCCGAGGCCATCACTGAGATGTACGTGGCAGGAGCCAGCACCGCCAAAGTAGGGGAGGTGGTAGAAACTCTGACCGGGAAGGCGGTTAGTGCCAGTGCCGTTAGCCGCATCACCGGGGATTTGGCCCACCAATTTCGGGAGTGGGACAAACGCCCCCTCAACCCCCATTATCGGATCTTTTATCTGGATGCCATCCGTTACCAGGTGCGGCACAAAGAAGCGACTGACCCGTTGGTGATATTGGCGGTGTTAGCGGTGGATTTAAGCGGCAAGAAAGAGTTAGTGGCCCTTAAAGCCTATGCTGAGGAAACCAAAGCTGGCTGGGTCAGTATCTTAAACGAGGTGCGAGCCAGAGGGGTGGAGCAGGTGGATATTATCGTCAGCGATGGACATAAAGGGCTGACGGTCGCCTGTGACGAAATCTATACCGCTACCCCCCGCCAACGCTGTCTAATCCACAAGGAGCGGGACCTAATGGCCACTTTTCCGGGGAGGGTGGAGGCTCAAATCCGTACCGAGTTAAAGGCGATCTGGAGCCAACCGACCAAAACTGAGGCTCAGGAATATTTAGCAGCTTTTGAGGCTAAATATGCCAAAGAGTTTCCAGGAGCGATTGCCAGTTTGAAAGATGAGGTGGAGAAAACCCTGACTTTTTATGACTTCCCGAGCGTGCTGCATCGCTATATTCGCACCACCAACGCCATTGAAAGTATGTTTAGTCAGGTGCGGGATCGAACCGACAAGGTGGACGTATTCACCACCGAACCCAGTTGTTTAACGTTAGTGTGGGCGGCGGTGCAAGGACTTACTTTTCAGCGCATCCCGGTGGGTTTGCCGCCGAGTTGAGGGGAGCTTTATTGTAGCTTTTTAATTTAGCCCGTGGAGTAGGGTAGCTTAGGAGTCTTTTTGCGCCAAAATTCTTGGTAAATAGCTGGAAGTTTTGGTGGGAGGGTCGAGTTTAGAACCCGCTTTTAGGGGTGGTTTGACAGGCTATTTTGCCGTTTCGGTTTCTTGAGGGGTATCCCTTTTGCTCTACACATAATTCGGGATGGCATCGGGATGTTAGACTTTTCGGTTAATTTCAGGTGTAGACTCAGGGAAACCTATTACAGACGAGCCACTCAACTTTCACAAAAACCTCATATGAGCAACATAGTACCTTAGTCATGGTACTATAAATTTTTTCTCAGGCAAATAAAATCAATATGTTGTATAGTACCTGATTTGGTTGAGGCTATTTCCTTGTAGCTATTACTATATATAGTGGCACGGAGCTTGCTAAAGCCCCGGATAATTACAATATTCCTTAGTACCTATTACCTAAGTCATATAGCAACTACTGGTACCAAAGGGTCATTGTGGTAAGACCGAGAAGAAATTACAATTAGCCCATAAATATGGAAATCCTAAATTAACAAAACGTAACAATTAAGGATGCCCATTATGCGAATGCTCAGATATGCAGTTTAGGTTCGGGAAAAGAGTCTCCCTGAAAATTTTTTACTAGATAGCACTGTTCCGACTACTACATCTTACCAACATTCAACCACTCCTGATTTAAATCCTGTTTTTATTCTCGCAAACTGCTTATTTATTGCGAATTTAACCGCGTTTGTACGCACCTCTTTTTCTAAAATTTCCCGACAAAGACGTTAGGTTAATGGTAAGCCAGATAGCAAGTTATCCTGGCTGGCCTGGTATTCTTGCACCTTTTTTCAGTGCAAGGAAAAAGAGTTAGGAATTATAGCCGGATATTATTACGGCAATTAAGGAGAGATATTAATGAGTTTGGTAATGACCAGCAACAAGTCCAGCCAGGGTAACAAGAATCCGCAACCCATCAAGAAACTTCTGGGTCGGGTTATTGTATCTTTCATTGCGCTCACCCTGATGCTGGCTTCCATCTGGTTCAGCTTTTTTGCTGTGCCGACCACTCCCCAACTTCCCGCCGACCACGACCAAAGCATGATGAGCGACCGCATGTTTATGGTGACTAAAGTAACCTTGACCACTGCTAATGGGGCTCCAGCAGCCGGAGCGGTGGTTTCGGTGCAGAATCAGCAGCTTGTGACCGACCAGAGCGGTATAACCTATTTCAGCGACATCATGCACAACACCTACAAGGTGCAGGTTTACTACGATGGTCAGAACTATATTATTCCCGCCCATTTCCACGCCGAACAAGTTTCGCTGCAAATGGGAATGAGCCTGGAAGTGCAACGTTTGGGAGCTTTTGTTTCCGCCGCTTTATTGGTCCTATTGATGGGCGGGATTGTAGCCCATAGCCGCCGCAAAAGACGGCAGGAAAAAATAGCTGACCAACAAGCTAATATAAAAAAAAGCTGGGGCAGTTTATTACGACCAGGGCCAGTTTCGCTTTTTATAGTGATAATGCTGGTGGAAGGAATTGTTTTGACCCCCTTTGCCTTTGGCGGGCAACAGCCGGAAGCGGTAGAAGCCGCCAGTACCCCAACTTTACCCGTACCAGTCAGTCTTCAGGTTGAACAAGATGATCGGGCGGCAATTTTGACCTGGAACGGTGGCCCGCTTAGGCCTGACCAATCCGAATTACCAGAGGTTAGCGGCTATCAGATTAGCTGGGGTCTGGTCGGACAACCCCTTAGTAATGTGCAACTAACCACCCAACGAATTATTCAACTGCAACCTCTGAATAACGGCCAACAATATGTCGTGCAGGTTAAGTCAGTGGATAAACTAGGGAATATTTCCGCGCCCAGCCCGCAATTAACTTTTACAGGCGATAATACCCGCGTCGAAAATATGCGGACCAGAATGAATGGCTTTTTTGAAGACTTCAACACTTCTGCCGGGGCTTTCGACGAGCTAAAATGGAATGTGGCCTATTCCCGTTGCAATGATCCAGCTACCAATGGTGCTTTTGTTAACACCCAATTCCACGCTCATAATATGGTAAGCAACGCCAATGGCAACTGTGACCGAATTCAGGCTGTTAACCGTCCACGCGCTGTTTTTGACTTCACCAACCGCACAGGCACAATTACTTTTGACTTTGATGGCGAGTTTCGCCGCGACCAGTGGTATATGGATTTAGTGCCGGATTTGATGGATATTAACGGCCAGGTAAATATTGAGGACGGGAGTTCAGTAAGTCATCCCGGCAACTTTATCCGCTTCCACCAAACAGAGCAAAGAGTTGAAATTATTTTATTGGACAAAACCGGCTTAGAAAAAACCTTAGCCAGTACCACCTGGAATCCTTACCCGCCACTTGATTGGGCCGGCACGAAACTGGTTACCAACGTGCGACGGCACTGGACGTTCCAATTTTCCCAGAATTATGCCGGTGTGTTTGTGAACGGCAAAAAAGTTGTAGAAGCCAGTAATTTCAACCTGGACTACAGCAAAGCTCATGTTTTGTGGAATCAGTTCAGCTATAACACCAGTAAGTCAAACCTACCCCAAACGCTGGTTCATTGGGACAACTTTGGTTTTGATGCACCCACCGGCTATCGGGCTACTACTGAAACCCGTAACTATAAGCTGGTAAATAGCGGCACTGATTATACAGTGGTTAATTCTAACCAGCCAGCTACAAAAACCCTGGTTATTCCTGACCAGCTAACTGACGCCAAAACCGCCCGTTTGATGTTTACCCTTCAAATGCAGCCCTGGAACTCATATAGCTGGAATCCCAACGACAATGTAACAGTTAATGGTCAGAAATTCAGTATACCTGAACCCACTAGTAAAACTGGAATAAAGTCCGCCGATTTAGTGAGCGTAATCAAACCATACTCAATGGTTATGAATGTACCAGTAAGTGCCTTTAAGACCGGTAATAATACCCTGGTATTCTCAACGGCAAGTAGCGGTATACATAATATCCACGCTGAATTCGACTTTGACCCAGGTAAGGCTCCCGCTTTTACCCAACCTGCGCTGACGGCCCTCGGCCCAAGCGTGCCGACTATGCCTGACATCGGCCCTGGCGCACAAATTGATAAGGTTGGCACTAATACTAATATCTGGACGGCTGGCACAAGAGCTGATTCAGCTAACCTAAACTATAATGTAAGCGGCAAGGTCCTAATTGGGGTTTCGGCCACTAGCGAAATCGCCCTTCTGGGTACTGGCAAGAATCCCGGTATTTCAAAAGTGGAGTTGCTGGTAAATAATCAGGTAATAATGAGTCAAGCTACTAATGCCCAAACTCCCACCCCGGCATTCAAGAGTGATTTTGAATTGGATACCACCCAATTTGCAAACGGTAAGTACCAGATTTCTACCCGCGCTTATAACCCGAATGGTACTCTCAGTTTTCCGGATTATGGCAATGCAGGTATTGACCCTAATAACATCTGGACAATCGGGATTATTATCCAGAATAACGGCGTAGTGCCAACCACCACTGCGGCTACTACCGTAGCTACTACCACCACTCCACCGAAAACTACCACCGCACCCCCACCTACAACTACCCCGCCAGCGGTCAATGGCACAGGTTTACAGGGCGAATATTTTGATAATTCCGACCTTACAGGATTAAAGTTAACTCGCAGCGATGCCCAGGTGAACTTTAATTGGGGAAGTAATGCCCCAGCCGTCGGTTTTGGCCCAACTACATATTCAGCCCGTTGGACTGGACAGGTACAACCCAAATTCTCAGAAACTTTTACCTTTTTAACTCAATCGGATGACGGGGTAAGGTTATGGGTTAATGGGCAACAAGTGATTAATAACTGGACCGACCACGGCTCCATCCAAAATAGCGGTAGCATCAAGCTAAATGCTAACCAGAAATATGACCTTAAGCTGGAATATTATAACAATAAGGGCGGCGCAGTAATTCAACTGAGCTGGAAAAGCCCCAGCCAACCTCTGGAATTGATACCCCAGAGTCGGCTTTACCTGCCTATAAATAATATTCCGCCGACGACCCCCCCAACCACCACGGTTGCGCCAACTACTACTCCCGCCCCCACAACGGCGGCAACCACTACTCCCGCCCCAACTACAACGGCACCTGCTACTACTCCGGCGGTTACTACCACCCCAGTGGCAACCACCACCGCTGTGCCGACAACTACTCCTGCGCCGACTACGACCCCGCCCGTGGGGGGGACAGTACCGGGTCTGAAAAATACTTTTATGATAGGTTTGGGCAACCAACCGGGGGATTTGAGCTGGATGACTGGTTCAGGCATTCCCTGGGACTTCCGCTACCAGTATCTGGTAGGTGATGTAACCAATGGTACCGACTGGTCAACCTGGAATCAACCCGCCGGTGCATTCGCCACGTTCTATATGAACGATAGTGCCGCTGCTGGCTATACCCCGGTGTTCAGTTACTATGTATTGTATTACGCCTCACCGGGTAATGCTCAGGCTAACGAAGGCCAAAAGAGCCTGACCAACCTGAAAACCCCGGCCACGATGAAAGCTTACTTTACCAACTTCAAGTTACTTTTGGATAAGGCCAAAGCCTTCGGCAAAACTACGATTGTGCAGGTTGAGCCTGATTTCTGGGGCTTTATCCAACAAACTGCTATTGGCGATAACCCCGCCAGCATTCCGGCGACTATCGGTAGTAGTGGCTTTGGCGACGTGGTTGCCGGTAAAGCAGACAACGTAGCTGGATTTGCCCAGGCTTTGGTGGCCTTGCGCGACAAATATGCACCTAATGTAATCTTGTCCTTCCATGTCTCAAGCTGGAGTACAGGGCCGGATGTGGCTACCAATACTAGTCCCAATCTTGACCTTAACACGATTATTAACCGTACTTCCAATTTCTACAAAGCATTAGGAGCTAAATTCGACCTGTTATTCTTTGACCCAAGTGACCGTGACGCTGGCGATTATGCCACTTTCGACAATGCGGGCTGGCGACATTGGTGGGATATGAATAACGTTAATTTCCCCAACTTTGACCGCTACCGGGCTTATGTGGCGGGTGTTACCAAAGGTACAGGCTTGAAGGCGATGTTGTGGCAAGTGCCAATCGGTAACAGGTTATATCGCACCCAAAATAACACCGCCAACCACTGGCAGGACAACCGGGTGGAATATTTCCTCGGTCCGAATTATAAAACCAATCTGCAAGCCTGGATAAATGCCGGCCTGATTGGAATTATGTTCGGGGCGGGCGCGGGTGACCAAACCACCTATTCCGATGGGGCCAAAGATGGTGTTACTAATCCTACCGCCATCAATGGTAATAATCTGACTTCCACCGTTTCTGACGATGATGGCGGCTACCTGCGGGAACGCGCCAAAAATTATTACCAGAATGGGCCACTGCCTTTGAACTAAAAGGGTAGTTAGTCGAAAGCTGTCAGCTTTTACGAAAATCAAACAATAAAGGTCGAGAGTCAAGAAACTGAAATCCCTGACTCTCGACCTTAATTTTTTAGCAGAACAGGGACAAGCCTAGCTCGTACGAATTCCCTTTTCATCTTTCATCCTTCCTACTTCATCCCTCCAACATTAAGTCCCTTATGACCACCCCAATCAATCCGATTATGCTTGCCCCTTGCTCTTTTATTCTGATTCCTGACTGCTAAATTCTTCTTTTATTCATAATCGAGTTTTCAATTGTGTAATCTTAGAGATGGATTATTTCACCCTGTTTTTAGTCCAGGGCTATATATTAAACTCATCAACGTGGAACTATTCCTGTCTTAATGAAGAGGCTACAAACAAGAACGGCAGTAGCAAAAACAAACAGCCCGACAACATGATCACTATCATTTTTTGATTATCTGATTATCTAATAGAAATTTGATAGATGGGTATTTATTTTGTCGCGCGTAGCCAGAGAAGGAAAATGAAGATGGATTACGTCAATCAAGGTGAGTCAGCCGAGTTAAACCACAAAACCGGGCGAGCTTTTCGAGGCCGAACCGCTAATCTCACTTCACAGCAACTTCGCAAACTAATTGAAACTAAAGAAAATGCCAGTAAACTGCGATTATGGCGGTTGACCCGCTACCTCGTAGAAATTTCCTTAATTCTAAGTGCGTTTATATATGCCTATATAACCCGTTTTTATCTCCAGGTGGGTAGCGAAGTTATTCTCGAATATCAAAACAGCCTTTGGGATTACATGGGAATTAGTGTGTCATTTTCCATCATTTTATTTGCGGCTCTGCAAGTAAAGGGTTTCTATCGGCTGCCCAGAACTGCCAACTTTTTGGACGAGTTGGGCCTGATTATCAGCTCCACTTTTATTTCTATTTCAATCGTACTACTCTGGGTATTTGTTACCCGCTCTCTGGAAGTTTCGCGCCTGATGTTCGTCTATGTAGTTCCTTTGACGATTTTTTTCCTGGCGACGGAACGGCTGATGATGCGCCAAATGTATCGGGCCTGGTGGAAACGCGGGATTGGAGTTAGTAATTCGCTGGTGGTTGGAGCAACCGATGTCGGGATGCGTCTGATGCGGAGCATTGTGGAACGCCCAACCAGTGGCTATCGCTTGATGGGTTATGTGGATAACGAGGAACGTTTCTCTAAATGGACCTTGCCCACCCGTTACCTGAAAGGCACCCCCACTGAGAATCATATCGAATTGCTGGGTGAAATTGACCAGCTTCAGGAGCTAATCAAAAACAATAACATCAAGCAAGTCTTTATTGCTCTGCCAAGTAGCCAGCACGAAACGATTGACCGGGTTATCCGCCAATGCCATGACCTGGGGGTTGATTTTATTCTGGCCCCGGATATTTTTGAACTGAAAATTAACTCTTTGAGCGTGCAGGAGTTAAACGGTATTCCCTTAATCAGCTATCGCGAAAATGCCTTGACTGGTTGGAACTTTATTATCAAGCGGGCGGTAGACTTATTTCTGGCGGCGATTGCCATTGCCATTGCCGCCATTCCGATGATTGTGGTAGCGATTGCCATCAAGTTGGATAGCAAAGGGCCAATTTTCTTTCGCCAAACCAGGGTTGGCAAAGGCGGTAAATTTTTCACCTGCCTGAAATTCCGCTCGATGTATGTTAATGCCGAAGAAATGCAAGAGAAACTGGCCCAATTCAACCAGACGGGCGGGGCTACCTTTAAAATGAACAACGACCCTCGCCGCACCAAAGTGGGTCGCTTTATTCGCCGCACCAGCCTTGACGAACTACCCCAGTTTTTCAACATTCTGGTAGGGGAGATGAGCTTTGTGGGCCCTCGTCCGCCGATGGTTACAGAAGTTGCCAAATATGATGACTGGCATCATCGCCGCCTGGAAGTAACTCCCGGCCTGTCGGGGATGTGGCAGGTCAGTGGGCGTAGCAACATTAGCTTTGAAGATATGGTTAAACTGGATATTTACTACGCCGAGCATTGGTCGCTCTGGCTTGACCTCAAAATTATGATACAAACCCCCTTTGCGGTTATTCGGGGGGACGGAGCTTTCTAGTCCAACGTTGTGGATGGGGTTTGAAGCAAATAGTCGCATTAATTCTTTGTCATTGTTAAGGAGCAGAAGCGTGAGTAAGATTTGTGTCGTTGGCACGGGTTATGTAGGGCTAGTTACGGGTACTTGTCTGGCTGATATGGGTAATGAAGTTATCGGTCTGGACATTGATGCGGAAAAAATTGCCCGATTGCAGGCGGGCGAGTTGCCAATTTACGAGCCAGGTCTGGAAGAACTGGTCAAACGTAACGTTGAGGCGGGTCGTCTGAAGTTCAGCACCAGTTACGAAGAAGCCCTACCGGGGGCGGATTTTGCCTTTATCGCGGTAGGTACGCCCCAGGGCGAAGATGGCAGTGCCGATTTGAAGTATGTCGAAAAGGCCGCCCAATCTATTGCCCACGTTATCAAGGGCCATACTATTATTATCAACAAAAGCACCGTGCCGATTGGGACGGGCGACCTGGTAGCGGGTATCGTTAACCGAGGGATGAACGGCAATCGCGATTATGCCAGCTTTGCAGTAGTTAGCAACCCGGAATTTTTGCGGGAAGGGTCGGCGGTTTATGATTTCACCCATCCTGACCGAATTGTGTTAGGTAGCACTGACCGGGCAGCGGCGGACAGAGTTGCCGAGTTGTATTCTGCCCTCAAAGCCCCCACTATTATTACCGACCTCCGAACCGCCGAGATGATTAAATATGCCTCGAACGCTATTCTGGCAACCCGTATCAGTTTCGTCAACGAAATTGCCCAGATTTGCGATGCGTTGGGCGCGGATGTTAGCGTGGTAGCCGAAGGAATGGGGTACGACAAACGCATTGGCCCGCAGTTCCTTAGTGCCGGAATTGGCTATGGCGGGAGTTGCTTCCCCAAAGATGTCAAAGCCCTGGCCCATATGGCTGAGACCAGCAATTGCCACCCCCAATTGTTGCTGGCAGTAATGGATATTAATCAGGATGCCCGCCGCAACTTCGTCCGCAAAATCGAGCGCGGCCTGGGTTCCGTCACCAATCGCAAAATCGGGGTCTGGGGTTTAGCCTTCAAGCCCAATACCGACGATATGCGCGAGGCTCCTTCGCTGGATATTATTACCGCGCTGGTACGCAAAGGGGCGGAAGTGCGGGTATACGACCCGGTGGCGATGAAGATGGCACGCAAATTGCTTCCCGGTGGGGTAGAATTCTGCCACGACCCTTATAGTGTTGCCACCGATGCCGATGCGGTGTTGCTGCTGACCGAGTGGAACGAATTCAAGCAGGTGGATTTCGAGCGGGTAAGACGCTTGATGAACCAGCCCTATATGTTTGACGGGCGCAACCTTTATAATACGGCAGATATGGAAAAATTTGGTTTCAAATATGAATCGGTGGGTCGTCCCGCCGAGGTTAACGAAACGGTGACGGGACGGCGATCAATGGTTGGTAGCCGTTAGTTAAAAGGCAAAGCGTTAAGTCGAAGGTCGAAATTTCAAAAACCTTCGGCTTTTACTTATATATTTAGGATATTTTAAGGAGTTGAGTTGTGAGGATACTTGTAGCAGGCGGCGCGGGTTTTATCGGGTCACATTTGTGTGAAACCCTGTTGGCGCAAGGGCATCAGGTTATTGCCCTGGATAATTTTATTACCGGGCGCATTTTTAACCTGGACGGGATTATCCGCCATCCTTATTTTGAATTTCATGAGCATGATGTTATCAAGCCGATTAAACTGGAGAGCGGCCCGGTAGACCTGATTTTCCACCTTGCCAGCCCTGCCAGTCCAGTGGGTTACACTAAAAACCCGATTGAAACCCATCTGGTTAACTCGGTAGGAACTTACAACCTGCTAAATCTCGCGATGCAGGATAAAGCCCGTTTCCTGATTACCTCCACTTCCGAGGCTTACGGCGACCCGCTGGTGCATCCCCAGAGCGAGGATTATTGGGGTAACGTCAACCCGATTGGCCCACGCAGTTGCTACGATGAAAGCAAGCGTTTTGCCGAGAGCCTGACAATGGAATATTTCCGCCAATTCGGCCTGGATGCCCGGATTGTGCGGTTGTTTAATACCTACGGCCCCCGTAACGACCCGCAGGATGGTAGAGTTGTACCTAATTTTGTGATGGCGGCTTTGGAAAACAAGCCTCTGACCATCTATGGCACAGGCGAGCAAACCCGCTCCTTCTGCTATGTTTCCGACCTGATTGAAGGTTTGCTAAAAGTGATGTTTAATGAAGGGCTGGCGGGCGAAGTTTTCAACCTGGGTAATCCCGACGAACGCACTATCCGTAACTTTGCCGAGGTGGTGCAACAGGTGGTTAATTCCGACTCGGAGATAATTTTTCATCCTGGACGGGTGGACGACCCCAATCGCCGTTGCCCGGATATTACCAAAGTCCGCACCCGATTGGGCTGGGAGCCAAAAGTGTCACTGGAAGAAGGTATCCACCTCACCGCCGAATACTTCCGCAACCTCAACCGCGTCAAGCTTGAGGAATTAGAGTTGCTGGCGAGTTAACCAGTAGTCAAAAGTCGAGGGTCTAAAGTCTAAACATAAAACTCCCTGACTTTCAACTTTTGACTCTACCCCTGACTCCTGTCCTGTGAATTTCTCGCTTGCAAAATAACGGGCTATATGCTAATATACAACCCACTGAGCGAGGTAATTATTACCCCGCCTGGAATAAAGCCAAAAACTGCGAACGGGAGTAGTAAGCCGCCGCACCATAGAGAGCCGCCGAAGGTGGAAAGGTGGCACGCACAAGGCCGAACTCGCCTGGGAGTTGCGCAAATAAACCTGAAAAGGTAGTCTGCGCCGGGAAAGCCCGTTATAGCCTGAATTAAGCGGATTGGGTTTATAACTTGACGCTTGAGAAACTTGTTTGACCTGGGGATGTAGCTCAGTTGGGAGAGCACGACACTGGCAGTGTCGGGGTCAGGGGTTCGAGCCCCCTCATCTCCATCTTAAAATCTCAAGCCCGAATTGGCCCTGTCAAGATGGGTGGTAACGCGCAAGGTGCAACGCCTTTCGTCCCTGAACTTCTCTGAAAATGAGAATGTATGGGGTAACGGAATGGCGTTTTTTAGTTTATATGGTGATTTTTATGGTTGAAGTTTCCGTACAACCAAATACAACCAAGTACATTTTCCGAAGGGCAAATGAGCAAGATATTGCGGCGATTCGTATAGTAGCCCGGATTAGTTGGGATGCTACTTACGCCACCACTATTGCCCTGGAAACACGGGCGGGTTTTATCAGGCGCAGTTACTCGGAGAATTCGCTGAAATATTCGCTGGGGCGGGCCGATATTGATAACTGGCTGTGGGTGGTAGAGCAAGCCGAGGAAGTGATTGGCTTTGGCGAAATTGTGCTGCGACCCGGCGCAACCCCTGATGGCGAGTTGACCCGGATTTATTTCCTGCCGGAGTGGCAGGGTAAAGGAATTGGCACGACCTTATTGACTGAAATGCTGGCAACCATTCGGGCCCTCGATTTCGACCTTAGACCGCCCCGGCTGTGGTTGACGGTGCAAGCTGAAAATTCGGCGGCAATCGTTTTCTATCAGCGGCGGGGCTTCCGGTTCGTTAGAGATTACAACCTTACCCTTCCTGACGGGCTACCCCTGTCGGTGAAGGAGTACGTTATGGAGCTATAGTTATGGATACCCAAATTAGACCGGAAGAAAAGACCGAAAAGGTCAAGGCCGAGCGACCAACTTATCGGCCCAACGAAATCGAGCCAAAATGGCAACAAAAATGGCAGGAAATGGGGGCAAATCACGCTCCCGACGATGACCCGCGCCCAAAATTCTACAACCTGATGATGTTCCCCTACCCTAGTGGCGATTTGCACATCGGGCATTGGTACAACTTTGTGGGTGGAGATGTGCGCGGGCGGATGATGCGGATGAAGGGCTATAACGTCATGCAGCCGATTGGCTTCGATGCCTTTGGCTTGCCCGCCGAGAATGCCGCCATCAAACGCGGTATTCAGCCCCGCAAGTGGACACTATCCAATATCGAGCGAATGCGGGTACAGTTGCGGACGATGGGCAACAATTGGGACTGGGAGCGGGAGGTGGCCTCCTGTAACCCCGAATATTACAAGTGGACGGAATGGTTTTTCCTGAAACTGTACGAAAAAGGGCTGGCCTACCGAGCCAAAGCCGCCGTTAACTGGTGCCCACAAGACCAGACGGTTTTGGCGAATGAACAGGTGCTGGCGGACGGCACTTGCGAACGTTGCGGCACGCTGGTTATCAAGCGCGAGTTGGAGCAGTGGTTCTTCCGTATCACCAAATACGCTGACCGCTTGCTGGAGCACAAGGGCATCAACTGGCCTGAAAAAACCAAGTTGATGCAACGCAACTGGATTGGGCGCAGCGAAGGAGCGCGGATTGTCTTCAAGGCCACCGCCCCAGACGGTCAGGAATATGATATGCCGATTTTCACCACCCGCCCTGACACAGTGTATGGTATTACCTTCTTTGTGATTGCGCCAGAGCATCCGTTGGTGGAGAAACTGACCACGCCGGAGAAAAAAGCCGAGGTAGAAGCCTATGTCAATCTGGCTAAGGGCGAAACCGAAATCGAGCGCACTAACGCCGAGCGCGAGAAGAGCGGGGTTTTTCTGGGCAGTTATGTTACTAGCCCTTTCACTGGGGAGAAAGTGCCAGTCTGGATTTCGGACTATGTGTTGATGGGCTACGGGACGGGGGCGATTATGGCGGTGCCAGCCCACGACCAGCGCGACTTTGAGTTTGCCCGCAAGTTTGATTTGCCCGTGATTCTGACCTACATGCCGAACGACCAGGAAATTAACGCTGACACTATGACCGAGTCGTTGGTTCATGAGGGACATGTGGTTAATAGCGAGCAATTTAATGGTTTGCCCGATAGTCCTGAAACGGTCAAGAAGTTTATTGACTTTATCGAGCAACAGGGCTGGGGCAAGGCCGAGGTCAATTATCGTCTGCGCGACTGGCTGATTAGTCGCCAGCGTTATTGGGGCACGCCTATTCCGATGATCTACTGTCAAAACGGATGTGGCATCCAGCCTGTGCCGGAAGAACAATTGCCCGTAATCCTGCCAGCGGAGGTTGAGTTCAAACCCACCGGGGAGTCGCCCCTGAATTATATCCCGGAGTTTGTGAACACTACCTGCCCCAAATGTGGTGGACCCGCCCGCCGCGAAACCGACACGATGGACACCTTTATGTGTAGTTCGTGGTATTTCCTGCGCTATTGCAGCGCGACCTATGACAAGGGGCCCTTCGACCCGGAGTTGGTCAAGAAGTGGATGCCGGTTGACCAGTACATTGGCGGGGCTGAACATACCACCATGCACCTGTTGTACGCCCGTTTCTTTACGATGGCCCTGTACGATATGGGTCTGCTAAACTTTGAGGAGCCCTTTATTAACCTGTTCCACCAGGGGACGATTTTGCGCGACAGCCGCAAGATGAGCAAGTCCAAAGGCAATGTGGTTGCGCCTGATATTCTGGTTGGACAGTACGGGGCTGATACGGTGCGGGCCTTCCTGATGTTCCTGGGGCCGTTTGACAAGGGCGGCAACTGGAACGATGGGACGGAGCAGCAAGTCGGCGGGATTGCCCGTTTCCTGGGCCGGGTGTGGGGTCTGGTGACTGATACGGTAATCGTAGACACCACCGGTATGAACGTTGACCCCAAAATTGAGGCCAATGTCCAGCGTTTACAGCACAAAACTATCGGGCGCGTAACCGAAGACCTGGAAGTATGGCAGTTCAACACCGCCTTGAGTGGTTTGATGGAGTACAACAACGGTTTGTTGAAAATCGTGGCTGAAACACCCGGCATTCAGGCCAGCCCGGTCTGGCGCGAGGCCCTGGAGACGATGTTGAGTCTGTTAAGCCCGTTGTGTCCGCATATCACCGAAGAGTTGTGGCAGATGTTGGGCCATACCACCAGCATCCACAATCAGGCCATGCCTCAGTATAACCCCGAACTGGCGGCAGACCCAACCGTGACGGTGGTTGTGCAGATTAACGGCAAGGTGCGTGACCGGATGGAAGTCCCGGCGAATGTGACCGAGGAGGAAGTGCGGCAAGCGGTGTTGTCCAGCCCCAAAGTCGAGCAAGCCCTGAACGGCGCGACTCCCAAAAAGTTTATCTATATCGAAGGTAAACTGGTCAACATCGTACTGTAATTTCTGGATTTTCGAGGGATGGTCTACGGGCCATCCCTTTTTTATTTGATACCTAAAGGATTCAAGGTCAATTATTTTGTTTTGTTATATAAACCTACCAAGATTGGTGGAACAAAACATTTTGAGAGTTCTAATCTGCTGCCCACCTATATTCAAAATCATTTTTAGAAAGTGTTAATGCTTCTTGAAGATTCTTTAGCATTTGTTCCCCACCATCCATAGTAGGTAGCATATCGAAATACTGCTCTATTGCCGAGTTGATACCATCTAAGCAGGTTTTTGATTTAATCCAATTTTGCGAACTAAATATTCTATTTTGGGGTTGGCTGGCATTTGTAGCGGCACGAAGGGCTGAATTCAAACAACGACCAGATATTTTTAGTATTTGATCTACCATGTTTGATTTTAAGGCTCTTTCGAGGCATACAGAAGGGTTAGGAACTCTATCTTGTTGATTGTTAGATATTGCAAAACACATCGAAACTGCGTAGAGTTGATGGAAAGGGGCGTATGCCTTCATAGTTAACAAAGTTTCATTTAAACTAAGAGGGTTAGCTGGAGTCCAACATAATTTTATTTCATTCATCCAATAATTTAGTGCATGTACATCTTCAGGTTTATACTCTCTCTTGAACAACTGTTCGAAATATTTGTCAAATATCTTTGTTTCTGTATAAGCAATATTGGGTCTTTGTGAATGCCAAGAAATTAAATATTTTCCCAAATCAGAAAGGTCCACAATCTGTTTTTTATCAAAATTAGCAGGTGGAATTTCACCTCTTTTGGTAATTAAATACCCATTAGAATATTTTTGTTCATAGGTCTTTTTTAGGTTTAAGACTCGTTTGTCATTGCTCCTCAAATCTCTTGGTTTAACAGGACTTTGTGAGTTAGTAGAGATACTTATCTTATCAGCTCTTTCTCTTTGAGGTATCTCATAGAACCTAAACATTATGTACGTATCATCCAGTGTTCTAACTCTCTCACTACACGATAGTATGGTATTTAAAGATTGACAACCATTAACAACACTTAATCCTTGCAAGGCTAAAGAGTTTCCATTCAAACTCAATTTATTGCAAATAGCAGTAACTCCATTGTGAAAGAAAAAGAAATCTCTATGCTTATCACCATAAATTGTATGTTTGATGCCTTTGTTTACTGCATTACTAAGACCAAGTGATTGGCGAACGTTTTTTTGGAATAATGTGCCATCTTTTACTCCTGGTATATTGACACATTCTTTAAGGGGAATAGCCGCAACTATTACTTGAGTATGAGCTATATTTAATGATAGATATTTACCCTCTTCAAGAATAATTTGATGCTTAATAATTGGGTTATCGCTATTAGTAGCTAAATCATAACGCCTTTTCAACTCATGTTCATCAACTAAAGTAATTGTCGAAACTATATCCTCTTTATCCGATAAATTTGCCAACTGTTGTTGAAAAGTAGCCAAATCTTCTTGAGCAGATTGAGTCAAAGAGGAAGTCGTTACTAACTCAAATGCAACCTCATATTCGTCTTCTAATGCTTTCGATACTTCTGCAAGTTTTCTTTTTAACCTTTCATTCCCTACTTCCTGAAGTTTAATCAGATCCTTTAGCTGAATCCAAGAGGATAAAACCTCCCTTAGGGGTGTTGCATCTACCTTATTTGTTCCAATAAACTTCCCCTGAATGATGAAGATCGTAGATTTATCATCATCAATGATAATGGCATCAATTTGCTTATCATCTGCACCATCAGTAATATCATCACGTGTTTGGATCAAATCTCGCTGGTGTACGTTTCTCAAATACCAAGCCACAAATCTTTGACCATCATTAGGGAAATTTTGAACGTAATAATCTTGTTGGATTTCTTCTTTTATTTTTTCATACATAGCAATTCGCCTCTAGGAAATTTTTAGATTTTTAGAAATCATATTCTATAATTCTAACAGCATATCTGGGTTTTCACAAGTAGTTTAAAATAAAAATATATAATTTACAATTCCAACAAAACCCTTTGGATAATATTTGCGCCACTCTCCAGTTCGGCAAGGCTGGCGTGTTCGTTGGGGGTGTGGTCAAGGCTACTGTCACCAGGGCCATAGGCCAGAATCGGGCATTGCCAGATAGGGGCAAGGACATTCATATCGCTGGTACCGGTTTTGTAGCGGAACTTGGGTTGTCCACCCTCCGCCCGAATTGCCGACAGAAAAGCCCGCACCAAGCCGTTATTTTTGTCGGTTTTTATCGGCAATTCCTCGCCACTCAGTCTCAGGCTGGCATCCACCTTCCATTCTTCCAGTTTCAGCAAAAAATCGGCGGTAGGGAAATTTACGGGCAGACGCAAACCGATAAACAGATGAGCCACTTCCTGAAACCCGTTAGCCTGACTATTAAAACTCCGCAAAGAAGCTTGCAACGTCTCGAAAATACTCTTGCCCTGGTTAAATTCGGTGGCGAAAGCTTTTATAGCGTTCCAAAAATCCACCGCTTCCTCGCAAGCACTTGGGCCATCGGCGGCGGTGTGTTTGGTGTCGCGGGCCAGCTCGTAATTTATCAGCATGCGGCCCTTATAGCCCAACGTCACATTTGACCAGCCACTCGGCTCCCCGATAATACAAAAATCGGGGCGATACTGATTGGCAGCAAAACGCGCCCCCTTGCTACTGGCGGCTTCTTCCTCTACCGCCCCTACCAATATAATCCGTTTTCTAGCAGCAACCAGAGCTTCTTGCTGTCGGGCTAGAGCCGCTGCTCCCAGCGTAAAAGCGGCAAACGGCCCTTTGGCATCCACTGAGCCGCGCCCGTAGATAGTGTCGCCATCTTCCATAATTTGCACCGGAATAAAACCCGGCACGGTATCAATATGCCCAAGCAGGACGATGGTTTTAGTGGCTTGCTCCTCCGTTGCCCCGATTTCACCAACGGCGTTCCCGGCCTCGTCCACATAGGCCAGCCGAAAACCCCAGCCCTTCATCCGCTCGGCTAAATATTCCGCCACTTCCTTTTCGGCGTGGCTGGGACTATAAATTTCCAACATCTCTTGAAAATAGGCCACCTGCTCCTCGCGGGCAATCGGCCTGGGTTGAACTTCTATCATGATTCCTTCTCTTTATATAATCTAAAATCTAATATCCAAATCATTTGGGCAGGGAGACCCTGTCCCTACGAATTTCCCCTATATCCTATCCCTGGTTCATGCCTTCTCAATAACTATTTCGCCAAAAAGGGCATCCTGGTGGGCGGTAACAGTTTTACGCCGCAACAGTTCCAGCACCGCCATAAAGGTTACGATAATCTCAACGTTTTGTTGCTTCTCGTCCTGCTCCGAAGGCTCGAACAAGCTCGTAAAAGCCACCTGTTGCTCGGATTTCAGCCGCTCTTCTAGCAAAATAATGCGCTCTTCGATTTTTACCGAGCGGCCTAGCGTTGCCAACCCGGCCTGATTGAGGGCGAGGGGCAGTTTTAGTTGCTGTTGTTGTTGGGCATTAAGACGGCGTTTCACCAGCGAAAGCAAATCATTAAGCTTTAAGCCCTGCAAGCCTTCACCCGCCGGGGCTCTACCCAATTTCTCCAGAACTGCGTTAACCTCGTGGAGTTGGGTCTCGCTGGGGCCAATCCGTTGGCTGGGATAAGAGTGCAAAGCCTGTTCCTGCCGCTCCTGCAAGTAGTGCGCCGCCTCCCGGATGCGTTTATACTCGCGCAATTGGGCCAACAATTCCTCGGCTTCGGTAGGCCCCTGTTCGGCTGCGCCAGGGCGGGCGGGTGGAGCAGGCAGCAAAGCGGCACTTTTAATCAGCAACAGTTTAGCCGAAATTACCAGAAATTCGGACAGTTCCGCCGGGTTAATTTCGATTAGTTGGTTGATATAATCAGTGTACTCATCGGCGAGGTTTGCCAGCGAGATTTCGGCAATCGGCAGTTCGTTGCGCTCGATAAGTTGCAACAGCAAGTCCAGCGGCCCTTCAAAAGAGAAGCCGGGCAGCCGCACCTGATACTGGTAAACCGGGACACCAAAAACGTTCCTTTGCATATCAAACCCTTGTTTTATTTTGTTCCCCCTTCCATGATTGAGGGAAGGGGCTAGGGGGTTAGGTTTTACCTACTAATTCTGGTCGTCGGCCCAGCGCAGGATGTTAACCGCCGGGTCGTCCCTGCCAACGATAAGAGCCACCACCCGCTCACTGCAACCTACCGCCTGAGCCAAAGTCGCGCCGCGCTGTTCGTGGTTGGATTGTAGCCAGAAAACATATCGCCAACTAGCCGAAGCGGGGCTGGCGAGGCGGGTAACTAACTTACTACCGCCGATTTTGGTCAAAACCACATTGGCAGCCTTGCCCCAGAGTGGCACATTGCGCCCGGTCTGCGGGTCGTGCTTGCCCAGGTCGTGCAGCAAAGCCGCCTGTAACAATTCGCGGTCAGCCCCATAACCCGCTTCCTGTAAAGTTCGGCAGACCCGCAAGGCATGACGCTGTTCGTAAAGAGCCAGGGCAAAATATAGCTCGGCCTGTTCAGGGGTAAGTAACCCTTTGACAAATTCTATCTCAGTATTAATAAGTGGCGCAGCCTTGAGCGATAAAGTCAGTTGCCGCACCCGATATAAGGGGTATTTCAAAAAGCCCCCTGTCATACCGTGCTATTAATCCCCATTATCCCGAAAAGCCACTGGACTATCGGGTAAAAGATAAAGGTAAAAAACGGATTGCTCCCGTTACGGCTAAAGATGCCAAACACAAACGGTATGATGAAGTTAATTACCACCAGGATTAATAGACCGATTTCTTCATAGTTAATCAGGCGCAAATCCCACTTGGCGGGGGTAAAACCTTTAAAAAAAAGATAGCCATCCAGCGGGGGTATCGGCAACAAGTTAAACGCAAACAATAACAGGTTTACTACGATTAATGCCACCAGGAAACGGGCGATTAAGTCACCGCGACCAGTGTTAAAATTTACCGCCGCCACCGACTTGATATAGGAACTTGAAGCAAGCCAGATTAGCCAGGCTACCACCAGATTGGTCAGCAAACCCGCCGCCGCAATCAGGCTGAGGCCGCGCCTACCACCCCGCAAACTGAAAGTGTTAAACTCAACTGGTTTGCCCCAGGCCATGACCGGGTAGCCCATACTGGCGATAAAAGCCAATATCAGGCCCAGAGGTTGATGATGAGCGGTTGGGTTCAGGGTAAGGCGACCCTGGCTACTGGGGGTGCGGTCTCCCAGCCGAGTAGCGACCCAGGCTTTGACGGCTTCCCGCAAGCTAACCCCGATGATGAAAGCCACTACCCAGGCGAAAAAATTAGCAGTATCAAACATTAACATATATCTTAACTCCGGCAGAGTGGCCTAAATAGACCATTCTCCACAGCAATTTTGCAGATGAAATTGTATCAGGGGAAATTATAGCATATTTTGGTAGGAAGGCTTTTTGAGAGGGAAAGACGGGGCGCATTCAACGCCCCATCATTATAGCTTACCTAAGATTCAACCGTGAACTGAACGGATACAAAACCGCCAGGGTATAAGATTGAATAAGTGTATACTCCTTTTAACCGATACGACTCAGGATTAATGTCTCTAGTTGGTCTGATTGTATCGAAAAACCCCCCTCCGGGTCCAGCTTTATAATAAGCCTTTGCCGTTGCTGAGTCCCCACTAGGAAGTCTTAAACTAGGAGTTATCTTAACATCAGGTTTCAAGCCAACCGTCGAAAAAACAAACTCAGTATTAAGGGTTCCTGTTTTAGGAGTGACAGTTAAACTTACAGTTGTTGCTGGTGGGTCGAGCCAAATGTAGACATTGAATTCAATTCCACTCGTTAGGCCTTTTACTTTGTATGTCCAAAAACCTGTAGCATATTGTGTCAAAGTATCTACCAGTGCTGACAACCTCCCATTGTCGCCCTGTGTTGTATAAATAGTAGATCCATAGGCGTTACCTGCTGGGTCTACGGGAGTAACTGATACCTTTTCACTTTTCCCCATAGAATCTTTTGAAATTAGAAATTGCATCCCGGCTGGCCCACATGATATTGGTACGTTTGCAGTGTTTGGGGGCAAGTCGGCGCAACCTTTAGTCTTGGGGGTGGTATCGGGCGGGGGGGTGATAACCGCAGGGGGGAGGTCGTAAGAAGCAGTGTATCGCCAGGTGTAATAGTGACGACCGACATTGCCCATCTCTACCTGAAAGGCTGCCGGGTTGGAGGGGGTATAAGTCACCACCCGTCGCTCGAAAGGTTGGATTAACACATCCAAAGCCTGACCCGCTACCGTCACCTTACTCCAATAAGCATCGGCTATCGGGAAACCCATTGCATCCAGCCAGGGTGCTACCGGATTGTCACCCAACACTGGTTGGTTGGCTTGCAATCCACCGTTCAGATACACATTCCCCCGTTGGTTCATAAAGGTCCAGAATACATCCGGGATGTTGTGCTTTAAGGTCGAGTCATAATATACGTACTTCACATTTGAACCTAACGCCGGGTTGTTGCCCACCGTGCCATCCTTGCTGAGGGTGTCATTCACGGCTTGCCCGGTGCGGTCGGGTGAGGGATTATCGTTGTTCAAGGTCGCTATCCTCTGGAAGCTGGCATAGGTCGGCCCATTGTTCCCACCGGGGTCGCCCGCTACCGGAATATCGTCGGCTGCTCTTCTTTTGGTCGAGCCCGCATCGCTGGTCGCCAGATTGCCACTGATTAACTCCCGCACCAGTAACCCGTTGGTAACCAGCCCGTTAGCCGGGTTGTTCAGTTCCATCCGAGCCTTGTCGAAATACTCCACCGTCCGCACTCCACCGGGGCTGTCGCCATAAGGTTCGGTGGTTCCACTTGGTGGGTTGAAACCTTCCGGCCCCCACAACCAGCTCCGAGCCGGGCTGGAGTTGCCATCGTTCACCGGCTTGTCGGCGCGTGACCACTTGGTCTTAAACCCATCCAGCACAAAGCTTGGATCAGCCAGGGCTGTGCCTAGCGGTAGAATTGTCAGTATTACCAGCACAGTCAGTACCAGACTTAGCCGTTTCGTCAGACGTTTCTTGTTTTGGTTCATTTAACACCTGTTATATAGGTCAAAAGTTGAAAGTTGAAGGTCAAAGGTCAACATAGTTAACCCTGACCCCCAACTATGACCAACTATTGGTTATTTGGTTACGGTAATCACCTTGACCGCATAATTGGACTGATTACCGTTGGTAGCCACAATCCCATACTGGCCCGGTTGCAGATACTTGGCATTATTACCCGTAAAAACGTTGCGTAAAATTATCCGGATAGTTACCCCACCACCCTGCGTCGCGGTGTTAACGGCATAAAGGAACGGCGCATTTGGGTCAGGCGCGACCGCTCCAACCAAAACTTGCTCACCAGGGGTAAAACCCACCGCTACCACCGTAATATCCTGGTCGAGCCGAGCCGGGTCGGGGAAAACGATAATGGTTGGTTTATCTACGGGTTTATCCAGTAACACGTAGGTTTCAGCCTCTTTACCGCTAACCTGGCCTTTATAACTAAAGGTATATTTACCAACTTCACTCCGTAAACTGCCCCACCCAAGCAAAGTATTACCATCGGCTTGCGAGGTGCGGAAAACGGTGGATTTGGAACCATCAGGCAGGGTAACGGTAATGGCTACGTTTTCGCTTGGCCCCATCGGAGCTACTACTCGAATTACCATCCCTGCCGGGCCGCATTTCAGGAAGGGATAAGCTCCCCCGGTGCTGGCTGGTAAAGTGTCACAACTAAGTGGTGGTGGGCCAACTGGCAGGTCGTAAGAAGCGGTGTAACGCCAGGTGTAGTAGTGGCGACCAACGTTACCCATTTCCACCTGAAAAGCTGCCGGGTTGGAGGGGGTATAAGTCACTACCCTTCGCTCGAAAGCCTGAATCAGCACATCCTTGGCCTGTCCAGCCAAAGTTACCTGTCCCCAATAAGCATCGGTTATCGGTAAGCCCATCGCATCCAGCCAGGGGGCTACCGGATTGTCACCTAACACTGGTTGGTTGGCTTGCAACCCACCATTCAGATACACATTCCCGCGCTGGTTCATAAAGGTCCAGAATACATCCGGGATGTTGTGCTTTAAGGTCGAGTCATAATATACGTACTTCACATTTGAACCCAAAGCCGGGTTGTTGCCCACCGTGCCATCCTTGCTGAGGGTGTCATTCACGGCTTGCCCGGTGCGGTCGGGTGAGGGGTTGTCATTGTTCAAGGTTGCGATCTTCTGAAAGCTGAAGTAGGTCGGCCCATTATTGCCACCGGGGTCACCCGCCACCGGAATATCATCGGCGGCCCTTCTTTTGGTCGAGCCCGCATCGCTGGTCGCCAGATTCCCACTAATCAACTCCCGCACCAGTAAGCCGTTGGTCACCAACCCGTTAGCCGGGTTGTTCAGTTCCATCCGAGCCTTGTCGAAATACTCCACCGTCCGCACTCCACCGGGGCTGTCGCCATAAGGTTCGGTGGTGCCACTTGGTGGGTTGAAACCTTCCGGCCCCCACAACCAACTCCGAGCCGGGCTGGAGTTGCCATCGTTCACCGGCTTGTCGGCGCGTGACCATTTGGTCTTAAACCCATCCAGCACAAAGCTTGGGTCAGCCAGGGCGGTGCCTAGCGGCAAAAGACTCATTACTACCAATAAGACAATCATTAACTGCGCACGGCGAATTAGCCGCACCCTACTACGTTTCATCCTAATTCTCCTTTGTTAGACTGTTCAAGCACCACAATGAAGTTATAAGCCTGAAGCAAATAACCGCATTTTTGTTAATCGAGAATCGAACGCACAACAAAACAGGTGTTACTGGTTATTAATTTTATATTTCGGGCAACTAACAATACCCGAAATGATGAATGGGTTAAATTCCAAACTTCGAGCAATTTTGTTAAAGCGGAGGAGAAGAGTTCTCTTACTAATAGTGATACAGGCAACTATACAGGACTCTGGACTGGTCCTTCCTGAAATTGCTTTTTCAGGGTTGGTGTATTAGTAGATTATAAGTGGCAATAACAGTTTAACTGCTACAGTTATATTATAATCCCCTTCCAGAAAATTGGCAAGTGCGATTTAGTAATTCTAATCTTTGCCAATTATGAGTAAGCAGTACCTATATTAGGATTTTCGCTTGAGTCCATTTTAAAGTCAATTTGCATTCTCATACTTTATTTGGTGAGTTCCAAAGCGAAAGTAGTATTTATATTATTAACGCCGCTAATTGGCTAAAAATCACCCAAGTTGCAACAAGTTTTGAATTTCTTTTAGTGGCTTAATCATTCCTTAAGCTTGATAATCGTAACCCTTCGCAAACTCAAGATGATACTAGGAGCAAAAACTTCTTTCACTTTTTGACTTCCGACTTTCGACCTTCGACTTTGGATTCATGCTATAATAGCCAAAACTACATACCCTAGAAGGAGCATTTAAGAGAATGACCGTTACCCTTGAGCCGCTTATTTACGAAATTAGCACCCCAGGCCGCAAATCTTTTTCGCTGCCGGAACTGGATGTACCAACTACCCCCTTACCTGATGAAACTATTACCCGCGACCCAGAACGCCTGGGCTTGCCGGAGGTTTCAGAACTGGATGTGGTGCGCCATTTTACCCATCTTTCCCGCCTGAACTACGCCATAGATATTGGCTTCTATCCCCTCGGTAGCTGCACCATGAAATATAATCCCAAACTAAACGAGGATATGGCCCGCCTACCCGGTTTTAGCGATATTCACCCGATGCAGCCCGAAGAAACGGTGCAAGGGGCTTTGCAGGTGCAATATGAGTTGCAGAAATATCTGGCTGAAGTTTCGGGTTTTGAGGCGGTTTCGCTCCAACCCGCCGCCGGAGCGCAGGGTGAGTTGGTGGGCGTGTTGACCATTCGGGCTTATCATCTGGCGCGGGGCGATAAACAGCGCAACAAGATTCTAGTGCCGGACGCGGCGCACGGTACGAATCCGGCTACGGCGGCAATGTGCGGCTTCCAGGTGGTCACGATAAAATCCGACAGTCGCGGCAACGTAGACCTGGCTCATCTGAAACAGATGGCGGGGCCGGATACGGCGGGCCTGATGCTCACCAACCCCAACACGCTCGGTTTGTTTGACGAAAACCTGATCGAAGTCGGTGAAATTGTTCATCGCGCGGGCGGCCTGATGTATGGCGACGGTGCAAACTTTAACGCCTTGCTGGGTATTGCCCGCCCTGGCGACCTCGGCTTTGACGTGATGCATATCAACCTCCACAAGACTTTCAGCACTCCACACGGTGGCGGTGGCCCTGGTAGTGGCCCGGTTTGCGTCAAAAGCCACCTTGCGGCGTATTTACCTGGCCCGTTGGTAGACAAAGAAGAAACTAATGGCAAGACCCGCTATTTCTTCAAAGAATTGCCGGAGTCGGTGGGTAAAGTGCGCTCTTTCTGGGGTAATTTCGGCATGCACGTTCGCGCTCTAACCTACATTCGGGTTCACGGGGCCCGGGGCTTGCGCGACATTAGCGAGAACGCCGTACTGAACGCCAATTATATGATGCACAAACTCAAAGGTACGTTCGACCTGCCCCACGACCGCACCTGTATGCACGAGTTTGTGTTGAGTGGCAGACGGCAAAAGGCCAAAGGGGTTAAAACCCTCGATATTGCCAAGCGTTTGCTGGATTTCGGCTATCACTCCCCCACTATCTACTTCCCCCTGATTGTGGAGGAAGCGATTATGATTGAACCTACTGAGACCGAGAGTAAAACCACCCTCGACCAGTTTATTGTAGATTTGCTCAAAATCGCCCAGGAGGTGGATGAGAATCCACAGTTGGTAATCAACGCGCCTTACACCACCCCGGTGCTACGGCTGGACGAAGCCACCGCCGCCCGCAAGCCCCAGGTGCGTTTCAAGTGTTTTGGCTAGTACAAACCTAACCCCCTAGCCCCCTTCCTTTATTGGGAAGGGGGAACAAACCTTTCGCCAATAATCCTTGTAGCTTTTCCTACCTGAAAACTTCTATCACCAAAGTATAATAAGTAGACCAATTTCATTGTGTCCTTTGTGGTGAAAAATTAGCATAAGGGTTTGTAACATGCGGCTAGGCGTAGTAGAGCGCGGAAACTATAAAACGGTAGAATACGAAGACCTTTCTGGCTATCAGATGGAGGTTAACGGTTTCTGCTACGATTTCAGCCGCATTCTGACCGAGACTCGCTTGCGTTTCAAGGAACTGTGGGGAATGGATTGCCCGCCCGACCTGCTAAAAAAACGCCTACACTTCAGCGAAGAACGTTTTTTTAACCGTATGCTTAAAAATGAGCAATATGGGGTCTACCATCGCAACACCGGGGCCAATATTTGCCTGGGCCTTTTACCCGAAGAACAAACCTGTAATCTAGTAATACACGAACTGGCCCACGAGATGCACTATCGGCATGGCGGCTATAATCGGGCGGACGTAGTGGTGCAGGAGTTGGTGGCGATTATGGCGGAGGAGGAATACGAGACCCGCCAGTTCGATTTTGACCCGCATTTCACCAGTCAGCAACTTTTACATCAGTTAATAGAGCAACCCGCTTTTGCCACTTTACCCTTTGGCGAACGCTGGCAAATCGTAGCAGATATTGGCACGCTTACCCAGGTTTCTTTCCTGATTAATCGCTACCTTGACGATACCGACGGACATCACCTGCGTAATTGGCTCTCTACCAGGTGCGCCACCCCCGAACAGGCCCGCGCCATTACTAACGCCCTGGCCTCTGCCAGTGAATGTTACGCCATTTTCAACCGCCGCCTACTCATCAAGCGGCTGCTAAATATCCGGGTCTTGGATATCTTGCACGCACAAGATGTAGACGCTATTTGTCGCGCCCTCTATCAACTCCGCGCCCTGGACCAGCAAAATCCCCACGAAAGCCTGAGCAACCTCATCTCTAGCGCGTTCGGCAACTTGTAGTTTCACATATTTTGAATTAATAGAAAAATTGTACTATAATCGAACTGGGAGTTTTTCTGCAAACTTTTTGACTGTTCAAGCTATTAATAATATTTACTGTAGAAATACAAAATGGGGAAAACCAAACAAGCCAAAGAAAATCCTAATAACTATAAAACTTCGACTACTGCAAAAGGAAGGCTGGTAGAAGAAATTGTCGCAAGCTTACATAAATATCCAAATGTGAAAATTGAGCGAAATAGAAAATTACCTGTATATGACCCAAGTGGTTTAAGCAAGAGAAAGCGAGAGGTAGACGTTCTGCTTACGAGTTCGGTTGCTGGATATCCTATTCAATTTGTTATTGAGTGCAAAAACGAGAAAGATAAAATAGGTTCACCACTAATTGATTCCTTTGTTGGCAAATTAGATGATTTAGGTATAGCAAATCAACATGGAATTTTCGTTTCTGCAAGTGGCTTTAATAATGAGGCAATCGAAAGGGCCAAGAAAAATGGCATTAAATTATTGACCCTGATTGGTTTAAGAAAAGACGGTTATGCTGCTTTGATTTCCGAAGCAGTTCAATCAGTAGTACATCTGATGCTTTCAATAAAGCAGATGTTAGTAACAAGTCGTGAAATCTATACTTCCTATGATCCGCTGACTTTTTGCAATGAAAAGGGGGGATATATAGGAAGTATACCAGATTTAGTTTACAAGAAATGGATAAATTTAGAACATTTTCCCGAAATAGGGGAATACCAATGGAAATTTGAGGTGCCACTAAATTGCTTTCAAATGGTTGATGGAAATATTAGACCAACATCAGCTACAATTGAAGCTATTGAAGTCAAGGTGCAAATATCTGGTGTAGTAATTTGTATTTCAGGACAAGCTGAACAACAATACCTAGTTAATCCGTCTGATAACACAATCGAAAAGGGTCGAATTAATTTGGCTTTTGAGAAAAACGAATTCAAATATCCAGTTACGACTTTCAACTCAGAAAGTGAATTGGAGGATTTTATTGAAAACAGACTAGAATCTGTCAAACTAACTGTAGGACGTATTAAATTCCCGCGTATATTATCTGGAATAAGTTATTGGCCGCCTAGTGAGCGAGCAGCAAAAATAATCATCCCCCAAATGAGTGCTTTTGTAGCTGGCAAAATTCCAGATCCTCGACCATTTAATTTAGCCGATATTGAAGGTACTGATTTACGTACAATTTGGGAACCTATATGGGAAGGTCTTCCGATTATATAAATTTTTATAAAAACAACATATTTATAAATAGTATTGATTGGAATTGTATTGGGTGGCTATAACGCTAGAGAAATCGACTCCCAACAAAAATAAAGCCTATTTGTGGGAACGAATGCTGGTCGGGGGGCTGGCTTTCTTAATTTTTGCCCTGTTTACGCCGCGCATGCTGGATTATTTGCGACCAGCCACCGGGGACGAAATTTTCTACCTGATTACTACCAAAAGCCTGTTCTACGACCACGACCTGAACGAGACCAACCAGTTTCAAGAGCGGGCCTGGCTGGAATTTTACCCCACCTGTGCCGAGTATCAGGCGGGTTGGCAGGGCTTTACCCCACCCGGTATTCCCTGCACCACTAACGCCATCCTGAAGCCCGAACTAACCAAAACCAGTCGCGCCGGGATTTACACCAAACACGGGCTTGGCTTATCGGCTATTATTTTGCCCGCCTATGCCCTGGGTGGTCGGCTGGGGGTAATGCTATTTCTGAATGGCATAGCGGCCTTGCTGACCCTTAACATCTGGCTACTGGCCTGGGAAGCCACCGGGCAGAAACGCATAGCCTGGATTTGCTGGGCGGTGCTGGGCTTTGGTGCCCCGGTTTTCAGCTATGCCTACCTGATTTTCCCGCAACTAACCACCGGGTTATGTGTGATTTACGCCTACCGCCGCGCCCGACTCGCTGCCCTCGCTCGGCAACGGGGCGAGAAAACCAACAACCTCTGGCAAATGTTACGGGTAGGGTTATGTTTGGGCGTGTTACCCTGGTTGCATAATCTGTATTTGGTGCTGGTAGTGGTGCTGATACTGTATTTATTTTGGGGGGGCAAAAGATTCGGGCAGACACAGGGGGTAGCCCGTACGAAGATTCCTCGTCCGACTATTATCGTAATTTGGGGATATGTCGTTTTATTCTTACCGCTAATTATCCTTGGGATATTGTATCTGGCCTACCTGACCTATTTCTACGGATTGCCGCTCCCTAACGCGGGCGACCACGACGGCTTTAGCAACCCGTTCTATTTTCCTCTTGGTTTCTTTGGCCTTTTGTTCGACCAGAAGTACGGGCTATTGATGTATAATCCGGTGTATCTAATCCCGATAGCCTGGTTGTTTAAATTATGGTTTGGGCGCAGGGTCTTGGGGCAAGCCCAACGTGCTGAGTTTTATTGGTTGCTGGTTATAATCATGCCTTATTTTCTGGTAGTAGCGGATTACGCCAAGTGGTGGGGGCAGTGGTGTCCACCCGCCCGGTATCTGTTGCCGATTGCGCCGCTATTAGTGTTACCGTTGGCACAAGCCCTGGTGGAACTAAAAGGCCGCTTTGCAAAATGGTATCTGGGAATTGCGGTAGGTTGGGGCGGGTTAATTACCCTGGCCTTTGGCCTAGACCCCCGCCTGAGCTACCATTGGGAAGATACTAACCCGGCTAAAATATTGCTGTGGTTGGAAAATAACATTGCTTTTTTGAAAAACAGTCATCTGGGTAACTACTTTCCCAGCTATACTAATTTGATTGAGCCACTTACCCCGCCGTTCTGGTTTGCTCACGCCACCTGGTTTGGGTTGGCGGTCTGGTTGGGTTATAGATTGGTCAGGCAAAAAATAAATCTAGAATCAGGTGCAAATAGATGAAAGCGGCGATTTTTAGCGATGTGGAAGGCACGCTGGTAGATGGGAGTTTGCCAGCGATGTTTTTGCAAACGGGTAAACGATTGAAAGCTTATTCCTTTGTCCAGAGTGTACCGATTGGGTTTCTGGCGTTGGTTTCCAAAGTTTTGCCCGCCAAGTTACGGCGACAAAGCCAACTAATCAGCCTCTTAATCTCGGTAAGCGGACATACCAGAGGACAAGTGGATAAGGTAATCGAGGCCACTATTCCCGACATAGTTGCGGCCCTCAAACCAAGCGTAATGGCGCGGGTTACAAGTCTCAGGGAGGATGGGTTGCCCCTGGTGCTGGTCAGTGGCGGGATGCATGAGGCTATAATCCGGCTAGGGCTGGAATTAGAGGCGCGCGGCGAAGGCACCAAAATCAAGATGCAGGATGGGAAATATCGAATCGGCTTGGACGGTGGGGTTTGTCAGGGGCAGGGCAAGGCTGATCGAGCCAGCGCGGTTTTGCGGGAAATGGGCTACGACCCGGCCCAATCCTACGCCTTCGGGGACACCGCCAGCGACATTCCCTTCTTATCCCTTTTCGGCCACCCCTGCGCCGTTGACCCCGACCCGGTACTGGAAGCCGAGGCTAAACAACGTGGGTGGGCGATTTTAAGGACAATGTAACTCTTATGTTCCTCCTCCCCTGAAACAGGGAAGGGGGTCACGGGTGGGGATTAACTCAGGATTTGTCGCGCATCGCCCGCTCTATCTCACGAGCGGCATCGCGCTCCGCCAAAGTATCCCGTTTGTCGTAGTTTTTCTTACCACGTGCCAGCCCAACTTCAATTTTAGCTCGACCTTTTTTCAAATAAAGGCGGGTTGGGACAAGGGTAAAACCTTTGGCCTGAGTCTTTTGAGCCAATCGCCGGATTTCGGACTTGTGGAGCAGGAGTTTGCGGCTACGAGTAGGGCTGTGTTGAAAGTAGCGTCCAGCGTGGTCGTAGGCCGAAATATGGACATTCCAAAGAAAAGCCTCGCCCTTATCAATCTTGACGTAGCCATCCCTAAGATTGACCCGACCATCCCGTACGGCCTTGATTTCAGTACCACTTAACATTATACCGGCTTCAAGGGTTTCATCTATAAAATAATCATGATAAGCCTTGCGATTGCTGGCAACCTCCTTGATTTTATCGCTGCCACTATCGCCCGTTTTATCTTCTTGAGTTCTGGTAATCGTACCGCCGCTTGCCATTTTGGCTTGCCCCCTATCCGAAAAATTCACCCGCCAATCCTTAGCGGGTGTAACATCAGATTATACTATTATGACCTGTTCTTGACAAGGGGTATTATACTATAAACAACTAATTAAGCAAGCGGATTTGACCATCGAGGCCGCCCTCCCTATAATGATGGGTGCATCCTTCTAAAGGTAAAGCCTATTACAGCTAACAACCTTAACCATTCGGGCGATTAGTGGGTATAGCCAAATGAGTAGAACTAAAGAGTGAGCCAATTTGTGGGCCTAAAAGGATTAAAACAGCGACCACAACAATTACTACAAATAAGAGTAGTAAAGCGTATTCAACTAATCCCTGACCAGCAATTGCCTCATTGGAATGCTGCCTTAACCGATAATAAAATTGGTATATTTGAAACGACATGGTTCAACCTCCTGTGAGAACTAGAGTTAGAATGTAAACTAGTTATGTTCGTGTTCGGAACTCATACCCCAGGCCAAATATTGAGTAATATTTGGCAGTGCCTGGTTATATTTGGGTAAACTATGATGGAACTAAGGTGAGTTACTATTGTAAACTGAATGCGTTGATTGTACCACGACTTTTGGTAGATGAAAATTACATTAACGAAATTTAGTAGGTGCTAATAATTTAATAATCGGCTTTTTCGTTCAAGATAAATATTTGAGGAGATAGATTGATGAGTGACAACCAGCCAAGTCCGGCCCGTACCCGTTACGCCCCCAGCCCGACTGGCTATCCCCATATTGGCAACCTGCGTACTGCCATCTTTGCTTTTCTAGAGGCGCGGCACACTGGCGGGCAATTTATTCTGCGGATTGAGGATACCGACCGCAAACGCATGGTCGAAGGTTCGTTGCAAGCTATAAAAGATTCGCTGAATTGGCTAGGTATTGACAATGACGAAGGGCCGGACAAAGGTGGCCCCCACGCTCCTTACACCCAGAGCGAACGCTTGCCGATTTACCAGCAATACGCCCAACAATTGATTGAGCAGGGCAACGCCTACTATTGCTATTGCAGTCCGCAACGACTGGAAGCAGTTAACAAGGCCCGCGTGGCCCAAAAACTGCCACCCGGCTATGACCGCCACTGTCGTAATATTAGCGAAGAGGAAAAACAAAAAGCTATTGCCGATGGGATTCTGCCGGTGGTACGTTTCAGGGTGCCGCTTGAGGGTAAAACCAGCTATAACGACTTCTTGCGGGGCAATATTTCGTTCGAGAATTCAACCATTAACGACCAGGTTATTTTGAAGTCGGATGGCTTCCCAACCTATCATTTGGCCTATATGGTGGACGATTATTTAATGGAAGTAACCCATGTAATACGGGGTCACGAGTGGATTCCCAGCGTGCCGTTGCATATTCTACTTTATAAGGCCATGAATTTCCCCATTCCGATATTGGTACACACTCCCCTGGTGCTAAACCCGCCCGGACAGCAGGGTAAGCTGAGTAAACGGAATAGTGCCGTCTCGGTGGTGGAGTATCGCAAGGATGGTTATATTGCCGAGGCTCTATTAAACTATCTGGTGCTGTTAGGCTGGAGCTACGACGATAAAACCGAGATTTTCTCGATGGCCGAGCTGATTGAGAAGTTTGATATTCGGCGGATTCAAACTACCGATGCCCGTTTCTCGCCCGAAAAGCTCGAATGGATGAACGCCTACTATATCAACCATGTCCTGAGTGACGAGGAGTTTGCTATACGTTGCCTACCTTTCCTGGCAGAAGCCGGGCTAATTAGCGAGGTTGAGGTTAAAACCGCCCCAAATGACCCCACCCGTTGGAAGTTTATTCTGGATGCCTGTAAGTTGGCGAAGGATAAGGCCAAAACATTACTGGAAGTTGCCCCCGAAGTTGAGTTTGCTTTCCACAAAGCCGAAAGTTTTGAATACCCAACCGCTGACCTTATCGGTAAAAACGAAGGAGCCGAGGCGGTTAAAACCTTGATTGAGGCGATTATACGCAAGCTGGAAAGTGTGCCGGATGAGGTTTTGCAGGATAAGGATACGATTCTGGCAGCAATGGATGAAGTGGGGGTAGAACTTAGCCTGAAACGAGGTCAGGTGTTGTGGCCTCCGCGTGTGGCCCTGTCGGGTAAGACCAAATCGCCGGGTTGCCCGGAGATGATAAAGCTGTTAGGTCGCACCGAAACTATTCACCGTTTGCGGGTAGCCCAGCAAAAACTTTAGAAAATCTAGTATTATTTGGTTTGTAAGGAAGTTAGTATTAAAACCAGCGTTCCTTGCCAACTGCCGGGCCTGTGTCAATTTCAGAGTATAAATTTTTAGGGGTAGACACTGAGGTCTACCCTAAGAATTTTCCGAATTTTGGATTATTGGCGGATAGCTAACGGCTAACGGCCTTACTGACAACCATCTAGTCGCGCTCGACAATCAAGGCCACACCCTGACCGCCACCGATACAGAGGGTCGCCAAACCGATGGATTTGCCCAGCCGTTGCAATCCATAAATCAGGGTCACAAGTACCCTCGCCCCACTGGCTCCAATCGGGTGGCCCAGTGCGATAGCCCCACCACTGACGTTAACAATATCGCCACTGAAATTCAAGCCTTTGGCGACAGCACATGATTGCGCGGCAAAAGCCTCGTTAGCTTCAACCAGTTCAATATCGGCAGTAGAAAGCCCAGCTTTTTCCAGAGCTTTTTTGCTGGCGGGAACCGGGCCAATCCCCATAATGCGCGGCTCGACCCCGGCGGTAGCATAGCTGCGGATAGTAGCGAGGGGTTTTAGGCCAAGCTCCTCAGCACGGGCGCGACTCATCACCACCAGAGCCGCCGCGCCATCGTTGATACCACTGGCGTTTCCGGCGGTGACTGTGCCACCGTTGGGCTGGAAGGCTGGTTTAAGAGCCGCCAGCTTTTCGGCGGTGGTGTCGGGGCGAGGACCTTCGTCAGTCTCAACAAAGGTACTTTTGCCCTTGACCTTTATTTCCACCGGAACAATTTCAGCCTTGAAGTGACCCGCCGTAATAGCAGCAGAGGCGCGTTGCTGGCTACGGGCGGCAAAATCGTCCTGCTCCTCGCGGCTTATATCATACTCTTTGGCAACATTCTCGGCAGTGATGCCCATATGGTAGTTCTCGAAAACGTCCCACAAACCATCGTTTATCATCGAGTCTATCAACTCGCCGTTGCCCATCCGATAGCCATTCCGGGCCTTCAGGAGCAGATAGGGGGAGGCACTCATATTTTCCATCCCACCCGCCACCACCACATCCGAGTCACCCGACTTGATAGCCTGCGCCGCCAGCATCACCGCCCGCAAACCACTCCCGCAGACCATATTAATTGACATAGCCGGGGAGCTGGTGGGCACACCCGCCCTCAAACTGGCCTGTCGCGCCGGGTTCATACCCTGCCCGGCTTGCAACACGTTACCCATAATTACTTCGCTGACCAATTCGGGCTTGAGGTCGGCCCGCCGCAGGGCTTCGGTAATCGCCACCGCCCCCAGATTGCCCGCCGCTACTTCCGCTAAAGCCCCACCGAACTTGCCAATTGGGGTGCGTACCCCACTGACAATCACCACATCATTCGCGCTCTTCGCCATTTTTATACTCCTTTGTAAAACTGGTTTGAGGAATCAAATTTCCTTTAGCAGCCACTTTATATTGCAATAATTATAACAAATTGTCCGGCAAATCCAATAGCTCAGCCAGACTTTTGATAACCGCCTGGGGTTGAATCTCGCTAGTAGGTTCTTCCACTCGATACTCCTGGGTAAGCACCGCCTTCATGCCAAACAATTGCGGCCCGCGCACATCTTCTATCAAGCGGTCACCCACAAATAAACAGGCGGAGGGCTCAATTGCCATTTTCTGACAAATTGCCCGATAAATATGCGGTGAGGGTTTGCGCCAGCCCACCTCACAGGATAATATCGTCTGATGAAAAGGTTCTAGCAAGCCCAGGCGGTTCAGGTTACTATAGACCACTTCGGTAATGTTGCAAAAGTTGGAAACCAGACCTAACTGATAGCCCCGCCGTCGTAACTCTGCCAGAGTAGAAAAAACAGTTGGCCCAATCTCCACAATCCGGTCATAAAGCATTTGCTGCTCCAGCGCGATTACCTGATAAACAAACTCATGGCTCAGGTTTTCTTTCAATCCGGCGAATTCAAACGCCTTCAGAAATAGCTCCGGCAGGTTTTGCTCTTCCTCGGTTTTTAAGGCCCAGGTTTGGGCCATTACCTGCCGAACCTTTTCGTCCATACATTTGCGCAGGTAGGGTAGGGTCGGCAAGGTTGGGTCATTGTGGGGATTTATCAGGGTAGTATAGATTTCCTGCCAGACCACGTGGCTATCCCCGGCAGTAAAGTTGCCGTGAATCAGGGTGTCGCCCAAATCGAGCAATACCGCCCGTATCCCGGAATTGTTGGTAACTGTCAAGGTAATGTCTCCAGAAAGTTGTCAGTTGTCAGTTGTCAGAAAAGTTGTCGGTTGTGGGAAAACCAAACTCTCACCCTGCCCTTTCTTCTGAAAGGAATAACGAGTGAAAACCCCTCATCCTAACCTTCTCCCTTCATGGGGAAAAGGGATAATCCCCTCTCCCTTGAGTATAAGGGAGAGGGAGTAAACCCATTTTTTATTCTTACTCCTTGCTCCTGTTATCTGCCCGTGTAACTGACCTTATAGACCGCATTATTTGAATCATCGGTAATCAATATACTACCATCGGGGGCGGGCATCGGCATGACCGGGCGACCCCAGGCATTGCCGTTCACCAACCAGCCCGTCACAAAATCCTCGTAGGTGGTGGGGCGACCATTTTCTACCCGGATTCGCACTACTTTATAACCGGTTTTTTCGGCACGATTCCACGAACCATGAAAACCAACAAAAGCATCGTTCTGAAACTCAGCCGGGAACTGCTTGCCCGTGTAGAAACTAATGCCGAGGGGCGCACTATGAGCTTGCATTGGTAGGGCGGGCTTTATGGTAGTATCACAAAAAGCCTGATCCTTCTGCCCAAAATTACTATCGTAGACCCCATTACTGATGCAATAAGGCCAGCCGTAATTCCCGCCATCCTTGACTATATTAATTTCTTCGGGTGGCATATTATCGCCGATATTATCCCGACTGTTTTCGGTTTCCCAGAGTTCACCCGTTACTGGGTGTATCGCTAACCCCACCCCATTCCGCAAACCGAGGGCGTAAATCCGCTCACCCGTACCATCGGGGTTATACTGGACGATAGCCGCCCGCTTTTGGTCAGTCTCAACACAAACGTTACAGGTGCTACCAATTGAAACGTACATTTTGTCATCTTTACCAAAAACAACAGTGCGGGTACGATGATTGCCGCCGCCGGGGATTTTAGCGACAATAGTTTCTTTTTTATTTGCCTGGGTTTGACCGGGGGTATAGGGGAAGCGCAAAACCCTGGTATTTTCAGCCACGTAAAGATAGGTCGTGCCATTTACTTCATAAAACGCCAGACCGTGCGGCCCATCCAGACCTTCGGCAAAAACCACTCTTTCAGCACTATTGCCCTTATCTTTAAGAATAACTACCCGCCCGCCGCCGTTTTCGCTAACAAATACCACACCGTCCGGGCTGGTCACCATTAAACGAGGGCTGTTCTGAAGCTGGGCGTAAACACTCACCGAAAATCCTTTGGGTACGGTCAGAGTGCGGGGAGTAGCAAAAACCCCCTTGCGGAACTCGTCCGGCACCTGCAACTCAACCTGGGTAGGCCCGCCCGCCTGGGGAGCAGCCGTAGGAGCGGGGCCAGCCGGATAGCTATTGCCAATCGGCGGCATTTTATCAGGAGTAACAACTACAGTAGCGGTAGGTGGTGGTGGCAGATTTGGCGCAATCGTCGTAGGGGCACTTGTAGTCGCACCAGTCGTTGTAGTTGCGCCCTTCGTGGTCGTACTTGCCACACCCGTAGTTGCCGCAAGAGTAGTAGCAGGGGCACTGGTTGGCGTACCAGTTGTGGTTGTCGCACCCGTATTGGTGCTATCACCACAGGCCGCAAGTAAACTTATTATAATTAAGGCCACCAACCCCGACGTATAGCGGGGCGTGTGCCTGATAATATTTGATGTCACGGTAATTCTCCTTGTTATACGGTTGTTAGTTATTGGTTATTGGTTGTCAGTTGACCTAACCCCCTAACCTGATTCATGGAAGGGGAACAAGAACATTTACTTTTTTATTCTTAATTCTAACAACCAACAACTAATAACTACCACTTACTTTGGCGGGGGCAAATACAGACCCTCCCGCCGAATATATTCCTCAACGCTGGGTGGCACAAGGTAACGAATAGGCGCACCCTCCAGCACTCGTTGGCGAATTTCCTGGGCTGCTACCTCAATCATCGGCGTATCTACCCGCACCAGCCGTTGCGCGATACCGGGTAGAGCCACTTGCAATTTATCCAGGGGGAAAACATAGCCAGGTCGCCCCACCACCGCCAGTATCGCCAACTCAATTACCCGCCGAGGCTGATACCAGTTTGGCAGTTCGGCGACGGCATCTGCCCCAATTATAAAGTATAGGGTAGCGGTTTCGGCATAGATTTGGCTTAGAGTTTCGAGAGTATTGACGGTGTAGGAAAGACCCTGGCGTTTTAGCTCAATGTCAGATACTTCAAACATGGGGTTTTGGGCGGTGGCAAGTTGCGCCATTGCCAGACGATGAAAGGCGGGAGTGACGGGCTGGTTTTGTTTGTGGGGTGGGTCGCCCGCCGGGATAAACAGAATTTTATCCAGTTGTAGTTGGTAGCCCGCTTCTTGCGCCAGTATCAAATGTCCAATATGAAGCGGGTCAAAAGTTCCGCCCATTACCCCAATTTTCAAATTCTGCTCCTGACAATTCTATCCCAGATATAAAAACCCTCCGTAATTATATATAACGAAGGGTGGTTTGGCTAATATTGGTGCGGCTTTTAGCTGACTCCGCTAATTTCCACCTCTGGCAGGGCTTCTTTTAATGCCAGGGCTACTTTTGAAGCAATATTGCGATGCTCCGAGCTGGGTGTCCAGAATTCCACCCGGATAAGGGTTTTGCCCTCGGTGGTACTTTCCAGATAAATGGCAAAGTGGGGCTTTTGGATTACATCCTCGCCCGGATAATCGGTCAGGGTTGTCTTGATTTTTTCGCTGGCTTCGCTCATGGTTATATCGGGTGGCAGGATGAGTCTGATTGTAACAAGCCGGGAGCGGTAGGCGGTGTGGTTGGTAACGATCTCGCTAAAAACGATACCGTTGGGAATGACTATTTGAAAATTCCCCTCGGTTTTAATATTGGTAGTGCGAATTTCAATGCTGGTAACTTGCCCCTCCACATCCTTGACCTTGATAGTGTCGCCAATCTTGAAGGGCTGCTCTAACAGCAGGTACATCCCGGCTATCAAGTTTTTCAGTATATCCTGAAAAGCGAGGCTGATTGCCAGACTGATAATACCCAACAAGGTCAGCAACGATTGGAAGCCCGCCCCGGTGTAGATCGTCAAAATGGACAGGATAGCCACAATAATAAAAATAACATAGGACAGGTTACCGACTAATGCTCCCAAATTTGGGTTGTGGCTGGTACGGGTGGTGAGTTGTTTAAGGAAGCGTTTGGTAAGGCGACCTCCTATTATGAATACTGCCAGTAGGATTAGTGCCTGAATAGTGCGAAATAGTAAATCTAGCAAGGGATTCCCACTTGTTCCTTTTTCAAAAAATTTTAATATCGTATCCCAAACATCGCCCACTGGCAGTTATCTCCCCCTCTAAGGTTATTGGTGTCGGTTGTCAGTTGTCGGAAAAGTCCTAATAATTATTAAATAGGGCACGGAAACCATGCCCCTACGAATTTCCTTATCCCCTGTTTTTTATTTTCCCGGTGTAGGCGTGGCGGGAGTGCTACCGCCTGATACGCTATCCGGTACGGGTTGCAGGCGGAATTCGGTGGAAGCCTGCCAGATTTTATCAAGGCAGGAGGCGAAATCGTTACGGGCGGGTGGGCAGGTTGGGCTAAAATTGACTACCAGCCGATAGCTGCCGGGTATATCAAAATTCTGGTTGGGATAGGTTTTGGCTTTAGCAAGCTCCAGGCTAAGGTTAAATTGACCCCCCGCCTCCATCGCAATGGCCTGGGGCTGACTACCACACGGGCGTACCGAGGCTACATTTACCCAGTTCTCCCCTTCCTTGCGCTGCAAAACTGTCCCTTCGCAAGAGCTGATATAAACTGTAGTATAGCCTGTATTCAGCACAAAAAACTGGATAACCGTGACCCTGCGCCCGGTCTTAGGGTCAATTTGCATTGTATAAATCGGCTTATCGGCATTAAAAAGAATGAGCTTCAAATCCAGAATTTTGGCAGGGTCAACCGTCGGAAAGGGCAAAGGAGTACCCCCACTAACCGCATTTATGGCTGATTGCACATATTGGTTTTTGGGGCCGGGGGCAGGCTCATCGCCACAGGCAGCCAGCACCAAACCGCCTAGCACTATCGCCAGTAAAAATCCCCCTATTCGCCCACCTCTGGTTTTGTTGCCCATTTTTAATACCTTCGTTGTTGAATATTGGTTGTTGGATTTCCCTAACCCCCAACCCCTATCCCCTATTACGCTGTCAGTTCCTTCACGACCTCATTGATTACCTTGCCCTCGGCCTGACCTTTGAGTTCTTTGGAGGCTAATGGCATTATCTTGCGAAAATCCTTGCCCTCCCGCGCGATAAGCCCCGCCACCACCTGGGCAACTTCCTCGCGGCTAAGTTGCTTGGGTAAGTAAGTCTCAAAAATGCGGATTTCGCTTTCTTCCTTATCAGCCAAATCCTGCCGCCCGCCCTTCTGGAACTGCTCAATTGAGTCGCGGCGTTGCTTGATTTCCTTGACAATTACCCCTATCAAATCTTCCTCGCTGGCGGGTGACAGGCTGATTTTCTCATCTTCCGCCGAGTGGCTGGCCTTGCGTTTGCTATATTCTTTGGAGATACGCTCCTGGTCGAATTTCTGGATAGCAGCCCGTAACAGGCGGATAGCATCGGTGCGGACTTTATCACCGCTCTTCATTGAGGCTACCATATCGGCCTGAATTTGTTCTTTGATTCCCATAAGTATCCTTTCAGATTCAAAAATCCGAACTACAGTGAGTTCGGATTTTATTATACCACTTCATTTTCCACAACCAATGGGAAAAATGGGTAGATATTATTTGCCGACGGCCACGGCACTTTTGCGGCCACGCCCACGCTTGGAAGCACTGGGGTGGGCTTCGTCAACCTGCGAGTTGATTAAGAAATCCTTGCCACTTATGTTGACCGTGCGATTAGGGTCATTGCGCTGGGTATTGGCGTTAAGCTGGGTATAAATTTGGGTGGTGCTGATGCTGGCATGCCCTAGAAGCTCCTGCACTCGCCGTAGATTTTCCCCGTCACTCAGCATATGAGCCGCAAAACTGTGGCGCAAAGTGTGCGGGGTAATGTCGGCGATGCCCGCTTCGTCAGCATAAGCTTTCAAAATCAACCAGAAGCCCTGGCGAGTAAGCCGATGCCCCCGATGATTTACAAAAACTGCAACCTCACCATTATTCCCAACCAATTGTTGACGGGCGGTGTTAAGGTAAACTTCCAGAACCGCTTTTTGAGCTGCCGGGATAGGAATAATCCGGGTTTTGTTGCCTTTTCCGGCACAATTCACTGTGCCTATTTCCAGGCTTACATCATCCAAATCAAGCGAAACCAACTCGCTAACCCGCATTCCGGTGGCGTACAACAGACCTAACATGGCCTGGTCGCGCACAGCTTCGGCACTGTGGTGCTTGGTTGGTTGCTCTAGTAGCGATTGAATCTCTTTGACGGTAATTGCCTTTGGCAAGTATTTGTTTACCTTGGGCGAGTCAAGCTTTTCGGTTGGGTCAAAGTCAACTATCCCCTTATCGGCAAGATAATGAAAGAATGATTTGACCGCTGCAATCTTACGGGCAACCGTAGATGTAGCGTAAGCTCGCTCTTTCAGGAAGAGAATATAGTTAACTATGTCTTCTTTTCCGACCTCCGACCAATCCGTAGGTGAAACAGCTCTACTGGATAGGCCGACACTGCTGAACGTGCTACCGCCCGTGACTGCGCTAATTAGTTCGTCTACCTCTAGCTCGAGGCCAAACCCATTTTCAGAGTGATGGCCGTTGGTCCCGTTCCCGTTTGAAGAATGACCATTTGTTTCAACGGATTTTTCGGCTGAAGCAGGACGTTTTTTACCGCGCCCCCGCCGAACATTTTCGTTTCCGTTGGTTTCGAGTTGGTATTCGAGTTGGTTAGTGCCATCCCCCAGGGTATCTTCGACGGTTTCATGTTGCAGAAACTGTCGAAACTGGGTTAAGTCGTTGCTGTAGGCCGCCAAAGTGTTGCCAGAAAAGTCCTTTTCGTCCGTCAGGGATTTAAGGAAATCGTCGATCCTTTTCTGCATTTTAATTTACCCTCTTTTAACGCACGGCTATATTTGTTTCATTCTAGCACATTATGTCAAACGAGAAAAGGGGTTAAAGGGGGTTTTTATAACGAATTTATGTCAATTCTTAGAATCGATAGAATCTATTCTGATTCGCTAGATTCTTTTCCCCACTTTTAACTGAATCTTTGAACCTGAATATCGTGTTATGTTGATTCATTTTACCATGAATGAATCAACGATTGAATCAATCCGCCAAAAAGTAAGGTCAAAGGTTAAAGGTTAAAAATCTAAAGTCAGAGATCTAAAATTTTTAGACTTTCGACCTTTGACTATTAACCAACAACCGACGACTCACAACCGATATGTGGTAAAATTTGGGCAGGAAAGGAATCTTTAAGCCATGCTAAACGAACAGGACGAGGCTCTGCGCCTTTATTACGACGAAACCGCCCCGGAGTATGACGATTATTGGACGCGGCGGGGTAAGTTTTTCGACCCGGCCTCAAATGCGGTCTTTCTGGCACAGGCCAGCGAATTGGGGCGGGAGGTAACACGCTATGCCGCCAGTCTGCCCCACACTCCCCAGACCCGCGCCCTGGATATCGCCTGTGGTACGGGCAAATGGACGGCCCAGATTGCCAGAACCCTGCCTGAAGGAGCGCAGACCTTCGCGCTGGATTGGTCGGTTGCAATGCTAAATGAAACGCGGTTGCGGCTGGAGGAAGATGAACTGCTGGCTAAGGTTAGCCTGATTCGGGCCGATGCTTATACCCTACCCTTCCCCGCCAACAGCTTTGATGGGGTGTTTTTAGGCTTCTGGCTGGGGCATGTGCCACTAGATGCGGCTCCTGGCTTTTTGGGCGAGGTCAAGCGGGTACTAAAACCAGGCGGACTGATTCTGGCCCTCGAACACGCGCCATTTCCCGGCAGACCCAATCGGGAGTTGCAAAATCGCCAGTTCAAGGACGGGCGCACTCGTCAGATACTCAAAATCCGCTTCAGCCCCACCGAGTTAAAAGAGCTTCTGGAAAAAATCTCCGCCTCCGGCAAGGCCACCGCCCGCCTCACTGCCCGCGAACTGTTTGTGATGGGTTGGGCCCAAATGTAGGTTTTAGGGTTCATTTAACTTATAACACATACCGTAAGAGGAGAGAAGCGTGCCCCAGGAATATATCGAAATTCGCAACGCCCGCGAGAATAATCTTAAAAATGTTTCATTGCGCATTCCCAAGCGCAAAATCACTATTTTTACTGGAGTATCAGGCTCTGGCAAATCATCAATTGTATTCGATACGCTTGCTACGGAGTCTCAACGTCTTTTGTACGAAAATTTCAGCATGTTTGTCCGTAACTTTTTGCCGCGCTTTAGCCAGCCGGATGCGGATGCGATTGAAAACCTGTGCATGGCAATCGTAGTTGACCAAAAGCGGCTGGGCGGAGGCTCACATTCAACTGTGGGTACGATTACCGACATTGCCCCGGTATTAAGGTTACTTTTTTCGAGAGTGGGTCAGCCTTACATTGGCAACGCCAATATGTTTTCGTTCAACGACCCGCAAGGCTTGTGCCCAAACTGTAATGGCATTGGTCGTAAGATTGGGGTAGACCTGGAGGTATTTCTGGATAGGTCGAAATCGCTCAACGAGGGTGCTATCCTGTTCTCGGAATATGCTGTCAACAATGAATCGGCGAAAAGATGGATTTGGGGATGGAGTATTGACCCCCAGGCAGGCTTGTTCGATCTAGACAAAAAACTGGCTGATTACACCGACGAAGAAATGGAGCTCCTCCTCCACAGCAAACCGCGTAAGGGTAAAATCCAGGTAGAGGGTGCCAACTTCGTGGGGGGGGTCAACTTCACCTTCGAGGGGATTGTTGACAAGTTCACCCAGAAGTACATTACGCGCGATATAAAAACCATGTCGGAACGCACTCAGAAAGCCGTCGAGCCCTATCTGACACTTGTCCCCTGTGAACTCTGCAAGGGGGGTCGCCTGAGCCAGGCAGCCCTGAGTAGCAAAATAAATGGCTTTAATATTGCAGATTTATCCGCAATGGAAGTGGATGAGCTAATCGAAGTAATTAAGGATATGAAAATACCAGCGGCAACACCTGTGATTAAAACCTTAAGCGAGCGGTTACAGCATCTAATTGATATTGGTCTCGAATACCTCAGCCTTAATCGTGAAACCAGCACCCTATCCGGGGGTGAGTCCCAACGGGTTAAAATAGTGAAACACTTGAGCAGCAGCCTGACCGATGTTATGTATATTTTTGACGAGCCAAGCGTGGGTTTACACCCTCGAGATGTACACCGCCTAAATGAACTGCTATTGAAGTTGCGGGATAAAGGCAACACAGTAATTGTTGTCGAACACGAGCCAGAGGTAATCAAGGTAGCTGATTATATTATTGATGTTGGACCTGGTGCGGGTAATGATGGCGGCAAGATTGTTTACGAAGGTAGCTACGCTGGGTTACTTGAGTCGAATACTATCACTGGTAAATTTATTAAGCAATCTCTACCAATCAAAGAGGGTTTTCGAGTAGCTAATGGTAAACTGCCTATCCGTCACGCCAAACTGAATAACTTGCAGGATATCAGCGTAGATATACCCATAGGGGTGCTAACTGTTATTACTGGCGTGGCTGGTTCCGGCAAAAGCTCGTTAATCAATCAAGTCTTTGTAAGCCAACACCAGGATGCGATTGTGATTGACCAGTCTGCGGTAGGCGTTTCTACGCGCTCCAATCCTGCCACCTACACTGGCATAATGGATAGTGTGCGTAAAGCCTTTGCCACGGTCAATCAGGTTAGCCCTTCATTATTTAGTTTCAATTCCAAAGGGGCCTGTGAAAACTGTCAGGGTCTGGGTGTTATCTACACCGACCTGGCGTTTCTGGATGATGCCAAGTCACTCTGTGAAGTATGCGGTGGCAAACGTTTCAAGGAAGAAGTGCTAACTTATAAACTTAATGGTAAATCCATCACTGAAGTGCTGGAAATGACGGTAAATCAGGCACAGGTTTTCTTTAACATAAAAGAAATCGTCCAAAAGCTACGGGCCATGAGTGATGTAGGTCTAAATTACCTAACCATCGGTCAACCTCTCAGTACCCTATCAGGGGGCGAGTGCCAGCGCATCAAGCTTGCCACTGAGTTACACAAAAAGGGTAGTATTTATGTTATGGATGAGCCTACCACCGGCTTGCATATGTCGGATATTAGCAATTTACTGGCAATTATGAATCGTCTGGTTGATACCGGTAATAGTGTAATTGCAATCGAACACAACCTGGATGTCATTAAAAACGCCGACTGGATTATTGATATGGGGCCTGAAGGTGGCAATAAGGGAGGGAAAGTGATGTTTGAAGGCACTCCCAGGCAACTTCTAAGTGCCAAAAATTCACTCACCAGCCTATATCTGCGGGGCTAAATTCCGGCAAGGGTTGGCAGGGAGTCGAAGGTTAAAGGTCGAAAAGAATTTTAGTAGGGGTAGACCTCCGTGTCTACCCTGAAACCAAAACCGTAGGAGCGTGGTTTCCGCGCCCTGTTCAATAACCTTTGACCTTTGACTTTCGACCATTTTACCAACAACCGCTAATTACACCGCCGCTAGGGTATCGCCAGCATAGCGGGAAGTGGCCTGGGCGATGGCGTTAACCTTGGGCATTAGCTTAGCAAAATTCTCCAGGGTCAGGGATTGCGGCCCGTCGCTCAAAGCGTGGTCGGGGTTAGGGTGAATCTCGACCAGGAGGCCATCCGCACCACAGGCCACCGCCGCCATCGCCATCGGCTCAACCAGATACCACTTGCCCGTCGAGTGGCTAGGGTCGGCGATAACCGGAAGATGGCTCAAGCGTTTGACCAGGGGCACGGCGGTAAGGTCGAAAACGTTGCGGGTCGCCGGGTCAAAGCTGCGAATACCCCGCTCACACAACATAACCTGTTTGTTGCCAGTGTTCAGAATATATTCCGCCGCCAGCAACCATTCCTCAATCGTAGCCGAAAGACCGCGCTTGAGCAAAATCGGCTTGTTGGAACGCCCACATTCCTCCAGCAACACGAAGTTTTGCATATTGCGCGCCCCGATTTGCAGAATATCGGAATGTTGAGCCACCATATCCACATCAGCCGGGGTCAACACCTCGGTGATAATCGGCAGACCAGTTTCGGCACGGGCGTTTGCCAGAATTTTTAGGCCATCCTCACCCAAACCTCGGAATTGATAGGGTGAAGTGCGCGGCTTGAAAGCTCCACCCCGCAGGATACGCGCTCCGGCGGCTTTGGCGGCACGGGCGGTAAGCATAACCTGCTCCTCGTTTTCCACCGAGCAAGGCCCAGCCATCACCACCACTTCATCGCCACCTATCACCACATCTCCCACCCGCACGGTGGTTGATATAGGATTGAACTCGCGGCTGGCTAATTTATATTTTTTACTCACCGGAATTACGGTCTCTACTTCCTGTATTGCTGATAACATATCTGCTAAATCCTGTCTGAATGATGAACCCACCACGCCTACTACCGTGCGCTGTTTGCCAAAAATGGGATGCGCTACTAGACCCTGCTCTTCAATCCGATTGATAACATCCTGAATGTCGCGCTCCGTTGCGCTGGTTTTCATCACTACAATCATCGCTACTCCTCCTTTTGCTGCACAGTTTGCAGGAAGCTTCTTTAAATTAAGAAACTACATGTAATATACGTTTAGAATGTGAAAAACGATACAAACGTTGGATACGAAATATTAAGCCCGCCAACCACGCCAGTGGTCAGGGAAGTAGATGCAGTAAGAGGAGCGATTTGAAAGAAAATGGGGGGATGAGATTTGAGACAAATAAAAAACCTCCCGCCCTGCTCCGTGTGTTACCGCCTTCGACTTTCCTGAGCCAAAAGCTAGAGCATAAGGACGAGAAGCCGCCAAGCTTTCCCGTGTTACCACCTTAGTTTGCAGCATTGTCGCCAACGCCGCCTCGCCAACTACGCGCCCACTCTCTAAAATTAATTGAGCAGGTTGAATAGTCCGTCGCTGTAACGGGCGCACCCGAATGAAATTACTTGCCGTTTCCAGCTTTGTCTCACCGACTCCAGAGGGAAATTCGCTACCAGCCCGTGCTGCGGTTTTGCACCTTACAACCGCTCTCTGAAAGTTACCAGACTGCGCTACTAGGTCTCTTTCACCATCTTTGTGTGTATTCGACTGTTCTAAATTATCACACGTTTCCATAGTTTTTGTCAATAGCATTTTTCAGGATCAAGAGCAAGAATAAAGGAGTAAGAATAAAGAATAAAGCCAGAATTTGCCCAAATTGTCATCCTGATAACCTAAAGGGCACGGGCCTCCGTGAAGGATCTTGCCCAGAATAAGAAGATTCTTCAGCTTCGCCTCAGAATGACAAGGCCCATCAAAGAATGTCTTAACCAGGCACTACTAAGATATTCTGTTATCCTTGTTAATTCTTTCCGACAACTAACAACCAATAACCAACAACTAATAACCTTTACTTCCCCCTCAACTCCCGCAAGAAATTGAAGGCGGTATCTACAACTTTATCAGGGGCAGCTTTGCCGATAGCGTCGAGCAAGGCACTGGCGCAAATCGCCCCATCAGCAAGCGCGGTAGCCTGGGCAAAATGGGTGTGACTGCTGATACCAAAACCGATAACCAGGGGCGTAGCGGTATATTGGCGGACCCGCTTGATATATTCGGGCAAATAGTCCGGCAAGGCACTCCGCGCCCCCGTCACCCCCGCAATCGAGACACAGTAAATAAAACCAGTGGCGAGTTCAGCCACCTTCTGAATCCGCTCGGCGGTGCTGGTGGGTGCGACAAACTGAATTAAATCTATCTCATATTTCTGACACATACCCAGCAGCTCTGCCGCTTCCTCCAGTGCCAAATCCGGCACAATCAGCCCATCAATCCCAGCCTCAGCACATTCTTTGAGGTACCGTTCCGGGCCATAGGCGAAAATCGGATTATAATAACCCATAAACAGCAGAGGCTTATCGGTCTGGGCGCGGATGGCGCGGGCGACCTCAAAACCTTTCTGCCGGGTTACGCCATTTTCCAGGGCAATATGGCTGGCATGCTGAATGGTGGGGCCGTCCGCCAGAGGGTCACTGAACGGCACACCCAACTCAAGCATGTCAGCTCCCGCCTCGAACAAGGCCAGAGCCAACGGTACCGTGCTATCCAGTTCGGGGTAGCCAATCGTAAGGTAAGGGATACAGGCCCCGCGCCCTTCATTTTTGAGTTGTTGAAAAGTCTTAGCTATTCTGCTCATCGTTTGAACCTGACTGAGTTATTTTCTCTTTTTGATAAATTTGCTCTTGCGTTAAATCCTGACTGGCTAACAATCGGCCTACAAAAAAGCAGACCAGCGCGATAAAAGCCGATTGCCCAACCTGGGCCAGTTTAGCGGGAGTAGCCCCGGATTTCTGCACCATCGCCAACCGTCCGGCGGTATCGGCTAACACCACTACCCCCAGACCTGTAATCCATCCACCAGCCTGTTTTGGTTCATTGCGGTGATACAAAATGTTGAAGCCAAACACAAAATCCCGGATGCCAATAGCCCTCATTAAAAAATCGCTACCTTCGCTGACTTTTACTCCCAAAGCTCTTGCCAGCAGGTTCGGCACAAACAAACCGATTATTCCTACCCCAAGTGTGCCCAGTCCCAACAAAGTTGTCATTAATTTTTTCATTTCAATCCCCCAACCACTTCCTCAAAATGTGTAAATTCGGTAAATGCCACACCCTTATCCGACAACAGCCGACCCAGACGGGTATCCTTCACCACAAAAACCCGGTCAGCATGTAACGAAACTGGCAGGTCGTTGCGGCCATCCCCGATAAATACCATCTCCATACCGGGGTGTTCTTGCCGCAATTTTTCCAGGACATAAACCTTGAAATCCTGCCCCTCGGCTAACGTCACCCCTTCCGGCAGGGTAATCTTCCAGTAGCCGTCCAACTCGGCGTGATAGGAAAAGAAAGTTATTTCGGGCGGTAAAAAGGCTTTGATATAGGTATCAATCCCGCCACTCACCACATAAAAGGGCCAGCCCTTTTCGGCACAAAAAGCTCGAAGTTCGTCAAAGCCGGGGCGCATCCCAATATTGGCTTTGGCATAGGCCAGCATCTCATCTTCGGGGGTGCTGACAGCCTTAAAACCGAGGGTCATAATATCCAGATGGCTGATTTCGCCTCTGGCGTATGGCGGCAATAATTCGTCGCGCCAACCCCGCCCGCTAAAATGGTCCCAGATAAGGTTGGTTACATCGGACAGGGTGATAGTGCCATCAAAATCGCATAGTATTAACATCAGACTAATTTCACCCCAAAGGCTTCTGCCACTGTAAAAATGTCCTTGTCGCCGCGCCCCGATAAGTTAAGGACGATGATATTATCTTTGGGCAGGGTCGGCGCAAGTTTTGCCACATAGGCCAGAGTATGGGAAGGCTCAAGAGCGGGAATTATCCCCTCAGTGCGGCACAGCAGTTTGAAACCGTCCAGGGCTTCGTCATCGGTAATCGCCACATAGTCAGCCCGCCCCGAATCCTTCAGGAAGCTATGTTCCGGGCCAACGCCTGGATAATCCAGACCCGCGCTAATGCTATGAGTTTCGATAACCTGGCCGTTTTCGTCCTGTAACAGATAGGATTTAGAGCCGTGTAACACCCCAACTGTACCTGCTACCAGCGTGGCGGAGTGTTTGCCGCTTTCCACACCACTCCCTGCCGCCTCAACCCCGATTAGCTTGACCGCCTTATCCTCCACAAAAGGATAGAAAGTGCCGATAGCGTTAGAGCCGCCACCCACACAGGCCAGCACATAATCGGGCAAGCGTCCAGCCTGAGCGATAATCTGCCGCCGCGCCTCTGAGCCGATTACCGACTGAAAATGGCGTACCATCAGGGGATAGGGATGCATGCCCACCGCCGAACCGATAAGATAGTGGGTACTATCAACATTTGTCACCCAATCGCGAATGGCTTCATTAATAGCGTCCTTGAGGGTCTTGCTGCCACTGCTAACACTGCGCACCTCGGCACCTAACAGTTTCATCCGAAAGACATTCAGGGCTTGACGCTGAATATCCACCTCACCCATATAAACCACACATTCCAGGCCGAGCATGGCGCAAACGGTAGCGGTGGCAACTCCATGCTGACCCGCTCCGGTTTCGGCAATAACCCGCTTCTTGCCCATCCGCTTGACCAACAAGCCCTGGCCCAGCGCGTTGTTAATTTTGTGCGCCCCGGTGTGCGCCAAATCCTCCCGCTTGAGGTAAATCTGCGCTCCGCCCAATTCCCTGGTTAAGCCCGCCGCAAAATAAAGGGGTGTTGGTCGCCCGATATAGGTCGCTGAGAGTGAAGTTAACTCCTGCTCAAAAGCCGGGTCAGCCTGGGCGGCAGCAAAAGCCTCTTCCAGCTCGGTCAGGGCGGGCATCAGGGTTTCGGGGGCGTATTTACCGCCAAACTTGCCGTAATGTCCGGTTGCGTCCGGCCAGTTGTAGCTGTGGGTGGCTGTAGCCTTATCGTCAGCCAATTGGGTCATAATTTCCTGCTTTCTATAGAAGTAGTCAGTATTCAGTTTTCAGTTTTCAGTAAAGCCATAGCTTTTAACTATTAGCCAATTCTTTTACTCGGCACTTTCAACTCGGCCCTCGGCACTTATTTCAACCTTTCCCCAGTGTTCTTCATGCTCCAAAAGTGATGGTATCAGAGCTGAGTTTTAGGCCCGTACCACTGAAGGAAAGTTTATAGTTAACTCCTGGCGACAGATTGCCAGTGTTGGGGAAGGTGATAGTGTTGCCGCTGACCTGACCATCTAGCATAACCATTCGTCCGCCACCCGTAGCAACCAGGCTTACTTTATCGGGAGCAGTCCCACCTGTTACAGTGGCGGTAAGCGGGTCGCCAACTTTTAACCCGGTAGTCGAGGCAAAATTCAGGGTTGCAGCAGGGGGCGGAAGTGTAGAACTGTGTACCTCCGGGGTTTCGACATCATGGGGCGTAACTATCGTTTCGGTGGTGCTGGTGGAAGGGGACATCGAAACCACCGTCACCGACGAGGCCGGGTTAGCGGCGGACGGGTTAGCACCACTACTACCAGAAGTAACCGGAGGAGGATTGGTTGCCCCGGAATGGACTGATGAAGGCGTGGACGACGGGTTTATTACCACCGAGCCGGGGGTAGGGGTAGGAGTAGTGGCAGAAGCCGTAATAGCTACTTTATTGGCGGCGGCAACCGCATCCGAAGCATCCTTGTCCTTTGCCGAGCCATAATAAAAGCCAACCACCGTAGACAATATACCAAATAACAAAATAACGGCCTTGTTATCGCCCAAAGAGCCGGGTAACAGGGCGAACAACAATAGCGATAGTACCACAATTATCAGGATAAAAACCCGCACTGTTCCCTGCGGTAAACCCAGCGTATTGCCTTTGCCATTATTAGGATCATTAACATAAAAGGTAGCATAGAGCAGATACAAAACACATTCAATTAATGATGCCGCTATGAAGATAAAAGCCCCGATTAAGTAACGGCGAGCATCCCCCAGGCGCGGGTCGAACATTCCCAACTCTATTTTAGTTGGGTCAAGGTTTGTGGGTATACTACCATTTTCAAAAGCGGCGAAAGTCCAAATAATGCTGATAAAAGCAGCAAGCGGTACGAAGGCCAGAATAAGCCGGAAAATCCATCTACCGCCCAGGTCGCCATCCCACACAAAGGGTTGGTTATCAGGGGTATCTCTGAATTCGGGTTCAAGGGGATTACTCATTATCGGTGTCCTTTCCTCAAAACGCTAACTTAACCTGCAACGCCTGTGCTATAAACAGCCTGATTTTGGTGAGGTCTTTTAGGCCAGGCTGTCCGGCTTGCTCGACCCCGCTGGACACATCCACCCCCCAGGGTTTTACTGCTTCTACGGCCTCTGCCACATTTTCCGGGGTTAAGCCACCCGCCAACAAAACGGGGTAACGGCGGGCTATCGCCTGAGCAATCGCCCAATCACTGCGTAAGCCCGTGCCGCCATACATTCCACTTTTGTGCGAGTCCAACAAAATTGTTACATTTTTAAGTTCGGCAAAGGGTGCTACCAATTCGAGAGCTTCGTTTTCTGACATTTGGGGAGGTATCCTGATTGATTTTATCACAGGTAACAAGCCAGTCGCTACCCGGCAATCCTCGGGCGTTTCATCCCCCGCCAGTTGCAAATAATCCAGCCTATAATCTTGCGCCGCTTTTGCCAAATCTTCGTAACCCACATTCACGAACAGCCCCACCACTTTTGGGCCATTTTTCAGGCTATGGGCGTATTGGGCTAACTCAAAAGCAACTTCAGGGCTGGCAAAACGTGGGCTGGGCGGGTAAAATACCAGCCCGATAAACCCCGCCCCGGCTTCGTGGGCTACTCGCACCGCCTCGGGAGTAGTCAGGCCACAAATTTTCACCTTGAGCGGGCTATTCACCAAACATCTCCCGAATCTTGCGCCCGATAGCGATAGTATCCAAACCCTCTGGGGTAGTCGCCGCCCGCATAAAAGTTTCGCCAATCAAGGCGGCCCTTACCCCCAGACTTTGCAGCCAAATTATATCCTTCCGCGTGCCCAGGCCACTTTCGCTAACCGCTATTATATTTTTTGGCATTTTCGCCAGCAGCCGCTCGGTAGTTTTCAAATCAACCTCAAAAGTGTGCAGGTTGCGGTTGTTGATGCCAATCATCTGCGCACCAATCGCTACCGCTCGCTCCAATTCTTCCTCGTTATGCACCTCGACCAGCACTCCCAGGTTGAGGCCAGTAGCCATTTCAAGCAGTTGTTTTGCCGTTTCATCAGTCAAAGCCGCCATTATAATTAGTAGCGCGTCCGCCCCGTAAGCCCGCGCCTGCACCACCTGATATTCGTCAATAATAAAATCCTTGCGCAACACCGGAACAGTGCCGCCCGCCGCCATTTTCGCCATTTGCATATAACTCAGATGTCCCTGAAAAAACTTCTCGTCAGTCAAGACCGACAGGACCTTTGCCCCGGCCTCAGCGTAGGCTCTGGCAATTTTCTCCACGTTAAAATCGGGCGCAATCAAGCCTTTGGAGGGGGAGGCTTTTTTTATCTCAGCAATCAGGGCCAGTTTATCAGGCTGGGCTGATAACAACGCCTGAGAAAAGCTCAAAGGGTCGGGCAACTTCTCGATGCGCTCCAGCAAAACCGAAACCGGCTCTGCATCCCGCATCTGAGCCACTTCCAGCCGTTTGTGTTCGATTATTTTAGTAAGAAAATCGCTCATTATGGCTTTTACACTTCCACCTTGTAATTGAGTTCGAGTTCATCGCCCACAAAGCCCCGAAAGCCCCAGTTGTGTTTGGGAGTTTCTGAAATGTTTATCTCAATATCCTGAACCGATAAGTTCAAACCCTGACTAATTCTTTGAAATAAAAGCCGAATTAGCTGCTTTTTGGTCTCGATGCTCCGCCCTTCCATCATGCTGATTTCTATTATTATTGCAGTTCCACAAGACCTATTGTGCAAAGGAAGGGGTAGTGGCATAATGAAAAGATGCCAAAACCAATATATGTGCGGGAATTAAACCCGCTAGAAATTCACAAGTTAAAAGAAGGACTGCGTTCGACTTTAGCCTTT
>JBBQZS010000014.1:0-109193 GCA_038207495.1 Chloroflexia bacterium
ATGATCTGCCAGTGACTGCGCTCGGCGGGGTTCTCGGCTTGCCGATAGCGGTTTAGCAATTCCTCCTGGTTCAAATAGTCTTTTATTTTAGTTATTTTTGGCATGCCTCTATTGTACACTATTTATCAAGACTTGGTATAACAACCAATAACTAATGAGTCTCTTTAGCCCGTTTGATAGCGGTATTATGAGCGGAGGTTTCAAAACTATCGTTCAGGGGTGGGAGCTCAACCGAGCCGTAACGTCGTTCAAGGGCTTGTTTAATTAAGTAGTCGGCAAAGACGGGATTTTTAGGTAGTAGTGAGCCGTGCAAATAACAACCGTAGACTTTACCCTGAATCGCCCCTTCGTAGCCATCCTCGGAATTATTGCCAAAGCCTACCACACTTTTGCCGAAAGGTCGGGCTTTTGGCCCCAGGTAAGTAAGCCCGCTATGGTTTTCAAAAGCAACTAACGTCCCCCACTCGGTATCCACTATCACGTTTCCGATAAAACGACGATTCCCGGCTTTGGTGAAAACGTCAATTGCGCCAATCCCCGGCAACTTTGGCCCATCGTCCGGCTGGTAATAGTGGCCCATAAGCTGATAACCACCACACACGTTAAGCGAAACCGCCCCATTCTCGATGGCTTTCAGAACAGATTGGCCTTTTTCGCCCTTGAGGTCGTCGGCGACGGCGTATTGCTGCTGGTCTTGCCCACCGCCAAAAAAGAGCAGGTCATATTTTTCAGGGTCAAGTTGGTCGCCGATGGTTATCCCGGTCACGTTGGCCTCAATACCTCGCCAACGACAACGCTGCACCAGGGTAATGATATTACCCCGGTCGCCATAGATATTCATCACGTCATGATAAAGGTGGGCAATTTCCAGTTTCAAAGGCCACTCCCTCTAGCTAAACCAGATGTAATATACCAGACCTGCAATCATCGCCACCAACACCAAAAAGGTAATGACCCCGACTGTAACCTCAAGGGCGGTGTTACTGCTGGCCGTAGGTGTCCGCAGTGGTGGTAGAGCGGGCGCAACATTCATATTAGTGGAATAGGTTTCAAGCGTGACCACCGGGGCGGGCGGTGGCGCAGGTGTATAGACTGGCGACTGGTAGGTTGCCTGGGGCTGATAGGCCGATTGGGGTTGGTAGGCGGGTTGGGGATTCGCCGACGGGTAGGGATAATTTGGTTTGGGTGCTTCCCGCTCATCGGGGGCAATCGGAAACGGATAATCTATTTCTTCCGGTTTATTTTCTTGAGACATGTATTTTCTCCTAAATGTTTATCGGTTGTCAGTGGTCAGTTGTCGGAAAATCATTAACAAAGATAGGCAGGATGGACAGGATATTTAGAGAAAATTCGTAGGAGGCGGCTCCGTCAGCTGATAACTATCGCAGGACAAGCCTGCTCCTACAAATTCTTTATTCTTTATCCCTCATCCTTCATCGTTACTTTTCACTCTTCCCAGAACGGAACAACCAGACCGCGTTTTTGCAGAACCTCGCGCAATTGTAACATAGCGGTGTAAGTTGGGGTAATATAGAGCGTTTCGCCTGGGTGTAGCCGGGAGATTGCCGAAGTTAGAGCCGCCCCTATCTCTTCCTCGGCGGTTAACAATTCGATAGGAACTCCGGCATATTTCAGGCGCAGGGCCATATCCTGAGCGCGAATCCCGCTGGTAGTGGCCCACTCTACCCGCTCGGCCAGAACCTCAAAATCAACATCCCACAGCCAACTAATATCGCGCCCGTCCGCCGTCAGGTCGTTCAGAATTACCATCAGTTTCAGCTTCTCGCCCGACTGTAACAGCATCCGCAGAACCTCGTTAAAACCCACCGGATTTTTAACCAAAGCCAGCAACAGATGGCGATTGTTATCCAGTGCCACCCGCTCAATCCGCCCAAAAGCAGCCTTGAAGCCAGCCAGTCCCTCCCGCACGTTGTCTGGGGCAATACCAGCCGTAAGACAGGCCGTAGCAGCCCCTGCCGCGTTGTAGACGTTATAGAGTCCGGGAACACCCAACTCTAATTCGAGACTTGTACCCGCAAAGTCCAGCACGAACCTTGCGCCTTCGGTCCCTTGCAACTTAGCCTGTCGAGCCACAAAATCCGGGGTGGGACGGGCAAAACCACAGTTATCACACTGATAATGACCCATATGTGAGATATAAACCGCCTCATAGCGCAAGGGAGCGGCGCAAATTATACACTTGGCGGCATCTACGGCGTGCTGAAGATTGGGGAGGCTGTAGTTCGAGTCGTCCAGGCCGAAATAGACCGTATGCACGCCTTCCGGGGCAAAACGACCCAGATAGGCGACCGAAGGGTCATCGGCGTTCAGTATCAAAGTAGTGCCAGCACTTAACTTTTTGACCGCCTCTACCCAGCGTTTGCGAATGGTATCAATCTCGCCGTAGCGGTCTAGCTGGTCACGAAAAAGATTATTGATCAAAATCAAACGAGGGGCAATTTCGGCTACGACCTGGGGCATCGCGGCCTCGTCTACCTCAAACAAGCCCATATCAGCTTCCAGTCGCCCATTAAATTTAACCTGAGTTAGCAAGGTGCTGGTCAAGCCCCGAATCAGATTCGAGCCACTACGGTTGTTGACCAACCGCAAACCAGCCGTTGTGAGAATTGTAGAGCAAAGGCGAGTGGTGGTAGTTTTGCCGTTAGTGCCTGTTACCACCATCGAACCACCTGGCAGGCGGGCGGTGAGGCGGGTCAGAATATGCGGGTCGAGACGCTGGGCTACAAGGCCGGGTAAAGCGGTGCCACCTGATTTTCGGGTACGGTGTAAAATTTCGAGCAGGGTCTTGCCGGTTGCAATCGCGAGTGTTTGCCGCAAATAAACTCTCCTGAAATCGGTTGTTGGTTACAGGTTATTAGTTGTTGGTTTTTGACTTTCGACTTTTTACTCAGCACTCGGCACTTCTAGTTGTCTTCGTACTCGGTAATATCCACCTCGTCCAGCAATTCCCCAATGAATTCGGCTGCGGCTAACTGTTTGGGATTCTCGCCATCCATAGCCGTTTCAAACCATTGCAGATAGGCCGGGTCTACATCCAGTGAAATCAAAGCCGCCAGCATTGTTGCCACATGCTCGGAATTAACTTCCCCAACTTTTTTCCACCAGGTAGCCTTTTCCCAATGGGTCGGAAGCTGCTTGATAAGCCAGGGGGCAATTTCGTTGCGCCCGTCCTTCGCCAGCAACAAGGCCAGAGTGCTTTGTTCGCTTTTGTCCTGGGTTTTGAACAGCAGGTCAGATAAAACCGTAAAAGCCGCATCGCTTTCGATTGAACTTAAAACTGAAAACAGCAACTCACGGTCATTCCCCGGCTTTTTAATAGCAACCAGCAGGGCCGGAATAGCCGAGTCGCCCATTTCAACCAATTCGGAAAAAGCCTCTGCAACCGTTTCTTCCTGATTAATCTGAGCAATCAACTTTTCGGGGCTGGTGTTTCCTTGATTTGACATGTTATCCTCTAACCCAGGCGGGCATATAATATTCGCCCACAACTAGAGCAATTGACAATTGTAACGTGGTTTTTAACTTCGCGTTGTTTCGCCATCGGTATCTCAACCCGACATTTGCTGCAAATTTTGCCCATCTGGACTTCAGCAACCGCCACCCCCTGCTTTTGACCCCGCAGCTTGTCGTAAAGGGGAATATCGGCAGGCATCACCTTTTGCAACATCTTGGCGCGGTCGGCTTGCAAACCGGGCAACTCCGCTTCCAGGCGGGTGCGTTCTTCCCGTAAGGCTTTGGCGGTTTTATCCCAGACTACCTCAACCTCATTAAATTTTTCTTTAACGATCTTAAGGGTCGCTTCAGCTGCCTCCACCGCAATCATTGCTTCAACACTCTGGTCATCCAGGTCTTTGCGGCGTTGGCGAAAGGTGGCAATTTCGTTTTCGGCAGATTGAATTTCTTTGACACCCTTAATCTGCCCGCCATAAAGCTTTTTTTCCAAATCCTGAGCGTGCTTCTCGCTGTTTTGCGACTCAAATTCCAGGTCACGTTGGATCGAGCGGGCCTTTTTTAGAACAGCCTCAGCCTCGGTTACTTCCTGACGAACAGCATCAATAGTGGTCGTATCGGACAATGCTGCTGCCACCCGTGCTAATCCAGTATTATGCTGGTCAATATTGCTATCAACCTGTTGTAAATCGTAAAGGGCACTAATCCGACTCATTTATATTTATTCTTCCTAGGTGGGGCATTATTGAAAATCTAAAATTGATAAACCGACCATCGGACAAGGGAACATCCTACTACTAATTTCCCCAACCCCTACTTAGCGAACCTGCTCAAAATTCAGGCCGTTGTCGCGAGATACTAATTTTAGTTTAAGGTCGGGCAGGGTCGGCAACACCTGATCAAGTTCAAGGGCGGTCTGGTGTCGTACCTCCATTTCCAATTCGCCCCGCCGAAAATCGGTGACAGTCACATGGCGTACTCCAGGTAATCCCCGCACCACTTTTTCCATCATCAGCAGAGAAAGCCCCTGTAAATTGGAAATCGTGATTTTGGTTACTACATCATCCGCCCACTCGGTTTCGGGCTCAGGCGAACCGCTCGGCGGTGGTTGCATCGGATAGGGAGGGTATTTGGTTTCAGCCGGAGCCGGACGGGTTGACGGATGATTAGGAATACTGGAATTAGGGGGTAGCGAGTCCAAGTTATGGCTGTCACCCCAGCGCACCGCAAAATCTGGCCCCAACTCCCCAATCCGGGCAGGCGAGTCGCTAACAGGTGGTGGGGTCTGGAAAATATCGTCGAGAGATGCCGTCAGGGGTGTTTCTTCAGCCCATAATGGTGAGTTCCATGGTTGGGGCGGCGGGGTAAAGCCATGCCCAAACTTTATTTCATCTCCAGGTGGTGGGGTATTAATTTCATCCAGGCCAAGTTTTGCACCCATCTCACTCATCGCGGCTTTGTCTTGCTTGCGGCGTGACTGTTTTTCGATAGGTGAGCCCGAATCGGCGGCCTCACCGCCACTACCAGAAGCGCGTTCAGGCTCAAGTGGCCCGGTTTGACCGCTTCGTTTGCTCAGAAGGCGTTGTACCCTTTGTTCGGCTTCATTGGATTGGCGGCGGGCAGCCTTATTATCGGGTAGCGGTTGGTTAGCTTTTTCTTCATTCTTTTGGAACATCTCGAAGAAATCCGGCTCCTCTATTTCAAGTTGGTCAGCCAGATTCAGGTTCATAAATGGTTCAGTAGGTTTCTCGGCGGGAATTTCCGGTTGGGCCGCCATCTCAATATTAGCGGTGGCTTTGCTCTTTCCATTAGAACGAAGGCGGGGAGTAGGAGCCTCGGAAAATTCCTGCAACGGTAGCGACATCATTTTCTCGAGTTCGCTCTGCTCGGCTTTGGGAACTGTCCGCACTATTTCGGTTGCCCCGGTTCGACGTTCCTTGCCGTTGGTCTTGGGCTCGCGCTTGTCACCATTGCCGTTTGCCCTGGCTGCTTCGGGGTAGGAAATTACTCCTTCATTCCGGCGTTGATTCAGAAGCTCCTGCATTTGCTGGGCCATAAACTGCATTTGCTGGGTAAGATTAGCCACCTCGTGGGAAAGAATAGAAGAGGCGGGAACAGCTTCCCCTGACAGCGTTTCAGCCTCTTTACGGAAGGCGAAAATTCGAGCGCGTTCCTCGTCAATATCACGCCGAACTTGCTGTAATTCCTCTTGTAATCCAACTTTTTGCTGTTGCAGCTCGGCGATTTCGCGTTGCAGATAGACCCGTTCGTTATCAATTTCCCTGGTCGCCTGGCGGGCATCTTCCTCAGCCCGACGGCGCAACTCACCCAATGCACTGACCGCTTCTATAATATGGTGGGTCATAGCCGCATCTAACGAGGCAAAAATCGAAATTCGCTCATCCGCCCAGCTATCAAAATCAAGGCCGAGGGGCTGGGAAGGAGAAGAGGGCTGATTTTTTGGCATCTCGCCATAACTTTCGGCCTCAAAGGGAGTATGGTCGAATGGACGTGGAGTATCGCCGGGAAAATTGGAGGAATAATTAGGCTGATTTTTGTTTACACTCATCTTCATTTGCCTTGTTAAGAAGCGGGCTATATCTTAAATTGGTACTGATTGACATCACTTGAATTAGCCCAGATTCTGCCACTATCTGACTGTATTGTGATAGATTGTACTCTATTTGTCAAACCTCTGGAAATATAGATATCAAATAGCTAAAATCAAATCGCTAAAACCAAATTCCTTAAAGCTGCTGGCTAATAACTAAAAGGCCGGGGCGGGGCGTTGGCGGGTCATATTCCAGGCAGGGTTGGCATACTTTTCGCTCACGAGATTATTAGCTCGCTCGGTTTCGGCAATAGTGGGCAAGCTTTGAATAAAATTCAGGTTGAAATGCTCCGAGAAACCCTGAATAAAAGCGGCTTCAGCCTCAGCGTAACTAATATTCCGACCTAGCGCGGCACTAAGACTGGTCAAGCGCGATTCAACCTGGGCAATGGCGGCTTCGCGACTAAGACTGAGTGGCGGTTTCAGGGCGGTAAAAAGTCGCTCTACATCCACCGTCAGCAAAATTGTACCCTGCTGCAACAAGGCGTTACCTCGGCGCGCCTGAGCACTACCGATGACCTTGCGCCCCTCGAAGGTTATTTCGTAGGCACTGGGGGCATCAAAACAGGCAGCGGTGGCGGGGTTGCTGCTGACCTTGCGTTGTTCATCGCTCGCCGCTTCCGCTCCCACCCCTAACTTTTGCAATCCAACCAGCAAAGCCGCACTGATTTTGCGATATGATTCTAAAATTCCACCCTGCAATAAAGGATCGTCAGTCGAGGCCACCAGACTATAGGTTAGCTCGCTGGTTTCGTGCAGAATGGCGCGACCCCCGGTAGGGCGGCGCACCCAATCTATACCCAGCCTCTCGCAGCCAGCCAAGTCGACCTCGCGCTCGGCCTTCTGAGCATAGCCCAGCGAAAGACAAGCAGGCTGCCAGCCAAAAAAGCGTAAGGTTGGCGGAGGGTTTTCCCCCTGATCCTGAGCAATCAGAAATTCTTCCAGCAAGGCTTCGTCCAGAGCCATATTCCAGGCTCCGGGGTTAGCTCCGCTCTGGATTAGTCGCCAGTCATATTTTTTGCGCTGGGTTTCCATAGGAAGATTATAAACTATCAAGCAAATCAACATTAAAAATCTTATTCCCCCTTCCTGGATTCCGGGAAGGGGGTTAGGGGGTTAGGTTCTAGTCGTTGAAGCGGTTGTTGTATTCGGTATGGAGAAAGTCCAGGGCAATTTTGAGTTGAGTCTGGTCAATATAGCCAAAGGACACCATAATATCGCCTAACTTCTCGTTGTGGCCCTGCTGCCGTAAATATTCCTGATAATGAACCGCCGCTTTGACCTGTAACTCGGTTACAAAGCCACGTTGGACACAGTATTGGCCGAGGCGAGGGATACTGGTAATATCATCAGGCTCATTGCGCCACTGTTTAAGCAGGCTGGAACCGCTCAACAAATTATCAAGCTCGGCGCAACGACGTTCGGCTAATTCATAGTAGGTGCGGGCCATTTCGTGGTGGGGGTTATTTGCCAGCAAGCGTTTGAGATAGGTACGTGCCTCAAAGGGGTCGCTAGTTAAAGTAGCACACCATAATAAAGCTACTTCGTTATTAAAATCCAGCGTTAAAACCTGTTTGAAACTTTTCAGGGCCGCTTCTTTATTGCCCTGACGAGACTCTGTAACGCCATTGACCAGGAGTTGATTTATACTGGCCTTCATACCTGCTACGTCTAAACTCATGGCAATCCCCCATAGTTCCCATTACTTTTTTCCTACTTCCCAACATTATAGCATGAACGAATTAAGATAGCACTACATCGCCTTTGTCCAACATTAAAACGCTGTCACTTAGTAAGATATTTTAACAACTTTTTAAGGTTAGTCAATGCCATAGCTTGACCATTTATCCTCAAGGAGTCGTTTTATCTCAGCGGGATATTCGGTGGGAATGGGCCATAGGCGGGGGTAATGCTCCTCCGGTAGCTTGCGAGTGGCATCCAGAACCATTTTGCTACCAAAACGGGCGGTTGGGGAGCTAAAATCGAGGGTAGAAAGTGGCCCATTCAAAATATTGGCATCGCGGCGGGGGTCAAGGTTATTAATTAAACGATTGGTAACCGCCACCGGGTCTTGCACGTCACAATCCGAGTCTGTTATTATTAAAAATTTAATATTACGAAGCTGTAGCATGCCCCACAAAGATGATGCTACTTTTTGAGCCTGTCCTGGGTAGCTCTTGTGAATCGAGGCAAATAACAGGCCGGGAAATGAGCTAAAATTTATATCACTTATTTCGGGGGCGTTAAGTTTGATAAAAGGCCACAAGAGGCGTTCCCGTGCCTTGCCCAAAGCTATTTCCTCCTGCCAGGGATTACCAACCGGGCAAATTGGCTGGCGGCTGTGGGTAATAGCCGTAAGGTGGAAAACCGGGCCGGGCTTGGCAGGGGCATAATGCCCGTTGTGCTGCCCAAAGGGGCCACACAGTCGGGTTTCGTTGGGCTGAATATAGCCCTCCAAAATGATTTCAGCGTTTGCCGGAACTTCCAAACTGAGGCTGTGGCCTTTGGTAACATCCAGGCGCAAGCCTCGCAGGTAGCCTGCCAGAATATAACCATCCAGGTCTAGCGGCAGATTGGCAAAGGCCGTAACAAATAGAGCCGGGTCGCCGCCAATTACCAGAGCCACTTCGGTTTTAGCCTCAAGCGGCAGGGGGGATTCTTCGTCGTTTTGCCAGACTAACCCGGCAGTCTGCTCATCGAAAATTTGCACATGAGGCGCACTCAGCAGCCTTTTGCCACTCAGCGGGTCACGCACCACGAGCACCGCCCGTTGGAGACACTTTCCGCCATCGTCAGGCCAGTTTTTAAGTGCTGGTAAAATTTTCAGATTGTTAGCTGGAGTTACTTCCTGACACAAAGCCCCTTTCATAAGACGTGGGCTGAATTTCACCACTTCGGGCATTTCGCCCAGCCGTAGCAACTTTTCGCCAAAGCTCTGGGGCTGATTAGGAAGTAGCAGGGTTTGGATTTTTTCTGAAATCTGGTTCAGATTGGTCAGACCAAGCCCCCAGGCCAGCCGTTGTTTTGAACCAAAGGCGTTGACCAACGCTGGAATAGAAATCCTGTCCACATTTTCAAAGAGCAGGGCCGGGCCACCCTTGGGCAACTTTCCGACCCGCTCGGCAATCGCTGAAATCTCGAATTCCGGGCTAACGGGCGTAACAATCCGCCGCAACTGACCGCGCTTGTCCAGATAAGCCAGATATTCCTGTAAATGGTTATAGGGCATAATTTTCAGTCAGTGCGACGGGCGGCGGGCAACCCTCCGGCGGTCTGGGTTTCCAGCACACTTCGATGAATTGCTTCCACCAGAACCTCCGCCGCGAGCGACCCTAAACAAGTCAGCAAAAAGGGGTCTACCGTATTGACTACTTTGCGGCTGGTGGAAAGGGCAAAAACCGTATCGCCATCGAACATCGTATGAGCCGGGCGGATGGTGCGTCCTAGCGCATCCTGGGTCATTTGAGCCATTTTGCGGGCAGCCGCTTTAGTCAAAGGGGCATCGGTCGCCACCACTGCCAGGGTCGTATTGCTGATAAAGGCTGGCTGGGTGGGCTTTACCTCACCCCCCCGCAGCAATTTGACGGTATCCAGCAAAGTCGAGGTTTCGCGGTCATAAGCTCCGGCGATGATTTTATCGCCCTTGTAAATATCACCATAGGCGTTTGTCACAACTAAAGCCCCCACTGTACATTCCAGTTCTTCGCCAGTTTGCGGGTTCGCCATCTTTAATATAGCAGAAGCCGTGCCAGTGCCCGCCTTCATCGCATATTTGTAGCCCAGCACTTTACCTACCGTCGCGCCCGTGCCCGCCCCGAAATTCCCCTCCATCACCTCATTATTAGCTACCGTACAGGCTAAATAACCCATCAGGTGGTCGGGATAACGCTCGATTGAGCCAATTCCCAGGTCATAAATTACCGCCCCTGGCACAATTGGCACAATCCCGTTGGCAGTCTTGAAGCCAAAGCCCCGTTCGCGCAAGTAAGTCATTACGCCATTCGCCGCCGCCAGCCCAAAAGCACTCCCCCCCGACAATACAATCGCGTGGATTCGTTGCACCAGATTCGAGGGGTCTAGCAAGTCGGTTTCGCGGGTGCCGGGCGCACTTCCCCGCACATCCACTCCGGCGACTGCCCCATCCTGACATAAAACTACGGTGCAGCCCGTCAGCGCGTCTTCATCCTGCGCCTCCCCAACTTTTATTCCCGGAACGTCCGTTATCGCACCCATTCTAAAATTTACCTCGAATAATCAAAACAATATCATGACGTTAAATATAATCATGTAGGCCACTTTGTCACTATGGCAAGAATTCTAATCAATCGGAGGGTGTAAACCAGAAGCGTACCAGATTTTGCGGGCTTCCACCAATAATTCCCGATTGAGTTGTAAAGCTGCTACAGTAGCCCTGCCCACTACAGTCAGTCCGATTATCAGTTCCCCTTCATCACTCCAGGCAAAATGTTCCAACCAGAGTTGGTGGCGCGGATTAAACAAAGCGACCACCTCAGCAGATTGGGGGTCTAGCGCACTAATCCTGACTCCCTTAAAACCATTACAAGGGCTACATGCCAACCACAAATTGTCCTCAATAGTTGGTCCACCCATCACCTCTGGTACAAGGTGTTCAATCTCCATCGGCATCCCCGTTAGTCTTTCCTGGGATAGGCAATACCCGCAGCGTTGTCGAGCCTGTGCTATTTACCTTGCGGCGTAAGGCTGCCGGGATATAGCTTTGGCTCATGAGAGCGTTTCAAATTTAGCCAGGTCGTAGCCACGCTCTTTTAGTAAGCCCAGTGCTTGCGCCCGCACTAAAATAGTCCGTTCGTATTGCCCTATCAGGGTATTGGCCTTTTTGGCTTCGACTTCAGTTAACCCAGCGCGCTGCCGTTTATTATTCAAAGATTGCAGCTGTGCCAGCGACCTTTTAGAAAGACGAGTTTGGGCCAATTGTTCCAAAACCCGGTCATCTAATAGCTTCATCTGCGCTAGTCGGTTTTTAAGGTCGGCGGTCAGTTCTCCGGCTACTGGCATAATGGTAGCTACTACCTCTACCAGTTCATTTTCTATCGAGCGATGAGATTGAGCCGCCCGCTCCTTTAGTAATTCAAAAAGAGGTTCGGGTAAATTTACGGTAATAGTCTGCGTTGTCATATTTTTTTATCCTAAAAATATTAGCCCCAACCAAAAAACAGAATAAGCACCAAAGCTATTACTACCGCCACTGGAATAAGGGCAAAAATCGCCCCGAAATTACCAAGCACTATCGTTGACCAAATTCCCGCCAGTAGAAATCCTCCGCCAATCATACCCCACTTGCGAAATTTGCGCCTTAAAGCCCGGGTTTTTACTCTGGCTTCAGCCTTAATCAGCTCCTCGCCTGACTTTCGGTAAAGGTTCAGGCCGCGCTCGCCCTCCGCCGGGGCAATACTTCGCAGATATATTTGGCGGGCCTGTTGTTGACGTTGACGTTCCTGGGCGGCCTGGGGCGGGGCGGGATTAAAAAACAGGGCCAGATAGTCGCGAGCCTCTTGCCAGCGTTTGGCCTGGGCTAATTTGACCCCTTCATTATAATGCTGCCAATAGATGGCCTCTAGTTGGTATTGGGCACTCTCCTGGTCGTTACGACAATTCCGGCAAAACCTGTCCAGCAGATACATTGGAGTATCGCAAACGATGCAATTTTTCTTAAGGTCTTGCCCACAATTAACACAGAAAAGCGAACCATTCGGCAACCCCGCCTCCGAATTAACAAATTCGCAATGGGGACACTGGATGCTAGGATAGGGATAAAAGGGAGCAGTTTCTATCCGCAACCGCGCCATTTCCGGCAAAGTTTTTGTGCCCTCACCCCAATTAAACTGAGTGGGCGCACTTTCCTCCGGCGGTCGAGAAGCGGGCCAGGCTACCCCCGCCCGTTCATAAACCAACCGCAACATCTGACCGCAATTCCAACACCTCGCCAGGCGGCGGTCAGGCTGCAACTGCTCCTGCGACACAGTTACACCACAGGTCGGGCAATCGGGGCTATTTAAGGTTTTATCCTGTAGCGGGTAGTTCATTTTCAGTTCCGAGTTAAAAGTTCCGAGTTAAAGAATTGCTGATGGCTGATGGCTGACAGCTTACCTGTAATAATACAGTCTTGAGTTACTATTATCAACCTGAATCAGTTAGCAAATTGGTACAATAAAAACTCACGAAGTTGGCGGGAGAAGCTTTCCAGGGCGGCGGGCAGGGGGGGGCGCAGGGGGATTTCCAGCAAACGTTGGTCGCTGGCATCGTCAATAACAGTGGGGGTGAGGATGGAGGCCGGGTAAATTATCCCACCAATACTAACCTTGAAATCGTTCATATAAGCCAGCATTTTATAGACATCCTCCGGGTTGGCGCGTTCCTGCCCCCCCATGCGATATTTTACGTCCAGCAGGATTTGTTGCCTATCGGTCAGCCGTTGCAAACGCAAGTCGGGACGCGCCAGCCCAACCCGGCTAGTCGAGTACCATCCCCCGCTGACTCCCTGGTTATAATAAAGTTTGAATTCGGCATTACCGAAAGTGGCAGACGCGCCCTTGAAAACGTTATCTTTAGCTTCAAATTGGAGTTCCAGAGCCGCCGCCACCTCGCAAGTTACCCATAACTCATAAATCCGATTCATCGGTTGAAGGCCAGCCGTAGCCGTAGCTGGATCGTCCTCCGGCAGCGAAATATAGCGCGTGTTAAATTCCTGCCACAATCGCCACATATCAGCATAAGCCGGGTTGAGACTAGACAGACAGGCCGTTTCAAGTTCCGAAACATCCGTCAGGTCAACTTCGGGTGGTAAAAGGGGCACTAAATCCTGAAAATAGGGCAGTTCCATAAAATTTCGGTGGCGGTCGGCGCGTTCGTTAAATTCGGGCAAAATCGCTTTGAGGCGGGAGGAAGCCAGATAGCCCATTTCCACGAACTTTAGTAATTGCCCAATTTGCTGTGATACATTCAGGTGAAAGCGGCATAGTAACAGATTGGGCAGGGTGGCGAAGGTTTTGGGGGCGGTTGTCCAATGGTGACGTAGCCTCACCAGTTCGGGCCGATTGAGCCAGTTCTCGATGGTAGCCGACCAACGCACCGCACCGCGAATTACCCCACTATCACTTTCAACCCTTTCGGGGGTGGCATAGTCCAGCCTGTCCAGCAAGGTTTCGCACAGAGCCAGCAGACTATCGCTGAAGTGGCGCAACTTTTCGGCAGTATAATCCGGGCTGAAATAATCGAAATAGCGGTCAAGGTCATCATTATAGCGCAGACGTAACGCATTCGGCGCGTCCAAGCGGGATAGCAAGGTGGGAAGCCGCTCGATTTTTATCCAGAGGGTTTCTTCCAGGCTCAGTTTTTGGGGAATAACCAGCAGGGCCGCCGTTGCTTTTTCCAGACCAGGGCAACTCGCGCTAAAAAGCAACTCCCCAACCAAATCGTCCACGTTAAAGGGGATTGACCAACCCGCTCCCGCCTTCAGGTTCAGGTTAGCCCGCAAAACCCGTCCACCCAGCCTAAGTTCAACCTCGCGCAGGGGTTGTTGGCCCTGATTGCTCAGACGCAATTCTATCTCGGTATATTCCGTGACACTCGACACGGGCTGGTTTCGGTAGAGCAATTCGAGGTTTAGCAATTTCTTACCACAGGGTAGGTTTCAGGTTCTAGGCGAATTTGAACGAAGATTATTCACCAAAAGGCACAGAGAAGAAATATAAAATGAATTCTTGTTCCCCCTTCCTGAATCAGGGAAGGGGGCTAGGGGGTTAGGTCAAATTAAAACACCTAACGCCTGGTCGTAACCTCTATCGCTTCGGGCTGGGACAGGTCTAATTGTTTCTTTTGATCTTCAACCATCTTACGTTCCTGCTGGGCTTCGCGGTAGGAGAGATGTTCGCGCATCCAGTAATAGAAGCCCCAAACTGTAATCGGGAAGTAGAGGGCGGCGTGTAAGATAATAACGTAACTGGCGGCCAAATTTGTGGGGACGGCGAAAATGCCGACCAGCACTGCTTTTGCGGCAAAATCAAACGGCCCAAAATAACCGGGGGTCGAAGGAACAAGGGTAAAGAGGTTGGCGACTGCCAGGGTCAGGATTACCGCTTCCCAGCCAAGACTCAACTCAGAGAAGGCCAGCGACACAAACCAGAACATGGCAGCTTCGCAACTCCAGGCCAGAATTGATAGGCCAAAAGTTTTGAACAGGTCGCGCCATTGTCGTAAAATTTGAAGGCCATCAATAAAGCGGTCGGCTAACCCTTCCAGTTTAGGACGGATTTTAGCCGGGAGTAGCCGTAAGGCAAAACTTTCAGCTTTTAGCAATAGGCTTCGATTGCTGGCTAGCACCAGAAATACGCCGATACCCACCAGGAAGACTGCCCCGGCGACCCGCTCGATGCCAGCAACATCCCCACTAAGTTTTACAAAGAAAGAAGCAATGGCGATGAAAAGCAGCATCGTCAAGCCGTCCATAATGCGCTCGACAATAATAGTGGCAATGGTGCGAATTTTGCTGACTTTCTCGCGGCGATCCAACACATAGGCCCGTACTACTTCGCCCATCCGTATTGGCAGGACGTTATTCGCCATGTAGCCAACCACAATTACGGGGAAAAGGCGGTTAACACTTATTTTCTGGATAGGACTGAGTAGAAAATGCCAGCGCACCGCCCGGATATAAACTCCCAAAAAATAAACCAGCAAAGCCGGCAATAACCACCAGTAGTTGGCTTTTCCCAGAGCCTCGCCAATTTCACTGAAATTTTGCCCCCGGAAGGCCAAATAAAGAAAACCTACCCCTACCAGTAGGCCAAACCAGAATTTCCATTTATCTTTTTGAAATAAACCCATTTTCTCTTTCCATTGTTTCGTTTCTGAGCAGTTGTTCGTTATCGGTGGTCGGAAGAATATTAACAAGGATGGACAGGATATTTTAAGTTATCCTCACCCTACCCCTATACTATAACGCAAAAGAAGGGGCTAACGTTCCGGGTGTTTCCTAGCTTTTTGCCACAGCTACCGGAATCGCTTCGGGAGTTTCTTCTTTCTTTTTCGCGTCCTTGATAATATTGAAACTGAGCTTGAGACGTGAGAAGAAGAACAGACCAATTATTGTCACCGTAACGTATTGCATGGTGTTAGTGAGCAGGGCCAGACTAAAGGAGGTTGACTCATTAACGCCATATGCGCCTAATGCCAGCACCGCCGAGGCCTGATAAACCCCAATATAGCCCGGCGCGCTGGGTATCATTATACCCAAATTTACAAAAACCAGCAGGAACACCGCCGCGCCAATCAGTTGCACAGGGGTTAGTTTATCCTGAATACCAAAAGCTTGCAACATCAGGTAATAACTGGTGCCTTCCAGACCCCACACCAAAAGCGAGTTCAGGAATATCAGTACAATGCTGCGACGATTTTTCAGGGCGTGCAAACCCAACACAAAAGACATTAGCAATTGGTGGGCCATTTTTTCCAGTTTGCGGGGCAGGGGCTTCATAAAGAAGCTGACTAACTTGATAGCAAGACCTTCCTGAAATAACAGGAAAATCAGAAACAGGGTAGCTCCTACGAAAAGGCTAGTCGAGAAGATTTCGACAAAGCTCACCTGGTCGCTCTGTTTGGGAGACGGGAAGAAAATCAGGCACAAGCCCATCAACCCAATCAGGGTCAGCCCATCACACACCCGTTCCAGAATAATCGTGGCTAGGCTGAGGGTTTTGCTGATATTTTCTTTCGCCCCCAGGGTGTAGGCACGCACAAACTCGCCAATACGGGCCGGGAGCAAGTTGTTAGCCATAAAGCCAATCATCATTATAGAGTAAGAGCGTCCAAAGCTGATGCTTTTGGTTGGTTTCAGGATTATCTGCCAGCGCAAAGCCCGTACCAGATAAGCGACCATCGTTACGGCGGTGGCGGGTATCAGGTACAGATAATTGGCGTTGGCAAAAGCCTCGCCTACCTTGTCGAACTGGATGCGGGTCAGGATTAGTCCCAAAAAGAACGCGGTCAGAGCGAAACCAAGTAAATGGCTGGGTTTAAATTTGTACAAAGAAAAATACCTCTTGTCTAACTCTAAAAAAATAAGATAAATGCTATCTACCTGCCATTATAGCCAACTGCGCCAATTTTCACAATGAAATTATTTTTACAAACCTGTGACGATTTGGTTGTCGGAAAGAATTAACAAGATAATTCGTAAAAGGGCGGGAAATGCGCGGGACTGAAGCCGCCGCGCTAAGAGAGCTTATACTCTTATCCCGCTCTTTTAGCCCCATGATTTATTACCGGGCAAATTATTAACATGTACAGGTCTCTTGAATTTTAACGAACAACTGACAACCAATAACCATTAACTCACCACTCTTATCGGTGTATTTAAAACAACTTTGGGTGCGCCCGAAACCAGTAACGGCGCGTCCGACTTACCCACCGGGTGGATGGACACCTCCAGCCGATATTCGCCCGGAGGCACTTTGATATAAATCTCGCGATAATCCCGCACTGGCTCGTTTCGCACCCATTTAGTCGTTGGGTGATAGCCAGCAGCGGGGCGGGCGGTGTAGCTGGTATCCATATCCTGCCCATCCTTGCCCACTAGCCTGACCGTCACCTCATAGTCCACTTTATCGGGGTTCAGCATCCGAAAATAAAGGCTCAGGTGCAGGTGGTCGCCGAGCTTGACCGTTCCAGGTGGCAGAGTTGCACCCGCCCCCACCGCGCTCGGCACAAGGTCATACCCTTCCAGGCCGATAATATCACCAAATTTCAGGTCAGTTTTGGCGGTGTGAGGAAAAAATTCGCTATTCGTGCCAGGAATCATATAAAAACCATAGCCGTAAAACTTCACCCCTACAAACTCCTGCGGGTCTGCAAACATCTGGGTATTATTATCAAACCAGACCTTGCGAATAAACTCCTGGGGGTCTTCCTGCTTGTAGCGGTCGGGCGAAACCACCAACCAGGCACGTTCGTAGCCCTTAATGGTTTTTTGTAGCTGGTCGTTCAGGTTAATGTCATCGGCATCGCCAATCGCTTTAGGAGCCAGCAGGGATTGGGTAATTGTTTTCACCGGGACATCGGCGGTCGATTTGAAATAATAATTTACGGCACTTTCGAGGTAGCCGGGAACCACCACCACCACATCGCCGGGGCGCACCCACTCGCTCAACTTTTGCATGGCCTGTCGCCAGTCTTCTTTTTGGGCCTCTTTGGAATAATTCACGCTGCTCAGGGCAAAATATGAGGTCAGCACTACCAGCACGATACCCAGCCCGGCAATAATTTTTGTCCAGTTGCGCTTCCAGAGCCATACTAAACCCCAGGCCGCCAGCAAATAATAAGCCGGAGAAGCCACCAGCAAATAGCGATCAGCAAATAGCGGGATACGAGTAGTTAATATATAGAAGGCCAGCACCGGGAGAATTAAATAAAGCGTCAAAAAGAGTGGAATATTCTGATTTTCGCTAGATTTCCGGGAACGCCACAGCCAGACCAGCCCCAAAACCACCAGAATCAGAAAAGTATACGCTCCCAGGCTTTCCCAGGGTTCGGGGCTGCGGTTGAGAGCAAACCGCCTAATCAGGCTGTTGAACATATCCGGCAAGCTAACCGGAGCAAACCAGGTTTTGCCCACTGTGCCATCGCGCAAGGCCACCAGTTGCCAGAGGGCAATCGGCAGGTAGGGCAGGGTCATTAGCCCTAATGCAATATAGGCCCGGCGGCGGCGTGGGGGAGTTTCGGCGGCCTTTTGTTTCCGCCAGGTAGCAAAATAATAAACCACTTCCACCGCTACTATTAGAGCCGCCATCACATGAATATAAAAACCGAGGGTGGTTATCAGGATATAGGGCAACCACCAGCCCCAACTTCCTTTTTCCAGGCCATTTAGAAAGAGCCAGACCGAGGCCATGGTCAGGCACAAAGCCAGAGGATACATCTTAGCATCCTGCGAATACCAGATGTTATAGGGTGAGATGGTTAGCAAAAAGGCCGCTATTAACCCCACCCAACCGCCCCCCAACTTGCGCCCCGCCAGATATATCAGGGGCACCGCTGCTGTTCCCGAAAGCATCGAAATAGTGCGAACCGCTACCTCACCGGAACCAAAGATTTGTAGCCAGAAGTGCATCAGGAGAGTATAGAGAGGGCCATTTTCGCCCGCCTTGAGGAAATTACCAAAGATATTGGGTAAGCTGTCGGAGGCTCGCGCTATCAGGTCGGCTTCGTCAAACCAGAGCGATTGCACTCCCAGGTTGGTGCGCCGCATAAAGAAAGCGATTATCGTAAGAACCGCCACCGCGCCCCATTGCCAGCGTTGAGGCTGTCGCCACCAGCCCACTAATTTACCGTCGGTCTCAAGTTCCTGCAATACGGGGGTGTCCAGCGCGGCGGTGAATTCAGTGCGAGGGGCTTTGGCTTTCGAGCTTTCTAACAAACGGTAAAGACCTCCATAAACTGTCGGGAAATTGCCGACCACTCGAAATTGCGGCTCAGTTCTAGCGATTTTGCCGCCAGAGTTGCCCGTAAAACCGGGTCTGAGCGTAGTTGGCGAAGAGACTGCGCCAGTGCCGCCGGGTTCTCGGTTGCTACAAGCATAACGCTTTTTTCGAGCAGAAGTTGCATATTAGGAGCTATATTAGCATATTCGGGTTGGCTTTGCAGCGTAGCAGGGGTTGGGGGAAAGGTGCTTATAACAGGTAGGGTGTGGGCTAAAGCTGCCAAAAGGCTACCCCGCCGAAAACTTACCCCATCCCGAAAGGGTAGGGCCGCAACATCCAGGCAATACAGGGCTTGCGAGGTTTCGGTGGGCGAAAGGTAGCCCGTCCAGATTATGATGTCAGATAAGCCCAATCGCTGGAGTTGTTGCTCAAGTTGCTGGGCATAGGCCCGGTTGGTCGGGTCACTCTCACCCGTACCACCACCAATAATCAGCAGCTTCCAGCCCGCTTCGGTCTTGAGTTGGGCCAGCGCGTCTAGCAGCGTATCCACCCCTTTGCTGTGATTCAGCAAACCGAAATAGCCGAGTAGGAAATCGTCTTGATTAACGCCCCAATTTTCCCGCCAATCGTTGCGGGTCGCGGTATTGGGCAGTGGTAAGGGCTGGATGTTGCTGCCAATCGGGATAAGCCGCAGCTTTGCCGGGTTTATCCCCCAACTCAGGGCGGTCTGATAATCTTCCTGATTGGTAACTATCGCCGCATCGCTACTCTTTAATAGAAGTTGGTTGACCCACCGCCGCAGCGGGCCAGCCTTCGGGAAAAGATAAGGCACCCGCAAGTCGTGGAAAGTTGTCACCACTTTGGGGCGCGAGTTGCCAAATTTCCAGCGCAGATATAACGGCAGAAAATTAACAGCGGGGTGCATTCCATAGGCCCCGGTCTGATACTGAATATTAATCAGGCTGGCGGACTGCTGATTAAGATACGCCCCAACCTGCCCCAGACTCCCCCAACCCCAATTCCGTATTAACCTAACCACCGGGTAGACATTTTGGTTTGCCACTACAACGGAAGGGGGATTCTTCGTAGGGGCAGACCTCTGTGTCTGCCCTGTTGGGTCCGCCTTCCATCTTTTTCTAAGGGGGAATATTGAACCGCCAAGTTGCCAAGAACGCCAAGTAATTTTATATTTTCTTGGTGGCTTTGTGTCTTCGTGGTTTGTTCCCTGATTTCCCGTCAAGACCCTTACATCAACCGTTTTGCCCAATTCCTCGGCGAGACAGGCGGTATAATCGCCTACGCCGCCGGGTTGCGGGGCAAATTCGGCACTGAGCAAAATAACACCTTGACTCAAGGGCGGGCGCAAGAATTTTGAGGCTAATAATTTTGAGGCTAATATCTGGCGAATCATAGCCAGCCGTTCGCGCCGCAGGTTAGGCTTATGGCCCAATAGCAGTTTTGCCGCTTCCTCGCCATATTGAAAGATATAGGTTGCCAGCAAGAACTGGCGCAAAAACCAGCCAATTAACAGCCCGTTATGTTTGCGGAAGTAACTGATTTTGCTGGTGTTGAAGTTAATATGGCGGCGCGGCACATTCTGAGCACTGCTGCGACCTTCCAGGTGGATTACGACTGCTTCGGGCACAAACCAGACCTCCCAGCCCAAACTTTTAGCCCTCTTGCAGAGGTCAATTTCCTCGCTATACATAAAAAAGCGTTCGTCAAAGCCCTCCGTTTGTGCCAACACCTCGCGCCGGAAGAACAGGGCTGCCCCCACAAGCCAATCCACCGGGTGAGTCTGGTCGGGTGAAACATCCTCAAAATAAAACCTTTTCAGCATCGGTAGATTTTTGAAGGGGGGATAACGTTGCAAAACAGTGCTTTCGACCAGAGCAAGGGGCAGAGTTGGGAAGCGGCGGCGGCTGGATTGCAGATTGCCATCGCCATAGCGTAGGAGCGGCCCACTTATCCCGACTTCTGGCCTCTGTTGCATAAAATCAACTAGCCGGGAAAGCGCGTCGGGGGCTAATAGCGCGTCCGGGTTGAAAAAAAAGATATAGCGGCCTGTAGCAATTTTCCAGCCCTGATTACAGGCGGCGGGGAAACCATAATTCTCACTATTAGCGATGAGTTTGACCTGGGGGAAGTTTTGCTGGACAAAGGCTGGGCTATGGTCGGCACTGGCGTTATCCACCACGATAACTTCAACCTTCAGGCCATCGGCGGAACGTTCAAAAATGCTACGGAGGCAGCCCTCCAGCAGACTCGCCACATTGTAACTGACGATAACAATTGATACGTCGGCTGTCATCGGGAGTGGTCGCCCCGCAAAATCTGGCGGCGGAACATCCCACTCAGTATCCCAAAACTATAAACCTGTTCAAAGATGATGTAGAAATTTTCGTGTTCTTCGCGAGCGCGAGTAATCCCCCGTTTGAGCGCACCCAGCGGGGAGCGGCGCAACCATTCCTTGAGGCTGGTAGGCTGTTTGTCGCTTTTGCCAATCCAGTGAGCACTGGCGAAAACTTCTTTAGCCGAGCCGGGATTATAATGGTAGCAAATGGCGTTGGGGATACGACGGGCGGGTCTGCCCAACTTCTCGGCAACGGTGCGGTCATCATGATAACCACTGCTATCGTAACCACCCACCGACCAGAAGGTGTCACGCCCGATAGCCCGAAAGACGTTGCCTTCTTCTTCGGTCAGGTTTTCGGGAACGCGGCGGTCTACAGGCAGGTAATAACAGATGCTCCACGAACGCGCCCATTTGTTGCCAACGTTCGCTACAAATTCGTCCAGGGTGAAAGTGCCGAGAGCCTCGCCTTTTTCGATTGGCACAACCAGTTTTTCCAGAAAATCGGCGGCGAATTTCATATCGGCATCCAGAAAGGCCAGCACTTTGCCCCGCGCCTTTTTTGCCCCAAAGTTGCGGGCGAGAGCCGGGCCACCATGCTGCTGCTGGAAGAATTTAACCCGGTTGGGGTATTTCTGGACATAGCCCCGTAAAATCCCGACGGTATTATCTTTGGAGCCATCGTCCACCAGAATCAGTTCGTATTCATCGGCGGGGATGGTCTGGTTGAGCAGGCTTTCCAGGCACTCGCCCACATGCAAGGCCTCGTTGTAGGTCGGGATTATAACAGAGGCCCGCAAGGTGGCTTCGGGGAGGTTCAATTCTTCTTTTACTTTAGATTGAAGACTCATTAGTATTCACCACAAAAGCGCTGGACTGAAGCCACCGGGCTAAGAGAGCCTATGTTCTTAGCAGAAAAATTAGACCAAAAACAACCCTTATGGTCAGGTTACAGGCTCTTTTAGCCCGGTGATTTATTACCGGGCAACCAGGGCAGACACAGAGGGCTACCCCTACAAATTTCCCAATACCGGGCGGTTCGCGAACCGCCCCTACGAAAATTCCCTGTAGGGACATGATGCATCGTGTCCTGGGTGGGGTTAGGTCAGAACGAATTTTTCCAACGTCTCAATAACCCCTTCCCAAAACTCCCGGCGGGCGACGTAATCGGCGGCGGCTTTGGCAGTCTCGGAAGCGTTGGCAACCGCGACCCCGAATCCAGCCCATTCCAGCATCGGCACGTCGTTATGATTGTCGCCGATAGCCATCACCTGTTCGCGGGGAATATCTAGCCGTTGAGCCAACGCGGATAAGGCCGCCCCTTTGGAACTGCTGATATTAACCGCATCGGTAAAGGTTGGGTAGCTACGAGTTATGTAAAGTCTATCGCCAAACTCGGCTTGCATTTCCCCCAGAAGGCGGGTGGTCGCTTCCGGGTCGGTAATAATCAAAGCTTTGGTAGGACTAATATCTTCTCGCGCCATAAACTTGACCAAATCACCCACCGCCAGGGGGTCGTGACGGTTCAGCCGCCCATATTCCAGCGACTCGGCATCCATCTCCGCCACATAAATTTCATCGTTGGCGTAAATATGAATGTGATAGTTGCGCCTGACCGCCTCGGCGACAACCTGATTGGCGAGTTCGCGGGGAATCGGGTTGTGATAATACATTTCGTCGGTGGTAATATCCCGTATCATCGCCCCCTGATAGCTGATGAGCGGGCCACTCAGTCCTAGTTCGCGGGCTAACATCGCGGCGGAACGGTGCATACGTCCAGTAGCAACCGCAATCTTAATACCCTGCGCCTGAACGGCGGCAAGGGCGATTTTGAGGGCGGGTGCAATTACCAGATCGTGGCGGATGAGGGTGCCATCCAGGTCAAGGGCTAACAGGCGGTAAGCTGAAGTTGGCATATTAGAAGTTTTGATACTCCTCCAGGTCGGGCGAACTGTTGTCGCTACCCCCACTTGAGGAAACTTCGGCAATGTCGAGAATTACAATTCGGTCTAACCCGGCGTAATCTTTGTGGAGCTCTACCGCACAACCGGGGAAGAAGTGACGACTCAGGTTGGTTACGTCGGTGGCCTGTTCACTACCGATTTCCAGAGCAATAAGACCGGGGCGAGCAAAACGGGCGCGGGCCTGATTCAGTAACTCGCGGTAAATCGCCAGCCCTTTAGAGCCACCATCCAGAGCCACATTCGGCTCATATCGCACCACATTCGGCTCGACCTGTGAAAGCACGGTGTAGGGCGGGTTAGAGATAATTATTCGGGGACTTTCGGGCAAAGGTTCGAGCAAATTACCCTGCAAAAGGGGCAAGCGGTCTAGCACTTCGTAGCGGCGGGCGTTGATTTCAGCAACTTCGAGGGCTTCAGGGCTAATATCGGTGGCGTAGACCCGCATCTTGGGAAAGCGCAGGGCCAGATAAACCGCGATAATGCCACTACCCGTCCCGACATCCGCCACCGAGAAACTGTCGCCGCTCCACCCCTTTTCCAAAATTTTTTTGACAGTGAATTCGACCAACAGTTCGGTTTCGGGGCGCGGCACTAACACCCGCTTATCTACGTAGAAATCCATATCCATAAATTCGCGGCGGTTGGTGATATACGCCACTGGTTCACCCTGAGCGCGGCGTTCCACCAGCAGATAATACTCGTCAGCCATTCGGTCTTCGACTTCATCATTCAGGCGGGCGTAGAGTTGGGCGCGAGTTAAGCCCAGGCGGAACATCAGCAGCACTTCCGCATCCAGTTGAGGAGTATTGTCGCGCACATCCACCAGACGTTGAACGGCGCGCGCCAGCAAATCTTTTACTCTTGGATTCATGTGTTTGTCTTTTGGGTGTCAGGGGTTGGAGATTATGTTTCTCTTACTATCCCCTATCCCTGTCCCCCAACCCCTGTTAATTCAATCCCGCTACCCGTAGCCGTTCGGCCTGGTCGGTGGTCTGGAGCGTATTAATCAGATCGTCAATTTTGCCTTCCAGCACTCCCGGCAAGTTACTCAAGCTCATGTTAATACGGTGGTCGGTCACGCGGTCTTGCGGGAAATTATAAGTGCGAATTTTCTCGCTGCGGTCTCCCGTGCCCACCTGACTCAAACGTTGCTCCTGGGCTTCGCTCTGACGTTTAGCCAGTTCACCTTCGTACAACCGCGCCCGTAGCACCTGCATCGCTTTGGCCTTGTTTTTCAACTGGCTCTTTTCATCCTGACAGGTGACAACTGTGTTTGTTGGAATATGGGTAATACGCACTGCACTATCGGTAGTATTAACACTCTGACCACCATGCCCGGTACTGCGGTACACGTCAATCCGCAAATCTTCGTCGCGAATCTGCACATCCACCTCGTCCGCTTCCGGCAAGACGATTACTTTAGCGGTAGAGGTATGAATCCGCCCGTTAGCCTCAGTAGCCGGGACGCGCTGCACCCGATGCACGCCACTTTCGTACTTGAAGTGGCTATAGGCTCCGTGTCCCTGAATCTCAAATACAATTTCCTTGATGCTACCCTGGCTGCTGATGTTGCTGTCCATAATCTCGATTTTCCAGCGTTTCTTTTCAGCATATCGCTGGTACATTCGGAAAAGGTCAGCCGCAAATAGACCAGCCTCATCACCGCCGGCCCCCGCCTGAATCTCAACGATAACGTTGCGCTCGTCGTTGGGGTCTTTGGGCAACAAAAAGGCTTTGATTTCGAGCATCAGCCGCTCTGACTCACCTTTAAGGTGATTAACCTCTTCGCGAGCCATCTCCGCCATCTCTTTATCGTTAAGAAGAACCTCGGCTTCATCCAGGGCCTTCTGATTTACCTTAAACTCTCGATACTTGAGAACAATATCGTGAAGTTCGGAATGTTCCTTGCCGTAATCGCGCAGCTTGTCCAGATTATTAGTAACATCCGGGTCGGACATAAGCTCGCCGAGTTGGTCATAGCGTTGCTCGATTTGTTCGAGTTTATCTAACACGTTTATTGAACCTCCATTAGATTCTTACTTTGGGTTATTATAACATAAACCGTGCCGCAAGCGTGGTAATAGACGCTGCTATCCACCGGGTGGCGGCTATTAAATTGGTCAAAATTGGGCGTTATTAAAATCGAAGAATCAGGGCCGCTAGTGCCAGGAGAGGGAGGCGAAGGCAAACCGAAGTTGGGGTGTTACCCCATTGTATCTGGTGGGACTATTGGGTTTATTCCAGCGTTCACACATTTTATCTTTACCTCGTCCACCATTATAACAGGTCGCGCAAGAGTGAAATCTAAAATCGAATATCTAAAAGAATTAAGAGTAAGGAGTAACGAGTTAAGAGGGCTACCATCGTCTAAGAATAACATTTGCACTTTCAACTCAGCTCTTTCTTTCCTTATCCCCAACCCCCACTAGGTCGTTTCGAGCAACTGGATTTTTAATTCTTCCAGGCGCAACAGCAAATCAACTTGAACCTCGGCGGGAGCAATTTCCAGGGCACTTTGGTAATAGCGGCGAGCATCGGCATAGGCATTGAAAGTTACGGCACGCTCGGCGGCACGGGTCAGGTAGGTCAGAGCCTTATCCTGGTTTTTGCCACGACTGTAGTGATAGGCCAGCAAGCCCACCACCTCCTCCTCGCGCCCCAGATAAAGTTCCTCCAGAGCCGCCCCCACCAGTCCGTGCAACTCCTGGCGGCGTTCGGTTAACATTATCCCGTAAGCTACTTCCTGCATCATACCGTGTTTGAAGAAATATTCCAGCTCCTGGGCAAGTTTATTTTCCAGCAACAAATCCTGCCGCTTGAGATGCTGCAAACCGCTATCTACATGATGGTTCTCTACGTCCAGCACCTGCCCCGCCACCCAGCGCAACAGCCGTTCTGGGAAGCGGCGGCCTAAAACCGCCCCAATCTGCAACATCTTTTTGGTGTCGAAATCCAGGCGGTCAATTCGCGACAATAGCAACTCGTGGATAGTAGCCGGGACTTGTAGGGCTTCCTCGGCATCCTCAGCACTGGCTTCCTTCAAGGCCGCAATCATCTCCTCCACAAAGAAGGGATTGCCACCACTCCGCTCCAGAATTTCCTGCTCGGTTTCGGCTGGCAAATCGAGCCCGGCCTGGTGCAAGGTGTAATGCAACATCCGGGCGCGTTCCTTGCCGGAAAGCGGGCGGAGTTGAATATGCTGGAAATAGTTCAATTTTAGCCACTGCGAGGGTTGATGCCACTCCGGGCGGGAAGTCACCACCAGCAACAGCGGGAAATCGCTCAAACTTTCGGCCAGTAGCTCCACTGCCTCCGCGCTAGGCTTATCGGCCCAATGCATATCCTCAAACAAAACCACCAGCGGTTGGTCGAGCTGTCCGGTCTTGGCAGGCAAGCGACTCAACCCGCACAGCAACTCCTTGATGGTGCGTTGCAGGGTCAGGCCGCGCGTCTGAGTATCCAGTTTGGATAACAAATTATCGTCATCGGGCAAACCGAGGGCGTCCGCCAACAACGCCAGTTCCAGAGCATCTTCAAAACCGTCGGTGAGGCCCGTCCGCAAACCCAGATCTGCCAGACGTTGGCGTGTTTCAGCGGGTTGCACCAGCGTTTCGGAAGGATGCAGCCCCAGAATATGGATCAGGATATTGCGCAATAGGGCATAGGGTGACTCGGTCGTAAAAGAGAAAGCCCGCCCCACTACTAGCCGGGTCGCCCCCCGATTTTGCAGGAAATGGCGTACTAGCCGACTCTTGCCAATCCCGGTCTCGCCCGAAACCATCACCATTTGCCCATGTCCGGCCTCGGCCTCTGCAAAAGCCCGCCCCAGCATTTCCAGCTCGTTGTTGCGGCCTACAAAGTTGGTTTCACCGGCGCGGGGCCCGGCATCGGCGTTCATTTCCATTCCACGACCATCCCCTAGCACTGCTTTTAGCCCGGTTAGACCATAGGCGCGGGCCGGTTTGGGTTTCCCCTTGAGGGCAATCGTGCCAAGCGACTCAAAATCAAAGCTGTTGCGGGTCAGGCGATAAGTCAGTTCACCCACCACCGTTTGACCAGGTAGGGCGGCGGTCTGGAGACGCTGGCTGGTATTGACCACATCACCCAGAATAGTGTAATCCTTGCCACTAGGGTCAATCGTTCCAGCAATCACCTCGCCCGTATTCAGGCCAATCCGTAGCTGAAAGGGTTGCCCATCGGGGCGTTTGTGCTTCAGATTTAGCTCGACTACCCGACGATGCAGGGCCAAGGCCGCCATCATCGCCTGTTCGGCATCGTCCTCGTGGGCTACGGGTGCGCCAAAACGAGCCAGCACAGCATCGCCTTCGTATTTATCTACCACCCCGCCCCGACTGGTAATTTCCGGCTCGAATATTTCCACCAGGTTGCGCACCAGGCGGCTGACTTCTTCCGGGTCGGCCTGGGTTGAGAAATTTGTAAAGCCGACCAAATCGGCAAAAAGCACTGTTACAAAACGCCGCTCGTTATCGTGATGCGCTATGGGTTTGGCGGCTTTGGTGGGGGCGCGTTCCAGCTGAAACCGAGTTGTGGGGCGGATAATGGTGGTAGGAGCGGGCAGAGTCAAACCGCAATCGCCACAAAAGTTATCGTCGGCTTCGTTCAGGGCGTTACAATTGTTGCATTGGCGGACAAAGACGGCGGTGCCACAGTTGGTGCAAAAACGCTTCTGGGGTTTGAGTGCCTGAGTGCAGTTTGGACAGTTCATCGAACGAGACCTTTCTTGTTATAAACAAGTGTAATTCCGAAAGCTTGCTAACCTGATTTTAATCTTTCCTAACGCTTTATTATAACATGACCCTCAGTTTTTAAACGTTTCCAGATAGTAATTTAGATAGACACTACCGCCCAGACGGGTTAAAATAGCAACCACAAATATTAGAGAGGAGTTAAAAAAACCGTCGTGGCTGAAATAAAACCAATCCCCACCCAATCTTTACCCCCTGCCAAACCCGATTTATTCAGTCAGGTTAAAAAATATCTAACCAGAGGCGGCTCGGCCCTGCGCCATCGGAATTTTCGGCTATTCTGGACGGGACAGGCCATCTCACTAATCGGCACCTGGATGCAAAATCTGGCGCAAGCCTGGTTAGTGCTGACCCTGAGTAATGGCGACCCCCTGGCTCTGGGTACGGTTACGGCCTTGCAATTCATGCCGTTGCTATTATTCAGCCTGTTCACGGGGGTAGTGGCTGACCGTTTTCCCAAACGCACGATATTATTAATAACTCAGTCCGCTTCGATGACACAGGCGGTATTGTTAGCGGTGCTAACCACCTTTGGCTGGGTACAAATCTGGCAGATTTATATTGTAGCCTTCTGGCTGGGACTGGCAAACGCTTTCGATGTCCCGGCGCGGCAAACCCTCGCCTCAGAGATGGTCCCCAGGGAAGACCTGATGAACGCGGTAGCCCTCAACTCCACCACATTTAATCTGGCAAGGGCTCTTGGCCCGGCTCTGGCGGGCTTGATAATCGGTATTGCCGAACGCCTGACCAATAGCACCCAGGCGGGGGTAGCTTTTGCGGTCTGGCTAAACGCCCTGAGTTATCTGGCGGTGATTTATAGCCTGTTGCGGATAAAGGCCACCGAGCTTTACAGCCATAACAAACCCCGCAGCACTGGTCCGGTTTTGAAGAATTTGAAGGAGGGTATCAGCTTTATCTGGCACTCGCCCGATATTCTGACAACGATTGTGGTAGTGGGGATGTTGGGCACTTTTGGTTTTAACTTTAACGTCTGGATTCCGGTGCTATCACGCCACTATCTGAATGTTGGGGCAGAGGGTTACGGGGTCTTGATGGCAGGGCTAGGGGTTGGGGCGTTGGCCTCGGCGATTGGGTTGGCGATTTTCGGCAAACAGCCCGACCGCAAACGGATTTTGATTTCTTTGGTTTTCTTTGGGTTGCTGGAAACGGGGGTGGCCTTTTCTCCCTGGTTTATTTCGAGCCTGATTTGTATGGCGGGCACAGGTTTTGCGATGATTCAGGTCACCGCCGCTTCTAATACTTATATCCAGATGAATAGCCCCGACAACCTGCGCGGGCGGGTGATGAGCGTTTATGTGCTGGTTTTCGCCGGAACCACCCCTCTAGGTAGCTTGCTGGTAGGATGGGTTAGTAGCGGTTGGGGTACGCCGGTTTCGATGCTGGTGGGGGCGATGCTAAGTGTTTCCGCCGCACCACTGGTGTTGATTGGAGCGCGTGTGCGTAGGCATAAAATCGAAAATCCGATATCTAAAATCTAAAATTGGGGAAACCCGCTTGGGGAATAGGGGATTGGGTAATTCATAGGGGCGGTTCGTGAACCGCCCGGTTTTATTCACAAGGATGAACAGGATAGACAGGATATTTCGGGCAATTCGTAGGGGCGAACCTTGCTCCCTTCAGGGAGAATCTGTTCGCCCTTTTTTATATTCTCAGGGATTAATCGAACATTAGGCTAGTCGCCGAAGGAGGCTGGACTTTTCAGGGTTAGAATATATAATAGCAAAGAGGCAGAAGTAGAACATTTGATGCAAAAGGAGATAATGATGTTCAAAAATAACAGGGCCTTTAGTGGGTTTGCAGTCAGCGATATAGCTAAAGCCAAGGAGTTTTATATTCAAATTCTTGGCCTGGAAGTTACCGAAACCAACGGGATGTTGGAACTTCAGATTGCCAACGGCAGCAAAGTAATTGTCTATCCCAAGCCCAACCACATCCCCGCCACCTTCACCATCCTTAATTTCCCGGTGAGCGATGTTGAACAAGCCGTAAATGAGCTATCCAAAGCTGGAGTACAATTCGAGATTTACAATGAAACTAACTTCAAAACCGATGCTAGAGGTATTTTCAGTGCCCAGGGGCCTAAAATCGCCTGGTTCAAAGACCCGGCGGGCAATATTATGTCGGTAATTGAGTCGGATTAAGCAGTAAATATAAATAGGACAAGCACGGGAACCTGCCCCTACGAATTTTCCAATTTTCGATTTTGGCTATTAGATTTTAGATTGCCCCTAACCCCTATTGCGAATAAACGATTTTCCCGGCGATAACCGTCGCTGCAACGGGGGTAAGGGGGATTTCGTCCTCTGGAGCGACGAAAATATCCTGAGCCAGGGCGGTAAAGTCAGCTTGCATACCAGGAGCTAACCTACCTCGCCGATTTTCCTCCCCGGCAGCGTAAGCCGCACCCAGGCTAAAACCCTGAACCGCCTCGCCCACCGTTAATCTCTCGTTGGGATACCAGGCCGGGCGGTCATCCCCTTCACGCTTGCGGGCGACGGCGGCATAAATCCCCTTGCGCGGGTCAATGGACTCAATCGGCACATCCGAGCCAAGTGCCAGGGGCGCGCCACTATGCAACAGGCTGTGATATTGATAGCTGTGGCTGGTGCGTTCGGGGCCCCAGTAACGCTCCGCCGCATCCCGGTCGGTAGTGGCGTGGGTAGGCTGAACCGATGCGATTATCCGGCTACGGGCAAAACGGGGCAAGTCCTCCGGCGCGACAATCTGCACATGCTCCAGACGGTGGCGCAGGCTGGAGTCGGGGAACTCGGCTTGCAGCTTTTCGATAACATCCAGACCAAGCCGCGCCGCCCGGTCACCAATCACATGCACCGCAATCCCAAAACCGCCGCCAATCGCCTGCCGCGCCTGCCGCTCGAAATCTTCGGGATTCATCCGCAGCATCCCGCAATTATCGTGCTTGTGGTCGGGGCTATTATGGAAGGGGTCGAACATCGCCGCCGTCTGAGAGCCAAGGGTACCATCCAAAAAGAACTTGATTTGCCCTAACCGCAACATCTCATCGCCAAAACCCTGCCGAATACCAAGGGCTGTCAGGTGAGGAATTGCCCAATTGCCCAGCAAAACTGTCGTCCGCAAATCCAGCAAATCCCGGCTGCGCAAGCCCTGGAGCGCGGCAAAACCCAACTCGTCCTCAATAGAATGCACCCCCGTAATTCCCACCTGATGAGCCAGAGGCAAAGCCGCCAACAAAGCCGCCTCTACCTCCGCCAGACTGGGGTTCTCCAGAATTGAGTCAATTAGCACCATCGCGTTTTCTTTCAGCACCCCGCTAGGTTCGCCCTGTGCGTCACGGGCAATTTCGCCACCGGGAACTTCAGCGGTGTAGCGGTTAATCCCCGCCAGTTCCATAGCCCGACTGTTAACCCACAACAAATGACCGTCCTTGCTATCGAGGGCGACGGGGTGTTGGGGGGCAACCCGGTCCAGCAACTGGCGGGTCGGGAAAGCATCGCCCCACAGGTTTTTGTCCCAGCCCTGCCCTCGCACCCAGACCCCCGCCGGAGTGGTGTTGGTGCGTTCCTCCACCATCCCCAGCACCTTATCCAGACTATCCACCCCGGCCAGCTTTAATTCGCGCATGGTAATCGCCCATTGCGCCAGGTGGGTATGGGAGTCGGACAAACCCGGCAGCAAGGTTGCGCCCTTCAGGTCAAGGGTTTCGGGGACGTTTTTGGCCCCATCCAGGCTGCGGATTTCGCTCAGGCTGCCTGTCGCGATGATTTTGCCATTGCCAACCGCTACCGCCTCGGCCTGGGGTTGGGACGGATTGAAGGTGTACAGGTTGGCGTTGTAGATAATCAGGTCAATTTTCTGGGACATAGGGTATTATAGCCCTTTCTAAAATAGTTATGTAAAATCTATGGTGCAGTCTCCCCCTTCCCTGTAGGGGCAGACCTCTGTGTCTGCCCTGGGGGTCAGGTTTGCCTGATGCACAATAGCACTTGGGGATCTAAACTAGGCCGAGGGCCTCAAAACGAAATTAAAATCCGCCGTGTAAAAAGGCACCTCCACGTTATAACTGGTCGCTTCATTTTCTGAATGGTTGAGTACAAAATCGGCTATCAGCGAATCTTTTACCCCAAAAACCGGATCAGTCCCTAAATAGGTGTCGCCCCTGGCAAAAATGTGGGTAGTTACTGGTGTATAACCTTCGGCCTTAACCACCACATGAATATGGCCGGGGCGGAAATATTGGCGCACCATTGCCTGTAACATCTGGCCTACCGGACCATCGAACGGGATAGGGTAGGATACGGGCTTGATTGCCACAAAACGGTAATAGCCATTGCTATCGGTGCGGAATTTCCCCCGCAAGTTCATATCGGGTTGCGCCTCGTCCTGTTGTTCGTAAAGGCCGTTTTCGCCACCTTCCCAGATATCCAGCACTGCCCCGGCAATGGGCGTACCGTCGCTCGAAAGCACCCGACCCTGCACTACCGCCGGTTCCCCTTTACCGTCCTTGCTGATATTGGCCCCGGTTGGCATCTCTTCAGCGCCCTCCCGGTAGAAAGGGCCAAAGATGGTATTTTCGGTGCTACCCTCGGCACTCTTGTGGTTTACCGCATCCACCAGCATACTAACCCCCAGCGTATCCGAAAGCAAAATAAATTCTTGTCGCTTGTCATCGCTAATCTGGCCCGTCCGAGTCAGAAACAGAAGACTGCTCATCCATTCCTCCTCGGTCAATTCCACCTCCCGGATAAAAGCGTGCAAATGCTGAATCAGGGCAGTCATAACCGTTTTCAACCGGGCGTTCGGGGTATTGGCAATACTGTTTAGCACATTCTGAGTAATCTGCGCTCCCACAACCTCATTAGTAACTGACATAATTTTGAACCTTTCTTTACTTTTATTTGTTAAGCGGAATTTTTCCCACTCACCCGGTGGAGTAAACGCCCTGATATAATTATTCTTCGCTTTCAGCCGGGCGATAAACCGCGTTCCGGTCAACCGCCGCATATATAGCCGGGGCGATAGGGTTACGTAGCTCTTCGGCGATGTGACCAAGCAAACCTGCGGCGCGGGCCAGTAAAGCCACCCCCCGCAGTAATTCAGGCGATATCCCGATGTCAGCCAGAGCCGCACCCGCAATACCAGCCCCGTTTAGCGGTAACGTGCGACCCAAAATTTCGCTGTGAACCCGACCAATCGCTTCGAACAGGCGCAGATGCGACCCATATAACCCTTCCTGTTGGGCAATCTCCGTAATCGCGGCGATACGTGGGTCGCGGGTTTTATGCACTGGATGGCCCAAACCCGGCACAAAACGACCTGCCGCCCGTTGCTCAGTTACTGCCCGGCGAGCCAATTCGTCCCATTCCTCGTTGGTTTCAGGGGGAGTGCCTGTCAGGCTGGCTAGCACTCCCGCCAGAAACTTCCCGGTATCCTCGGTAACACCCAGAAACCGGGAACCTCCCCCCAGCAGCCCGGCAGCCATCGCTCCCTGGAGGGCATCGGGCGCACTATACAAGGTCAGGCGGGCGGCAATGGCAGTTGGGGTAAAGCCATGATCAGCCAGCGAAACCAGCACGGCCTCAAATACCCGTACCTGTGGCGGGGAGGGTTGCTTTTGAGTAATAAGCCAGAGTGCCAGCTCACCAAAGCCGACTTTACCAATCAACTCCCCCGCCAGATCGTGGCCCAGCAGGCGAATAGTGGTAGCATCCGATGTGCCTATTCCGGTAGGATATTCCATTTGTCCTCCAATGACAAAATTATACTTCAACCATCTTTAAATAGTGCAAAGTCAGGCGGGTTGACTGAGCCACGCTCGTAACTGCTCACTATCCTGACCGAGGACAGGAGGCGGCAGAATATAACGAGGTGGTGTCAGAGAAAACGTAATAGGGTGTCGAATCATTGGGACAGCCCCAGCCCCTGTGCCTACTTCTATGATAGGATTGAGGCCAATTTCACGGGCAAAATTGACCCCACCTTCAATATTATTAATAGGGCCGCACGGTACGCCGGCGACGCTCAATAGCTTGAACCACTCATTAGCGGTTCGGGTTGCCAGCCGTTCAACCAGTATCGGGCGCAGGGCTGCCCGGTTGCGGTTGCGGTCTTCGGTCCTGGAAAATCGGGGGTCGTCAATCAAATCTGTGAGTTCAAGCACCTCACACAGCTTGCGGAACTGTCCACTATTTCCAACGGCGATAACCAACTCCACATCAGCGGTTGGGAGCGGTTCGTAGGGGAACAAGCTGGGATGAGAATTGCCCATCCTATGCGGAATTATCCCACCCGCTACATAAGCAGAAGTATGGTTAACCAGGCCGGATAGCGCGGCAGAAAAAAGGTCCACTTGCACCTGTTGGCCTTCGCCCGTCCGGTTACGATGGTTAAGGGCAGCCAGAATCCCGATAGCCGATTGGAGCCCCGCCATTATATCAAATAAGGCGATGCCAGCCCGAAATGGCGACCCGTCGGCATCCCCCGTAAGACTCATCAGCCCGGACATTGCCTGTACTATCAAATCATAGCCCGGAAGGGCGGCCCCCTGCCCAGCCCCGAACCCGCTAATTGAGCTATAAATAATCCCGGCATTAACTTTCTGGATTGCCTCATAATCCAGCCCGAAACGCTTTAGACCACCTGGCTTGAAATTCTCAATAAAAATATCGGCGCGGGCCGCCAGTTCCTGAGCCAGTTTCAGGTCGGTTGTGTCATTGAAATCGAGCACGATTGAGCGTTTGTTGCGGTTAATTGACAAATAATAAGTTGAGATACCATCATGCTCCGGTGGTAGCCAGCTGCGCGTTTCATCGCCATCAGGCCCTTCCACCTTAATAACGGTTGCTCCCAGGTCACCGAGAAGCATAGTACAATACGGCCCGGCTAACACGCGGGAGAAGTCGGCAATCAGCAGACCGTCCAGCGGTCCAGGCTGCGACTTACCCTCTGAATTCTTCTGGGCATCTTGTGTCATTCGCTCCGGTCTCCTTTAACCCGATTGTATCAAGGTTATTCATCTTTTTGGTTGTTGATTATTTGGTGATGGCTTTTGTCCGTATAACGGACACTCGTCCGCCATAAATTATAGGCGAGAAATAAAGAGGATGTCAAGATTCTGGAAATCTGGTTTAGCTTCCAGGGTTAAGCTATTATTTCAGATTTTAGAAACTTTAGTGGGTACTCAGGGTTATTTCAGAACGGCTTTGCCAGAGGGCCCAATCGGCACTGATGGCAGAAGCTGTATTTAACAACAGTGGAAGATATTTCTCGGTGAGGGTCTCCAGACTGGTTTCGGCGGCGTGGGCACTGATATTCAGCGCAGCCAGTACCCGATTGGTCCCATCACGCACCGGGGCGGCAATCGAGCGAATACCGGGAGCCAGATGTTCGTCAGTTAGCGACCACCCGCGAGCCCGTACCTCCGCCAGCTCCCGGTCACGTTCCGAGGCGGTTGGGTTCCAGAGGGGGGTAATCCCGGTGCGACCCGGCTGGTTGAGCGCAACTGCCAACTCCTCTGGCGACAATTCAGCCAGCAGCACCTTGCCGAGGGAGGTTTGCAAGGCTGGGAAGCGTGTACCAACGGTTACGGCGATGGTGATAATCTTGGGAACGGCTACCCTGGCGACATAAACGATGTCGGAGCCGTCGAGTTGGGCCAGTGAGGAGGACTCCTGGGTTGTTTTAACCAGTTGTTCCAGATGGGGTCGGGCAATTTCCCAGATTTTAATTGAGCCGATGTAGGCCATTCCGAGTTCCAGCACACGCGGGGTCAGGGCAAACCCATCTGGGCCCGAACGAACAAAACCCAACTCCTCCAACGTCAGTAGCATGCGGCGGGCAGTAGGGCGGGCAAGGTTGCTGGCGGCGGCTACCTCGCTCAGGCTCATAGTAGGATGGTTCGGCTTAAAAGCCCGAATGACATCCAGCCCGCGCGCTAATGCTTCAATAAAGTCGGGCCCTGTTTCCCCCCGCATCCCGTACCCTCTTATACTTAATCCTGAACTAAACGCCTAATCTCTAAGGACACAAAAAATTACCCTTGACACCTTCCCGAAAACCGTGTAATAATTATAGCATGAAAATGGACAGGTGTCCGTACGGCGGACACGTGTCAAAACTCCCTGGTATCACTCTTAAAACTTAAACTCTACAATCCGGCTTTATTAAAACTCAGGCAAGGACGCCAGACGACCAGTTGTTGGGCGACCTGCTGCCAGAATAAAACGAGGTAGGTAGCAATGAGCCAAAACTCAGCAACTGAAAACGACTTTCTTCCAGGCCGCCCGGTAGTTTTCCGCAACGCTACCGTACTAACCATTGACCCTTCCCTGGGAACCATCAACAACGGCGATGTGTTGGTTGACGGCACTTCGATAGTGGCAGTCGGGCACCAACTTACCGTACCGGATGGCACCCGCGAAATTGATGCAAGCGGCGGGATTCTAATGCCGGGTATGATTGATACCCACCGCCATATGTGGCAAACCACCCTGCGGGGGTTCGGGGCAGACTGGACGCTTACCAATTATTTTTTCTTTTATTACCTTAACTGGGGCAAAGTTTTCCGTGCTGAAGAAATATTTGCCGGAAATCTATTAAGCTCGGTCGAAGCTCTGGACGCCGGGGTTACTACCACGGTTGACTGGTCGCACGGTTTGCAGACGGTAGCCTACGCCGATGCCGCCGCCGATGCCCTGGAAAGTGTACCGGGTCGGTTTGTCCTGGCTTACGGTAATTTGCTTGGTGCCCCCTGGGAATGGTCCAAAGCCCCCGAATTCAAAGACTTTATCAAACGCCGGATTGACGGAAAAGGCGATAAGTTACGGATGCAACTGGCCTTCGATGTGGTTAATGCTGATGGAACTTTCCCCGAAAAAGGAGCTTTTGAGGTGGCCCGCGAGCTAAACCTGCCCGTTACCACCCACGCTGGAGTCTGGGGAGTCACCAAGGATGAGTCCATTCGCTTGATGTATGAGCACGGCTTTATGACCCCCTCCACTATCTATGTCCATGCGGCTACTCTTTCGACAGATTCTTACCACCGCATCGCCGCCACCGGGGGGCATGCCTCGGTTTCCAGTGAAAGCGAAATGAATGCCGGGCAGGGCTACCCGCCAACCTGGATGCTCCGTCGCCACAATATCCCGATTTCTCTTTCGATGGATACCAGTGTCTGGTGGAGTGCCGACCTGTTCTCAGCAATGCGTGCTACCCTCAACGCTGACCGCGCCAGGGAACATCTGGAAGCCCACAATCTGAACAATACCGTAACAGTGTCACATTTACGGGCCGAGCAGGTCGTAAACTGGGCAACAATGGGCGGGGCTAAGGCGTTGGGAATGGATAATATTATTGGCAGCATTACCCCCGGCAAGAAAGCCGACCTGGTGCTGATTAAAAACGACCAATCCCCTGCAATGTTCCCCTTGCTCAACCCCTATGGGCACGTGGTATATCAGGCCGGGCGGGGTGATGTGCATACGGTGATGGTGGATGGTCAGGTCGTCAAGTACAATAATCGGTTGCTGGGCGATGGTCTTGGTCGGGCGCGGCAAGCAATTGAGAAGTCGGTGGAATACCTGCAATCGGCCATCGGCGAAAAAGGCTGGGATGAGGCAATGAACCCGGAGAAGGCTACCACTGAGCTGATTGATAACCCCTATGTCTATACTCATAAAGAAGGTGAGGTATATACTCACAAAGATATGAGTTAGTCCAGCTCGGGAACCCGATGCAAAGTAGCAAAAGCGGTGATAAGCCCTGAGATGCCAGGGGCGGTGCTGACCAGATACGCCGTCCCCTACGAATTTTTAGAATGGCCCAGCCCCAGTCGTGGTGCTGGGCAGGCTTTAATCCGGGTAATGGCGGCTCCAATCAGTCCCTTGGATCTGCTCTGCGCATCGGGGAAATCCTATTTTGACCCCCGGTTCTTCCTTATATTCCGGGAGTGCAGGGGGTCGGGTAATAGCGGCTTCCCGCACCGAAGCGGCTCGTGAACGGGCTCTAAAATACCTACAATGCTTTGTCTGCTCAACAGAAAGCCGCAACCCTTACCGAGAGTTAAGTCTGCCCAAATCCAACCGGGCGTGGCATGCGCTGAGTATCGCGCGCAGCAAGTAACACTCCTACATAAAAATTTGGTTGAATGTTGCAGCGATACGCCTGCTCAGGGGTATACCCACGCTTTTTCAAAAGCATAATCCCAACCAAAATTAGGAAGCTTAAAACTATCCCTTCTTACAAACCCCATCATTACCTCATTTGAGGTTAGCCTATTTGTTCCTAAAGCTCTCATGTTTTGTATTCCACACCCTCCCATCGGTCAGCTGAAACCAAAAGCAACTTTTTGAGATTGCGACGACGTTACAACAACCTGTGGCGAAAATCAGATTTAAGGCACTGTTATTGCCTATATCCGTTATGCCGGGGATAAAGAGTTACTTGAATGAAAATTGTCAATGTTCAGTTTACCCGATATGGAATTATAATAGCAAGCTAATGGAATTCTCAGGTTTATATTGGGAACAAATTGTGGGCTTTGATTGGGAACGGCAACCAGAGGCAGACCTCTGTGGCTACCCTGGGAGTTAGGATTGTCCAACTCCCACCGAATTGACCTTCTCGATGTTCAGCCGCACGCTGACATGCTTTTTGCCGCCGCCCCCCAGGAATTCGGCCTGATTTAAGCCTTCCACCGGGCCATAGTAGCGCGTGCCAAGGCGCACCAAATCTCGCCAGCCCTGCTCATGGTCGGGGTTAATCTCAACAGTGCCGCGCACCGCCACGTAACGCCCACCATTAGGGATACTAGCCGAACAACGCGGGTCACGTTGCAGATTTTTGGCCTTGATACTGTCGGCCTCGATGCTGAACAAAAGATGGTCGCCATCCAATTCATACCAGATGGTACTGAGTTGGGGCATACCATCCTTGCCTATTGTTGCCAGTACACAGTAATGGGGATAAGCCAAATACGCCCGGTGAGCCGCTGTCAATGTCATGTTATACTCCAATGCTTGTTGAATCAAATAATAAAAATTAGGCGGGACTACTACCCCCACGGGGCACAGGCCCACCGCGCTAAGAGAGCCTATATTCTTTACTTGCTCTCTTAGTCCGGTAATTTATTACCTGGCGAACAGGTTAATCTATTGTTTTAATATTTAAAGTTCGTTATCCCTGCTTTTTTTGAATTACCAACAACTAACAACTAATAACCAAAAACTTCTTAGCCTATTCCCCAACCCGATAAATCTCTAAATCACCGGAGGGGCTACGATAAGCCAAAGGGAAATGGGTGTTTTTGGGGGATTGCAGCAAGTCAGGGTACAATCCGCCCTGTTCGGTAATAATTATATATTTCGCGCCATATTGTTGGGCCACCTGTCTTAACACCTCTAAATCCTGGGTGGATGGCAAACGAACAGCCGCTACCCCACTGACATAGTTTATTGAGGCGGGTTGACTGGCGATTACCACCGGGGATGGATTGGCACGCAACCAACTATTGACCTGAGCATATAAAGCCCCCTCATCCCGGTGGCCTTGAGTAATCGAGGATACTCCCTCGCCCAACCAGACACAACATAATACCAGGAAAAATGTCACCAAAGTGCGAAAAATGATACGCCGCCGAATTTTCACCCGTTTGTTCAACCATACCGCGAATTCCTGAAAACCATAAACTAACCCAACCGCCAGGAAAGGAGCGCAACTCCCGGCACTGTGGTAATAGCTGCCATTTATACTGGCTACTCCGAAAATCAGGGGCAAGCCCAGAAACAAAAACAGACTGTAAAGGGTCGCCGGGCGGGCGGGCAGACTATGTTTCGCCAATAAAGCCAGGCCAATAACCGCCGGGATAACTGTTGGCACAAATATTAAATCTAATACTGTGCGCATCGCCGACCATAGAGCTTCAAGCCTTATTCCAAGAATTTTGCCAAAGCCGCCTTCCAGCATAGTTTGAAAACTGACCGGGTTAGTGTAATTAAACAGACTATTATAATCAAACAGGAAAATTGTTTGGGTTCCGGCGGGTGAAGTAATGTAACCATAGGTTTGTAGGTTGCGGAAAGCCCATAGCCCGCCAAGCGTTGCCATCACCCCCCCAGCCCATAATATTTCCAACCAGTTGGGTAGGTTGCGGGAAGGCACCAGTTTCACGTAATCCTCGACCCGATTGCGATATTGCCAGAGCTGCCCCTGACCATAGCGAAAGCGCGGCAAAAGTAAAATTAGCCAGGATAAAATCAGGAAGATGGCCGGAGTGCGGGTCAGGTAGGCCAGCCCGGTAAGTAGGCCAAATAAAATGGCCTTACCCGGAGTAAGAAATTCATTTTGAGGTCGAGTCAACAGCAGCAAAGCCCCGGCTATCAGGGCTGAATAGAGCATTGAGCTATCGGGGAGGATAGATTGATATGCCAGTAATGGGCTGAATACCAGCAACAATCCCGCCAACCCGCCGACAATATTCGGGCGGTCAAGATTCAGGCGGCGGGCGAACCAGTAAGCCATTGGCGATAACAACGACCCCGCAATAATACTTGGGAATTGAGCCGCAAATAAATTATCACCTAAAAAAATAAAGCTAATGGCGATAACGTAGGAAGAAAGGGGTTGCCAGAACTCCATACCCGCATGAGTTACGGTTGGAAAGCGCGGGTTGAAATTCCAGATTATGGATATATCCAGATTTTGGTGATAATAAAGGCTGCGGGCGGCTTGAATGTAATAAGCCGGGTCGTCCAACGGGGGCCAATTTATTTGTAAGGCATAGGGCAGCCGCACCGCCAATGCCAACAGAAATAGCCCCCAACTTATCCAAAATGAGGTCGGAAGGCGAGTCAATAGATTGTTTTTTGTTTCAGTTTCGGTAGAAGTTTGCGACATGAGCAATGATTGAGCTGAATTTTGAATTAAGAGACAAATTGCCCCGCCATGATAAGAACAAAGGTTAAAACTGTCAATGGCAAATTCAGGGTAGTAAGCTTTAGATTCAGAATTCAGCCCTAAAAATATTCTATAACTCCAGAGTGGCAAAAGCTCTCACCGGAAAAGTTCCGAAGCCTTTAACCTTTGGCGGAACTGCCGAAAAACGGAAACCAGAGTCGGGTAAAGCCGCCAGGTTACAAAGGTGTTCCACAATCGGGATATCCGCCCCTAACAAACCAGTATGCACCGGGCGATAGCCATCGCTGGTATCATCAATGTTATAGGAGTCAACCCCCACCAGAGCCACTCCAGCTTTTACCAGATATTCGGCAGCATCAGCAGTCAAAAAAGGATGACCTTCAAAATATTGGTCGGTGCGCCAGTGACTATCCCAGCCTGTGTGCACTAGCACCGCCTTCCCGGCAATTTCCCCTAGCCCACTAAAAGCCGCCGCCGTAATAGCCCGACCACTCATCCCCACAATTCGTACCACTACGGCAGCCAAATTAGCCAGCGAAGTTAGCTCCAACCCGGCTAAATCCTTGCCATGCTCGTAACGATGGAAGGGGCTATCAAGGTAAGTTCCGGTGTTGGCGACCATCTCGATTTTGCCGATGTTAAACTCAGTACCCTCGGCATAGAGCTTGCGGGAAGCTTCCCGACTCAGGTAGTCACAGATAATCGGGGCAGGCAAGCCTTTATAGGTAATCATGCCATCCTCGATAATGTGGCTCAAGTCAATAAATTTTACTTGCACATTACTAATTGGGTTTTCAGCCATTATTGTCTCCTCAAGTAAATCTAAAATCCAAAATTGAAATCAGAGCCGCCAGGCGGGTCAGGATATGATATGCAGGCAAAGTGAACTTTGTTTTGAATCGAATTTAACCTAAAAGGTCTTCAGTAGTCGGGTATCAGGGAAAGTATTAATAAAGATAATCAGGGTAGAGAGGATGTTTAAAAATGCAAACTGCTGAATTTAAAAAGTAATTGCAAGTCTTCAATTCTTGCTTCTTTATTCTTTGTGCTTTATTCTGTCTTCTGACCCTTGAATTCTGACTACTGTTTCTAATTATAACAGGCTTATTTTGGGTTGGTCTATGCATTTGAGCCTACTTGACCAAGGCAATATGATTAAATTAACTTCTAACTTTCGACTAACGATTTTAGAACTCGCTTCATAAGTGAGCTTCGACAAAACGGCGGATAATCACCCGGCACATTGCCAAATAAATAAAACATTCAACGGAGTTGGTCAAGCACTCGTAATTGCGCACCAACCGCCGATTGTAGGTCAGCCAACTAAAGGTTCGCTAGAAGCTTTAATAACCGAAAGTGTGACGGGAAAACTTGAGGATAATGTAAATTTCCCAGAGGATTTTCAAGAAGAATATGTAGACGGGAAGCTTTTGTTCAAGGTAAGGGCGGAGTATGACAATGGCCTCTAACTAAAGCTATTGAGGTAATGGAAGATATAATCAATAATCCTGACTAACTCAACCTATATTTAAGCTTTTTCAAGTAAAACTGCCAAAACTCCTAGTAACTCCTGCCCGTTTTTGACTGCATCGTAACGGGTAACGGCCTTTTCACGGGCTTGCACGCTCATTTGCTGGCGCAAAGGTGTATTGCGCAAGAGTTCTTCGACCTTCTGACCTAATTCTGCCACATTCCCGGCCTCCACCAGAAAGCCTGTCACCCCATCTTCGACAATCTCAGCACAAGCCCCCACTCTGGTTGTTACTACCGGGAGACCCATCGCCATTGCTTCGGTCAAAGCAATCCCAAAAGCTTCGGCGAGAGTCGGCAAGGCAAATATATCCGACTGGCGGTACAATTCAATTAAGGCCGGGTCGTTGGCGTTAAAATTGTTGTACACAAACAAGTTGGGTAGATTATCGGGGTTGGTAATCGAGGCGCGGGTAACAAGGTGCAGTTCACAAAGCTGATGACCGCCCTGTTTAAACCAATCCAGAAGTTGAGGGCCACCTTTGCGCTCCCAATCTCCGCCGCAGAACAGGATTTTAGGCAGTTCGTTATTAGCTTTGGCTGGGCGCGGCAATAATCCGGCTTGCCAGAGTTCGAGGTCAATCCCCGGCGGAATAACCACCACCTTATCAGGTGAAACCTCATATTCGAGGCAAAGCGACTCTTTTACCCACTCGCTCCAACTAATAATCAGGCGGGAAGAAGCAAACAGTTGTTTATTTAGTGCATGTTTAAGGCGAGCGACCCCTCCAGTAGTATTGCCGGGGTCTTCGTAGATTGTACCGTAACGGTCGTATTGAGCCGGGGTAATATCCAAACTGACAGCAAATTTTTTACGGCGTAATAAGGGGGCAAATAATACCGCCGGTTTTTGGGTATGAAACAAGATTATCCTATTTTTGCGCCCGCGCCATAAACCTCGTGCTGTTTGCCACAACCCGCTGGTATATCCTACTAGCGGTTTCTGGATAAAGGGTAATTTATTCAATGGGTTTTTGGGTGATTTGTAGGTAACCTCAACCCAACTAGCCTTCACTCCAGGAGCGATAGTAACAGCCTTTTTCAAATTTTTGTAATAGCTAACATGTCCCAAAACCTGCTCCATAATAAAAGTCACGGAGAAGTTCAGGGCTGGCCTGGTTTGGGCGGGAGCTGATGACATGATGGTTTCAGAGCTATTATCAATAAACATCTTTTGTCTCTCAGGGTTGTATATCCAGTAAAATAGCACTGTAGGCCGGAACCTTAACTTGTAGCTTATTACCCCCAAAATTTAACCCAGGGCGAGCGACTAAAACATTTCTGGTGGCGGCACTTAACTCATAAACGTTAGCCTGTTGGACGGGCAAAGCCTTTGCCAGTTTTAGGTCAACAGTCTGGTCATTAGTCGCACTGTTGTTGACCAAAATCACCCGCATTCGTCCACTTTTGCTATCCAAGGCCGCAAAACTACGTACGGCGGTTTCCTGGTTGCTGATAGCAGGGATAGATTGATCACCAAAGCGGCTTCCTTTACCATCAAAATTAGTATACAATTTGAATGCCTGAAAACCAGCCCCCTTTGGGTCAGGATACCGCCAATACGAGGCAAAATAAACATCTTCCCGCCCGAAAATCCCTAGAGTGTTGGCAATTGCCAGACCTCCTGGCAGAGTTTTATCCGAGCCAAAATTCCATTCACTGATAGCCAACTTGGTGCCAGGGTAATATTGGTTAATCCATTCCTTCATTCGGGGTAAAAGTCGAATGCGCTGCCCAATCCACGACTCATCTACATATAACGGGTCGTAAAGTGAGCGGACGGCGTTCAGGCGTAACTCCTGACCTTTGGCGGTTTCGTCCCGCTCGTTCACGCTCTGGGGGTAATAATGAATATCCAAAACATCGAGGGTGCGATATCCAATTTTTTCATCGTTTTTACGCACTTCCTGTAAAAACCAGGCCAGAAAAGGCATATTACCATGAGCTTTGCGGTCAGGGGCAGTCTTAAAACTATCATCGCCCCGGTCTAATTCTGAATAGAAATAAGCCTGCCAGCCCCACGATACCGGGCCAGTGACCTTAGCGGTAGGGTCAACTGCCTTGACCGCGGTTGAATATTCGAGGAAGCGGTTTAAAATAGTATCGTAGCCGACTTTGGTAGGGAAAACATCGGTGTGCGTTTCGCTCCAAAGTTCGGGCTCATTGTCCATAGCATAAAAATCAATCCCGTTTCCCCTTTCGCTTTTGCCATATTTAGTTACAACTCGATTGACCCATTCATCCTGATAGATAACCGGGCTACTTAGGGGCGGCTGTAAAACAAACGGCCCATTCTTACGGGCTTTGGATTGAACACTGGTTCTAGCGCGGTTATTTGTAGGGTCGTAGTTGGCAATATCATCCGCACCGGGAGCAAGGGGCAACTCTCCGCCCTTTGGCACTAATAACGAGCTACTAAGAGGGTTGGTATCCTTGGCAACCCAGCCCATTGTGGGAATAGTAAAAAGAAAAGCCATGCCTTGCTTTTTAGCATTTTCAATAGCTTGTTCGGCTACATTGGGGGGGAATTCACCCTTTATCCCTTTATTCCCGTAGTCGGTATTCTGGAAACTGTAATCACGGGCGGCGTTCCAGGCGTTACCAATGACCCAGTTATAACGGGTGGAGGAGTTACCCCCCCAACGCATAAAAGTCGGGCGCAATTCCTGAACATATTCGGCTGTCCCATCAGTACCAGCCAGACCGTAAATTAGCTGGCTGATATTATTGGTGGGATTAGTTGGGTCAATATCAATGGTTATAGTAGCCTTTAAGGCTATGGTTGTTTGCGGGCGGGGGGTAGCGGTAGGTAGCGCGATAGTATCAGGCAGAGTGGGGGATGGTACAGGTGTAGTAAAAGGGACATAGGTTGGCACTTCCTCATCCCCACACGCTCCTAATAGCCATGTTCCGAGTATAATCACCACTAAGGTAGCCGAAAGCCGGGTAAAATATTTAGGACTCTGGAATAAAACTTGATGCCAGATTCTCATGAGTGAGCCTCCATCGGGGTAGAGGCCTTTTTTTCAGCTACCTTCCCGACGTTTAGTTCGTCATGTAGTCCTTGCCAATACAACACATTTGCCAGCCCGCTCAGACTTTTGTAAGCAATTGCTGAAAGGCCGATCCGGCTGGTTAGCTGGGCATTTACCCATATAAACTTGCTCAACAGATTCTGGCTACGACGGCGATTGAGCAGGTTTATCGCCAGAAAGCGAGTAATATGATCACGGCGTTTAAATTCATTGCGAATATTCGGTATAATCCAATTATGGCCCTTATCGCGATCCATAATTACATCATATCTCCCGTAAAGGTAATGGGCCCGTTTCCAAGAGGCAAAACTACGGTTAGCATAGTGATAACCGATAGCCTGGGGATCGAAATAAAAATTCAAGTTAAACTTGCTCTGCATTCGATAGGCAAACTCGATATCCTCAGCCCGCAAGAAAGTTTCGTCAAACTCACCCGTACTCAAAAACCATTGACGCGCTACTGAGCTATTCCCTGTATAAAATTGGCGGGCAGTAGGTTTATATTTGCCAGCCAGCATATCAGCATATTGTTTTAGCAAAATTTGCTCTTCCCACCTGACCCAAATCGGTCTTTGATGGGCGGGGGGCGGCGACATGGTGCCAAGCACCACCGCTTTTTCGTCTCTCAGGTGGAAAGTTATATGTTCGGTGATTAGCTGGGGACTGGCAACCACATCATCATCTATAAATAGTAAGATATTGCCGGAAGCCATTCGCACTCCGACATTGCGGGCCCTGGCGGGGCCACCCTGGGGTTGGCTAATAACGGTTATTTTGAAGGGTAAAGTCGGTTTTAGCTTCTCTACCACCTCGGAAGAGCCATCGCTACAACCATCCAGCACCAGAACTAAATCTACCAGTTCCAGTGGGTAAACCTGTGCCGAAATAGCTTGCAGAGCCTTTTCAAGGCGGTCAGCCCGATTATGACTGGGCATTATAATTGTTACACTTGGCAACACTGATTGTTTATCGTGAAGCTGTTCGGGCATAATCTTAAAAACTCTCCTAGAATGTCCTGATAACCTTAGCGGGCATTCCAGCCGCCAAACAACGGGGTGGAATATTTTTGGTAACGACGCTTCCTGCTCCAATTACCGAGTCATGACCGATAGTGACCCCTTTCAGTACAATTACTCGCGCCGCCAGCCAGACATTATCTTCGAGCACAATCGGTTCAGGTGGGGGAGGGTTACGGCGGTCTTCAATACCATGATAATCGTTGTCTATAATAATTGAGCCATTTCCAATTCGACAGCCTTTACCAATCTTGACTAAGACAGTTGACCCAATCGAGCAGCCATAATTGATATAGGTTCTTTCGCCTATTTCCAGAGTCGCGCCCTGGCTAACGGCAATTTCAGTTTTGGCAACCTTGGATTCTATTATTACTTTATCACCAATAATAAGCTGACCATTCCGATTGCTAATGGCAGGTTTCCCGATAAGCTGCACCAGCTTTCCCAGAGAATTGGCCTTCCGTAGCCGGATACGAGCGTTTATAAGATTGGAAGCAATATTGGAATAGTGAATAGAGCGATTTTTGAACCAGCTAAAGTTTTTCTTTACCTCGCCCTTGCCTGGTGCTGACTTATTTTCTTGTGTTTTTTCTATCATACCTTCCGCCTTGCAACCACTATTGTTGTGGTAGGTTTACTTTGGCAGGAACACCCACCGCTGTCGAACCTGAAGGTACATCAATAAGTACCACCGCATTTGCTCCTATGTTAACATTATCCCCAATTGTAATATCTCCTAACACTCGCGCTCCCGCGCCAATAAAAACATTATCGCCAATGATCGGAAATTCATGAGTGTTGCGCATACCGATAGTTACACAACTAATCAAAGATGCATTTTTGCCAATTCGTTCAGCGGTTATAACTGTCCCAACCGGGTGCGGCACATATAATCCTGGCCCAATTCTGACTCGGGCAGGTATATCAAAGCCATGTTGAGCAATGTTTAAACGAGTGAGGATGCCAGGAAGGAGTTTAACCCTTTTAATAGAAAGGAAATGTGCCACCCTATAGAGCAAGGTAGCCCTCAAACCCATATAGTGAAAGATTAGTCTGGCGGCATCAATAGTCGGCATAGATTCGTCGGAGGCGCGTTCAGGCTTCCAGATTCTAATCCAGACTTTAAGGTCAGCCGCTATCAGTTCGCCCAGGCTGTAATCGTAATTAGCTTTGCTATTGGTATTATTCTTTGAGGTACTTTTCTCGTTGATTGACATTATCATTATTTCTGTATAATAACCCCGGCCTCTTGAGTACGCTTCTTGAGCAAATAACGTTTCGGCAGGGAAATTGCTAACCGCAGGTAGGGTTTTGGCACTATGCCTAACGCCAGTGCCACCACAATATATACCACCGCTCCCACGATTATCGGAACAAGGATAAAAACATCCATTAGCGGCAGAATTGCCAAAGTCATAATCCCGGTGGCTAAGGCACTCTTGGAAGTGGAAATCCAGAAAGCTTTGGACAGCGTTCCCTTGCCTACCAGCCGAAATCCTATAACCAGAATAACCAACTCACTGACCAACTGAGCTCCTGCTGCACCAATCGCCCCATTTCCCCACAGATTCTGGGTGAGATTGATAGCTATCAGGTTTAAAAACAAATTCGCCGCCGCTGCCGCTACATTCACCTTAACCCAAATACCCTGGCGATCTTGGGCTACCATAGATTGATAAATCGCTATTCCCTGGTAAGTTGGGATTATCGTCCATGCAAGTAAAATTAAAACCGAAACGGATGAAGCAAACTTCGCCCCGTAAAGCAAATTGATAAGCTGTGAGGCAATTACGGTGGTACCAGCCGCTATTGGCAAACTTAGTGCCGCTAACACGCTCATAGTATTACGGGTCATTACTTTTTGCTCGTCCGGGTTTTCTTGAGCCATCCGGCACAAGGCGGGTAGAATGGCACTGCTGATAATCACCGGAATAAAAAGCAATGTTCCGAATAATCGTACCGGAACACTATAATAACCCACCACTGTTTCGCTGGTCATAACCGAGAGGAGTAGCCCGTCCAGGTAAAGATATATCTGGAAAGTTATGTCCATTATGTAGAAAGACATTCCGGCTTTTAATACCGACCGCATTTTAGAAAAATCGGGTTTAAATGTGGTTTTACTGTGCTTATTAAACCAATATAAATTCAATAAAAAGACCGGGATAGACGCAATCAATTCCGCCAGGGCTATCCAAACCACATTTAACCCCAACGTGACAAAAATAATGGCCAGAGATACCGAAATTCCTTTTTGCAATATCGAGCTGAAAAAGCTATAGTGCATCTTTTCAAGGGCGATGAGTGTGCTTCCAAATGGCACTCCCACTAGATTAAGGATACTACTGGTAGCCACAATCAACAACACTATTGTTAGTTCACTAGAAACATTGATAAAGTTAAAGATTAAAAATAAAATTGCCCAGCCCAGTAATCCGACCATACCACAGATAAAGGCTGCGGGGCCTACCAGGTTTGTGGCACTTTGGTGGTCACGGGCGACTTCCCGCACAATATATTTTGTCGTGCCAAAGGAAGCAATTACAACCATAATTTGGGAAGCAGCCCAGGCTATAGATAAAGTACCCGTACCGGTAGGGCCTAAATAGCGTGGAACCAGTACCATATAAACTAATGTAATAGACCAGGTTAGACCCTGACTGGAAGCCAGAAAGAAAATATTGGTCGCTATCTTACGTCGCGAGGTCGTCATCAGGTGCGACTTCCTTTCATGCTTGCTAGATCTCTCCATTCGGGTAAGGCACAAATCTGCATAACTACTAGATTAGAAAAAAACTATAACAACTACTCAATCGATAAATTTTCAGCTCTGGCGGCAGTAATTCGCGCATACTATAATTCGCTAAAATCCTTTGGTCTGGGGCGGTTGATTTCGGTCAATTGCTTGCCGCCATATTTATCCAGATCAGGCTGTAACTTCCGATAGTAAATATCAATTAAGGCGGCAAAAATAGCCAATACGATTGTGACACGCGAGCCGCTCAAAGCAATATCCACATAGGCAAAAACCAGGAAAACCGCGATACCAGAGCCCGCCAAAACTACCAGGCCCAATTCCGGGCCATCCCGTCCATATTTGGCAAGTTGGGCTAATTTAAATAAGGACATACACTGAATCAGCCAAAAGACCGCAAAACCACCCATTCCGACCTTTAACCAAACCCACAGGATATTAGCGTGGGGCGTATAAACCTGAAGGGTGAAACCTTCGCCCAAATCCAGCACTGGAATGGGAGTAAAAAATCTCTGCCCAAATCCGATCCCAGTCAATTTATTCCATAGGATTGTTTGATGTACATCGAACTTTTCAACCTGACGATACAAGTCGGAATAATAATCGCGACTGCCGGGCGCAGCATCCTGCGAACGTATAGCCCGGATTGGCATGCTCCAGATGCCATCATTGCTATTCCAGAAAACGGCGGTGTAGGGGATAGCAATAATTGTGGTACATATCAAAACCACGAAAAAGAGTTTACGCTTCCGAATATAAAGCACAAACAGATAAATCCCAAAACCTATTATGAGAGCAGCGAAAGCCGCTCGTCTACCCGAAATCAGCACCGAAAAGAAGGCTGGGACTAGCAAAAGTCCGGCCCAAAGGCGGTGACGACTCCAGGCTCCAAAGCTTATTTGACAGAAAAAATAAAGGAACAAAATATCAAAGAAAAGGGCGGTATCATGGTTAAAGCCATTTAGCGAGTCTATACCCTCAGTTGAAAAGCCTACAATCCCATAACGGATTAATTGGGCTATCATTAGTATCACAACCGCCCAAATCATAACCCCGCTCAGAACTTTCCAGCGTTTCATATCCTCCAGAAAGTGATTGGCCATAAAGAAAACAAGAATGGCATGAATCAAACTGCGTACTTCCCACAGTGCGATATTAAACTCACCTTGCCGGGTAACTCCTCGCACGAAACCAAAAACAATAAAACCCAGGAATAACAGCCATACTTGGCTGGAAAATCCTTTTAGCCAGAAAGATTTGCGCTCCCGTGAGGCGTGAAACCAGCCCATCAAAAGGGTAAGAACAAGTAAAAATTCGAGGGGAGTTGCGGATATGGGGAGCCCCCGAACGGTAGCATTCAGGTTGGTGAGTAATCTGGACGAAATTTCAGAAACCGGGTCGCCAGTTGGGAAAATTTCGGCAGCAACAACGATAAAACTAATCAGGTAAAACCCAATTACTGGTTTGTAGCATACCAGCATTACCACCAACATTACCACCAATAATACCATTGCCACAATTAAATTGAGGGCGGCAACGAAAGTAACCGGCAAGGCAATTAGAGCCAAAAGCAAACCCCAGATTAAAGACTTGCGACTAACTCGCCTTCTATAATATTCGCTATAGAGTGGGTTTTTATTAATAGGCTTCCCAGCTAAAGCGGGGCTGTTAAATTCGATGGCTGATTGGCTCATAATACCCTTCGTATATAGAGATAAGCGAATATACCCAGGGCAATCATAATTACCAGGGTAATTTTGGCTTTGCGGTCAAATCGCTCGTAGAGCATACCCGCTAACATCGAACCAAATAACAGAAAAACTATAACCTGCAAGGCTAAACCTCATCTAATTTGAATTACTTAGGGCGCAGCTTTTGCGCCCTACTAGCTCAGGATGGTTTTTACAACCCAAAGATTGTGCGTAACCAGCCAGGAATACTTGGGTGGGATTTGGTCAAAATTACCCCGGCCTGTTTTTCTGTTGGAATTGATTCCAAAGTATGTTTAACCACATTGCGGGGAGTTGCGCCCGACTCAGCCACCAAAACCACACGGTCAACCATTGTGGTCAAACGAGTAGCCTGGGCAGCCATAGCAACCGGGGGCATATCTATAATAATAGCGGCATATTGCTCCCGAAGCTGGTTAAAGAACTTGGTAAGGCGGTCACTGCGTAGCAATTTCAAGTCTTGCCCTTGTGCATCCCCAGCCAGAATTACCGCAAGATCTGAAGCACCGGTCAGATGAGTAATATTCTCAAGTGCGGCGTCCCCCCGCAGATAGTCACTAAAACCAACTTTAGCGATTCCCAATTCAGTCGCCAGCGAAGAGCGGCTACTCAAGTCAGCCTCAACCAACACAACCGGGAGTGGAGTGCTTTGGGCCACTGCCATTGCTATTCCTAGCGCGACGGTACTTCGACCTTCACCCCGCAAAGCACTGGTAACACCCACTACTAGTGGCTCGCCCATTTGGGGAGTTACTCGCCATTCTTGCTGTATGCGGTGGTAAACCCCTTCCTGAAGACTCAGTTCGCTCCTTCGGCGTCTAGTGCCACTTCTAGGAGTCACTTTTACAGGCTGATTAGCCTTGATTGTGGTCGTCTCAGGAGCAGAGGGAGTGGAAGTAGGCTCTAAAGCAACACTCTCTTTTACTTCCTCGCTCAGCTCAACTACTGCCATTCGCCCCGCCGTTTTGCGGTCATCCTGCTGACCCAACTTTACATTATTACCCGCTGCCATTACCGAACCTCCGTCTGAGAACTTTTTTCTTCTTTAGTGGCCCATTTTAGTTGGGCAATCATCCGTTGCCGCACATCTGGCGAGCGCAATAGCTTGCCATCTTTTTGTTTCTGCGGATTGGGAGTTTTAATCATCGGCACTTCAAAAACCTGTACCGGATCAAGATAGCGCGAAGCATGAGCCCGTAATCTTATAGAGTGATCAGCCCAGGTAATAACCACTACCCCGATAAGAGCCAATAGCAACCCTACCGCGAAGCCACCCAGTCCAAACACCGGGGCCAATTTCCTGCCAGCCGAACCAGGGTCAATAGTTTCAGGTTGGTCTGTAATCCGCAGAGACAAATCTTTGCCTTCTACCGCCGCCCCATAAGCCGCTTGCAAACCTTTCAAACGGTCTGTCTGGTCGTAATATTTGGTGCGGTTTTTTTCCAACTCGGTGGTTAATTGCTGGCATTTCAGGTCGGTTTCGCTAATGGTGGTTTGTTGGTCGTTCTTCTGAATGGTACAAGTGTTCTGGGACGCAAAGCTGGTTAAACTTTTCTGAGCTGTATCTAAATCCTTTTGAGTTTGATCCAGCTGGGTTTTGGCAAAATCAATTGCCCCTTGCCCGGTACGCTTGATTGCCTCACGTTGTTCTAACATAAACCGGTCCAACATTGCTCTGGTAATTTCATTACTTCGGGCCGGGTTTGCATGGGAATAAGTCATTGTAAAAGAGTGAAACCCATTGGTCGTAGTCTTGGTGTTAGCCTGAATGTCATCAATAATTTCATCGGAAGTGCTTTGTTTATTCAGCAACTCCTTGAAACTGGTCTTGCTAACTATTTCCCGTACAAATGAGCGGCTTTGGACATACTCCTCAAACACGCGACTCTTGCGTTGAGCAGGTGAATCATAGTAAGCCCCATCGTTTTGGGCAGTGCGGTAACTTGGATCCAGAAATCCGGATTCTTCTACCCAAACGGTAGCCGAAGTGCCATATTTGGGTTTAATGGTAAAACTAACCCCTATCATAATCCCCGCGATTATCACTGCCGGAAGCAAATAAAGCGGCCAGTGGCGGAAAAAGGTATTTACGTAACGTGCGATTTGCATTGGTTTGAAATTCTCCTCTATTTTGATTTTGCCGTAGAAGCAGCCTGAATAGGAGCATCACTAGCTTCGATTATTGTGCGCTCAGTTCGTACCCATTCGCGAGGCACTCGCCGGAACAACAAAATGGCATAAATCCGCATTTTCCAGGCAATAAAGATGGGGGCAAAAACCAGAGCCAGATAAGCCCGGGCGGGTGCTTTGGCAACCAACAGCCCCCCCAAAACGAATAATACTTCACAGGCGATTAAGACCGACCAGCCAAATGATAGCCAGCCAAGGACAGGGTCGCCCAACCACCACCAAATGGTAAGATTTAGCAATGCTAACGCCATTGTTAGGGCCATTAATAGGCCGAGCGGGGGAATAATGAGGTCGGCGGCTCGGTCAAAAGGGATAAAACTACGTTGTTTAAATGCCAGTTTCATTAGCGAGGGAACGTCTTGACGAGCCTGGGCCAGCCGCCCACCTTCCCAGCGCAATCGTTGGCTGGTGGCCTGTGCGCCACTTGAGGCAGCTTGCCCGTAGATTTTAGCTCCGGGCACATATGTAACTTTTACTCCAGCAGTGGCAAGACGATTTCCGTACTCGATATCTTCTACTAAAGAAAAAGCCTGCCAGGGGAAATGTTCCAGAATCACTCGGCGGAAGACCATGCCGTTGCCCCGTAACCCATCCGAAAGACCCAGGGATAATCTGCCCAGGGGTCTGATATGATTATACAGTACAAAAGCTACGTACATCAGGGCTGTTCTCCAGCTTTGGCCCGGCTTTAGTACATCATAACGCCCTTGAATTACCTGCGCCCCACTCTGTAATGACCTCTCGGCGGCGTTCAGGAAATCAAGGTCGGGCATCGTATCGGCATCGAAGATTACAACCGCTTCATAAGACGGAAAGTCCACCGGGATTCTTTCAAAGGCCCACTCCAGAGCGTGGCCCTTGCCCCGTTTGTCGGGGTTGTGACGTTCGTAAACCTTAACTCCGGCTTGAAAAGCGATTTGAGCGGTATTGTCGGTACAATTATCGGCAACGACCACTACAGTGGGAGGTTGAGCATCAATGTGGTTGATGCGTAATTTTTTAACCCACTCCAGAGTAGCGGGCAGGATCTGCGCCTCGTCATGAGCCGGGATGAGTATAAGATAACGATGCGGAGGTCGGTTGTTATTCGGAATTGACCGCTTTTCTCGCTGAAAAGCCGCCGCAATTACCAATAGCAGAAGATACAGAACCGGGCCAGCTAATAAGGTAAATAATATTGCAAAAATTATTACGGCCAGGGTTGTCATACAGCTTTCCCCTGCTCGTAAGCAACATATTCGATTTGTTCAACAGTTTGAAACGATTCAGCAACTAGTTGGTTACTATTAGTAACATTGCGATAATCTGCAATGTTCTGAACGTTTGCCGGGGATTCTTTCTTTCGGTTGAAGTAAGCATCTGCCACCAGCCCAAAGAAAACAACATTGCCAACCAAATAACGGCGCCATAGTCGGCGGGGTTCCATTGTCAATCGCCAGGCCCATTCCATACCAGCCTTTCGGATGGGGTAAGGTGCGCGGCGTACTCTTTCTGCCATAAAATCAAACAAACCACCGACTCCAGCCGTAAGTATACCTTCAAGCTGCGCGGCATGACGATCTATCCAGATTTCCTGCACGGGCGAGCCAAAAGCCACCAACAAAAGATGGGGGCGAGCTTCCTTTATTTGATTTAAGATGTTTTGGGTTTCTTCAGCCTTAAAGTAGCCATGTTGAGTTCCGGCAATAACAAGTCCTGGGCAATTCTTACTTAATTTTTTGGCTACATCTTCCGCCACACCTGGTTTTCCACCCAACAAATAAACCGATAAACCCGCGGCCCCCGCCTCTCGGCATACCGCCGGAATCAGGTCTGTACCATTCAGGTTATGGGTCAGGGGTTGCTTTAGCAGTGCGGAACACCACAGCACTCCACTCCCATCAGCCAATACCAAATCGGCCTGGTCTAATGCAACCTGAAATTCTGGGCTTTTGGAAGCGATTACTGCCGAATTAGCATTCACAAAATAAACCCGTTTGCCATTGCGGGTTTGCATAAAAGATAGCAGCAATTGTACTGCCTCGGAAAAGGCCATTTTACTAAAATTGATGTCGAGGAAGTTTATATTTTCAGCCATTGGCCCAGCCCTCACCTGAGTACGTCTTTGAAAAATTGGAAAATAAGACTATGAAACTTTGGAAAAATAAAGGAATTGCTCTACTAAGACAGTATTAAAATTTATCAACATTGATGTATTAACTATAGGCTTTAGCCTTAAAAATGCGGTGACATTGCTCAGGAGCCTATATTACATATTTGAAATCTAAGGTTTAATACATTAACAGCCATAGGTTATCGGTATTCAGTTGTTGGAAAAAATTTGATAACTGACCACCGACAACCCCATATGTTATAATCGCCTGACCAAAAGCTATGTTGATACATTTGATATTTACTTTGGAGACTGTTTATTGGAAAGCCACTCTACCCCTCTCCCAATTGAAGTTACGCCCGCACCTATCAACACCCCCGAAGAACTTAAGAGTTCGGCTTCTCGCGGTCTGTTAAAAAATATTGGGGCAAAAGAACTAAGCCCGCTTGCACAAGCCATTGCCTCAATTTGGTTCTGGGGCGCGCTTCTAATTTCCACCCTTATCCTGATTTCTGCCTTCCAATTTAGTTTCACTAAGGTTTTTGATCTTACTTCCTCTAAAGAGCGACCTTACCTGATTGATTACTATGCACCCGAATATTTTGAGGGTACCGCATATCGCTGGACTAAACCAAGCAGCAACATCCGATTAGCAAATGTTGGGCAAATGCCCGGAACCAGGGCAAAACTGATTATTTACCCGCGTTCGGGAGGAGTACCTCAACCTGTTATTAATATTGCGATCAACTCCAATCCCGTAACTACGCTGATTCCCAACGAGCAAAATACCCTCAACCAAATTGAGTACAATAGCAAAAGTCGTGCCGTCATTTCCAGTGAGGATGATCAGATAAATATCTGGCTACGAATGGAACCCCTCCTGGTCAAATCTGACCCGCGCCCGTTGGGTGTGGCAATTGGTGGTATCGAAATCGAGGGGCAAGGTCTGTTTCAAACGGGTCGTCCGGTTATACCTAGTTGGGGAGTTCTAGTACAGATAGTCGGGTCACTGGCGATACTTTTTTTTCTAGGGATTCGGGCGGGTTGGAAACCATCTTTAACTGCCGCCGGAATAATAACCCTGGCTTTAGTGGTAGCGGTAGGACTGGTACAGGACAGACCCACCACAGTTCTGGCTGCCCCGTTAATACTTGAAGCGGCTTTGTTTACCTATCCACTTGCGATTGTAGGGCTACGTTTCACTGGCTGGGTTTTGAGTCGCAACAAGCTGAACTTTAGTGAGAATAGTTCGCGCTTTTTAGCCCTTATTTTTATGTTGGCCTTTGTTATCCGGCTGGTGGGCATTAACCACCCCTCTTTTCAGGTCCTGGATCATGGGTTCCGCATCCACGAGGTTGCCGCTATCAAAGAAAATCCTTCGCTGATTTTCAGCCGCTATTACAGTATTAACACATATCAAGGAGTAGGCGGGGTGGAGGGTCGTTCGGTGGTAGCTGGACAGTGGGGCTTGCAGGTAACATTACCCTATACGCCCCTTTTTTATATTCTAGATTTGCCAATTGCCTATTTTACCGGAGCAGACGACCCACGCCTTTTGCACGGCACAAATATCCTGGCAGTCTGGTTGGATGTTTCGGTTCTATTTTTTATATACTTGATAGCCCGTCATACAATGGGCCGCTACGGGCAGGCGGCAGGGTTAGTTGCCGCTTTTCTAGCCTGCTTTTTTCCTCTTTCGTTTCTGATGGATTCAGATGGCGGTTATAACACCATGCTGGCGACCTGGCTGGTGCTGGCCTGGTTAGCGGCTTTCACCAGATGGTTAACGCCAAACCGTTACAATATTGAGGGTAAGACCAACCTACCAGGTTGGGGTGCAGTCTTTTGGATGGGGGTATTATTAGCATTGGCTTTTCTGGGTCATGCCGCTACTCTATTAATTGTGGGTGCAATGCTGGCGGTTTACCTGGGGTTGATATTTTTCTGGCAAGGCGGGCGACAACGCTATCTGGCGGGGCGGTTGGGTGCAATGTATGGAATTGGGGTAGCCCTTTCCTTTGTCAGCTATTATATTTTTTATGCCTGGGCTCTTGTAACCAGTACCATTCCTACCATCTTGAACGAGATGGGTAAAGTTAAAACCATTGGCGAAACCAAGTCGGCGGTAATTCAGTTTTGGCCTTCGCTTTGGGCGCATTTCCATTTTGTACCAGTATTAGTAACAATTCTGCTAATCGGCGGGCTGGTAACTCTAAATCTTTTCGGCGGGAATAAGTCCACTAAGGCCGAGAACAATTATTTGAAGCGGCTGAAAGAGGAAATAAATACCCCTTCGATTTTGCTATATTTCTCCTGGCTGATTACTTTTCTGCTGTTTTCGCTTCTATCTACCAAAATTAACCTGCTACAAAAACATATGCTGTTTGGCTTGCCGCTTTTTGCTCTGATAAGCGGTCTGGCTCTGGCGATGTTGCTGGATTATTTGCGCTATCGGGTTCAAGAAGCAAACCGTCTCAAACCTGTGCGACCCTGGCCTAAACTAACAATTTGGCTAGGGCGTGTAGCAATCACAGTGGTAATAGTTTGGTTTTTGGCGGCGGGTTCTTATACCTGGTACATTCGGGCAATCCACTATATTCTTCCAATAGGTACAGGCTGATACAAAGGATGAAATAGTAAGGATGAAGGATGTGGGGATTTGGTAGGGGCGAACCTTGAGTACGCCCTTCACTTAAGCCCCGCCGCATTAGACTCAATACTTGTAACGCTTAGTTGGTTGTGGTATAGTAGGGCTCAGTAACCCTAAATTTTATCTGATTTATGAAAGGAGGTACGTGAAATGTTAAAAGTTGCTCTGGGCAACTTCGAGCTGAATATATCCATATCACGTCCTCGAAGGGTTATTAGATAAATGTTTCGGTATTGAATTAAATCCGAAAGTTTAGGATAGGCCGTTCGAGAGTAGGAGCGGCCTTTTGATTTTAAAGCCGTGAACGTGATTAGGCGTTCGCGGCTTTTTGTGTTCAAGTTTTTAGTTTTAGAGAAGGAGCAACCAATATGCCTATGAAATTAGCTTTGGCAATCGCCCTGGAGTGTTTCCCGACTGAGTGCCTGGTGCAGCTTTTGAATAGTGACACACCAATCACCGTAAATTATGCAACCCCCGTCCAGGGTCGCATCATTATTCGACCCGGACAGTTAGTGGCCTTGGACACCAACCCTGAGACCCCGGAAATAGTTTATCGCTGGCACTATGCCAAAGTGGAGCAGGTGAAAGGAGATAAAGTGCTTATTGATGATCATCGCGGCCATTTAGTAGAAGCGGTAAAGGCTGAAGGGCTAGAAGTAGCCCCGCAAGTGGGCGATTGGATATTTGTGACCATCGGCGGCCATGCTAATCAGAGTGAAGTTGTTGATATTGCCATTGATGGTCGCCCAGCTCATCCGGTTTATCTTAGCAATTACGTCTTTCCAAAAGTCGAAGAATTTTACCAGAAAATGGCAGGTCAATCTTAAAAGCAGGGATATTTTATTTTGTTACTTTTTGGCTTTATCTAGCTTCTTTGTAGCCAATAAGTAACCACAAAAGTCTTATTCCCCCTTCCCTGGATCAGGGAAGGGGGCTAGGGGGTTAGGTCAAAACTCGGCACTTCCTAGAGAGGTAAGGTAAAGCCACAATCCGGGCAGGTATGGGTGATTGGTTCTTGGCTATAGAGGTAAGGGTGACCACAGCGGCAAGCCTGACCGACTAATCGAGCCGGATTGCCCGCCACCATACCATAGGATGGAATGTCCTGAGTGACCACCGAACCCGGCCGAACCATCGCAAATTGCCCAATCCTTACCCCTGGTAGCAAAATAGCCCCTGCTTCAATCGAAGCCCCATGTCGCACCAGAATGCATTCAAAATCGTTATGGGTTTCCGGCTTGGGCTCGCCACTTGGGTAAATCGCGCGGGGATTTTCCATGCTGGTAAACAAAACATGCGGGCCAATAAAGACCCCCGATTCTATCATTACGCCCTTGCACAGGGAAACGTCGTTTAGAATCCGCACGTAGGCCCCAACAATTACATCTTCATCAACAAAAGTGCGTGGTCCAATCAGGCTTCGTTCGCCTACCGAAGCCCGGTCTAGAATTTGAGCATCTGCCAGGATAGAAACATCCCGCCCGATTCTGGCACTGGTTGAAATCCGAGCAGTGGGATGTATATCTGCTTCGGTGGATTGGGCCGTAGCTACATCACTCATAATTCCGTCAACCTCAATTATTGGCAACAAACTCATCGGAAGGGTTATAGCTGTTAAGGTATAGGAGGGAGTCGCAGCTAAGGAATCCGAGTCGGAGTAGGTTGTGGGATGAGATAGCTTGTCAGACAACGTCAAGGCTGCCTCCAATATCTTTTTTTAATAGTTTCCTATATGTTTTGACTGTTCAGTGACATCGAGCTGGCAAGACTGTGGATAATTTGAAATAATGATACTCAATATAAATAACAAGTAGATTACGCCATACCCACGCCCGATTACTAATTTGCGGAAAATATCCATCTCGAAAGGTCTGCTACGTTACAAGTCTGTAAGCTCAAAATGCTACTATTTGCAGCTCAATTTTATTGACTTTAAAGAGGGAGTCTTATAATGTAATGTTATATGAAAGATTAGCCAGGTATAATAATAAAGTGGGCTTAAAGTTCAGGGAGTGGTCGAATGGCAGTGAATTACGAGAATACCGGCAACCGCCAAAAATCGAATAAGCAAATAATTTTCTGGTTGCAAACCCTGGGGTTGTTCCTGTGGAATAATTTGCTGCTAATCGGCCTTACGCTTTTTTTCTTCTACCGAACTTTTATGGTAGGCCGCCTGAATTGGGCTTTGTTAGTGCTGTTGCTGGCACTCTGCGGCTTTATTATCTGCCGTATCCTCTCTTTTGGGCGAGGTGAGGTCACCAAATTCGCCTATCGGATGTTTATGCTTGGTAGTACCGGGCTGTTTATCTCGGCGGTATTTATTCAAACAATCCGCTTTATCTTTGTGTTCCGCCCTGGTCTGACCGATGCTACCATACCGAAATTATTGGTCAGAGCTGGAATTGTTACACTGGTTTTGTATATCTTTGCCCTGATATTAACCGCCACTTATTACCTCTACGCTCATAACATGCTTAAACGCCTCTGGAATCCCTGGCTACCGGGACTACTTGAGACAGTTTTCGCCAAGCGCAACTGGCGACAGCTACGGGGCAGCACCCTCATTCTGATGAACACCCTTATCTGGGGTGGCGTTGCGACCGGGCTGATGCTGGGTATTGGCTTTGTAGCCTGGTTATTACGCTAGAGCTGCTTTAGTTCGCCAGACGGGTGTTGCCGGGAAAGCCACTGAAACTTGCCCTCAGTACCTCAACCCCATCCTGATTGAGATAAACCACTTTAGCCTTGAGCCGGCGTTTGACCTCATCCTTTTCTTCAATCGTAACGGTACAAGTGATAGTATCGCCAACATAAACCGCAGCCAGAAACTTGAAATCCATTTCGGTGGCTAACATCGCCATTATCCCGCCGATGTGGGTCATCATACTGGCAGTTAGTAACCCCGGAATAGTGCGCCGCCCGTACCAGCTACTTCTAGCAAAAGTATCATCCATATGATAAGGATTATAATCGCCCGTAACCCCACAAAATAGTGTTACATCGCCCTCGGTGAAAGTACGGCGAAAGGTGAAAATTTGCCCGGCCTGGATTGCCTCCCAGGCTTCGCGCAATTGTTGTTTGAACTCAGGGGTAGCGTCTGCCACTTTTAACCTCCTCAAATAAACTAACGAGTAACGAGTCGAAATTCAAAATACTGGAAATCCTATAACTTTCGACCTTTGACTTTTGACCTTCAACCCATAACTAACAACCAAAAACCAATAACTAACCGTGCCAGTTGCCATAAAGCAAAACTTATGATAACTTATTAGCATACGCTCTAGCTCAAGACAGTAGGGTAACACGGCAAAGAATATTGGATACTACGTTTGTGTAAACCGTTATTATTATAAATTACACGCTGCTTGACGCAAGCTTTGATGGAACAGGAATTATAAATGCAAGTGAAAACAGGCTGTGAGTTAATTTATAACTCCTCCGCTGATGTTCCGCTGATACTTTTAGTCAGACCTCGCGACCGGGCGAACCATATTCTGCTGAAAGAAACCCGACAAACCACCCCGCAAGTCCCTATCCACGATTTCACAGATTTATATGGTAATAATTTCTGGCGTATGACGGCCCCAGCAGGTAAATTCAGAATATATTATGATTCCCTGTCCGAAGTCCCACCAACCCCCGACCCGGTTTTGTCCAACCTTCCCGGCCATCTTGTCCAGGATTTACCCGATGATGCCCTCCATTTTCTTTTACCCAGCCGCCATTGCCAATCCGATATATTAATCTCGGATGCCTGGGGTTTATTTGGTCAGACCCAACCGGGCTGGCAACGAATACAGGCCGTCTGTGACTGGCTACACAGCAACATAACTTATGGACAGGGAAGTAATTCCAATACCTCCGGCTTTGATGCCTATCTGGCACGACGGGGGGTTTGTCGAGACTTTGCCCATATGGGGGTAATGTTGTGCCGCGCCCTCAGTATTCCGGCTCGTTATGTTTGTGGCTATTTGCCAGACATCAATGTGCCAGTTGACCCTACTCCGATGGATTTTCATGCCTGGTTTGAAGCCTATGTGGGCGGTGAATGGCACACTTTTGATGCCCGCCATAATCGCTCGCGCACTGGACGGGTGCTGATTGGTCGTGGTCGTGATGCGGTGGATGTGGCTCTGGCAACGATATATGGCAATGCCGAGCTGACAAGTTTTAAGGTGTGGGCTGACGAGGTTGTCTCCCAAAACTCTAACATAAAAACGGAGGAACCTCTTTGAGTGCAGCCCAACGTTTATTGAAAGTTTTACCTCGCTCCGTGCCGTTTGTTGATTACCGAGAGGTTGAGTGGGAACAGGTACGCCGTGCTCAATACTGGATGTATCAGCGGTTTCGCTACGAATATCCCGGCCCTATTCAGGATTTGCACCAACGCCTGATAGTAGTGCCAGGTAAAAAACACGGCGGCCAGCTTTTAACCGGGCATAAATTAAAGGTGAGCAACCCCGAAGCGTTAATTAGCCAGAGCCGCGACAGTTTTAATAATCTGGTATACAAGGTTGATGTGCCACAAGTGGACTCCACTGTTGATTTTGAGGTGTGGAGCAGCGTCGAACGAGTAATAGAAGCTGCTAGTTACCCAGTTATTTCCTCTGAAAAAGTAAAACAGTTTCTTGAACCTACCACCCTTACTACGCCGAACGCTGCCTTGCGTCATGCCGCCAGCTTTTTATCCCAATGCACCGATAACCCCTGGCAACTGGCCGAAAGTATTAACGATTGGGTCTGGAAAACAATGCGCTACACCGGGGGTATTACAAACGTTAGCACTACTGCTGCGGAAGCTCTACACTTAGGGCAAGGGCTCTGTCAGGACTACTCACACATTATGCTAACTATTTGCCGCCTGGTGGGCTTGCCAGCCCGCTATGTTTCAGGTCATTTGTTGGGTGAGGGAGGTTCACACGCCTGGCTGGAAGTCTTTTTACCAGCCCATAACGGCACAGATCGAATTGCGGTTGCTTATGATCCTACTAACCATTGTCAGGCAGGAGGGAATCATATCACGGTAGCGGTTGGTCGCGACTATAGTGATGTTGCCCCTACCTCCGGCTACTACACTGCGCCCTATTCCGGCAAACTTATCACCAGCAAACAAGCCGGGCTAATTAGGGTGGAGTACAAAGATGGGGAAGTTATTTCGGTAGACGAACGTGACCTGACCCCTGCTGACGAAACCCGTCGCATCGCCTAAACCTGAGTTTCAAGCTTTTTCAGGGTAGACACGTTAGTCTACCCTATGGTTTTGACAACTCCCAACCCCACTTTTGCAGCCTTCATCCTTTATTTAAGCGTTTGCAAATAGGCATAAATATCGGCAACCTGAGCATCGGGCAGGGTCGTCGCATCAAAAGGGGTCATAGATTTTGCCGGGTCAGGATTGCGGGGATTGCGTACCTGCGCCAAAACCTGCGGGAAAGTTAATTTAGTTCCGGCAATTTTCGGCCCATAATCGCCCTGGGCCAATTGCCCATGACAGGCGGCACAACCCTGGGACAAAAAGCTGGTTTTACCTTTAACCGCATCGCCAGTGGTGGCAGAGGTGGTTGTAGGGGTGCTGCTTGCCGCAGCCGTTGTGGTTGTAGGGGTATTGCTTGCCGCAGCCGTCGTGGGGGCAATCGCAACCGTTGTAGAGGTGGCTTTGGTCGCAACAGGGGCAACGGTATTTGTTGGGGTGCTACTTGCTGCCGTGGTCGCGATAGGAGCGGAGGTAGCAGTAGGATCACCACAAGCAGTCAAAACAATTATAAAAACTAGCGAAAAATAATAAACCGAAGAGCGATTCTTGAGGCGCATTTATTTTCCCTATCTATTAACCAAAGGTTGCCCCCTTCTCAATGAAAAGAGGGCAACCTGTTTATTATTACTAATTCAAACCCGGACCAAAAATCTTACTGACGAGTGGTGCGGCGGCGCAATACCACCAGACTACTACCCATCACTACGGTCAGACCGACCACCAGGGCAATCATGCCTGTGTTATCGGCAGTAGCGGCACCACCAGCACCAGCAGCAGGTACTGCCGGAGCGTTAGCGGCGGCTACAATGTTGCCACAGGAAACATAAACCGAAGCTTCCGCCCCAGATTTGTGTACATTGATTGCGAACTTGGTTGCTAACAGCGAGTCCAAAGTAGCGTTAACTTCGGTGGAGGAAACGCCGTTTTGCATATTGGTCAAAGGATATTGCGGAGCGGGGGTCAGGTTGTCGCAAGTACCGACATGAATATGGTTTGGTTGGGCTACCCCGGCTGCTCCGGCAGTAATCTTAACATCAACCTTGGTTTTGCCACCACCAATGTCGGTGAGGGTTGCGGTGCCACTCTGACCAGAGTTATTCTGGGCAGCTAAATTGATCGTGATAGTTTTAGCCTGAGCGAAAACCGAGCCAAAGCTAGCGATTACCATAACCATGGCTGCTAGAACCGCAAAAAGACGCAACTTACGTGCGTTATGCATGTTAGTCATCCTTCCTGAATACTAATGTTGGTTTTTAAAGGGAATTTTGCACAATTGAGACACGGTATGATTTTGTAAAGACGGAATTGGAACGATACCTTAAGTTTAGCAAACTTTTGCCGTTTGCCTATACCTGTCGGAGAACAATTGGTGATTTTTACAGGTAAATTCAGGCAAATGGTTTCTCGGGTTAAAGGATAAAAGTTATTTATCCTTGCTTCAAGAAGTTTGCGAAAGGTCTCTCTACTTACAATACGGTGATAAATCGGGTTAGGACAAATTTTTTCTAAAATGTCTTGACAAGCTATTTTTCCGGGGTATAATTATTTTATTGAATGAAATAATTATCTTGAGAATGAACCAAGTTCCTGATTCGTCTAAAATTTCAATTGGATCAAGTTAAAATATGCAGTTCGACGATGATGTCGGAAACCTGATAATCGGGCAATCGGGTGGCCCCACCCCGGTAATTAATGCTTCGTTGGCGGGAGCTTTGGCGCAACTAAAGGCGCAGGGCTTTACCGGGCGTATTTTTGGTATGTCTGGCGGCCTGGAGCAATTTATGGCTGGGCGCGAACCCCTGGATTTGGGTAATCTTTCCGATGCTCAAATTCAACAGCTTGCCCATACCAGTGGCGGGGCGTTAGGTTCTTGCCGGATTAAACTTGAGCCCGACAGTTACAACGTTATTTTGAGTCTGTTCAAACGCTACGATATTCATTATTTGCTCTATATCGGCGGCAACGGCTCGATGCGTACCCCATTAGCCTTGAGTGCGGCGGCTGAGGCCGAAAATTATCAGCTTCATTGCGTGGGCATCCCTAAAACTATAGATAACGACCTGGTGGGGATGGATCATACTCCCGGCTATGGTAGCGCGGCTCGCTGGATTGCCCAACATACCCTGGATACCGGGCTGGATTTATATACCATGCGCGGCTTTGACCAATTCAAGGTGTTGGAAGTGATGGGGCGGCACAGTGGTTGGCTGGCAGCAGCCTCACTACTGGCAAAATTCCGCCCTAATGATCCGCCTCATATTGTGCTGGTGCCGGAGCAAGTTTTTAACGAAGATGCATTTCTAGCAGAGGTTCAGGAGGTCTATCGGCGGGAGGGCTGTGTGCTGGTGGTGGCTTCGGAGGGGGTACATAACGCTGGCGGTCAATATCTAGCCGAATTGGGTCTGGGTGGGTTAGGGCGCGATGCCAACGGGCAGGCTTTACTCAGTTTGGGTAGCGCGGCGGACTACCTGTGCAACCTGGTCAAAAGCAAGTCAGGAATTAAGGCGCGTTATGATAAACCCGCCACCCTCCAACGGGGCGCGGCCTGTGTTTCGGAAGTTGACCGGGACGAGGCTTATAGATTAGGACAGGCCGCGGCGGATTATGCCCTGGCAGGTAAAACGGCAGTGATGCCCGGTCTGAAACGCCTTTCGGATAGTCCCTATAGTTGCGAAATTGTGCCGTTTTACCTGAAAGAAATCGTAGGCAAGGAAAAAAGGCTGGGCGCAGAGTTTTTTATTGATGGTAAGCTGGACGAAAAAAAGGTGCGGGATTACGTTGGGCCGCTAATCGGGCCAGCCTTGCCAGAGCCGTTCAGGTTTTAGCTAAAAGCTACAAAGGAACGAGGATGACGAAAATCGGTTTGGCCGGGTTGGGCCGGGTACAGTTTGATATGGAAGAAGCTAACCGCCAGTATAAAGCGGCGGGTCGGGCGTTGGCTGAGGCTTTCCCCAGAGTTGAGCTTGTAGTAGTGCCGGAGTTGGCGACCAGCCCGGCAGAAGCGATTGCTGCCGCCCGCCAGCTAAAAGCCGCCGGAATTAGTATGCTGGTGCTGCAACTTGCGACCTTCACCGACTCCAGCCTGATAACGGCCCTTTTCTCCGAGCTGGATGTACCAACCACCCTCTGGGCTATACCTGAACCAAGCATCGGCGATGGCGGGCGTCTACGGCTGAACTCGTTATGTGGGGTGAATTTAGCGGCCTATACCCTGACCTCAAGCGGGCGCAAATTTAACTATATCTACGGTTCACCCGAAGAAACAGGTTTATTAGATACCATTCAACAGCGTTATTCTGCAATTAACCTGGACAAAACCTTGCGCGGCTTAAAGCTGGGAGTAGTGGGCAGTCGTCCGCCCGGTTTTTTCCCTAGCGGCTATGACGAACTCAAACTCTGGCGCGAGATTGGCCCCCAGGTTCAGATTTATAACCTTACGCAAGTTTTTGGGGCGGCGAACGAAGTGGCCCTGAACAAAACCGAGGATGTGCGGGCAATGTTACGAGCCTGCCTGAATGGGCTGGACGATTTACCCGAACAGGTGGTTTGTACCGCCTCCAATACCTATCAGGCTCTGGTAGATTTGGCGAACAAAGACGAGTTGGGGGCATTGGCGGTTAAATGCTGGCCGGAATTTTTTGTGGAGCATCAGGCGGCGGCGTGCGGGGTATTGGCGGCTTTGATGGAAAACGGTCTGGTGGCAGCTTGCGAGGCCGATGTACACGGCGCGGTGACAATGAAAGCCCTGCACCACTTGAGCGGCACGGCCCCCTTCCTGGCTGACCTGGTTTCAATGGATAAACAAAAAGATAGCATTGTGTTGTGGCATTGTGGCAATGCGGCCTTTTCACTGGCTGCCGACCCCTCCCAACGCAAAGCCGGGGTGCATAGCAACCGTAAAATCGGCGTGACGGCCCAATTCCCCCTCAAACCCGGCTTGGTGACTTTAGCCCGTCTGAGTTACAGTCAGGGTAAATATCGGCTACTGCTGGTCGAAGGGGAGGCGTTAGACTCGCCCCTGCTCTTTGCCGGAAATACGGCGGAGGTGCGGCCCGAAGGTGGAGCCCAAAAGCTGCTGGACACGATTATTTACGGCGGGTACGAGCATCATCTGGTAATGGCATACGGGCGACATTCCGCCAGCCTTGCCGCCTGGGCAGAACTGATTGGGCTGGAAGTTGTGAAGTGCTGAGGACTCAGTGCCGAGTGCCGAGTTAAAAGTTACGTGTAACGAGTTAAAAGACTTTCCCCCTTCCGTGCTTGGGAAGGGGTAAGGTTAGACAACCGTTCAGGAGAAACACATGCCGTACCGTTTTGATTACGAAAAGTTTTTGCCACAGGCTCTTTACGAAGCGATTACCGAGGTACGAGCTACCCGGCCCTGGGTAGTGGAGGAGGAAGCCGCCGCCCGCCGCCGCCGCCCACAACTCGCACCTGATGGCAAGCTGGCAATCCTGGCGGCAGACCACCCCGCCCGTCATAACAGCGGGTTGGGCAGTGACCCCATTCGGTTGGGAAATCGCCACGAATTTCTAGCCCGGATTCTGCGGATGATGGTCTCGCCCGAATGTGACGGGCTGATGGCGACCCCCGATGTTTTTGACGAGCTGTTTATCGTCAGTCATCTGGTGCGGCGGGCGGGTGGCCCTAGCTTCCTGGATGATAAAGTGCTGGTAGGTTGTATGCAGCGCGGCGGCTTGCTGAACGCTGTCTGGGAAATGGAAGACCGTTTTACCGCTTACACCGCCTACGAACTGGCCCGATTGCGCTTCGATGCCGGAAAGATGATGATTCGGCTGGATTTTAACGACCCCGGCACTGCCAAAACTCTGGAATATTGCGGCAATGCCATTAACGAATTGCGGCGAGCCAATATCACTCCTTTTTTAGAGCCGCTTCCAGTGAAAAAAGTGGATGGGGTTTATAAAACCGACACCAGCACCGAGGGCTTGTTAAAATTCCTGGGGGTCGCGGCAGGTCTAGGCGAAGGTTCAGCCCGTACCTGGCTAAAAGTGCCATATGTGGAGAATTTTGGGCTGGCAGCAAAAGCCACCACCATGCCCATGCTAGTGTTAGGGGGCGACCGGGGCGGCGACCCTTACCCCGTTTTGCGCGAAATCGAACAGGCCATGAACGCCGCTCCCAACGCTCGAGGGGCATTGGTTGGTCGGTTTGTGCTATATCCTGGCGACGAAGACCCGCTGGCGGTGCTGGGGATTGTGAATGATATTGTGCATGGGCGGCAGAGTCTGGAACAAGCCCGCGACAATATGGCTTCCCGCCGCGACAGCCTGATAGATGTTCTGGCAAATTTCAAGTTATAAGGTTGGGTAATGGTTACAGGCTTGGAGCTGGGGCGAAATCACAAAGCCGGAAAACTTTATAATCGTTCGCTGATTTTACGGCTAATATTAAATCGAGGCCCGGTATCGCGCCTTACTCTGTCGCGCCTGACCCAGCTAAGTCCGGCAGCACTCACAATATTAACTGGCACGCTTATCGAAGAAGGTCTCTTAATTGAGCTTGAGGGCGAAGAAGAGCCCGAAAGTGAGCCGGTGAGAGCGGGGCGGCGGTCTACCCCACTTGATTTGAACCCTCGGGCGGGGCGCACTTTAGGGGTGCATATTACCCCTCGGCTGGTGCGAGTGGGACTGGTTAGTCTCAAGGGGGAGCTTTTAGACCAGGAGCGGCTAGGACCAACCGATATTCAACCGCAGATTACCCTGAAGTTAATTGCTCAGGCTGCGCAGGAAATTATTAATCGTAACGGCCTGACCAATCAGGAAATTCTAGGAATGGGAGTTGGGGCGGTGGGTCTGGTGGATGCCGGACGGGGGGTTAACTTACGCGCCCTTAGCCTGGGTTGGCAGGATGTTCCCCTTAAATCCGAGCTGGAAAAAGCTCTGGGGATTGCGGTTTACGCCGATAACAACGTGCGGGGTATGGCTCTGGCAGAGTCGCTTTTCGGACACGGGCGCAGCCGGAATTTTAGCAATATAGCGGTAGTTTATGTGGGAGCTGGGGTTGGTTGCGGCATCATCGCCGAGGGTGAGATTTATCGGGGGAGTGGCTGGGCCGCCGGGGAAATCGGGCATATGGTTGTAGACCAAGACGGTCAGACCTGTTATTGCGGGGCGCAGGGCTGCCTGGAGACAGTTGCCAGTGAAGCGGCGATGCTGGAAGCGGCTCGTTTGGAAGTGCAAAATAACCCAAATGGCCTTTTAGCCAAACTGGCACAGGGTGATAGCACCCAGACCAGTATTGAACATTTATTGATTGCCGCTCAGGATAATGATAAGGCCGCTACGGGGATTATCGAGAAAGCAGGCGAAGGCATGGGAATTGCGGTGGTCAATCTGGTAAAAGCCCTTAGCCCTGATACGGTGATTTTCGCCGGACGAGTGACCCGCGAAGCTCCCGCGTTTGTTGCAAAAGTTGAGGAAGTTCTACGGCGTTCCAGTGCGCCCCCTGGACCAGAACTTACGGTTCTGACCAGCAGCCTGGACGACAATATCGGTTTGATTGGGGCGGCGGCTCTGGCTCTTCAGGAGTTTTTCTATAGTCAACCATCAGCCATCAGTCGTCAGCCATCAGCTTTTAGCTAATTTTCTCCTGGCTGATAGCTCAAATAAAGGGGGAGTGTTAAATGGCAGCTAACATCGGAACGAGTTTTACGCCAAACCGTAAGCCCGCCAGCTACTATGCTCGCAAAATCAGCTTTTATTTGCTGATAGGGCTGATTGTGCTGGTCTTTACTGCGCCCTTTCTCTGGTTGATTATCACTTCGCTTAAAACTCCCGATAATTTGTTTAAACGTAACCCGGATTTGTTACCTATCCCCGTTACTCTGGAAAATTATAGCGGGGTGTTTCAAGGACGTAATTTTGGGCAAAATATATTTAATAGCTTTTTGGTGGCGGCTATCACCACTGTGGGCTGTTTGATTGTGGGCACTCTGGCAGGTTATTCGCTGGGTCGGATTAAGTACCGGGGGCGTAAATTGCTATTGGGCATTGTATTGGCGGTTTCGATGTTTCCGGGGATTGCCATTATCGGCCCACTTTACCTGATGTTCAGCAACGCCCAGCTAATCAACAAATTGCCCGTGCTGTTTATCCCTTACATTACCTTTAACCTGCCGCTTACTATCTGGTTATTGGCGGCTTTCTTCCGCGACTTGCCCCAGGAACTCGAGGAAGCGGCGGAAGTGGATGGGGCGCACCCCTTTGGGGCTTTTTATCGAATTATGTTGCCTTTAGCCTTGCCAGGGATAATGACCGCCGCCATTTTAATTTTCATCAATTCCTGGAACGAATTTCTTTTTGCCCGAACTTTTATGAGTACCGAGGCCAACTTTACCGCTCCAGTTGCTATCGCCAGTTTTCAGGGCATCGGCGATACTAACGAGCCCTGGGGCCAGATTAGCGCAGGGGCGGTTATTTTGACCATTCCGCTCATTGTACTGGTGCTGCTGTTCCAACGGCGGATTATATCTGGCCTGACCAGCGGGGCGGTCAAAGGCTAAAAAGGTATTAGGTGTTAGGTAGACGTATTGGAAATATTGAACCGCCAAGAACGCCAAGTATTTTATAGTAGCCTTTGTGTTCTTTGTGCCTTTGTAGTGAAAGTTTTAGTATTTAGGAGGTTATTTACCTAATGGCGGGGAAGTTAAGGGTAGGGGTGATTGGCGCGGGGGATATGGGGATACGCCACTTGCGGGGCTGGCAAAATGTGCCGGATGCCGAAATTGTGGCTCTGGTAGAAGGAGTCCCGGAACGCCTGGAAGCAGCAGGGCGCGAGGGTGGAGTGACAGCCCTTTTCACCGATTATCGGGTGGCGATTGACCAAACCCGCCCGGATGTGGTTTCAGTCTGTCTACCCACATCGTTTCATGCCCCGGTTTCAATCTATGCGCTGGAGAATGGGGCGCATGTGCTGTGCGAAAAACCGATTGCCTTGACCCTGGAAGATGCCAAAGCGATGGAAGAAGCCGCAATTAAAAATGGAAAAATGCTGGCAATTGGTTTTATGCTGCGCTACTCAGCCGCCTTTACTAAGTTGAAAGAATGGCTGGCAGAAGGACGGATTGGGCGACCTGTGCTGGCTATTTCAGAAAACTTTATGGATATTCGGCCCAAAGTCGTAATGCATGCCAAAAATATTAATGGTGGGCCGATTGTGGATTACTGGTGTCACCATTTTGACCTGTGGCGTTGGTTGTTCGAGAGCGACCCTTACCAGGTAGCAGGATATGGCGCGACCTTTGCGGCTAATAAGCCGGAAGTAGCCGGGGCGGGGGAGTTGGCGATAGATACTGCCGGGGTGGTTATCAAATACCATTCGGGCGATATGACCCAATTCTCCACCAGTTGGGGTTTACCCCGCAGTCTGGCGGCTAACGGGCTAACCACCGATAAATTTGTCGGGCCGGATGGCATTATCTATGGCGATATACGCAAAGAGTTGACGCTGGTACAGGCCGATGGCACTACTGAATCGATTTCCAACGCCGGGATTAACTGGTGGCAGGACGAAATTCTGGCCTTTGCCTGGGCTATTCGTGAGGGCGGCAGTTACATCGGGGCGGAGAACGGCATCGAAGCCCTGAAACTTTCGCTGGCGGCTCTCGAAGCAATTGAATCAGGGGAGACCGTCAAACTTTGAACCTATTTTTACAGTGATAGATGCAAAGAAATTACGCACCACAAAGGCACAAAGAACACAAAGAAATTTAAGATTAAACTGTGTCTCTGTGGTGAAAATTGAATTAGTTTGGAAGGGCGAACACAAGGTGCGCCCCTACGGAGAAAATCGGTGAAAATCAGTTTTATCAACGCCTGTGTGGCGGAACTGACGCTGGAAGAACAACTAAAATGGGCGCAAGCTAACGGATTCGGGGCGATTGAGGTACATACTCACCCCCGCACCAATAAGCTTGATTTGCAAAAAATCGCCACTGACCGGGGGGAAGCGGAACGGGTTAAGGGACTTTTTGCCCAATACAATATTCAGATTTCAAGTTTGCTGCTGGGCGGACACCACCTCCACCCCGACCCAACCCGGCGCGAAGCCAGTCAGAACCACCTGAAGAATATGATTGCGGCGGCGGCGGCACTGGATGTTTCAACCATAACTACCTTTATCGGGCGCGACCACACCCTGCCCGTCAAAGATAACCTGAAACTGGTGGAGCAGGTCTGGCCGGAATTGATGAAGTTTGCCGAGGAACATGGGCGGCGGATTGCGATTGAGAACTGCCCGATGCTGGACGAATGGCCGAGCGGCTACAACATTGCTTACGCCCCGGAGGTCTGGGAAGCGATTTTTAATATGATTCCATCACCGTTGTTGGGGCTGAATTTCGACCCATCGCATTTGCTATGGTTGGGGATTGACTATATCGCTGCCCTTAAAAAATTCGCCCCAAAAGTTTTTCTGGCACAGGCCAAAGATACAGAAATTTTGACTGATAAGCTAAACCAGAGCGGAATATTGGGTGAAGGTTGGTGGCGATACCGTCTACCGGGGTTGGGTCAGGTAGATTGGAGCAAGTTTATCAATACCCTTTACGAAATTGGCTACGACGGCCCAATTTCAATTGAGCATGAAGACCCGGTGTGGGAAGGGTCGCTGGAAAAAGTTCAGCGCGGCTTGATTTTCAGCCAGAAATATTTGAGTCAATTTGTGGTGTAGTTGTCGTGGAAAACCTAACCCCCTAGCCCCTTTCCCTAGCAAGGAAGGGTGGACAATTCGTAGGGGCAGACCTCCGTGGCTGCCTTTGATTATAGGGAAAGGATTTGAGGGAGAAAAGTATGGCAGTAGAGCAAATCAAAGTTGAATCTGCGCCCAAGAGTCACAGGCGGGCCTGGTATTACCTGAATCAGCGTCAGCTTACGGCCTATTTGATGGTCATACCCGCCATCCTGATTATCAGCGCGGTGGTCTTCTTCCCCATCGGGCAGACCTTTTGGTTCAGCCTCCATGACATTGACCGCCGCATAGCCGGACGCGCCGAACCTTTTATCGGGCTGCAAAACTACTTTGACGCTTTCACCAAAGAGGGGCCGCAAAAACAACTTTTCGACTCGCTGATTTTTACCACCGCCTTCGCCGTAATTTCGGTAGGGTTGGAATTCCTGTTTGGCTTAGGGGTGGCGCTCATACTAAACCGCGAGTTCAAGGGGCGGGGAATTGTCAGAGCGATTGTCTTAATCCCCTGGAGTTTGACAACGGTGGTAGTCGCCCGAATGTGGGGGCTGATTTACAACAGTGAATATGGCGTTTTGAACGAAATTTTAAAGGGAATTGGCCTTATTAAACAAGACCAACTCTGGATAGCCAGCAAAGACCTTACCTTTTGGGCGGTGACGGTAGCGGATGTCTGGAAATCTACCCCTTTTGTGGCCTTGATTCTACTGGCAGGGTTACAAACTATCCCCCATGATTTTTACGAAGCAGCGCGGGTAGATGGAGCGACCCCCTTCCAAAGCTTCATAAGTATTACGCTACCTGCTTTGCGGCCTACGATTTTGGTGGCCTTACTTTTCCGCACTATAGATGCCACCCGTATCTTTGACCTGGTTTATGTTTTGACCGAGGGCGGCTTTGGTACCGAGTCGCTTAACTTCTACACCTATCAAGAGCTATTCCGTAAGCAAAACTTTGGGTTTGGTTCAAGTCTGGCGATTATCACTTTCTTTTACATCATGATTTTCGCCGTGCTATATCTACGGGTACTGGGTAATCGCGAAGAACAAAAAGTTTGAGTTAACCGCAAATAATCAGGAGGAATCTCATGCAAGAATCGAATGACAAGAGACCCGCTATCAGTCGCCGCCGAATGGTAAGTCTGTTGGGAGCGGGGGCTATCAGCACCGCCGTTCTGGCTGCCTGTGGCGACCCAACCGCTGCGCCAGCCACTACCGCTGCCCCGGCTACCACTGCCTCAGCCGCGACTACTGCCGCCCCGGCCACAACGGCGGCATCAGCCACAGGCAAAGCGGTGCTGGCGACTACCAAAGGAAGCGGCACACCCAAGAAACTGGTGGACGCATTCAACGCCAAAGCTGGGCCAGTTACGATTGATTTCCAGGAATTCCCCAATGACAGTCAGGCGATGCACGACAAGTTTGTGACGGTTTTTGGGGCGAAGGACTCAACCTACGATGTGATTGCCGCCGACATCCCTTGGGCACCCGAATTTGCCTCGGCAGGCTATTTGCTACCGATTGACCAATATGCCTCCGCCGATTTCCGCAAAAACTTTTTTGAAGGTTCGTTGCTGGCTACCAGCTACAAAGATAAACTTTACGGTATACCCTGGTATCAAAACGTGGGCTTGCTTTTTTACCGCAAAGATATTCTGGACAAAGCCGGAATGCAGCCGCCTAAAACCTTTGATGAGATGATTGATGCGGCTGGGAAGCTCCAAACTGCCGACCAGTATGGCTATATTTTCGCGGGTTTTAAGAATGAGGGTCTGAGCGCGATGTGGCTGGAAATCCTGTGGGGCTTTGGCGGGGAGTTCTGGGATGCTTCTACGGGCAAGGTATTGGTTAATAGCCCAGAAGCCGAGGCCAGTCTGCAATGGCTACAAACCGCTATCTACGACAAAAAAATCAGCCCTGAAAAACTGATTACCTTCAAAGGGCCAGATTTGCAAACAACCTTTGCCCAGGGCAACGCCGTTTTTGCGCGCGGGTTTGCCAGTGCTGTCGGTGATTTTGAGAAGGACACTTCAAAGGTTAAAGGCAAATGGGGAGCGGTACCAGTATTGGCGGTGGCGGGCAAAAAACCTGCCGGAACGCTTGGTAACTGGAACCTTTCGGTCAGTGCCACCAGCAAAAACCCGGCGGCAGCCTGGAAGGTTATTGAATATCTTACCAGCCTGGACACCCAGAAAGCCTTCTCGTTGGGCGAAGGGGTACTGCCTTCGGTAAAGGGTGCTTTTAGTGATGCTGACTTGAAAGCGGCGAACCCGGCTCTGGCAATTCTGCCCGATGCCTTTGCTACCGCCAAACCCCGCCCGGTAACTCCCGCCTATCCCCAGATTTCGACGGAGGTTATCCAGGAAGGAGTCACTAAAGTCTTGAGCAAGCAAATCTCGCCCAAAGACGCGGTGAAACAGATGCAAACCAAGACTGAGGAGATTCTGGCGAAGTTCAAATAAGTTGACCTAACCCCCTAACCCCCTTCCCTGGTATCAGGGAAGGGGGAATTTAACTGAGGAGTTCTATGTATCGGGTCAAAATTTTGTCGTGGAAAGTGCCGGAAAATAATCAGGTAATCGGCTGGCTGCGGGACAAAGGCTGTGAGGTAGTGGTTGAACCGGGTTGGCCGGGTATGAGCGAAGCCGAACTGATTAAAATGGTAGATGATTTCGATGGGGTAATTTGTGGGGTCGAGCCCTTTACCCGTGAGGTTATTTTCAGTCTACCCCAACTTAAAGCCATCTGTCGCACCGGAGTAGGCTTTAATAACATTGACCTGGAAGCCGCCGAAGAGCGAGGGGTGATTGTCACCACTACGCCGGGAGCAAATCGCCATGCCGTAGCTGACCACTCCATTGGCCTGATGATAACGCTAGCGCACCGTATTCCCGAAAACCAGCAAATGGTCGCAAACAAAAAATGGACGCGAGTAGTAGGACGGGATATGTACCGCAAAACCATCGGGATTATTGGGGTAGGGGCAATTGGTAAAGAGGTGGCAATCCGGGCTAAAGGCTTTAGTATGGAGCTGTTGGGATATGATATTGTATTAGATGAGGATTTTGCCCAGAGTGTGGGCTTGCGCTATACCAGCCTGGAAGAAATAATGAGCCAGAGCGATTTTATCACCATTCATGTGCCATATTATGCCCTGACCCATCATATGATTGGGGTAAAGGAACTGGCTATGGTTAAACCCGATGCCTATCTTCTGAATACGGCGCGGGGCGGGATTGTGGACGAAACGGCTCTGTATAATACGCTGATAGAAAAGAAGCTAAAGGGCGCGGCATTAGATGTTGCCGAGGACGAGCCAAATTTTGAAAGCCCCCTTATGACGTTGGAAAATGTTATCTGGACTCCCCATGTGGCGGGCATCACCGACGAATCCCGCATGGCCTGTCTGGTTGGAGCGGCCCATAACGTCTGGGGCGTTTTGAGCGGGGAAGAGCCCTATCATCAGGTTCGCCCAGGCGCGATAGGATAGTACTGAGTTAAAAGTAACGAGTACCGAGTGTAGTAGTGACGCCTGTGCCGCCTGGGGCTATTAGTCGCTTTATCGGTCTATAATCAAGAAAAGAGTAAAGTCTTTACTACAAAATCCCTTCTTTTGACCTTTTGCTAACGCTAATGCCTAATACCTGATGCCTTTTGTAGTGTTTTAGTGTTTAACCTTAAAAGGACTTAAAATGACAATCGTAGAAGGTCGAACTCCGACCAATAGCACCGTTAGCCACCTTGAATGTACCTACTGTGGCAAGGAATATAGTGCCGCCGAGCTACACAATCTTTGTCCCGCCTGTGGCAAGGTTTTGTATCACCGCTACGACCTGAACGCCGCCCGCGAACGCCTGAAGCCCGAAATGTTAGTCGGGCGCAAGGCCAGTATGTGGCGTTATCGCGAGGTTTTGCCGGTAATATGGGCTGAAAATATCGTTACTTTTGGCGAAGGTTACACTCCTTTGCTGGAGGCACCCCGACTGGGTAAAAAACTCGGCCTTTCCAACCTGTTTATCAAAGACGAGAGTCAGAATCCCACCGGGAGTTTTAAGGCGCGGGGGTTGGGGATGGCGGTATCCAAAGCCAAAGAGCTAGGCGCAACTGCTCTTAGTATTCCTAGCGCGGGCAATGCGGGCGGAGCGATGGCGGCTTATGCGGCGCGGGCGGGAATTTCCGCGGCGGTAATGATGCCGGAGGATGCCCCCCTGATTAACAAACTCGAAACCGCCGTGACCGGGGCGCAGGTCTGGCTGGTCAAGGGGCTAATCAACGATGCGGGCCGGATTTTGAAGGCCAACGCTGAGCGCAAGGGCTGGTTTGACCTTTCGACCCTGAAAGAACCCTACCGGGTGGAAGGGAAAAAGACCCTGGGCTACGAAGTGGCGGAGCAACTTGGCTGGGAACTGCCGGATGTGATAATCTATCCGACGGGTGGCGGCACTGGATTAGTGGGAATGTGGAAAGCCTTTGACGAGATGGAAAAGATGGGTTGGATTGGCCCAAAACGCCCCCGCATGGTGGTAGCCCAGGCCACCGGCTGCGCCCCGATTGTACGGGCTTTCGACCAGGGCTTGGAATTTGCCCCGGCCTGGGAAAACGCCCAGACTAACAGTAGCGGCATTCGCGTTCCAGTGGCTATCGGCGACTACCTGATTTTGCGGGCGGTGCGCGAAAGTGGTGGCACATGTATCGCCGTCACCGACGAGGAGATGAGCGAAGCTACTATCGAAATTGCCTCGTTGGAAGGGGTTTTTCCGGCTCCTGAAGGCGCGGCTACCTTATCGGTTTTGCGGCATATGCTCGCACAGGACTTGGTTTCCGACGAAGAAAAGGTTATACTGTTCAATACTGGTGCAGGCCAAAAATACCCTGAGTTTATGCATTTCGATATTCCTGTTGTTCCGGCTAATACTACAGAGTTGTAAGTAATTGACCTAACCCCCCAGCCCCCTTCCCAATAAAAGTAGGGGGACAAAATCTGAAATGAGGGTAATTCTTAAATTATGCTTAAAATTGAGGATGTCCACACCTATTATGGTCGAATACATGCCCTGAAAGGGGTCAGTCTGGAAGTGCCGGATGGGGCGATTGTGACCCTGTTGGGCGCGAACGGCGCGGGTAAAACGACCCTGCTCCGCACTATATCAGGGCTGATTCAGGCAAGTCAGGGGCAGATTACCCTTGATGGGGTCGCGATTGAAAAATTACCGCCGCAAAAAATCGTGGGTTTGGGAATTGCCCAATCGCCCGAAGGTCGGCAGGTTTTTACCGATTTAACCGTGCTGGAAAACCTCAAAATGGGGACTTATTCGCGCAAGGACAAGAAAAGTGTCAAGGAAGATATGGAGCGAGTCTTTCACCACTTTCCCCGCCTAAAACAACGCGCCAACCAGTTAGCCGGAACTTTATCGGGCGGCGAGCAACAGATGGTAGCGATGGGCCGCGCTCTGATGGCAAAACCTCGTATTTTACTGCTGGACGAACCCTCTCTAGGGTTGGCCCCATTGCTGGTCAAAGAGATTTTCCAGATAATTCAGGACATAAATAAGCTGGGTGTAACGGTTTTGCTGGTGGAACAGAACGCCTATGCTGCCCTGCACATCGCCAATCAGGGTTATGTGTTGGAAACGGGTCGGGTGGTGCTGGAAGGTACAGGCTTCGACCTGCGCCATAACGAGGAAGTCCGCCACTCGTACCTGGGGCGTTAGACCGTAACGCATTGTTTGTTCAGCAAGGGCGGCATTTAGCTTTAATCCGCCCTTCCTATCCTCCCGATGGACCATAGACCCTACCCTTACCAATAAATAGTAATCTTCAAAACCTGGTATTAAGGCGTCAAGACCTGGGTAACTTTGACACATTGTAACTTGTTTCCGCCACTGGTAGCTGTAATTTTAGTGTCCGGGAAAAACAGCCCCATCAAATTGCTACCTGCTCCAAGCGTAATGTTAAGGGGATTGCTGGATATTTTCACAGTTATAGCAGGCCCTTTAGGAAAGGTATTGTTATTAGTATTACAAATGCCCGCCAGGGTTATCCCGGTTAAGTTCAGCCCATCAGGGTTATTCAGGGTTATAGTGGCGGGTGCGCTCAGACCAATACCAACCACATTCCCGTTAGCAGGTGCGGCGATTAGGGCTTGCCGCAAGGTGCAGGGAGTTCCATCATCATTGTTTTTGGTAACAACTACCAGTAGACAGGTGTTGATATTTTGGGGAATAAAGGTTGCCACATAATTTGCGGGGCCATAAGGTGTGGTAATGGTGTGGGACTTTACCCCACCGTCCGACCAATTTTTAAAGTCTACCTGGTTAGACGAACCATCTGTTTGGGTAAAGCTAGTATCAATCACAAACTTATACCCCGCCAGCGAAACCAGCGGTGCCGGACTGGTTAAGGCGGAACCTCCCAGGTTCATTGCCAACCCGGCAGGCACGGTAACAAAATTAAGATTTACCAGCGTGGGTTGCATATTCTGGGTGATAGTCGTACTGGTAATAGGGCTTGAGTTAGTAGCAGTCATTTTAATTTCAAGATAGCTATTTTGAGCATCGCTTAAGCTGCCAGGGGAGGGAACTGTAAAAGTTAAAGGATTTCCTACCGTTTGGTTATAAATCAGTACGTTATTGTTATTGATAGTATTACGGAGAGTAACCGTCCAGCTTGGTACCAAAGGGGTTAGGCCATAACGGGCCTGTCCCCGAAGAGTAATTACACTGCCTACTCCAAATTTGTCGGTGCTAACTGGGTTAAGAATCGAAGCTACCAGCGTGTTAAAAGGGCTGATTTGCCTGGTGGCGAGATTGGAGAGTGCACCTTTGTTGTCACGCACCTGAAGGCTGGCGGTAAAAGTGTTAGCTGAATTATAGGTGTGACTAATAAAAGGGGTACTGGTCTGAGCCGTAGTGCCATCCCCTAAGTTCCAAAGATAAGTCAGAGTATCGCCAACGTCAGGGTCGTTGCTGCCACTCCCGTCAAAATTTACCTGTAGCGGCACTGCCCCTGTGGTTAGATTAACCGTAAAAGCGGCGGTTGGAGTAGTATTGGCCTGACTAGGGGCAATGTTCCCATAGAATAAAGTGGTGTTGTCATAATTTCCACCGTTTGCCCGGAAGTAAAGAAACTCAATAGTTTCAGGACGATTAAACCCTACTACTCCCCATTTTACCGAAGGGCTGGCATCAAAACTATCACTCCCGGTGGCCGCCTGCACCAAAGAGGGTGGACTCCAACTACTATCATTAATCTTTTTAATCAGGCACATATTTAACATTGATTTACAGGCCGCAACGGTATTATTTGGGTCTGATGGATGCCCATGCCCAATAATATAAATCTCATTGGAATTATTTATAGCCAGAACCGGATCATGGGTGTAAATGGATAAAGTGGTATCAACCCAACCCGAACCGCTATTGGTCACATAATGCACCCGCCCGTAATTACTGGTTGAATCAAAGCTTTGGATATAAACCAGATGTTTTACCCCCAAAGAATCAATTAATAAACTTGGCCCCTGATCAATGTTTATGCCATCAATGGTGCTTGTCCAGACTGGCAAGGTACTTGGAAACTCAAAAGCACCCCATGCACCGCCTGATAGACGCGTAGCCGCAATAATCCTGAAAGGAGCAAAAGCTTGAGATATCCAGGCTACTGTGATAGAGCCATTAAGAGGTGAAATAGCCAGCGAAGGATGATTTGATTTGCCGTCATTATCCAGTCGAGTAGGGCCAGAGGTTGAGGAATAAGTATTATTTGACGAGTTATAGGAATAGGATCGGTAGGTAATCTGGTTCCCGCTTGACCAGTAGGCCAGATGCAAGGTGCCTCCGGTATCCACCATTGCCGAAACACCGGAAGTACCAGTGTAGTTATTTGAGGCAGGAACTGGCACAGGAATGGGGTTGCCACTGCTTACAATAGCAAGCGGCGACTTAAAAGTGTTAGTATTGGTATCAAAGGGATAGGCCAAAAGCTGACCTCCCTTGCTATTTACCAACACATGCACAATATTCCCGCCATCGTAAGCCGCCTCTACTGAAATTATCTTTGCCCCTACATTCACCGTAGCCAAACCTGCGAATTGCGCAGTAGAGGTAGGAAGACCAGAGGCGGTTGTCCAATAAGCTTTAAGCTGGAAAGTTAAATCATTTTGGGCTTGAGCGGCAAATATATAAAGCTTATCAGCGTTGGTACGGACAAGTTGATGGGGAATAAGGTCGGTAAAACCGGGCTGGCCTACCGAGAAACTATTAATCTGCGGGCCTAATGCTTCGGGAGGATTAACCGGAGTGGTAGCGGGGGGTGGATTGGGGGTGGGGCTGGGTGCGGCACTGTTTTGCTGGTAACGCCACTTGTAGTAGTGTTGCCCGACGTTACCCATCTCCACCTTAAAACCAACTGGATTAGAAGGGGTGTAAGTCAGTACCCGTCGCTCGAAAAGCTGCACCATTACCGGCTTTTCCGCCCCTCCTACTACCGCCTGAATCCAGTAAGGCTCGGAAACAGGGCGACCTAAAACATAGGTAGGATTACCAAAAAAGATAGCATCCTGGCTGAGTTTGCCGTTATTCCAGATTAGCCCTGTCTGGTTGCCGAATTGAGAAAAAACCGCTGCAATATTATGGTTGGTTACAGAGTCGTAATCACCGATTAGCTGGCTTTCGGGCGGGGCTACGGTTGAGATAAAACCGGATTTGGCAATATTACTGTTTATCAGGCTGCCAATAGCGGTAGGTTTGCCGTTTTCACTACCGTTAAAGGTTACAACATCCTTAAAACTGGCGTAAGTAGGAGCAATTGCGTTAGCCCCACCCTCGTTAGGGTCTCCGGCAATCTGAATGGTGCTGGGGCTCAGAGGGGTAAAAGTAAAATCCCCATCCTGGCGTTGCCCGGTGACTAACTCCTTTACCAGTAAACCAGTCGTAACATAATAAAGGCTGGTGGAGTCAGCAGCAGGGTTGTTGATTTCCATACGGGCCTTATCAAAGTATTGTACCCGCCGTGAAATCCCATCATATATTTCACTGGTAATGTTTTCACTACCGCTAACCCCTGGCCCCCAGGTATAACCCCTGCCAACCCCCGCCCCGTCCTGCACGGGTTTATCCACCCTGTTCCAGGTCAAATCAAAAGCCGGGTCATTGAAGCTACTAGCCTGAGTTATAGTTAAAGATAAGGTCAGGCCAAGCAGCAAGGCCAAAAACGGTAGTCTAAATTTTCTCATTACCAGTCGCCTCCATTTCATTTGGGGTTTGTTAGATTTTATTATGTTTAATGTTAGGGTTGTGTTAGGAAGCCCACCCGGTTGGGGTTTACCCGTTCAATATCTACAATACCATAAAACCCTGTGCGAAACGATGAAAATTTTCCCGGTTTGGAAAGAAAATCTAGTAATAGGAATCAAAAAGGACTGGCAAAAATCAGCAGTCCTTGTCCTCACTCATAACTATTTATTTTTAAGGCTTAGTTGCGCTCGCTGTAACCACCTCCCCGGTTATAGCCACCGCCACCGCTATTACTCCGTTCCTCTCTGGGTCGCGCCTCGTTAACCGCAATCGGGCGACCTAACAGCGAAAAGCCATTGAACATGGTAATCGCTTTCTCGGCTTCTTCCTTGCTACCCATTTCCACAAAACCAAAGCCCTTAGAGCGTTGGGTTTCGCGGTCAGTGATAATCCGAGTTGAAACTACCTCGCCCGCTTGCTCGAACAACTCCAACAATGCGTCTTCGGTAGCCTTAAAAGACAGATTGCCAATAAACAATTTGACCGGTGTAGACACGTTTTCCTTCACTTTCTCTCCCTGGCGGGAGAAGCACTAGCACAGGTAACTGGATACTGCACACATCACCAAATCCACTCAGGTTGAGTTATTAGCACCTAGCCAAAGGCAACAAAAACACGCCTGCCTGATTGTAGTCAGACCAGCAATACTCAACCACACCTAGAATAAGAGATAAGAGTTATAGATAATCCCGGTGGTACACCCTCAATTACAGAAAAAAGGGAAAAAAAACGTTTGGCAGGAGGGGACAGGTTGAGGATTGAGTATCGTACCAGACTCACTATTTGAACTTTTTGGGCCTCTTGAGAGGATAAAATACCGGAAGCTAATTCCTCGTGCTGCGCCGGAGTAATAGGCGCGTGAGTATAATAATTGGCTGTCACACACTCATATGAACCGCGATTCTGCACAGTTCCTACTAGATTATAACAAATACTAATTACGTGTCAATAGTAGCTTTTAAAATAAATATATTGTTACGATTGTAACTAGTAAAATAGTCTTAGCCAAACAGGGGAGTTTGCCAGGCGGCTTTAAGAGCCGAAACCCGCTCCCGCAATACTGTAGCGGTAGACAGACCGCTAATACTGAATTCGTCGTCCTCCAGCACTACCCCCACTCGCTTGCAACTGGTAATCTTCATAATTTCCTCAAATTGAGGGCGATTTTCCGGCTCAATTTCCACCAGGAAACGGCTAGGGGTCTCGCTGAATAATAAAGAAGCATTAGTGCGGTCAGCCACCGGGCCGGAATAGGGCAATCGGCGCAAATCCAGCCGCGCCCCCAACTCCCCGGCAAAGGCCATCTCTGCCGCCGCTACCGCAATTCCACCTTCCGACAGGTCGTGGCAACTCCGCACCAGACCTTGCTGGATAGCTTTTGACAAAGCCTGGAAACTCCGCAAGGCCGCGCCCGCCTCAACCCTCGGTACATCCCCTTCAACCTGACCGTGATATTTGCTGTAATAACTACCACCTAGTTCAGGGCGGGTTTTACCCACGATAAAGAGCAAATTGCCGGGTCGCTTTAAGTCCATCGTCACCGCCTTGTGGGCATCAGCCATAACCGCAACCGCCGAGATTAATAAAGTGCCGGGAATAGCCGTGCGAGTCTGGGTAGCTGGGTCGAAATATTCGTTGTAGAGACTGTCTTTACCACTGATAAAAGGTAGCCGGAAAGCCAAAGCATAATCGCGGCAAGCCATTACCGCTCTGGTAAGCTCGCCCAGCCGTTCGGGAACAGTCGGATTACCCCAACAGAAGTTATCCAACAGGGCCATCCGCGATAAATCCGCCCCAACTGCCACCGCGTTACGCACGGCCTCATCAATGGCACAGGCCGCCATATGATAGGTATCAATCAAACCATAGCGAGGGTTAATCCCGTTAGAAATAACAATCGCCCGGTTGGAGTTAGGGAAAGGCTTGATTACCGCCGCATCGCCCGGCCCATCGTTTTGCTGCCCAACCAGGGGCTTGACCACCGTGCCGCCCTGAACCTCGTGGTCGTACAATCGAATAACCGATTCTTTGCTGGCGATAGTGGGGTCAGCCAGAATTTTCATCAACACATTGCCATAGCCCTGATAAGGGCGGTGGTGTTCGTAGTGGGCGCGGCGTTTCTGAAGTTTTGGTTCGGGAGCTTTCCAACGAGCATCAAGCACGCGGCGGGGCAAGCCACCATGCAGAAACTCCATTTTTAACTGTCCGACCAACTTCCCGCTATAAGTCAAAGTTAACAGGCCATCGCCGCTAAACTCGCCCAGGTCGGTAGCTTCGACCTCTTCAAGTCGGCACAATTCTAGAAATTGCGCCAGTTTAGCCGGGGAAACCGCCAGAATCATTCGCTCCTGAGCCTCGCTCAACCAGATTTCCCAGGGTTCAAGTCCGGCGTATTTCAGGGGCACTTTTTCCAGAGCGATATTTACCCCTAAATCCTTGCCCATCTCGCCAACCGCGCTACTCAGTCCGCCGCCCCCGCAGTCGGTTATAGCGGTGTAGAGCTTTTTGTCACGAGCTTTCAACAACAAGTCTAAAACCTTTTTTTCGACAATCGGGTTGCCGATTTGCACCACGCTTCCAGTTTCGGCGGCGGTCTGTTCCCCGCCCAATTCAATCGAGCTGAAGGTTGCGCCATGAATCCCATCGCGCCCGGTGCGCCCGCCAATCAGCACAATCCTGTCGCCAACCGCTTGATTGCGGGGATGGCTACCATGTGGGGCCAGGCCAACCGTGCCGCAAAAAACCAGAGGGTTAGCCAGATAACCCTTGTCAAAAATAATCGCCCCATTAACTGTCGGAATCCCCATTTTGTTGCCGTAATCGCGCACCCCGTTTACTACGCCCTCGAATACACGGTGAGGAGGCAAGACCTCAGCAGGTATATCCGATTCTGGGGTGCTGGGAACGCCAAAACAAAAAATGTCGGTACTGGCGATAGGTTTGGCTGATACCGCCATAACATCGCGGATAACACCGCCCAGGCCAGTATTCGCCCCACCAAACGGCTCCAACGCGCTGGGGTGGTTGTGGGTTTCGGCCTTGAAACTCAGGTCGGTAGCCCGGTCAAAAGCAATAATCCCGGCATTATCACTAAAAGCCGAGACTATCCAGGGCTTGTTGAGTTTTTCGGTAGGGGCGGCAATCCCCGATTTGAACAGGCCATCAATCTGTTCCTCTTTAACTATTTTTCCGGTGTGGTCTTGCTCGGTGTAGTTAATCAGAGCCTTGAAAGTTTTATGCACACAATGTTCCGACCAGGTTTGGGCCAGGGTCTCAAGCTCAACATCGCTAGGGTCACGGCCTTCCTGCTGAAAATATTGCTGAATCACCTGCATTTCTTCCAGATTCAAGGCTAACAAACCTTCCCTTGAGATTTGGAGTAGCTGCTCCGGAGTAGCCGCCAGCAGGGGGATATTTTTGACTTGACCCTGAGCCTCGTGTTCAAAATTAAACTGGTGGTCTAAAAATTTATCCAGGTAATTCCCGCTCAAAGGCACAAACTCCTGAATCAAGCTGTTAATCAGGTTGGTATTGACATACTTAGTCACGTCGCCATTGGTTTGATTAATATAGTGAACCTCGGCGGTGCGTACCCGCTTGAGTTCCGGCCAACGACCCTGCGACATCACTTTATAACCCTGCAAGGCACTCTCGCCGGTGGTATCGGTCACGCCGGGGCGGAAGGCCGTCAAGACCGCCACCGCCGCGCCATTGGTCGGGTTGAGCCGGGTTAAAACTTCCTGGGCAGGCCCAACTTCCACCTTTTCCAGCACCTTATCGCTAAATAAGTTGGTAGCCACATTTTGGGCGGTATCAGCAATAGCGGCGGGGGAAGCCTGATTGCTAAAATCCAGCAAATATAAGCGGGTTTTAGAATCAGAAATCCCGGTGGGATTAGAACCGGGCAGCAGGGCAATGCAATATAACATAGTCAGAATCCTGTCGTTATTAAAAAATATAAGAGCAGCCAGGGGAAAAGAGCCAATTACCCTAGCGCACGGTGGTAAGTTCGCCTATCTCACTATCAAGTGCAACCGTTGATAAAATTAACGGCTCAGTAAATTCATCAAAATCTATTTCCAGTTCGTCTTCTAATTCTTCCAGAGGCCAGAACAAAAGTGGAGCTAATACTAGAGCGACCCCGCCCAGAAAACCAGTCGGAAACATCACTCCCATATTCGACTCCCACAATCCCAGCCGTTGGGCCCCACTATCTATAATCCAGGGAATAAACAGGGAGGCAATTAGAGTCGCCAGATATAGGCGATTGCAGGGTATGCGTGGGCGAATAAGATTAGTATAGTGATAAAGCAAGCCAGTCACTAAAAGGCCGCTGCCAACCCCGAAACAACGGGCGCAAACCATCATTGGCTCCCCGCCAATTGTAAAGCTTTTAACCGTATCAGAACAGATGGCTTTACCAAAATTCCAACCGACCTGGGCAATGGTAGTGAAAAGCGGCCAGCCACTGAGCCATAGTAAGGGTACCAGTATCGGCCCAAGAAAAATAAACACTACCGTAACTTTGCCAATCAAATCCCGGTTGAAATGTTCGCGGCGAATTGTGAGACCTTCGGGGAGCTTCATGCTTCACCAACTTGCTTACTATAACCACACCCAAATTTTGGGTCTATTTACTGAAATTTGGTTCATATTAGCACGGCTAGGGCTACCCTGCAACTCAAACGAATGGGGCGTGTCGAATTGTGCTTTGAGTTGTCATTCCCAAAAGTTAATGTTAGGATAGTTCAAACAAGCCATTTAATAAAGGAGCGCAATTAAATCATGCAAAAGATACGAGTCGGCATCATCGGCTTTGGGCTTTCGGGCGCAGTTTTTCATGCCCCCTTCGTCACCACCATAGAAGGCTATGAGCTGGTAAAGGTTGTTACCAGCACCAATGCCGCCAAAGTTCAGCAAAAATACCCTTCGGTGCAGGTGGTAGCCACCCCTGACGAGTTAATTAATGACCCAAATATTGACCTGGTAATTATTGGTTCACCCAATGTTACCCACCATCCCCTGACGAAACAGGCTTTACAGGCGGGTAAACATGTGGTGGTGGAAAAGCCCTTTGTTAATTATTATTCCGAAGCGGAAGACTTAATTAAAACCGCCGAGGAAAATAAACGAGTGTTGAGCGTGTATCAGAACCGTCGCTGGGACGGCGATTTTCTGACGGTTAAAAAGGTGCTTGAGGCGGGCTTGCTGGGTGAGATTAACACTTTTGAGTCGCATTTTGACCGCTATCGCCTGGATGTCACCGAACGCTGGCGCGAACAACCTTTGCCGGGTTCGGGTATCTGGTTCGACCTCGGCGCACATCTGATTGACCAGGCGGTTCAGCTTTTTGGCTTACCCAAAACCATTTTCGCCGATGCTTTCCCCCAACGTCAAAATTCCAAAACGGTGGATTATTTTCACGCTGTTTTGGGTTACGATAATCTTAGGGTAATCCTGCACTCCGGCACGGTAATGAAGAAGCCAGGGCCGCGTTATCAGATTCATGGTAGCAAAGGTAGCCTGATTAAGCATGGCCTTGACCCGCAGGAAGACGCGCTTAAAGCCGGAATGTTACCGGGAGAACCGGGTTGGGGCAAAGAGGGCGAGGAGTTGTATGCTGCAATTTATACGGGGGTAAACGACCTGAACTTAAGTGGTAAAATCGAAACCTTGCCTGGTTGCTACGAAAATTACTATCTGGGTATCCTTAAAGCGATTAACGAGGGCGCACCCGTCCCGGTGACAGCCCAGGAAGCGGCTAACGTAATCAAGATCATCGAGCTTGGCATGCTTAGCAGCGCGGAACAACGGGTAGTTCCTTTCGTTTAAACCTAACCCCCTAACCTCTTCCCTAAAGTGGAAGGGGGAACAATTACGAGTTTAATAGTAGGGGCGGGTTTGTAACCCGCCCGGTAGGATTATACCCCGGCGAGGCACAGGTAAACCCTACCCTACAAATAATTATTAGCAAGGAAAAATAAATACAATGGAAGATTACAACGCTCTTTTAGAGAGTCTCAAAAAAGAGGAAGAAGAAATCCAGTTCAGCGAATTTAGCAACGAAACCGCCTACAAAATCGGGACGCGGCTGGTCGAGATTGGCCTGAAAGAGAATAAAAGCATCACCATAGACATCAACCGCAACGGGCAACAGTTATTTCATTGCGCCCTACCCGGCACTGCCCCCGACAACGACGAATGGATTAAACGCAAAATTCGGGTAGTCAACCGTTTTAATCACAGCTCATTTTACATGGGGAATTATTTCAAAAGCAAAAATAGCACGATTGAGCAAAAATCCTTGATTAGTGAGAGTGAGTTTGCTCCGCATGGGGGCTGCTTTCCGATAATTATCAAAAACGTGGGAGTGGTTGGTACGGTTACAGTTTCGGGGCTACCCCAGGAAGAAGACCATCGGTTGGTAGTTTCAGTCTTACATGAATTCTTGAAAGGATAAGAAAATGATAGAAGTAGCCTTGATGGTAGAAGGTCAAAACGGGCTTAACTGGCCACGCTGGCAACGCATCGCCCAGGCCGCCGAGGATTTGGGCTTCGTGGGTCTTTACCGCTCCGACCATTATACCAACGCCACCGGGCCGGATATTGACTCGCTGGAACTGTGGGTCTCATTAACCTGGCTGGCAAGCCATACCAAACGGATCGAATTTGGCCCGATGGTATCGCCTGTTTCATTTCGCCACCCCACCATGACCGCCCGAATGGCAGCGGCGGTGGACGATTTATCAGGTGGGCGGCTAACGCTGGGGGTGGGGGCGGGCTGGCAGGAGCGCGAACACACTAACTATGGATTTGACTTGCTGGAACTGCCCCGCCGCTTTGCCCGCTTCGAGGAAGGGTTGCAGGTTATCAAGAACCTGTTAACCAGCGACCAGCCTGTTAACTTCAAGGGTGAGTTTTATAATCTGCAAGATGCGATTTTATTGCCCCGTCCAATTCGACCCGGAGGTCCGCCGATTCTGGTTGGTGGTAACGGCCCACAACGCACCTTGCCCCTGACCGCCCGTTACGCTGATGAGTGGAACGCAGTCTTCCAACCTATTGAGAGTCTGGTTAAACTTAACGCCAGGTTGGATGAGTTATTGGAGGAACAGGGACGGGCCAAAAACTCTGTTCGGCGTTCGATGATGACTGGTTGCTTTTTCGGCAAAACCGAAGCGGAGGTTGAACAGAAGGCCGCAGCCCAAAATACGACGGCAGCGCAAATGCGCGAACGCGGGTTAGTTGTTGGCACGGGCTCGGAAATTATGGAACAGCTTGGTAAGTTAGAGGAGGCCGGATTGCAACGGGTTATGCTGCAATGGCTGGATTTGGACGACCTGGACGGAGTGGAAGCTCTGGCGAAAGCAGTTGGTTTTTAGTTGTTGGTTCTTGGTTGTTAGTTGTTCGAGTTCCCCTTTCCGACCCAGGAAGGGGGAACAAAAATTCTTTATTCTTGCTCCTATTACCCCATTCCCACAATCGAGCGCAGAAAATAGACCAGCCCAACCCCCACCAACATTGCCACTAACAAATTTTTGGTGCGCCATCCCGTCAGAACGGTTGCCACACTAGCCAGGGCGGTGGTCAGGCCACCTTTCCCTATTTCCGGGGCAATCAGCGATACCAGCACCGTGCCGGGTAAATATTGCAAACCGCGCTCTACCCTGGCCGAAAGTTTTATGCGGTTAACCAGCCAGAACCCACCAATACGAGTGGCATATGTTACCAGGGCCATTCCCAGAATAGTTAGAAAAACCTCAAAATTAACCGTCATCGCCCCACGCTCCCACCACACTCCCGGCCAACGCCCCCAGAATGATATACCACTTGGTGCCGGGCATAGCATAGGCCGCCGCTACTGCCACCGCCGCCGCTACTATCCAGGGCAAAAGGCTCCGCTTGCCCTTCCACATCCCGGTCAGCAAAAACAGAAAAACGGCGGTAAAGGCGAAATCCAGCCCCCATTTCGCCGGGTCTTGCACCGCCGACCCTAGCGTGCGTCCCACTACCCCCGCGCTAGTCCAGGCTACAAACAGTGCCAAACCGCTACCTATTAAAAAAGCCCCATTCCGTTTTCCCTTGGCGAACTGGCCCATAGTTAAGGCCCAACTTTCGTCACTCAAGAAAAAGAGGCTGCTATAAGCTTGCCAGCTTTTTAGCCCGCCCATCCAGGGACGTACCGCCGCTCCCATCAACAAATGGCGTAGATTAACCACTAATGTTGTCAGAATAATAGTGAGAATAGGCAACGGAGCAACCCACAACCCTAGCGCGGCAAACTGAGACGACCCGGCAAAGACCAGGGCCGACATCAAAAAGACTTCCAATGGGCTAAGTCCGGCCTGTCCCGCCAATACCCCCAACACCAGACCGTAGATAAAAACGCTCAGTGCTACCGAAAGGGTTTGGCGCACCCCTTCCAGTACCCCGGCAAAGGTAAATGTGACCGAGCTACTATCCTCAGTTAATTTGTCCTCAATAATTTTTTCGCTCATAGCAGGATTTTAAGTAAGAAAAGAGGGATTGTCTTGTAGATTATTGCGCTTTATATATTGGCCGGGAGTGACACCCATAATCCGTTTGAACTGTCGAGTAAAGTGGCTCTGGTCAACATAGCCTAACTCTATCGCCACCTGGGGAATATGCCAACCCGCTTTCAAGAGAGTACGAGCCTGATTTAGCCTTACCTGGTTTTGATAGGCGTGGGGGGGTAGGCCGCAGCTACGCCGGAAAGTACGCAGCAAATGATAAGGACTAAGCCCAACTTTTTCCGCAAGAGTATCGAGTGAGATATTTTCGCGATAGTTTTCTACTAAAAATTCACGGGCTTGCCGGATAGCGCGAGGTTCGTGGCCTTCTTTCAGGGGTAGCTGGCGCGTTTCGGAATGACGCTGGATGAGGCGAGTTAGCCACCACAAAAAGCGGGATTGGCGTTCCAGATTTGAAATGGGGCTTTGCAAATCAAAGTGTAAATTCAACAATTCAGGGGCAAGCTCATTATCCCCGATAACCACATTTTTGAAGAAAGGGATAACACCTTGTTTCCCGGTGGTTTCTGATAGCACCTTCTGGAGTAACTCGGCTTCAGGATAGAGCATTCGGTAAGTCCAGCCACCTTCAGAAGCGGCCTGCCCGGTATGCACCTCACCCGGATTTATCACCACAATACTACCAGCCGGAGCTACAAATTTTTGACGGTTACACTCGAACTCTTCCGCCCCAACTTCTATCATACCGATGGCAAAGGTATCGTGAGAATGACGAGTATAAGAATGGTTTACAAAACGGGCGTGCAAAAGTTCGGTATTACCCAGTTCAGGTTCGCGCCAGAAATTTGTATACTCCTGTTTTTCATTCTCCAGTTCCACTCGCTACCTACCTGGGTATAAACCTCACCCGCCTTTTTGCAGGAATAAATATTCAGTCTCAAGTATAATTTCCCTATTGAGGTCTGTCAATTAATTATGGAGGAGGATACCTATGCGGGAAATAGCGGTAAACTGGACTAAAGAAGGGCCAATGCGCTTTGAAGCGATGGGGCCAAGTGGGCACAAAGTCGAATTGGACTCCCCAGCCGAACACGGTGGCGATAGTCAGGGCTTTTCGCCTAAAACCTTGCTGCTGGTGGCGTTGGGGGGCTGCACCGGAATGGATGTTATTGCCATGTTGCGAAAGATGCGGCAGGAAGTAAAGGGCTATCACCTGGAAGTTAAGGGCTGGGAGCATGAGGAACACCCCAAAAAATTTGACCGAATAATCATTGAGCATGTAATCGAAGGCCATAACCTGAGCCAGGAACTGGTGAATAAAGCCGTCAAGCTCTCCCACGAGAAATATTGCGGAGTTTCCGCCAGTCTGGCGGGGTCGGTTGAAATTGAAGTTACTAGCCGTCTGGTTGAGGTCTAAATAGTTGTTAGTTGTCGGAAAAGAGTAGGGATTTTTAACGAGAAAAACGCCAAAAAATTATGATTTTGTGTTCCCGTTGTAGGGACACGATGCATCGTATCCAGGGTTTAAGGGCAGACACATTGGTCTACCCTACAAAAATTCTCTTTTTATTCGGACTCCTGACTCCTGAATTCTGACTCGTTTATTCCGCTTGCTTTCACCCGTTATAATTTAAAGTAATAATAGACAAAGTGCAGTTATCAAAAGGGATAGGGACATGGGTAAACGGGATTTAAGCCGAATTTTGTGTGTGGACGATGACCCCGACATTCAAAATCTTGCAAAATTGGTCCTTGAAGATTTAGGGGGATATATTATTGAAGTTTGTAGCTCTGGTGAGGAAGCCCTTCAAAAAGCGGTGATTTTTAGGCCCGATTTAATCTTGCTGGATGTAATGATGCCAGGGATGGATGGCCCAACTACCTTGCAAAAACTGCGGGAAATTCCTGAAACTAGCACCATCCCGGTTATATTTTTCACTGCCAAAGCCAAACCAGAAGAAATAGCCGAAGTTAAAGCTATTGGCGGGTTAGATGTAATTCTAAAACCTTTCAGCCCAATCGCCTTGCCTGAAACGATTCGCAAAATCTGGGAACAAAACCTCCACCAATTTTAAGCCAACCTGCCCTTAACTCCACTGGGTAGCCCTGGGTAAGTTTTTTATTTCAGTATGCTGGGCAGATGGCGACCATAAAAGGTTTAGCTAAACAGGCCGAGGGCTTTTTTGAAAAGCAATTAAGCCTTTCCCTTGAACGTAAAAACCCTGAAGAAATTATAGATGCCCGAATTAATTTAGCCGAAGTACTAATAACACAGGGTCAAACTGACTGCGCCGAAAAACTGTTGAAAGAAGCGATTGAAGCAGTCAAAAAAACCGCTTATATCTACCCTATATTCGCAGCCTCAACCGAATGGGTTGCCTCTATTTTCAGCAAGGTAAATGGAAAAGTAGTCAGCGTTGTTTTGAATTAGAACTAACTTCACTCCAAACCCTGCCAGAGCGTGAAACTTTGGACGCATTTTCCCGCACTAGATTAGAACTGGAAAATGCTTATACCCGCCATTGGCTGGGGTTAATCCAGGCTAATAACCGACGGTGGGAGGAAGCCACCGATTTCTTGGAAGAGAGTTTAAAAATTCGGCAAAAGCATGATGCTAAAGTGGCAATAGCTGAGAGTTTACTTAAATTGGGCGAAGTTTATCAACAGTCGGGCGATTGGGATACCTCAATTTCCTATCTGGAACGTTGCCTCGATACTTGCCAACAAATCCGCAACCTGGCATTATCCCTACAGGCTCTTTATTTACAGGCCTTGTCTTATTATCGCCAGGGGAAATACTGGAAAGGCTTTATCGCCGCCCGTCGGGCGGTAGCAATTGGCCTTAAAGGTGAGGAGCAGAATTGGCTGGCCCGTTCTTTTTACATTCTGGGTCAGCTTCAAAATAAGCTAAACGATAGCAAGGCGGCTTTATCCAATCTAACCAAATTTGCTAAAACTTTTCCCCGTTACGACAACAACCCCAACTGGATTGAACCGCTAATTGATGTGGGGGATTTCCTGTTGAGCCTGCCAGAAAGCCCCAACCAATGGGAACAAGCTCTCGAATGTTATACCAGAGCGGCGGATTTAATTGAACTCAACCAGCAATTGGAATATCTGGCACCCGCCCTTGGCAAAATGGCCCGCGCCTTCCTCAAAGTTAAAGGGCTGGACGGACTGGACGAAGCGACCCGCTGCTACCGCCTGGAATTGCAACTGGCGGAGGATTTGGAGTCGGTAGTGTTACCCGTTCCTGTAGCAGTGGCCTTGCGGGTAGAGGCCCTGACCGGGATTCAAAGTTGTGCCGCCCTCCGCAATAATCGCAACACATTTTTACCTATTACCGGGGCGGGCGCGAGTCATATCCCGGTTTTCCCCACTCTATTTCCTTCTTAAGACCCCTTGAGCTTATCGAAAATTTAAAGCTGAATCTTATGTCCCTCCTGGATAGATTGGTGCAAAGCATTACACACTCGCGCATTTTCTACCGAATCGCTCAGGGAGTAAGGAGCGGGCTGCCCGTCGAGTATAGCCTGACTGAAAGCTTCTACCTCTAGCTTGAAATGGTTAACCGGGGCAAATGGTTCGGTTATCAGCCCTTTTTCATTCCTGAGATAGACGTAGCCCTCAATATCCGGCTCTTGCCACATATTCTCAACCGAAAGAGTTCCGGCGGTGCCAATTATTTCGTAGAAACTACGCCGACCATAATTCAGCCCAAAATCCATCACCGCCCGTTTTTGTGCGCCAAAATCCAGAATTGCCACCGTGCTAACGTCAACCCCTTGCTCAAGGGTGGCCTCGGCATAGACCGAAACAGGCTCTGAACCCAACAACCAACGCGCCACATTTACCCCGTAACAGCCCACATCCCAGATTGCACCACCGCCTAAAGCATTATCCAGGCGGATATTATAATTTCCAGTAATCATTGGGAAAGCAAAACTGGCGCGCACGACTCTAGCATCTCCAATTGCCCCTTCGGCTAACAACTCTCTGACCCGCCCTTGTTGGGGATGAAAACGATACATAAAAGCTTCCATAACCTGAACTTTGTTTTTTTCTGCTGCTTCCTTAACCTTGAGAACGTCTTCGGGCGTAAGGGCCAATGGTTTTTCGCATAAAACGTGTTTCCCGGCCTGAACCGCTTTTATAGCCCATTCAACGTGCAAAGTATTGGGTAAAGGGATATAAACCGCCTCGATTCGTCGGTCATTTAGTAAAGCTTCGTAACTATCATAAGCTAATTCGGCTCCCCATTGCGCGGCAGCCTGATGGGCTTTGTCACGGTCACGGCTAGCAATGGCTAATAATTCGGCATTATTTGATTGTTTCAATCCTGGAATTAGTCGCCGATTTATCCTAGCCGCCCCTAATACACCCCAGCGTACTTTCCTGTCATTCTGGCTCATACTTTCTCCTTTTTAATGATTATTATGCCGGAGTGATATTAGCATAGTTAATACTTTTCTGCGGGGAAACTGGGATGATTGGCTATGTGCTTGTAAAGCATCAAAACAGGAAAAAATCCTGGATATGGAGGATTAGTTTTAATAGATAAGGTAAAGCTAATAAGTTCGGGTATTTCCGGGAATGGCTTTATACCACGAACTAACCCCTTACAATGAAAAACCGGAGATGTATTCCTGTTATGTGAAAATAATTACTTCGAACAGGTTGTAGTTGTGAAAGTTTTCGTGGTCCGATGTAGCTAGTTTTATTCACCAGGTTGGCGAATATGGCGAGCCGCCACTCTAATCAATTCCTGAATATTAAAAGGCTTGGAAATAATATCAGCAATTTGATTTTCGGCCATTTTGCCAGGGTCTACCTGCTCACCCCAACCTGTTACCAACACGACTGGAATTTCGGCCCAGCGATTATGTATGGAACGGGCGACTTCCCAACCACCCATCTCCGGCATCCCCAAGTCGCTCAGAATAAGGTCGAAAGGGCGTTCCTGGTTGATAAGAGCGGCCTTCTCCAGCATCGCCAGTGCCTCTGTTCCTGAAGATGCCACTTGAATATCGAAACCGTTCAATTCCAGAGCCCGCCGCATTACACTCCGAATACCCGCTTCATCATCAATCGCCAATATCCTACCCTGATATTGCTTTATAAGTGGCTTTACTACTGCCTTAGTTTTTGCCATGGAAACTTCCTCTTGATTTGGCTCTACGGCGGGCAACCGGATGGTAAAAACAGTGCCTTGCCCTAGCGTAGAATCACAACTTATTTCGCCCTTGTAGCGATTTATTATCCCGAAAGCAACCGACAAACCCAGACCCGTGCCCCTTACCCCTTTTGTTGTATAGAATGGCTCGAAAATATGTTGCCTTACTTCGTGGGGCATCCCTTTACCTGTGTCGGCTAACTTAAGCACTACCCAACCACTTTGATAACTGGTCCGAAAACTTAGCTTGCCACCGTTAGCAGTCATCGAATCAACTGCATTGTTTATAATATTAATTATGACTTCGCGCAACTCCGCTGCCTTGCCTAGCACCAACGGTATGTTTGCAAACTCCCGCTCGATTTCAATTTGCATATCGTTAAGTTGAGCATTATCCCGCCAACGGGGGCGACTTAAATCTATTGTTCCCTGGACTATCTGGTTTAAGTCAAGCAAATCAAATTCGGTGGGCGTACGCTGCCCAGTGTATTCCTGAATACGCCGGACTGTTTCAGCTCCGTCGCTTGCGGACTGAGCGATGATTTGTAAAGTATCGAGAACTTCTTCATTCTGGGTTTGTGCTTCCAGTAACTGGGCATGGCCCAATATATTTGCCAGCACATTGTTAAAATCGTGGGCCACGCCACTTGCCATTTGACCTAATATCCGCATCCGCTCATTTTCTTCACTGCGTTTGCGGGTAGTAACGTCCCGACCAATGCCCTGAATCCCTTTTATTTTATTATCATTGAAAAGTAATCCAAAATTAAACTCAAGGTTTAGAGGAGTACCCTCACGATTGATAACCAGAAGCTCGTAAGGTGATTCGCTAATACGATTTATTTGGCTTTGTTGCTTCTCAGTCCTTAATGATTCAAAAACCCCATAAAAAGTTTTCAGGGCATCGGGAGTTAGAAAGTGTTGGATACTACTACCAATGATTTCAGAAGGCTCAAAGCCTAGCATCAATCGAGCGCGTTCGTTGATAAAAGTGATAATTCCTTCGACATTTACCGATACAATTAAATCATTGGCCTTTTCAGTAATAAGGCGATAGGTTTCCTCTTTCCGGCTTAAATCCTTATATAACCTGGTATTTTCGATCACCATGGCTGCTTGATTTGCCAGATTACTTAGGGTATCCACGTCGTAACTAGTAAAATGTTTGTCAGATTTACCCACCGAAACCGCCAACACGCCCAGATGTTTCTGCCCGACCAGCAATGGCACCCCCGCCATTTCTCTAATCTCACTGGTAGGGATATTTTTTAAACGCCATTCCGAGTTCTGATAATCTCGTATTAAAACTGGTTGGCCTTTGGACATTATAGCCCCGCTAACCCCCTGTCTTTCGGGAATCAAGGTGCCTTCAAAATCAGTATCATAATTCAAGGCACTGAGGCAACGGTGTCCCCTGGATTCTTCTTCCCATAGGAGCAAATAGGCCCACTCGGATTCGGTCAAATCTCTGGCTGACTTAACAATTTCGTCGCAAAGAGTCTTTAAATCAAGATGTAGATTAATTAAATTAGAAATCCGCATTAGTTCCTGAAGATGGGTAGTACGCTGATGGAGTTCAATTTCGGCTCTATTCAGCTTTAGTAAAAGCTTGAGGCGAGCCTGTAACTCCAAAGAAGATAAAGGATAAGGTATAAAATCAGCCGCCCCTGCTTCATAAGCCTTACTTTCATCATCAACTGTACTGTTTTCCGCCACAAAAATTATACCAATATTATTGATATCAGGATTATTTTTAATAGTCTGGCAAAGTTCCAGACTGGCCGGGTCGGGGAAACTGGTCGAAATTAGCAGGAGGTCATAAGGCTGATTCAGTAATTGGGGGAGGACGTCAGGATAATCATTCAGGAAGGTTAAGTTCAATCCCGAATCAATTAAAGTCCTGGAGAGACCGAAATTGCTTTTTTCTACAATTAGCAAATGTCCTACTAATTGTGAAGCAAGTGGCAGTTTTTTAGAGTGTGATAAACTTTGTTGCATAAAATGTGTTTCAATGAAAAACTAGAACTTAGTCATTGGCGAAATGCAGGATACCAGGGATAAAAAGGTCTAGACTAATTATCAAGGGTGTAATAGGCCAACTCAGACCCACTAATAAAATCCTGAGTCAGGTTCAGATAATTTTTATCGAATTTTAATTTCGATCATTGAAGTTTTGCCCTGACCCGGAAGTTGGCGGGTAGCCAGTACCTGGAGGAGGTACAGTTGCGCCCATCTTCCTTAATTCTTCTTCAATCATTTTACGCCGGATGCCGCCACTATTATCGCCCGGAAAAACAAACACTCCTAGAAAATGAAATAGTATCCCGACTCCCCATCCTGCCATGGGCCAAACAAACCAGGGATAATAAAACCCTGCCGCCACAGTTGTCAAAAGATATATACCAATTAGCAAACCATTGATAATGAGGTAGACTGAAAAATGCCAGTAAAATCCTAATTTTGCTTTAACCCTGCGTTCTGCCTGACGATAGGCTTCGCGATATTCCGCGCTATTCGCATCGTAATTATACATTGCTTTTCCTCGCATATCTAATTAAAGTTTTTTATAGCTCTATTATAGCGTGTTTGGGGTAGATATTGCCAGTTGTTTACCGTCAATCAGCCTTATGGGTTTTTTAGCGTGTAACGGTACTGTTAAGATTCTTTAGTATTTCGTTATACTCAAAAGCTGTTATAATAACCAGACAACTAATCTTCCAAAAAGACTCTAAAGTAGTTTTAGCTTCAAAAATAACCAAACCAGTCTCAATATTTTTGTCCGGCATTCAGGCAGGTATTATAAAATGCCAGATAACCAACTACCCAATAAAAATAGCTTTGAAAATAAAACCTCCTCTCAGCCAAACGTAGCGGCTAAATCTAGCGATTTTATTTCAGCTAATTCCCCTTTATTATGTCCCATTGTCATTGGGAGAATGCGTCAGCTTGAAATCATTCAAGATGCTATTGCCAGGGTTAAAGCCGGAACAGGCCAGATTATCTCCCTAGCTGGTGATGCTGGAATTGGTAAATCCCGCCTGGTTAGCGAAATTAGACGGGCGGGCGATGAGCAAAATTGGCAGATTTTGCAGGGGAATTGCCTTGAAGTTATACGGATGCTGCCCTATGCCCCTTTAATTGATTTGCTACGCGGCGGGGTAAATAATCTAAGCACGGCGGAAATCTCTCACTTGCTTGGCCCTGGAGTGGCTGACCTGATTAAGCTTTTACCGGAGCTTGCCAGACGATTGCCAAAAGTTGAACAACCAGCTTATACCGATACTGACCAGGAAAAGCAACGGCTATTCCAGGCGATCACCCTGATTTTCTCACAGCTTGCCAGTCAACAACCGCTACTGCTTGTCCTCGAAGATTTACACTGGATTGACCCCAACAGCCTGGAATATCTGACTTATCTGGTGGCAAGGTTAGCAGATTTGCCAATAGTGTTGGTTATAACCTGCCGAAGCGAAGAACTTCCCCCAGCCTCCAAAAGATTTCTGGCCTGGTTGGAACGGGAGCGGCGGTCTACCCAGCTAAAACTGGAACGGCTTTCCCGGCAGGATGTGGAACTAATGCTCAAGGCTATCTTTACGCTGGATTCCCCCCTTCGACCTGACTTTCTCACAACTATTTATAACTTTACCGAGGGTAATCCTTTTTTTGTTGAGGAAATCTTGAAAGCTTTAGTCGCCCAAGAGCCGCTACTTTTTTCCAGAAACGAAGGAGAGGCCGAGAGTTTTGCCAGATTGCAAATGCCCGCCACCATTCAGGATGCGGTGGAGCGGCATACCGAAAACCTGAGCGCGTCCGCCAGAGAAATTCTGGAATTGGCGGCGGTAGCCGGAAAACAGTTCGATTTTTCCTTGCTGGAACGAATTACCCGCTTAACCGAAACTGAGTTATTAAAAGCGATAAAAGAATTGATTGCCGCCCAGCTGGTGGTGGAAGTGCCGGGAGGCGAATTTGCTTTCCGTCACGCCCTCACCCGCCAGACTATTTATTCCAAACTTCTTATTCGGGAGCGTAAAGCCCTGCACCATAAGATTGCTCGAACTTTGGAGAAACTGAACGTTGACCAACTGGATAAGCGGCCCGAGGAATTGGCCTATCATTATTATTTGCTAGAGTATTGGCCCCAGGCAATATCATACTCCATCAAGGCCGGGGATAAAGCGATGGCTCTTTTTGGGCCACAGGTGGCAGTGGAACATTACTCGCGCGCGCTTGATGCGGCTAAACAGGGGAAGATAACTGTTGCTGCCCCAGAGCTATGGCTAAAGCGGGGGCATGCCTGGGAAACAATCGGCGATTTTGAGCTGGCAAAGGCCGATTACGAGGCTACCCGTGAAGCCGCCCGTTCAGTCGCTAACACCCCTACCGAAATAATAGCCTTATTGGCCCTGGGTTCCTTGTGGAGTGCGCGGGATTATCAGCGTACTAACGATTATTACACTCAAGCTTTAGGGCTGGCTCGTAGGCATGATGATACGCTTTTACTGGCCTACTGCCTCAATTCTCTGGGGAACTGGCAACTTAATCAGGACGAACCCGAACAGGCTCTGGCTTATCATCGGGAAGCCCTGGCTATTTTCAGCAAACTGGGCAATCGGGCGGGAATGGCCGATACCTATGACTTAATGGGAATTTCTTCGATTATGAACAGCCAACTAAAGGCTGGGGCCGAGTTTTCTACAAAGGCTATTGAATTGTTCAATGAGTCAGGTGACCGCCAACGAATAGCTTCCAGTCAAGTCTGTCTGGCCCTGAGTTGCGGTTCATATCATGTACCCAGCCTTAACCACCCGTTAGAAAGGCTGGTAGGCGGGTTAAAAAGTGGGGAGCGAGGTCTTGCCGAAGCACGCGCTATTGGTTGGCGGTCTGGGCAGGCTTACGCGCTTTTTGTGCTGGGTCTGGTGCAGGGGTTTTATGGTAATTACACTGCCGCTTTTAACTCTGCCTCTGAAAGTTTGGCCATTGCCGAAGAACTTAACCACATTGAATGGCGAACCGCCGCTAATTTCAGCCTGGGAGTTTTGCAGCTGGATTTGCTGAATTTTGAGGCTGCCCGCCAATATCTGGCAATTGCCCTGCAACTGGCTACCGAGTGCAACTCAATTTACTGGAAGGAAAATGCCGCCAGTTATCTTGCTATAACGCTTATTCACCTGAACAAACCCGACCAGGCCGAGCCACTGCTGGCAGCCTTCCCCGTTACCGCTCCGGCTCAAAGCATCGGTCAACGGTTGGTCTGGATGGCAAAAGTGGAGTTAGCCCATGCCACTGGCGACCTGGATACCGCTCTTAAAATTTTGGACAAATTAAGTTTGCCGTTTAACTCAAATAAATCAGAGGTTGTGCCTTATATAGCTCTTTTAAAATTCGAGGTGCTTATAGCAAAGGGACAACGGGCTGAGGCAAACCAATTGGTGTTAGAGGCCATAACCGCCGCCGAGCAACAAGGTCTGTTACCTTTGCAGTGGCGTTTAGAATTGGCTCACGGCAAGTTGCTGGAAAAACAAAAACAATATGCTCCAGCTCAGGAGGCTTTTGGGAAAGTTCGACAAATTACCGAGCAATTGGCTAATGCTATCCCCGACTCAATTTTACAGGTTAGCTTTCGGGATAAAATAGAAAAATTGCTTACCCCAGCGCGTCCTCTTTCGTCGCTGCAACAGGCGACCAAAGAATGGGACGGCCTAACCCGGCGGGAGCGTGAGGTCGCCAGCCTCATCGCTCAGGGCAAATCCAACCACGAAATTGCCGAAGACCTGGTGCTTAACCAACGAACCGTTGAAACCCATATTGAAAATATCCTGTCAAAACTCGACTTCAAATCCAGAGTTCAAATTGCGGCATGGGCCATTCAAAAAGGCTTACTTCAATAAAATCTCCGTATTAGCTTTAATTTTTTCTCCGTATATCCCCCGATTTTAATTCCCGCCAAACTTGCTAAACTATACTCATCAAGGTAATTGAACTAGACATACAAACTAAGGAGGTCTTTTATGTTTACCAAAGGCTTAATGGAATACGGGCATCAGACGGTTTTGAAAAGCATCGAAGGGATTGAGGGCGAAAGCTGGGAGAGCGGTAAGGTGGTGGGAGAATGGTCGGCTAAAGATGTAATGAACCATTTAACCTCAATGGAACGCATTTTTCTCGATGTATTAACCGGCTTTGTAGAGAAAAATGTGCCTACCCCCTATCTGGACGGATATTTAAGCAAAGGGCCTCATATTTATTGCACAGAACAGGTGGAAGACCTCCGCCCTCAACCTATTACTACCACCCTACAGGAATTTGAGGAAGTGCATGCCCAGGTAATGGCGACTCTCGAGCGAATAGACCCGACTCAAATGAACCAGGCTGGCAGCTTACCCTGGTATGGAGATATGTACGCGCTGGATGATTATATCGTTTACTCTAACTATGGTCACAAAATCGAACACGCTACCCAGTTTGAGCTTTATCGTCAAACAACGTTATTTGGCTGGCAAGCGATGGCGATGGTTGGTAATAAGTAAAAATTGATTGGTTTTGGACTTTTGGCAGCCAACCACAAGCATTAGTAGATTTGAGGTAAAGAATGGCAGCGATTAAATATCACCAGGGGCAACGTGAGGTTCAAACCGAGGCGAATTGCCTGAAGGTGGCAGACAGCCTGGCAGACTGGGTAGGGCCAGTCACGGAATATGCCAGGGGAGCCGACTTTATTATACTGAGCTTCCTGGACGAGGAGCAAATTCTTAATTTCGCGGTACTTTCAGGTCCGCCGCCCCTTATTACCGCCACGACTGAAGGTTCTGAAATTGTCCTGGGATTTCCAGGGGAGCTATTGAATAAAATTCCGGCGGGAACTTTATGTGGCGGTATTATTTTCAATCTGGCGCAAGCTCGCCGCTCGCGTATTGGCGGGGTGCTTACCCCTAACGGGGCGGGGGCTGTGATGAGATGTAACATCGCGCTTACCCACTGTCGTAAGTACATCGCCCGCTCTACTTCGCTTGGTATCAACCTGAATATCGGACCTGATACTGTTGAAACCCTTTCGCTGGACGACCCGATGATAAGTGATGTACTTGCCAGAGCCGAAACCAGCTTTCTCGCAACCACTACCCCGGAAGGTGTGCCGGATACTTCCCACCGGGGCGGACAGCCTGGGTTTTTACATTACCAACCCCAGACCCACCAAATTAGCTGGACGGAATTTCTAGGGGATGGAATGTTTCTAAGCCTGGGTAATATCCGGGCAACGGGTCATTTCGCTTTGCTGGTACTGGATATAACGTCGGGAGATGCGCTGGTACTTCATGGAGAAGGGGCTTACACTAACATTCGCACCAGCCGACACGAACGGATAGACGCGCTAATTCAGGATAAAGAAGCCTTTTCGGTGCAAGGGCGCATGAGTGGACAAATAACAGCCGTCAGTCGTTTGGTCAATCTTTGTCACCCTCGCAAACCAATCGAGCAAGCCCTCAAAGTTACGGCCTGTTCTTCGGTGGATGAGCAAGCCCCGAACTAAGGGGACTGTGCGCATTTTGTAGGGGTTGATCAATGTGTCAACCCTGGCTAGCCTAAATTGGGCAAACACACTGGTCTGCCCCTACGGGATTTTTCGATTTTAGATAAACCTAAACCCCTGTAACTAACGAAATTGACTCCTCACTACTGAGGTGACCGGCCATTATTTCGCGGATTTCGGCTAAGAGACTTTCTTGAGTATAGGCCCCTTTTTGCAAAATATTTTCAACCCGCCCATTAAGCTGTAAACGGTCTTCCAGGGTTAAGTCTTTGGCGGTTATCACCACAATCGGTAGGGTGCGCCATTCCGGTTGTTGCCGAACTCTGGCGACAAACTCGAAGCCATCCATCTCTGGCATCATCAGGTCTAATAACACCATTTCAGTAACCTGCCCCTGTAAGCATTCTAGCCCTTCGCGCCCATTACTGGCCTCAGTCACCTGGAAACCCTCTTTTTGCAACAAACGTCGCAACATCTGACGGGTCGGTTCGTCATCCTCCACTATTAAAACCTGACAAGCGGGCTTCTGACTGCCGTATCTTTTCAAAACCGTCAACAAACGTTCCCGATCAACCGGTTTGGTCAAATATTCAGCCGCCCCCAGAGCATAACCCAGAGTTTTATCCTCAATCATCGTCACCATAATCACCGGAATATCGTGGGTGGTTGGGTCATTCTTCAAGCTAGAAAGCACCGCCCAACCGTCCATTCCGGGCATCATCACATCCAGAGTGATAGTGTCAGGGTGCAGCTCTCTAGCAAGTCGTAATCCTTCCTCGCCAGTTGCCGCCAGAATAACCCCGAAACCCTCGCGATTCAGATAACGTTGTAACAAATCGCGCACGGTTGGATCATCATCTATAACCAGAACAGTCCCAGCATTGGCTAAGAGCGAGACTGGAACCGGGGTTATAACGTTTTCGATTGGTTTAAGTTCGCTAACCCTGACTGGAAGCACCACCGTAAAGCTTGAACCTTTGCCCGGTGTACTCTCGACTGAAATATCGCCCCCCATCATCTGGCAAAACTTTCGGCTGATAGCCAGCCCCAAACCTGTACCCCCATATTTGCGGGTGGTAGAGGCATCGGCCTGAGTAAAGGCCTGGAACAGCTTGCTTACTTGCTCCCGGTTCATCCCAATGCCGGTATCTGTTACCCGGAAAATAAAGGATGAGGAAGCTTCTTCGGATTTTGCCCTTAAAACTTCCAGGGTAATTGTGCCATTTTCGGTAAATTTAGAGGCATTGCTCAACAGGTTGAATAGAGTCTGGCGAAGTTTGGTAACGTCGGCGTGCATAATTCCCAAATCAGCATCCAGGATCAATTTAAGAGTATTATGCTTGTTATTTACCAAAGGCTGAATTGTAGTAGTAACGTCGTTAACTAAGCTTTTTACCTCGAAAGTCTCAAGGTAAAGCTCCATCTTGCCCGCCTCGATTTTGGACAGGTCAAGCACATCGTTAATCAAACTCAAGAGGTGCTTCCCGGCGGAGTTAATCTTTTGCAAGTCAGGTACAAACTCAGCCTGACCGATATCCTGGGCCTCCTCCTGCAACATCTCGCTATAGCCGATAATGGCGTTGAGAGGAGTGCGTAATTCATGGCTCATATTTGCCAGGAAGGTGGATTTGGCTTGATTGGCACTTTCGGCAGCCTTGCGAGCCAGTTCTAGCTCTTCGTTGGTTTGCTTTAGTTCTTTAGTGCGTTGTCGGACAGTTTCTTCAATGGTATCATAAATTCCCGCCAGGTCAGTAGTCATTTTGTTGAAGGAAACACTCAATTCGCCGATTTCGTCCTTAGTTTTAACCGGAGCCCGGTGCGAAAGGTCGCCATCAGAGATTTGTCGAACGATGCGGGTCAACTCCAAAATCGGGTTAGAGATAGAACGCGCTACCAGCAGGGCCAACCCAATTACTATCAGCAGAGTAATACCGCCTAACATTAACATTGTGTTGCGTTGGTTTGTTACCAGGGCAAAGGCTTCGCTGGTATCTATTTTTACTACAATACCCCAGCGCAGCGCAGGGAGATATTGCCAGCTTGCCACCACCTCTTTACCCTGAAAATCGGTCGCTACCCCTTCACCCCGCATCCCTTTCACCGCATATTGTAAGGGCTGTCCCAAACTATCACCGATTTTAATCCGACGTTTGAAGGCCGCGTTCGGATCACTCCGTATAGGCGTAACAAATACCACCTCATCACCCACCCTTGTGCCTACCAGCGTTTCACCAGTATTTCCCAGCCCAGTATAGTCATTAACAACCTTATAAACTTCTTCGTTTTTAACCTGAAAAATAACTACCCCGATAATCACGCCGTTTTTGAAAACAGGGGCGGCGATAAAAGCGGCGGCCTCTTCACCGATATTATAGGATTGGAAATCGGAAAGCTCGGTTTCTAATAAGGTTTTAGCCCGGTCAAAAGTTTGGTTCAATTCAGAGCCACGATATTGGAAATTGTTAAGGTTGGTACCAGCCTTGAAATTATCCAGGGCAAAAAGAATATCGCCCTCATTCGAGAGCAGCAACAGGTTGGTATAATTACTAATTTCAACGTAAGAATTAAAAAAAGAGCGAATATCCTGGTCAGCCAGTAGATAATCGGCAGAATTTACCCCGCCAGCCTTATAAGTCTGGTTCAAGCGGTCAGTAGCTTTAACCACATCGGGAATACGGGCCACAGTAGTAACATCGTTTTTACGCTCTAAAGCATAAGTTTCAATATTATTAGCTTTGGCAACGGCGATGGCTTGCAGATTAGCCCGAACCTCTTTTTTCAGCGAACTCTCGGAAATAGTGTAGGTCAGGAAAGTCACCGCCGCCAACGGCACAAGCGCAATTAATAAAAAGGATAATATTAAGCGGGTGGCAATTGAACGTCTTTTAGGACTCTTTATAGTTAACATCCAGCCTCTCGACTCTCCTAATTGGTACCAGGGTTAGCCCAACTTCCACCCCAGCGCGTATATAGACCTTGTAGAAACTTGTCCCATTCGTTTCTAGTGCGATAAAGTGGGTAAGGTATGGGTCGAATCGGTTTCCCGGAATTCCAGACTACCTCAAACTGACCACCTTCCTGAATTTTGCCGATTCTAACACTTTTCCAGGTATGTTGGGTCTCACCATCAATATAAACTATTCCTTCAGGGGCGTTGAGACTCTGGTTTTTCAGATTCTTGCGAATAACATTCACATCGTCAGTCCCGGCAACTTCAACGGCATTGGCCCAGAGATAGACCCCAAAATAAGCCGCCTCTATTGGGTCGCTGGTAACCCGCTCCTGACCGTATTTTGCTTTGAAACGCTTAACAAAATCGCCATTGTCCTGACTATCAATACTCTGAAAATAGTTCCAGGCGGCATAATCTCCGGCGATTTTCGCGCTCGAAAGGCTGCGTAATTCTTCCTCGGCAATACTAAAAGACATAGTGGGGATAGTTTCCGGGCCAATTCCGGCAGCACGCAACTCTTTGAAGAAAGCCAGGTTAGTATCGCCGTTAATGGTGTTTAGAATCACAGCTGGCTTGGTTTGGACAATCTTTTGGACGATAGCCTTAACATCGGTGCTACCCAACAACACATAATCCTCACCAACTATTTTTCCGCCCAACGAGGCCACCTGGTCTTTGATAATTTCATTGGCAGTACGGGGGAAAACATAGTCCGAACCAACTAGATAAAAGCTTGTGCCAAGGTTGTCCAGGCTCCATTTTACTGCCGGAATAATTTGCTGATTTGGGGCAGCCCCGGTATAGATGATGTTTGGGGACATCTCCAGCCCTTCGTATTGCACCGGGTATATCAGCAGGTGATTATATTTTTCAAAAACGGGTTTAACTGTTTTGCGGCTGGCGGAAGTCCAACAACCAAAGACCGTGCTAACTTTCTCCTGAGTTATCAGACGTTCGGCTTCTTTTGCAAAAGTAGGCCAATCGGAGCGACCATCCACTACTATCGGCTCAATCTGCCGACCCAGCACTCCCCCGCGCTGATTAATTTCTTCAATAGCCAGTTGGTAAGCATCCACCACCGACTTTTCGCTGATTGCCATTGTGCCAGTCAGGGAGTGGAGTATGCCAATTTTGATAGTTTGTTTGGGTTTTAGGCTAAGATAAGAAAAGAGTCCAACCGCGATGAGGATTAAAGCAACTACCGAACCAATAGACAGCCAAAACTTTTTAGTCACTTGCAAAACCTTTCAAAATACCCAACAGGAAATGACGTCAGAATAAGCTCAGGCAGATTCTTTCCGAGTTTCCCTATTTTAAGGGCTAAACCTTACGGAATAAGTTACAATACCATTAAATTTTCTTGTGATATTGGGTTTTAGTGGCAGGATTGAGGATTTTGTGATACGGTTGCGGAATTGAGGTCCGGAATTAAGGGGCAAGGTTTGCCAGGAATAGATAAATATTCTACTTCTGCCAGGTCTCAAGATAGCGAACAGTCTATCCTTTGAACTGGCAGAACCAAACTATAAGCTCGACCCACGTTACTTTTAACTCTTTAATTTTTCAGCCATCTCGGCTGGAATCGTAATCATTTTAAGTCGGCCTTGCTCATCCATTGTTTCAGTGGTAATCCAGACTCTTACTTCGTAACCACTGCCCACTAGCTGCTCTTTGCTATAGACCAGATGCTCTACCCTGAATAGGCTTTCCTTTAGCTCAAGTAATCTGGTTTCAATTTTAACCGGGTCATTATAGCGTAGCGGGCGTACGAATTGACAACCACACTCAATCACTGGTTGAGCATAGTGATATTTCTCGATTAATTCGCTATGCTCTAAGCCAATTGAATTAAGCCAGGTATGAGTAGCCCGGTCAAACCAGCGGAAATAATTAGGATAAAAGACTATCCCCGCCGTGTCAGTTTCGCCAAATTCAACCTGAAATTCGATACTGTTAGTAATCATTACGGGTACTCCATATAATAAACCAAGCTCTTTAACATATGTCCAAAAATAGAAACAATCGAACAAACTCCCTACTACGCTGACCGAGCAGCGGAACTACAACCAGGAATTTTCCTTCTTACCGATAGTGCCAATGTGAGTCTAACTCTGGAGGGTATATACAAGGGTTATCAGAGGTAAATAAATACTAAATATAGGTGCTACACTGTGGGGCAAAAGCGGGCTTTTAGGGATTTGACAAAGCCCATAGTGGCTGATATAATCCCATTTGCAACTGCGGCGGACGGTTGCCGAGGTTGCAATGGGCCATAGTCGTCCGAACGACCAAACAACCGGGCGAGGTAGCTCAGTGGTAGAGCAGGGGACTCATAAGCCCTTGGTCGAGAGTTCAAATCTCTCCCTCGCCATCGTTAACGAAGTAGCGGTCAGCCTAAATTAAACGTCGCGGGGTGGAGCAGTGGCAGCTCGTTGGGCTCATAACCCAAAGGTCGTAGGTTCGAATCCTGCCCCCGCAACCATTTAAAACCGCTAGTGTTGCTCCGGGCGGTTAGCTCAGTTGGTTAGAGCGCAGCGTTGACATCGCTGAGGTCACTGGTTCGAGCCCAGTACCGCCCACCATAACAGGGCTAAGTTTTAAGGGTTGGGTAATGAGTTAAAACTTGTTGCTCACAGCTCAAATCTAAAACGTAGGGGTGTAGCTCAGCTGGTAGAGCAACCGTCTCCAAAACGGTCGGTCGGGGGTTCGAATCCTCTCGCCCCTGCCTTTTACAAAGCCTGTATCCGAGAGGCTACGGGGCGACGTAGCCAAGTGGTAAGGCAGAGGTCTGCAAAACCTTTATCCAGCGGTTCGAATCCGCTCGTCGCCTTCCTTAATAATTAAAGATTTGCTTGCGGGGATGTTACTAATTTTTGGGGCGCATAGCTCAGCTGGTTAGAGCACATTCCTGATAAGAATGAGGCCACTGGTTCGAGTCCAGTTGCGCCCACCATTTTTTACAGCCCCACAAGCAAGCGGAAGTGGTGGAATTGGCAGACACACAGTCTTGAGGGGGCTGCGCCGTAAGGCGTGAGGGTTCAAATCCCTCCTTCCGCATCGAAATCTTTTTCCTCGCGCAAGTGGCGGAACGGCAGACGCGCTACATTCAGGGTGTAGTGTCCGTAAGGGCGTGGGAGTTCAAATCTCCCCTTGCGCATTTTTTATTTCCACTATATTTATTTGACGTGGCGCATTCGTCTAGTGGCCTAGGACGCATCCCTCTCAAGGATGAGACCACGGGTTCGAATCCCGTATGCGCTACC